>NZ_LBMG01000003.1 GCF_001005315.1 Kordia jejudonensis
AAAGTGGTCAACACATATCAGGGACGTACAAATTTTATTCTTATAAGATACTTTTCGAGTAATTTAAAAAGAGTTGAATATTTTAGAATCCAACCTTCTAAAAGGCAAAGCCGATCTAACAGCGAACCAGTCTAACAATCTTACATTATTTATCACTGTGATGTGAAGCTGCATCAAGTTCAGCTTCACATGAAGTATCCAAAAATCTAATTGTCAAAACATCTAAGAGCAAAGCGAGTCTAGATTCCTGCCTACGCAGGAATGACAAATCTAAACAATCTTTTCAATCACAAAAGACTGATTTCTAAAGGTAATCGTATCGCCCACTTTTTTACCAAGTAATAATTTCCCAATGGGCGTATTGGTGGCAATGGCGTAGAATTTCTCGTTGTGAACCATAATTTCGCCAACACTTACCGAGATAAAATAATTGGCTTGCGATGTATATACAACGCTGCCCAAACAACCTTGGAAAACTTGTGCTGTTTGATCAATTTTAAAAAGAATTTCTTTTACTTTCTGAATTTCCGCCAACTGATTGCCCAACTTTTCACGTTCCAATTGCAACATGGCTCTGCCCGTTTCATGCTTGTCGCCAGCCGAACTTTTCGTTTCAGACAACATGGCTTCCTGAATACTTGAAAAATTCCGTTGAATATTCGCTTGACGCTCGTTTACAATTGCCAAACATTCGTTGTATAATTCTTCTTTTACATTCATACCAATTGTGCTAATTCTTTTCCAACCAAACTACCAATCGCAACGCCCATTCCGCCTAAGCGAACGCCGCAATACACATGATTTGAAAGTGGTTTTACAATGGCTTTTTTCTGATTTCCAACGCCCATAATTCCGCTCCAGCGATGTGCAATTTCAAAAGAAGTATTGGGCAAAATGGTTGTTTTTAAAAGTGCTTCAAGCTTTTGTTGAATTAACTCGGTTTGAGCAAATTCGGTTGTTTCTTCGGCTTGAAAATCCAAATTTCGTCCGCCACCAAATAAAATTCGATTGTCAATATTTCTAAAATAATAATAACCTTTATCCAAGTGAAACGTTCCTTTGATGTGTAAATCAGGAATTGGCTTAGTAATCAACACTTGCGCGCGTGCTGGTTTTACATTTTCCTGCAGCAATTGTGACGCAAAACCGTTGGTAGCAATTAATAATTTTTTGGTATGAAAGTCAAAATGATTGGTTTCAACATGTACTGTATTTCCGTTTTCTGTAAAGTTTTCTACCGTAATCGAATTTAAAATCTGAATATTGTTTGATAGCACTTTTTGCAACAAAGCATGCATCATTTTTCCTGTATCTAGTTGTCCTTCAAACTGATTGAAAATATAGGTTTGTTGAATGTTTTTAAACTGAAATGTATTGGAAACTTCACTAAATACAGCTTCTTGAAAAATTGGTTTCAGCAATTGGTTGATGCTTTCTTTTTTAGATAAACAATTTTCATACAACGCTGCATCTTCTTGTGTAAACAATTCAAAACCACCTAATGCTTGATAATCAATCGTATCATCGCCAAGTGTTTCACGCAGCAATTGCAATCCGCTACAGCGTCTTTTGATGAGTTCTAACACTTCTTGTTCCGAATGTGTGGCAAGATCATCTAAAATCTCCGAAAGGCTTCCAAAACAAGCAAAACCAGCATTTTTTGTACTGGCACCTTGTGGCAAAATTCCTTTCTCTAACACGATAATTTTTGCTGTTGGATATTGCTTTCGAAGTTGCAATGCACAATTGAGTCCCACAATACCGCTTCCCACAATTGTGAAATCGACATCGGTCAACCAAGTTTTATATTCCCAAAAGCTCAAATTCATAATACATATTCATTTTGGCTTCAATATAATCAAACCTATGCTCTTTTTGAAGCAAGTATACAATTAATGATTTCTTTTGAATTCTTGTGTAAATGCTGTTTGACACAAATCTCAGGAAAGGTCATAAAAAAAAGCTCCTTAAAATTTAAAGAGCTTTTTTGATATATATAGAATAATCTATTCTTCTTCTGGTTGCATTTCAAAATCTTCCATGAATTTTGTAGTGTAGTTTCCAGCTACATAATCAGGATGATCCATCAATTGTCTGTGGAAAGGAATCGTAGTTTTAATTCCTTCAATTACGAACTCATCTAACGCACGTTTCATTTTATTGATCGCTTCTTCACGAGTTTGCGCTGTTGTAATCAACTTTGCAATCATTGAATCGTAGTTTGGCGGAATTGAATATCCAGCATATACATGCGTATCTAAACGAACTCCGTGTCCGCCTGGCGCGTGTAAAGTAGTAATTCTTCCTGGAGAAGGTCTAAAGTTATTAAACGGATCTTCTGCGTTAATTCTACATTCAATAGAGTGTAAGTTTGGCGTATAGTTTTTACCAGAAATTGGCACACCTGACGCGACTAATATTTGTTCACGAATTAAATCGAAATCAATTACTTGTTCTGTAATTGGGTGTTCAACTTGAATACGTGTATTCATTTCCATGAAATAGAAATTTCTGTGCTTATCCACTAAGAATTCAACTGTTCCGGCACCTTCATACTTGATGAATTCAGCAGCTTTTACAGCAGCTTCTCCCATACGTGCACGTAAATCGTCTGTCATGAATGGAGAAGGTACTTCTTCTGTTAATTTTTGGTGACGACGTTGTACAGAACAATCACGTTCTGACAAGTGGCATGCTTTTCCTGAAGAGTCTCCAACTACCTGAATTTCAATGTGTCTTGGTTCTTCAATCAGTTTTTCCATGTACATGTCATCATTTCCAAAAGCGGCTTTTGATTCTTGTCGAGCAGAATCCCAAGCATCTTTTAAATCTTCTGGTTTCCAAACGGCACGCATTCCTTTTCCACCACCACCAGCAGTTGCTTTTAGCATGACAGGATATCCTGTTTCTACGGCTAGTTTTTCACACTCTTCAAAATCTTCAATGATTCCTTCACTTCCTGGTACACAAGGAACACCTGCAGCTTTCATCGTAGCTTTTGCAGAAGCTTTGTCTCCCATTTTATCAATCATTTCGGCAGAAGCGCCAATGAATTTGATATCGTGTTCTTCACAGATTTTTGAGAATTTGGCATTTTCAGATAAGAATCCGTATCCTGGATGAATGGCGTCTGCATTTGTAATTTCTGCAGCAGCAATAATGTTTGCCATTTTTAAGTACGATTCACTACTTGGCGCTGGTCCAATACAAACCGCTTCATCGGCAAAACGTACATGTAGGCTATCCACATCTGCTTTAGAATATACAGCAACTGTTTTGATACCCATTTCTTTGCAGGTTCTAATAACTCTTAGTGCTATTTCCCCTCTATTTGCAACTAATATTTTTTTGAACATCTTTTGAAATTTTAAATTTTGAAATTTAAATCATTCACTATTGCATCGTTTCGAATTGCTTCGTACGTGTGTAGTGTTATTTTAAAATTCCTTATGATGGATCTACCAAGAATAATGGTTGATCAAATTCTACTGGTGAAGAGTCATCTACTAAGACTTTCACTATTTTTCCTGAAACTTCTGATTCAATTTCGTTGAAAAGTTTCATAGCTTCAATTACACATAAAACGCTTCCTTCTGAGATGGTATCGCCAACTTCAACAAAAACGGGTTTGTCTGGAGATGGTTTTCTATAGAAAGTACCAATAATTGGAGATTTTATAGTAATGTATTTTGCATTATCGTCTGACGCTGCAGATGTTTCGGCTGGTGGAGTTGCTGCTGATGGAGCTACGGGAGCTACAGGAGCGGCTGCTTGTGGAATTCCAGCCATTGGAATTTGTTGCACTACAGTTGTTGTTTCGCCTTTAGCTTCTCCGGTTTTAATGGTGATTTTTACGTCGTCCATTTCAAGTTTTACTTCACTTGCACCAGATTTAGCTACGAATTTAATTAAGTTTTGAATTTCTTTTAAATCCATGAGATAGGTTTTAGTCGTTTTCTAGTTTGAGTTATATGCCCATTTTAGGTAGATAGCTCCCCAAGTAAATCCACCACCAAAGGCAGCAAATACAAGGTTATCTCCTTTTTTGAGTTGTTTTTCATAATCGTGTAAACACAAAGGGAGCGTTCCGGAAGTTGTATTTCCATAACGCTGTATGTTTACCATTACTTTACTTTCATCTACGCCCATTCGCCTTGCTGTGGCGTCAATGATACGTTTATTGGCTTGGTGTGGTACTAGCCATTGTACGTCTTCATTCGTCAGGTTGTTATCTTCCATGATTTTGGCACTCACATCTGCCATGTTAGATACTGCGAATTTAAAAACTGTTTTTCCATCTTGGAAAACAGTATGCTGTTTATTTTCAACGGTTGTTGTTGATGCTGGTAAGATAGATCCACCGGCATCTATTTTTAGGAAATCTCTACCGATTCCGTCACTTCTTAAAAGTTCATCTTGCAATCCTAATCCTTCTTCATTTGGCTCAAATAATACTGCGCCAGCTCCATCTCCAAATATAATACAAGTTGCTCTGTCTTCATAATCAATGATAGAAGACATTTTATCGGCTCCAATTAAAAGTACTTTTTTATAACGACCCGATTGTACATAGCTTGCGGCAGTTGACATTCCATACAAGAAACTTGAGCATGCAGCTTGCAAATCAAAGGCAAACGCGTTGGTTGCTCCAATTTTACTAGCCGTATACACAGCAGTTGAAGCTACAGGCATGTCTGGAGTTGCGGTAGCGACAATAACTAAATCTATTTCTTTGGGATCTAAGTTTTTCTTAGCAATAAGGTCTTCTGCGGCTTTGATAGCCAAGTATGAGGTGCCTTCTCCTTCTTTTTTAAGAATTCGACGTTCTTTGATACCTGTTCGAGTTGTGATCCACTCATCGTTAGTATCAACCATTGTTTCAAGTATCTTGTTGGTTAATACATATTCAGGAACATATGCTCCTACAGCTGTTATTGCTGCTGTAATTTTGGTCATACCTTAACGTTGGTTTTTTTTGCTTTTTAACAAAAATTCATTAAAAACTAAACGAAATTACTAAAATTCTGCGATAATATCGGCAAAATATATCGTTTTTACATTTTTAACAAAAAAATTTGAACAAATAAAAAACTCCCACAAAAGTGAGAGCTTTTATCACTATAGCAATTTATCAAGTTATGCTACGTTTTCTTCTACTGTATTGTCAATTAATACTTTTCCTCTGTAATATAATTTTCCTTCGTGCCAGTGAGCTCTGTGATATAAGTGTGCTTCACCAGTAGTTGGGCACGTAGCGATTTGAGGAACTGATGCTTTGTAATGTGTTCTTCTCTTATCTCTTCTTGTTTTCGAGATTTTTCTCTTAGGATGTGCCATTTTCTATCTTATTTATTATCCGTTAATAGTTTCTTTAATGTATTCCAACGAGGATCTATTTCCTCTTCAGTTTCTTTTTTTTCTGTACCAGGTTGTAATTCTTCTAACTTTTCTAGGATGTCCGACTGTAATGTACCGTCTTCTATTCCAGGATGAATTCGTTTTGAAGGAACTGCCAACACAATCATTTCATATATATATTGTGCAACATTGATTTCATATTCTCCATGTGGTACAATGAGAATTTCTTCATTTTCATCATTGTATTCGTTGCCGAATTTCACAATTAGATTCAAATTTCCTTCAACAGCTTGCCCAAACGGCTCGTTCGTAACATCACAATTTACAGTCACAGTTCCCGTTGCATTGAACGTTAGCTCAAGCATGGTTGCTTTTTTGTGAAATTCTAACGTTGCAGTAATCGCAGTTTCGTTGAATTCATCATAGTTAAAAAGTTCAAAGAACGAATTATCAATTTGATATTCAAACTGGTGCTTTCCTTCTTTTAATCCTATAAAAGGAATGTTAAAGTCCTTTAGTTCCATCATCTTAAACATCAGTTTCGAGCGTGCAAAGATATAAATTTTTTTAAACCAACGTTAAGTTGTTAACATTTTTTTGTTTATATCTTGCTAGGCTGCTTTTTTAAAGGATTTTTTGCGATTTCTTGATATTCACTTCTGCTTCTAAAAATCTGTATTCCAGTGAATACCGCTTCCTTGAATGAGTTGTGATCTGCTTTGTTTTTTCCAGCAATTTCGTATGCCGTTCCATGATCTGGCGAAGTACGCACTTTATTGAGTCCAGCCGTAAAGTTAACACCTTGTCCAAATGAAAGCGTTTTAAACGGAATTAAGCCTTGATCGTGGTATGCTGCTAAAATGGCGTCAAAGTTTTTGTAATTGCTCGAAGCAAAGAAGCTATCAGCAGCATATGGTCCAAAAACTAATTTGCCCTCATTTTTTATTTTTTCTAACGTTGGTTTCAAAATCTCATCATCTTCTACACCAATAACTCCATTATCGCCTACATGCGGATTGATCCCTAACACTGCAATTTTCGGTTTGCTAATTCCAAAGTCTTGTTTTAAGGTGTTGTATATAATGTGTACCTTTTTCTCTATGAGTTCAGGTGTAATGGCTTCAGAAACATCTTTTACAGCAACATGATCTGTGAGTAAACCAACGCGTAACGATCCGTTGACCATTAACATTAAGCTGTCGCCTTCTAAATTTTCGCCTAAATAATCTGTATGTCCTGGGAATTTAAATTCTTCCGACTGAACATTGTGTTTATTTATAGGAGCTGTTACCAACACATCAATAGTTCCTTCTTTTAACGCGTTTGTAGCTGACACAAATGATTTTATAGCAAATTGCCCAATGGCTTCTGACGATTTTCCATATTCAATATTAATTTGATCTTTGGAAATATTGACCACATTTATTTTTCCGTGTTGTGCTTTATCGGCACTTGGAACTCCGTGAAAATTGGTATGTATATTGAACTGCTTTTTCTGAAATGATAAAATTTTAGTGGAACCAAAAATAACAGGCGTACACAATTCTAACATTCTATTGTCTTGGAATGTCTTCAGAATTACCTCTGTTCCGATACCATTTAAATCTCCAACTGAAATCCCTACTTTTATTTTTTCCTCTTTCTTCATCTAAGTATTCAGACTTTTATTTCTTAATTTTACATGCAAATTTAACGAAATAAATACATGTTTACAGGGATTATTGAAGAATTAGGTGTGATCACGCATCTTGAAAAAGAAAAAGAAAACCTTCACATTACAATTCAAAGCACATTAACGCCAGAATTGAAAATTGATCAAAGTGTTGCTCACAACGGTGTTTGCTTGACTGTTGTAGAAAGAAATCTTGAAAAAAACACGTATGTCGTTACGGCAATTCAGGAGACGTTAGAGAAAACAAATTTGAACACATGGCGTATAAATGATCGGGTAAATTTGGAACGTGCGATGAAATTGGGCGATCGATTAGACGGTCATATTGTACAAGGACATGTAGATCAAGTAGGAACATGTACAGCAATTAAAGAAAGTCACGGAAGTTGGTATTTTACTTTTGAATACGATTCATCATTACATAATATTACCATAGAAAAAGGTTCTATTACCGTGAATGGAACAAGTTTAACAGTTGTAAATTCTGAGAGAAACGCATTTTCAGTTGCCATCATACCGTATACATACGAACATACAACGTTTCAATATTTCAACGTTGGTTCAGTAGTAAATTTGGAATTTGATGTCATAGGGAAATATGTAGCAAGACTTCAGGGGCTATAGAAGTTAATTACCTTTCACTTTTTTCCGTATACCATACAAAAGTCCAGCTGCAAGTACACCAACAAGGCCTGCATCAATCGGGAATCCCGGAGGTGCTGGTGGTCCTGGCGGTGGAGGCGTGATTTGGGCGTGTGTTTCAGTTAAAAAAGCGACTGCTAATACAACTAAACACAACAGGGTCTTTTTATTTATTTGTGCCATAACGGTGTAAAAGTAAAAAATTATAAGATTTGACAAAAGATTTTACGACATATCATTCATAAATAATCTACAAAACGACAAAAATCTTCGACCAAGCAAGTATTTTCGTATTTTTTCTGCCTACTTATTACAAAATCCAATATAAAAACTAAATTTAATTTCACAAAAGGATTTTTTACATCCTTACAGTTTAGTAACGCTATTTTTACATTGTTCTTATACTATTATTTAAAATGGATGAATCAAAAAAACATGCCATTACATCTTCACTAATATATACGTAGTTTAGGATATTAAGGTTTTTTTAAGAGTTTTAAAAGAATGGAATAGATAAATTTGCAGGATAACCATCTAAAATATCCTTCCCAAAATGCGAAATATTGTACTTTCGGTTCTTGGAGCATTACTTATTGTAGGCGCCATTTACTTTGGAAATATCCTTGCAAATAGTAAAAAGAAACTAAGACCTGTTGCAGAAAAGGTAGTGAAAACTGTGTTTACAGATACGGTTCAGAATACGACTATTCCTATTATTATTCCAGCCAATGGAAGCTTGGTAGCAAAACGCAGAGTAGAACTATTTTCGGAAGTTCAAGGAATTTTCAAAGCAGGTAGAAAACTATTTAAGCCTGGACAAACTTTTAGAAGAGGAGAAACACTCATTCGTATTGATGCCGCCGAATATTATGCAGGTGTACAATCGTCTAAAAGTAATTTGTACAATTCTATCGCGGCCATTATGCCCGATTTGCGCTTAGATTTCCCAGAAATATATCAAAAATGGCAAAACTACCTTACCAGTTTCGATCTGAATAAAACCACGCCGAAATTACCTGAAATGACTTCTGAAAAAGAAAAATATTTCATTACAGGACGAAATATTGTCACCAATTATTACAATGTGAAAAATTTAGAACAACGTTTGGCAAAATACACCATTAGCGCTCCTTTTTCAGGAATTTTAACGGAAGCGTTGGTTACAGAAGGTTCTTTGGTTAGAAACGGACAAAAATTAGGCGAGTTCATTGACACTTCAATCTATGAAATGGAAGTTGCCTTGAGTAAAAAATATGCAAGCCTGTTGAAAGTTGGCGAAAAAGTAATACTGAATAATCTGGAAAAAACACAAACGTTTTCAGGTGTCGTTTCGCGTGTAAACGGAAATATTGATCAAACAACACAAACAATTACCGCATTTATTGAAGTAAAAGATGATGCATTGCGAGAAGGAATGTACTTGGAAGCTAATTTAAATGCGAAAGAAGAAGCAGACGCTATTGAAGTCAACAGAAGTTTAGTATTGGATAATGATCAAATTTTTATTGTTAGAGATAGCATTTTAGATGTTATTGATGTAAAACCAGTATATTTTTCAGACACCAAAGTCGTTTTAAAAAATATTCCTGATGGAACTATTATTTTATCAAAACCTGTTCCTGGCGCGTATGCTGGAATGATGGTAAAACCTTTCCAATCTAACAAAACAAAGTAAGTCATGAGAAAAATTATTGCTTACTTTATAAAGCATAGTGTTGCTGTAAATATCGTAGTCCTCATGTTTGTGGCGTTCGGTTTTTATGGAGCGTACACGCTAAATTCGTCCTTTTTTCCACTAGTCGATTCTAAAAATGTTACAATTAGTATTGCCTATCCTGGCGCTTCTCCACAAGAAATTGAAGAAGGAATTGTACTCAAAATAGAAGACAATCTAAAAGGTCTAAATGGCGTGGAACGTGTGACCTCAACATCGAATGAAAATAGCGGAACCATCAATATTGAGATCGAAAAAGGCAAAGATATTGACTTTATGCTGTTGGAAATAAAAAACGCCGTCGATCGTGTGCCTACATTTCCCACAGGAATGGAACCGTTGGTTGTTGCCAAACGTGAAGCCGTTCGTGAAACAATTTCGTTTGCCATAAGTGGCAATAAAATTCCGTTAGCAACTTTAAAGCAAATTGGGCGACAAGTTGAAAACGATTTGCGCGCTATTGATGGAATTTCGCAAATTAATATTTCAGGCTATCCTGATGAAGAAATAGAAGTTGCCATCAATGAAACCAATTTGTTAGCATACAATTTATCGTTTACCGAAGTTTCGCAAGCCATCAACGAAGCAAGTTTAATTACCACTGGAGGAACCATAAAAACAGACGCAGAAGAATATCTCATTCGCGCCAACGCACGATCGTACTATGCTGATGAATTGTCTAATTTGGTTGTAAAATCAGATGCTTCAGGTAGAATTATTCGTTTAAAAGATGTTGCTACCGTTCGCGATCGGTTTTCAGAAACACCAAATGCAAACTATTTTAACGGCAATCTTTCCATAAATATAAGTATTACAAGTACCAACTCGGAAGATTTAATTTCTTCCGCAGAAAATGTAAAAGAATACATTACAGAGTTCAATCAAAAGTACGACAATGTACAACTAAATGTAGTCGGCGATCGATCTACAACGTTGGTACAACGTACCGAATTGCTAACCGAAAACGCGATTATCGGAATGATTCTCGTACTGATATTCTTATCAATATTTCTAAACACACGTTTGGCATTTTGGGTAGCTTTTGGTTTGCCTGTCGCCTTTTTGGGAATGTTTATGTTTGCAGGCTATTTTAACATTACCATTAATGTATTGTCCCTTTTCGGAATGATTATCGTAATTGGTATTTTGGTAGATGATGGAATTGTAATTGCTGAAAATATTTACCAACAATACGAAAAAGGAAAATCACCTGAAGAAGCGGCTATTGATGGTGTTATGGAAGTATTACCAGCCATTATTTCTGCCATTGCAACGACTATTTTAGCCTTTAGTATTTTCCTGTTTTTAGATGGACGAATTGGCGAATTTTTTGGCGAAGTTTCCGTTGTGGTAATGCTTACGTTATTGGTTTCACTAATTGAAGCTTTGATTATTTTACCTGCGCATTTAGCACATTCCAAAGCATTGCGTGCAGAAAACAAAGAACCAGAAGGTTTTTTTCCAAGACTTTTCTCCAAATTACGATACGTTAATAAATTTGGTGATTTCATCATGAGTTGGTTGCGCGATAAAGTATACAGTCCCACATTGCGATTTGCGTTGAAATACAAATTTTTAATGTTTTCGTTCTTCATTGTCTTTTTAATTTTGACCAAATCAAGCTTTGAAGCAGGAATCATTAGAGGTGCGTTTTTCCCAAGAATTGCCAGCGATAGAGTCACCATTACGCTCAACATGCCAAATGGTACCAACGAAAACGTGACCGATAGTATCATTTCCTACATTGAAGAAACTGCAAAAATTGTTACAAAAGAAATTAACGACGAATACATTGGCGCTGACGCAGATAAATATTTGGTTGAAAATATGATTCGAAAAGTTGGACCAGGTTCGGCAACTGCTTCACTGGAAATCAACTTATTACCTGGAGAAGAACGTCCAAATGCAATTACGTCCAATATTGTATCAAACCGAATCAAAAACGCAGTTGGTCCTGTAATTGGTATTGAAAGTTTAGTCTACGGAAGTGGCGGAAATTTTGGTGGACTTCCTGTTTCAGTTTCCTTATTAGGAAATAATATTGCCGAACTAAAAGCCGTAAAAACAGAGCTGAAACAAGTCTTAGAAAACAATATTTTACTAAAAGATGTTACCGATACAGATCCTGCGGGAATTAAAGAAATTCGTTTAGAACTCAATGAAAGTGCGTATGCGTTAGGTTTAAATTTACGCACCGTAATGTCGCAAGTACGTGCCGCATTTTTTGGTGCACAAGCACAACGTTTTCAGCGAGGACAAGATGAAATTCGTGTGTGGGTTCGGTACGATAGACCCAATCGTTCTTCTATAAGTAGTTTGGACAATATGCGCATCGTAACGCCAAGTGGACAACGCGTTCCTTTGAAAGAAATTGCAAGTTACAGCATCGATCGTGGTGAAGTGGCAATAAATCATTTGGAAGGAAGAAGAGAAATTCAGGTTTCGGCAGATATAAAAGACACTAAAAAAACGAGTCCAACCGATATTATGGCAGAGCTTCAAAACGAAATTATGCCTGAAATTTTATCACGTTATCCAACTGTAACACCTTCCTACGAAGGACAAAACAGAGAACGTAACAAATTGTTCGATTCCTTAGCACCTGTTGGTATCACTGTATTAATTTTAATCTACATTGTGATTGCATTTACCTTTAGAAGTTACAGTCAACCGCTATTACTTTTATTGCTAATTCCGTTGAGTTTGCCAGCCGTAGCTTGGGGACATTGGATTCACGATTTTCCACTGAATATTCTATCCATGTTAGGAATTATCGCTTTAATCGGAATTATGGTCAACGACGGATTGGTGCTTATCGGGAAATTTAACAACAATTTACGCGAAGGAATGCTGTTTGACGAAGCGTTGTACGAAGCTGGTCGTTCGCGTTTTAGAGCTATTTTCTTAACCTCAATTACAACGGTTGCAGGATTGGCACCATTAATTTTGGAAGAAAGCAGACAAGCACAATTTTTAATTCCGATGGCGGTTTCCATTGCATACGGAATTGGGTTTGCTACCGTGTTAACCTTAATTGTATTGCCGATTTTCTTATCGTTTAGTAATTATATCAAACAACATGGAAAATGGTTGTATTACAACCGAGATATTTCTAAGGAAGAAGTAGAACGTGTGGTAAGAGAACGCAATCATGAATTGCAACAATTGAAACAAAAGGAAATTCAACCTGTACGACCGCCAATCAAGGAAGTTGAACCTGTATATATACCTAATGAAACTACTGAAAACGAAGCAGATGAACACTAAATATTACATCACATATGTGTTAGTTTTGTTCGCAATCTTCGCGAATGCGCAAAAAATAGTAACTCCCGAAGAAGCTATTGAATTAACATTGTCGCACAATTACGGAATTCAAATTGCCAATAATACCGTTGAAGTTGCCAAAAACAATACAAGTGTTTTAAACTCTGGATATTTGCCAACTTTGACAGGAAATGCTGGAGCAACTTATAATTTGGACAATACGGAAGCCGAATTTTCCAATGGAAATTCAACCGTTTTAAATGGTGCCGAAAGTTCACGCTACAATGCTTCGGTAAACTTAAATTACACTTTGTTTGACGGTTTGGGTCGTTTGTACAATTACAGACGCTTAAAAGAGCAATATCAATTGTCTGAATTGGAAGCGCGTGAAACTATTGAAAACACTTTATTACAACTATTCTCAGTGTATTATTCGGTAGCACAACTTTCGGAAAACAACAAAGCAATTCTAGAAACGTTTGCGATTTCTAAAGATCGTTTGACGCGTTCCTCCTATCAATTTGAATATGGTCAGAATACAAAATTAGATGTTTTAAACGCGCAAGTTGATATCAATAATGACAGTATTAATATTGTAAATACGGAACAACAACTTATTAACACAAAACGTGATTTGAATGTGATTTTGGGTAATAAACTGTCGGAAGCATTTGATGTAGACACAGACATTTCATTTTTAGTTCAGATTACAAAAGATGATTTATGGGAAAAGACAAAAGTGAATAATATTTCGTTGCTACAGATTGAAAAAAACATCAGTATCAGTTCGTTAGATGTAAAAACGAATCGTTCACAATACTTACCAACTGTTGGTTTAACAGGAAGTTACGGCTGGAATCAGAATAATAACAATGCCGCAGCTTTCGTTGCAGTATCTACCAATACTGGATTATCAGGCGGTATCAATTTAACTTGGAATTTGTTTGATGGTGGCAGCACCATAACACGTGTTAAAAATGCTAAGATTGCGCTTGAAAACCAACAGCTTCAAAAAGAGCAAGTGATGATCGATTTGGAACGTAATTTTAACAATGCTTGGGACGATTATCAAAATAAATTGTTGATTTATGAATTGCAAGAGGAAAACATTGCAACGGCTAAAAATAATTTTGATCGAACTAAAGAAAAGTTCAAAATTGGACAAGTAAACTCTATTGAATTTCGCCAAGCACAATTGAATTTATTAAATGCGGAACTTAGCAGAAATCAAGCAAAATACAACGCAAAATTATCTGAATTAACTGTCTTACAAATTAGTGGCGAATTGTTGAATGTGAAATTTTAATTTGGAGCGCTTCGCTGTTAGATCGGCTTTGCCTGTTGGATTTTTGGACTCGGCTTTGCCTTTTGGTTAGTTAGATCGTAAAACATTCAATTCTTTTTCAATTGCTAGAAAAGTATTTTATAAGAATAAATTCCATCAAGCTGAACTTGATTCAGCTTCACATCAAACTGAGAAATAATGTAAGATTGTTAGATCGTTGTACATATAGAATTTAAACACTAAATCTCCAATTTGTAGCCAACTCCGTGAACATTAGTCAATTTAATAGCGTCGTCTTCTTTGAGTTTTTTACGGATTTTAGAAATGTACGTATCTAAGCTTCTTCCGACAATAACACCATTGTCTTCCCAAACTTTTTTGGTCAATTCGTCTCGGGTGACTATTTGATTCGGGTTTGCAATGAAAATCTTCAGCAATTCACATTCTTTCTTCGATAAACTAATCTCTGTTGCTTCTTTGATGAGTTTATTCTGATCAGGATAAAATTGGAAACTGCCCAATTGCGCGTAAGTTTCATCATTTTCAGGAAGAATTTCTACAGTTTTTTTTCTAAGAAAGAACAATTCCATCACAATGAAAATCATAATAATAAAACCATATAAAAACGTAGAAATATTCGTATACGCCGTTTTTATTTCGGTAAATCGAACTTGAACCGTGTAGCAATTTTTAGGCAACACACGACCGTTACACGGAATGATAGTCGTTTCTTCAGATCGCGTCATTTGATAACTATAACCTACTTCTCCATCTTTACATTGAATTACCTCAACACGATATTGACCAGGCAGTGCCGCTTTTTGAAAACTGTTTTCTACAATACTTACCAAACTCGTGGGTTCAAAAGTAAGCTGACTTTGAAAGGAAAGTTCATATTTAGAATTGCCAATTTCTTTTACGGGTAAAATCAAAGATGTACTATCTTTTTCAGACAATAATAATTTGTTTCCTGCATCGCGTAAAGCAATTTTTACCTTTTCAGAAAATTGCTTGTGTGCTTTGGTTGGTTTTGAAAATTGCCAAATCAATAATCCAATCACGATCAATACACTATATAGATAGATTCGTTTTTTGTTCATAACATACATCCGTTGCTTTGGAATACTTCCACAAGATATTTTTTATAAAATTTAATATAACAAACTGAGACAAGTCAAAGCATTTATAGCTCGATTATCGGGTAAATAACATACAATTTCGCGACTTTTTACAACTGTTGACACTTCTTTTACACTTTTTTGACATTTTTCACGCCGTGTTCCCGCTAGTTTTGAGACGAAATTAATCTTAAAAACGAAACAGATGAAAAAATTATGTACATGTCTTGCTATTTTATTTTTCACACAAATGTATGCACAAGATGTTCTTCCTATTGATACGAAGAAAAGTGAAATAAAATGGTCGTGCGATTATAGCTTTTATTTTAATGGTCATTATGGATTTGTGAAATTTAAAGATGGCTTTTTTTCAAAAACTAACGATAAAATAACTGGCGGAAGTTTTACTATTGATTTACATACGTTGGAAGCGACAGACATGGAAGAAGAAGGAAATAAAGGTTTAACTGAACATTTGAAAGATCCTGATTTTTTTGAAGTTGTAAAGTTTCCTACTGCAACTTTGGTCATAACACGTGTAAATTATCTACAATCGGATAAAATTCGTGCAGAAGCCGATTTGACAATTAAAGGCATTACACAACCTGTAAAATTTGATGCAACGCTTGACTTTGCGAATAAAACGATGAAAACGAAGTTCAAAATTGATCGTACGCGTTGGGGAATTACGTACAATAGTGAAATTAAAGATAGTGCTATTTCGGATGCGATTGGATTTGATGTAACGTTGAGTTTATAACTTACATACATGAAACGTTTTACACTTTTAATCACTCTTTTTAGTGCGTTTGCGCTATTTGGACAAGAAAAAAAAGAAGCCGATTTGTTAATTTCTGATGCTTCTTGGACAAAAGAAATTATCCAAATGCCATTGCATTTTGCGCCTGAAATTCCGTATAAAGGTGTGGAAGAATTGCGTTTTTCGCCAGATTGGTCCAAACAAGATCGTGAAGGTTTTTGGACGTATGCGTTTGTTTGGAATGTTGATATAGACAAACAACTAACCGCAACTGCCATAGAAACCGACTTACAGTATTATTTTGATGGTTTAATGGCTGGCGTAAATAAAGACAAAGGCAAAGTTTTACCCAAAACTATTGCGTTAATCCTCAAAAAAGAAAGTGCGAATGATACAGTCAAATTTGAGGGAAAACTTCAAATTTACAACTCGTTTCACACTAAAGATACCATGATTTTATATTGTACCGTAACGCACTATTATTGTGCGGACAAACAGCAATCGATGGTGCTTTTTCGTTTTTCTCCAAAGCCTTTTGAGCATACCATTTGGAATGAATTGAATAACATAAAAGTAAAGAAGAAACCTTGTGAGGATTGATTTTTCATAAGGTGTAAAAATAAAAAAGGCTGTTTAAAAAGTATAAAAAAGCGTCATTCTGAATTCAATTCAGAATCTCATTACACTGATTTTCAATGATGATGAGAAACCGAATCAAGTTCGGTTTGACGAAAATTTAGCTTTTCAGAAAGCCTCTTACTTTTATATAATTGTACTATACTTCATTAAAAATCAATCACAACTCCTAAACTTGGAATTATTTGACCCGATTCGGTTTCTATTTGTTGTAAACTTCTTGGTTGTGCAACAGTTCCATTTGCGTTTCTTGCCAAACCAAATTGCGGCGTTTGAGGTATTTCTTGTCCTAAGATATTTTGTGCTTCTACAAATACATTTAAAGAGAGTTTTTCAAAATTCCACTTTTTGTCAATTCGTACATCTAATTGACTGAATATGTCTAACTTTTCTTCTCCCAATCGGTTATAATCTAAGACAACTTCTGGATAATTTGCTAATGTTTGATTTTGGTCTGTTGGAACAAATGGCGTGTTTCCTGCAAAACGATAACGCGCACTTACTTCCCAGTTTCGCTTCAATTTGTATCCTCCTGTAAAGGAAATTAAATGTCTACTATCCCAAACGGAAGGTTTGAATGTGTCACGATCAAATCCTGTAAATTCGCTGTAAAAGAAGGTATATGCAAAGATTCCGTAGAAATTATTGGTTAGTTTTTGCTGAAATTGTAATTCCAAACCATAACTTCTTCCTTTTCCAACCGTTTCTACGTCTTCACTTCCCAATACTTCAAAATCGGCACCTTTGTTGGCTAATGAAACGCCGTCTAATACAGAAACTGGATAATCGTCATAACGCTTGTAAAATCCTTCTAATGAAATACTTGATGATGGACTGAAATAATGCTGTAAACCAATGACATAATGGTCACTTACAGTGTATTCAGCATTTTGATTGATCAATGCGCCTTGATTATCTCTGAATCCTAAAATGGTGTATGGTGGCAGTTTAAAGTAGCGTCCAACTGAACCATTAAGTCGCCAATCGGCAGCAAATTCATAGGAAGCTGAAAAACGCGGCGAAAAGGTAGAAAGTAAGTTGTCTTCACTTGTAAATGAATCGTCGTCCATTCTAAAACCAAAAGAAATATCGAGTTTGTCATCTAAAAAACTTTTGGTCACATTGGCAAAGATTCCGTATTTCATAAAATCGATTTCCGTATTGAACGCAATATTATCGGTAAGATTGATGGTATTATTTTCATAGTCAGAATATTGCGCGTTAAATCCTGTCGTAATTTTCCAATCGTCCAAAAACTTTGTCAATTGATAACGGAGTTTTGTTTCGGACTCTCTTGAATCGTTATTGAAAAATACGCCTGTTTCATTTTCTGGATCTTCGTAGCGTGTAAATTCGTTTACCAACGTGTTATTACTCAACGTTGTTTGCATATAACCTGAACCGTCTTTGAAACGTTTTTTCCAAGTTACACCTAACGCATTTGTACGTTGATTGATAAAAGGTGCTTGTTCTAATTGCGCTTGTTGTTCGGCGTCAAAATCGTCTGGTGCTTCCACAGAAAAGTCATCTATAGAACCCAAACCAAGTAAGCTTACCGTATTAAAATCATCTATTTCGTGTGCTACTTTGAATTGATAATCCCAATAATTTGGTCGAAATGGCAATCCGATTGCTTCAAATAGAAATTGCAAATAACTACGACGTACGGAAGCTAAAATGGTGGTTTTACTTTCTTCATTGGTTCCTTTAAACAGAGGTCCTTCTAGCGTAAGCGCAGCTTCACTGGCACTTACACGGAAGTTTCCGCTAAAGTTTCGTGCATTTCCATTCCGTTGACTAAATTGTAATACGCCTGATAATGGATTGTCGTATTGCGCACCAAATGCCGAAGTAGATAGCGTTACATTGTCAATAAATGATACATTGATCATTCCTACAGGTCCGCCCGCACTTCCTTGTGTACTAAAGTGATTGATGTTAGGAATTTCCATTCCGTCTAAATAATAAACCGTTTCGTTGGGCGCACCACCACGAATGATTAAATCGTTTCGAAAACCGCCGATAGAAGGTGAAACTCCGGGTAAGGTTTGTGCCACTTGTACAACATCGTTGTTACTTCCTGGATAGGTTGCAATTTCTACTGCGGATAATGATTGTGTTGAAAGCGGTGTTTCTTTCGGTCTGCTAATTTTGTCAGCATTTGTAATAATGACGGCGTCTAAGAATTCTTTCGATTCTTTTAGCGTAAAATTATATGCAGGCGTTCCTTTTGATCGTACAATTATATTGTATAATGTTTGTGTTTCAAAACCTTGATAGCTGACAATTAAGTTATAAGAACCTGGTGTTACTTTGGTAATTATGTAATTTCCATCAAAGTCGGTTTGTGCGCCAATGGTTGTTCCTTCTAGTAATACGCTGGCTCCTGGAATTGGTGTTCCTTTTTCATCCGTGACTTTTCCTGTTACTTCTCCTACAACTTGTGCATACGCAGTTGAACATATACTTATTGATAGTAAAAAAATGAGTAGCTTTTTCATCGCTTTTATTTGATATAATTCTATAATAGAATTATTTTGTTTAAACATTTTGTTGTTTCGTTGAACAAATATAGGAATAATATTGCGATCGTATCTGTTTGGTATATTTTTATAAGGAAAGAGATGTTGTAAATGAGAAAGCCTTTCGATTTCTCGAAAGGCTTTCTAATAAGGTGGTCCCACTTGGGCTCTAGACATTGAAACTATCCTATTACAAATCAATTGTTTGTAAAACTTACAATTTTAATGTGTGCCTAAAAGTGTGCCTTTTTGCCTAAAAGTTTAGGTCTTAAACTTCCCTATATTTAATGATATTTTACTTTTTTGAAAATATTATTTCATTTATTCCTGAATCTACCTTGTTACAAACCAGCTATGACTAGATCAAATAATTATCTTGAAAAAGTGTTTTAAAAGAATCTTCAAACTAATTTTAGCTATTAGGTAGTTATGCAGTAAGTTACCTCATTTTGACTAGAACAAAAGAGTATATTCATTTTACAGCTCTATACAAGCATTTTTCTTTCAGTTTTGGCTATAATATTATATGTGCATTTTTTCAATCTAGTCAAAATGACCACATTTTAGCCTTATTCACGCACTAGCACACTCAGTACTTCTACAAAATATTTTTATTATCCTTAAAACTATAAAAAGAGTCTTTTGTGACAATTAAATGATCTAGTAAAACTAAATCAACTAGTTCACAGGCTTCTTTAAGTTTTGAAGTTAAGTGTTTGTCAGACCTACTAGGAACTAACTTCCCTGATGGATGGTTGTGTAATAATACTATTGCAGAAGCATGCCCTTTTAATGCAATACTTAAAATGATTTTTATGTCTACATGACTGCTTGCTACTCCACCTTTAGATAAATCATAAATTCCTAGTACTGCATTAGCCCTATTGAGTAGCATTATCTTCACTTCTTCTTGAAATTCAATGATATTCATATCCCAATGAGCTAAAGCTACTTCATGTACTATTTTACTATTATTTACAGTGATACTCTTATCTTCATGATCTGAGTAAACCACTTTAATTTCTCGAACTTTCATAATTAAAAAATTAAAACCTGTCCCAAAATGACTAGACACATATTTAGTGAAGTGTCAAAAAAGGACAGGTAATTAAAACTAGATAGCTTGTTGAGCTAATTGTGAAGCTCCATTTTGAGAGAATACAGAAGTATCTGCCATTAATTGGTTTATAGATTCATCTTGTTTGGCTTGCTCATTTTCTGGTACAAATACCCATCTGTGAGTAAGTACAAGTTCTTCTCCTGTTTCTTTAACCACGTAAGTGTATGGCTCTACTTCTTTCTTTACAATATTACCTTGCATCTCTGAGCCTATAAGAGCCTTGCAAGTTTTTTCATCAAATGTGCTTGTAACATAAGCCTTTTTAGCTGTAGCATAGAATTGCCCCGTTTCTTTACTTAAAGACATTTCTACACCACCTTGTAATTCTAAAATAAAGAATGGAGTTCCATCCTCTTTTTCTCTTTGTTTAAATCCAATAATTCTAACCATTGTATAAATATTTTGAGTTGATAAAACCTAAATACTTATTTCAATAAATAACCACCTCAACTATCACCTTGAATGGAATACTATTAAAATAATTTTAGGCACAGATTTGATTCATCTGCAAAAATTAGCAAGGGTATTTAGTGCGGACTGATTGAGTTTGAGTGAGGGGTTGAACTACAAATTAAGCTCAATAAGTATCTTAAATGTTCTAGTCAAAGAAATGAAGTCTACAGAATAAAATTATGTCAACTTGAAATCTTCACTACACTACAACTCAAAAAGTTTATAAAAATTCAACTTTTATATATACTGCTTAAAAAAAATAAATTCTCTGTCAGATTGGAGTGGGGAGTTTGAAATTTGAAACACTAAGGGGTGTTTTATGTAAGGTGGTTTGGACACACATAATTGTTATTCAATTTTTTTATAAAAAAACACATATAAGCTTGCTAATAATTATAATATTTTTGATATTAGAGTAATTAATTTTGTAATCCAATTATGACTAATTTTATAGATTTATTTTCAGGAGCAGGTGGTTTATCAGAAGGCTTTATGAGGGCTGGATTCAATCCAATTGCACATGTGGAAATGAACAAAGATGCTTGTGATACCCTAAAAACAAGAACTGCTTACCATTACCTAAAGGATAATAATAGCATAGAAACATACCACAAATACTTAAAAAAGAAAATAACTAGAGAAGAGTTTTGGAATTCAGTACCTCGAAATTTAATTGACTCAGTTATCAATACTGAAATCTCAAAAAAAACTCTCAATCCAATATTTGAACAAATAGATTCTTCATTAGGAGATAAGAATGTAGATTTAATTATTGGAGGTCCACCATGTCAAGCTTATTCAATTGTAGGAAGAGCTAGAGACCCAAAAGGAATGGTTGACGACCCAAGAAATCACCTTTACAAGCATTATGTAGGCTTTTTAAAAAAGTATGAACCTAAAATGTTTGTGTTTGAAAATGTCCCTGGTATTCTATCTGCTAGTAATGGCTCTTTTTTAAAAAAGATTTTCAGTGCAATTGATAGAGCAGGTTATAAAATAGAAATTCCATCAACAAAACATCTTAACTCAAAAAACTTTAATGTCCTACAGGACAGGAAAAGAGTTATAATGATAGGTTGGAAAAAAGGTTCTAAGTTCAAGTATCCTGATTTTGAAGAAAAGCCAATTGAATATAATCTCGGGAAGAGTTTGTTTTCTGATTTACCTAAACTAAAACATGGAGAAGGCTCTTTAGGTGTTGTTAAGTATGCCAAACCAGTAACTGATTACTTACAGGAAACAGGTATCAGAAATGGAATTGATTTTACTACTCAGCATATTGCTAGACCCCATAATGAGACGGATTTAGAGATTTACAGAATAGCGGTTAACTTACTTCTTAAAAAAGGCAAAAGATTAAACTACGCTGATTTACCTAAAAGACTAATTAAGCATAAAAACACAACTTCATTTACAAACAGATTTCAAGTTGTAAACCCTAATGGCATATCAAATACTGTAGTTGCACATATAGCTATGGATGGTCATTATTATATTCATCCAGATATCAAACAAAATAGGTCTATCTCACTAAGAGAGGCTGCTAGGCTTCAATCATTCCCTGATGATTTCTTTTTTGAAGGTAGTAGGACTGCTGCATTTAAACAAATTGGTAATGCAGTACCTCCATTAATGGCTGAGGGTATTGCTCATAAAATCAAGGAAATGCTCTAGTATGGATGAATATAGAGCTGAAAATGCAAGACCTAACCCAAAATCAACAATAAATTCTTATAGAAGTTTTGGCTATAATTTATCTACAGCTATTGCAGATATTGTGGATAATAGTATTTCTGCAAATGCAGACTTAGTAGAAGTAGACTATAAATGGGAAGGAAAAAAGTCATTCATCTCTATCATTGACAATGGCAATGGGATGAACCTGGAAGAGCTTATTGAAGCAATGACTCCCGGAAGCAAAGACCCTGAAGAAATTAGAAGCGAAAATGACTTAGGTAGATTTGGCATGGGACTTAAAACAGCTTCATTCTCTCAATGCAAACGACTTACTGTAATAACAAAAAAGAAAGGCTATAAAACAATAAAGAGGTGTTGGGATATTGACTACATCAATCAAGTTGAAGAATGGGTTTTATTAGATTATATTTCAGACTCAAGCTTTATAGAACTTCTAGACAAGTTTGATTCTGGAACATTAGTATTATGGGAAAATCTAGACAGAATTGTTGGGGATGCTCAGAATAATAATGAAAGTGTAAAAAATGCTTTCTATCAAGAAATGTCTATTGTTAAAGAGCATCTTGGACTTGTTTTCCATAGATTCATTGAAAACTCTCGCCTAATCCTGAGCTCCAACTCTTATTCTATTGAGGCTTGGAATCCATTCCTTTATAATCTTACTACTAAACCAGAGATGGGGCAACCTGAAAGATTAAGTAATAATGTTGAAGTAACATATTACATCCTACCCCATATGTCAAGAATATCACATGACGAGTATGAAAAATCTGGAGGACCTCTAGGCTGGTTCAATCAACAAGGCTTTTATATCTATAGAGGAGATAGGCTTTTAGTATCAGGAGACTGGTTAGGACTTGAAAAGAAAAGAGACTATTCCAAATTAGCTAGAATTGCTGTAAACTTTCCAAATACTGGAGATTTTGATTGGAATTTGGATATAAAAAAATCTACAGCAACACCTCCTATCGAAATACGTAGAGAATTATCTCGAATAGCTAAAATCGCTATTAAAAAGTCTGCTAAGATTTATAATTGGAGAGGGCAGAAATCTATTTCACAAATCGGTAGTGAAAATAACTTGGAAAAGCTCTGGAAAGACACTACAAATAGGGAAGGAATTAAAAAATATCAGATAAATAGAAAACATCCAATAGTAGTTCAAGCTCTAGAGATAGAAGGTTCAAAGAAGATTTTTTCCAAAACACTTAAGCTAATAGAAAGTAATATACCTATTGAACTTATTCTTTACAATCAAAATGAAGACCCTTCTCATCATGAATTAGAAAAAATATCTGAAACTCCAGATGATGCTTTAATTCAGTTAGCTATTGATTTGTTTAAAATAAATATAGAAAATGGCATACCTGAGTCACTAGCAAAACAGCAAATAATGAACTCTGTACCTTTCAACCTTTTCCCACTAATAAACGACTATTTAAAATGAGTAACATAAACGAAACTGCTAGAATGATTGCTCATTCTTTATTAGACCACGAGAAAAAAAATGCAGAAATAACAGAGGAAGTAATCCTTTCAATAATAGAGAAAGTATCTGCAATAGATATTATACCTGGTCAAAAAATTAATAAAGAAGATTTATTTGAAGTTTTAATGTCTGATTTAAGTATTGGACAAGGCTCAATTACTTCAATGACAGATGATATTGAACCTTGGCTAAATGATGAAAAAGCAAATATCGATTTTGAACTTTGGAACAGGTATAAACTATATTTAAAAGAAAAAGATAAGTCTTTTCCAATACCATCACTTGATGACTTTACTGATAAGATTCTGGATAAATGCGTTAATCCTAAACAGAAAGGTTCTTGGGATAGAAGAGGAATGGTAGTAGGACATGTTCAGTCTGGGAAAACCTCAAACTATGTTGGGCTAATTAATAAAGCTACTGATGCAGGTTATAAATTAATCATTGTTATTGCAGGGACAATAAGCTCTCTTAGAAGACAGACTCAAGAAAGGATTGATTCTGGGTATATAGGTAGGAATAGCTCCTTATACCTAAGAAATAAGGGAGAAAACCGAATTAAAGGTGTTGGAAAGTATAAGGTCAGGACAGATATATATCCTTTAACTTCCTCATATTATCTTAAAGGAGATGAAGGTGATTTTAGCACAAAACAATTACATAATTCTAACATACCAATAGGTAAAAACCCTGTTGTATTTGTCATAAAGAAAAACAAAACTATTCTTGAAAACTTAATAGACTGGTTGTCACACAATGAAGATATTAAGACAATTGAAGGTCGGAAAAAATTGATGAATATACCTGCATTAATTATTGATGATGAATCAGATTATGCCTCAGTAAATACAACTAAAGATATTAATGAAGTTAAGACAATAAATAAGCTAATAAGAGTCTTACTTAACTTGTTTGACCAAAATACATTTATTGGCTACACAGCTACACCTTATGCTAACTTATTTATCTCTCAAGAATATAATGAAGACTTAACTACTTATGTTAAAGGCAAAGAATACTTCATTGGAGATGATTTATTTCCTAAGCATTTTATTGTCAATATTAAAGCCGCTAAAAACTATATAGGAGCTTCTACGTTATTTGGGCTAGAAGACCCTAATTCTGAAGAAAGCAGAGAGCCATTAGACATTTTTAGACCAATTTATAGTGAAGAATATAATCCACCACTTTTTGAAAAAATAAATAAGCATAATAAAGACGATTTACCTGAACATCTTCCAAATAGTCTGAAGTATGCAATCAAATCTTATATTCTTACTTGTGCAATTAGAAGACTTAGAGGGCATGAAAAAAAGCACAATTCAATGCTTATTCACGTTGCTTTATATGTTAAATGGATAGACAGAGTGTCTCTGCTTGTCAACGAATTAATAAAAGAGTTTACCAATAATATTGAGGCTAATGATGCTGAGTTCATTGAAGACATGAGAAACATCTTTGAATCTGACTTCAAACCAACTACTGAAAATGTTTTAGAAAATCTAAGGTATAAAGACAATAGGATTAAATCTCATACTTGGGAGGAAGTAAAACAAGAAATTAGAACAGCTATTAAAAAGTTTGATGTTAGAGCTGTACATGGTACTACTTCATTATCAAAAATAGATTACCACAACATCTCCAACATAGACTACGACAGACATGAAAACGGCTTATCTGTAATTGCCATAGGTGGAGGTAAACTGTCAAGAGGAATTACCCTTGAAGGTCTTTCTGTTAGTTATTATTTGAGAACTACTAAAATGTATGATTCACTTATGCAAATGGGAAGATGGTTTGGATATAGACCAGGTTACGTTGATTTATGCAGACTTTTTACTAATAATAGAATCTTTGACTGGTTTAACCATATCACAATGGCTACTGAGGAAATGAGAAATGATTTTGACATTATGAGTTCTCAAAACCTAAAGCCTAAAGATTTTAAATTAAAAGTTAGAAACCACCATGGTCTATTGGCTGTAACAAGTGCTTCTAAATTATATTGGTCTACTAATATAAAAATTTCATTTTCTGGCACTAATCTTCAAACCTATCTTTTAAACAAAGACTTTGACTCTATAAAAAATAACTTCAAACAATTACAGGCTTTAACCAAAAGGTTGAGTAATGCTAAAACAGTTGATAAAAGAGGAAAATTGAGATATTTAATCTTTAATGATGTGAGCACAGAACCTCTAACAGAATTTATAAATGGATTCAGTGTAGACACACCTCATATAAACAAGCAAGTAATAACAGACTATATTGTATTACAAAAAGCTAAAAAGAGTGTAAAAGAGTGGACTATATGTATAGTTTCTAATACAGATAAAGAAGTAGGTTTTTATATAAATGAAGATGATAGGAAAAACAGAAAAAAAACTAAAGGTCTTTCCACGCAGTACACTTTAATCTCTGAAGGGAAAACTCATGATATGACTTGTAGTATAAGAAACCAGACTGAACCATCTGAGCAATATAAAATAACAAAAAATCAAATTGATGACTTAGTTGATAGACAAGTTGATTTAGAAAAACAAGATTTAGGGTCATACAGTTCAATTAAGCAACAAAGAAAAATAGAAAGAAAAGGATTGCTTTTAATTTATGGGTTAGATGAAAGAGGGACAAGTGATTTGACAAACAATATGCCTGTAGTTGGTTATAGTATTTATTTTCCTGAAATAGATAACGAAACCAAAACATCTTATACGGCTACAATCTTTGATGATTTTGACGAAGAAGTTATGCCTGAAGAGGTAAACCATAAAAGCGAATAACTATGTTAGATTTAAAATCAATTTGGGAATTGCAAAAGCCTTCAAAAGATGAATTAATAATAAAGACTAGAATTGATATACTACCTCAATTCAATTGCTTTGCAGCTACAAATCATCTAACAGGGAATCATCTATATCTAATGGAGGTATCCTCACATACTATAATTCCTGAATTTAAAAATTCAAGTTTTAAAGGTGTTAGAATAGATATATTTGACCTTGATGACAGTAAAGAGTTAAATATATATTTAATTGATAATGAGCTTAAAGACATATTTAGCCTATTTGTTGAAAATATTATTGAGGAAATTACAAATGTACCAACAGAAAATGAAGCAATTACAATTACATCAAACGTCATTCAAAAATGGAAAAAGCTATTTGACAAACTAAATACCCAAGGGTTGACACTAGAGCAACAAAAAGGGCTTTTAGGTGAACTTTTATTTCTAAATGAGTTAATTGACAGTAATATTAACCCAGACTACCTTTTAAACTGCTGGACTGGTCCTGATTATGAAGATAAAGATTTTACTCTTGGAGCAACTTGTTTTGAAATCAAATTCACCACATCTAAACTGCCTAGAATTAAAATCACTAGTGAACGACAACTAGATACTTCTAATGTTGAAAATCTCTTTTTAAATAATTACGCATCTGAAACATTAAAGGAAAACGGTATTTCACTTAATTCTGCTGTAGATATTATTCGTGACAAAATATCTAATAACTCAGCTACTCTAAAGTACTTTAATGAAAAACTTGAATCAGCAGAATATTATGATGAAGATAGAGATAATTACAATGCTCAATATGGAGTAAAATCAAGGTCTTTATATCAAGTCAATGATTCTTTCCCAAAACTAACTACTGATAGCCTACCTCAAGGAATTTATAACACCTCTTATTACATTGAAAATTCCGCTATTGAAGAATATAGAGTTGATTTTGATACAATAATTAATGAAGTAAAGAATGAATAGAGCTTTAAGAAATTACATAGATGAAGTAAAGTCTGAAGTTGCAGCACTAGTATATTCAGATGGTGAGGGCTCTAGTTTCGAAGATAAATTTACTGAGTATTGTATTGAGGTTCTTGAGTCCATAGGTAAGACTGATGGCGCTAGAGTTTTATCCTTCATTCATCCTAATTCAAAAGGGGGAATTGATTGGAAAATTAACGGTTATTGCTTGAAAGACTCTTACAAAGATGATGGTAATAAGAGTTATTTTGAAACCTTAGAACTGTTCATTACTTATTATAATCCTGATGATTATGATTACAATATTCTTTCAACAGAATTTACTAAGACCTTAAATCAAATAAAGAGATTCCTAAACGGAGCTATTAAAAGGCATATAGACTATATAGATTCATCTAATGATGAATTAGTCGAGCTTCTAAAAATTATAGGAAAGCAAAACCATCTTTTTGATAGAGTTAATATCTACTTATTAATGAATGGTAATTCAAATCAGAAAGTAGATAAAATAAAAATAAAAGGAATAGATGAAAGCTTAAGCATAAATCTTCATGTTTGGGACATAAATAGATTTTTTAGAATTAATGAGACGAATAGTAATAGGGAGCCTATTGAAATTAATTTTGCTGATTTCTTAGATAACAATCAACAAGGAATTCAATGTTTAAAAGTCCCTACTATAGATGAATTATATGATTGTTACTTAGCTATTATTCCTGGTTATGTTTTAGCTAATTTGTATAAAGAGTTTTCTAATGAATTATTAGAAAGTAATGTAAGAGCTTTTCTTGGGCAAGCAGGTAGGTACAATAAAGGTATTAGAGATACTATTCGAGAAAAACCACAAATGTTCTTGCCATACAATAATGGTATAACTGCTACAGCTAATGAAGTCAAAACAAAAGTCATAAACAACCAGTTATTCGTTACAAAATTAAATGATTTTCAAATTGTAAATGGAGGACAAACTACAGCTTCTTTGTATCACACCCAAAAAAAATATAAAGATGCAGACTTAAGTAGTATTTCCGTTCAAATGAAGTTAACTGTTATTAAGGACATTGATAAGAAAAATATAGAAGTTCCTAATATTGCCAGATATGCTAATAGTCAAAATAAGGTTACAGAATTAGACTTATCATCTAACAACCCATATTTTGTAAAAATAGAAAGCTTATCTAGAAAGAAATATGTTGCTAATCCAGAGAATAAAAACCAATCTATTCTGTGGTATTTTGAAAGAGTAAAAGGACAATACAGAGAAGCTATTAATAAGCTTACTCCAAGTATGCAAAAGAAGTTTAAAGAACAAAATCCAACAAAACAGAAGTTTGTAAAATCTGACATTGCCAAGTACATGAATCTTTGGGAGCAAAAGCCTTATATGGTATCAAGAGGTTCTCAGAAAAACTTTATTGATTTTACCAAAAGCATTAATGAGTTAGTTGAAAAAAACAAAATGCCAGGTGAGAATTTCTATAAAAAATTTATTGCCAATGCAATCATTTTCAAGACTGTTGATAAGCTCTTTGGAAGAAAGAATGTTGATGCTATAGGTGACACTAACTTAAAATCTTTTTCTGTAGCATATACTGTAGCTTACTACCATTTCTTAACTAATAATAGAACTGACTTGTGGAAAATCTACAATGAGCAAAGGCTTAAAGATTCTTTTATAGAGATGTTTAGAGAGCTACTTGTATTTGTGTATAACCATTTAACTAAAAATGCAGTAAATACGCTTATATCAGAATATGCAAAAAAAGAATTGTCTTGGAAAAGATTACAAGAAGAAAAGTACAACCTTGACAAGAATGTTTTAGAGGAGTATTTAATTAGTCAAGAGGAGGCTAACATAAGAGCAAAGGAAAAAGAAGTTGATGAAAATGATACAGAAAACAACCTTTTTGTAATAAGTGAAATCAAGAAACATGGTATACAGTTTTGGGATGGTCTAAAAAAGTACGTAGACAAAAACTCTGTTGATGGGTTAGATTTTTATGAGCTATTTAATTTAGTGAAAAAGTTAAAAGAGAATAGAAACTTAAACTCTAAAGATTGCCATGTTGGTAAAAAAGGATTAGGATTCATAGTCAATAACCCTGATAAAGTCGATGAAATTAAAAAGCTTTCAGACCTAAAGGAAAAAGAAGTAGTTGAGATAAAACCAATTTACGACAGACTAAAATTACTATCATCAGAAGAATGGAAAAAAATCATTGATTTAGGTGAGCAAACTAAGGTTTTTGAATATAAAGAACTATCCAATATTAAATACACTAGTTCAAAACTTTTAAAGAGGGAATCTATAAAAGAAAAAGCACTACTGAAATGTTTTGAATCTCTAAATAAAGTGAAAAAATTTGGGATCAAATATTAAGCCCAACCTCTAATTAAAGAAGTTGAGCATTAATCAACTCAAAAACCAACGGTAGTTAGAATTACCATTGAGAGTTTGTGCTAGACCTTTTGAAAATTCATAAGCATTGACGTTCCTTTCTGAAAAAGTATCAATATAGCTGCTCTTATTGGCTGATGTGAATAGATTGTATACATTCCAAAGATTAATATTTCCATCTTCATTTTTACAAAACCTTTCATCTTGATAATAATCTTTAGCAATAGAACTAATCTGCCCATCATTTAAAAGCAATTGTGGAATCTGTAACTTTTCATTTTTTGGTAGATAGTTAAAAAGCTTTGCTCTTCCAATAAGTTGTGCGAACTGTGATTCAGTAATACTATATTCAGTTAGAGCTAACATTTCTTTTAAATGCTTTTCAGCATCATAATTGGTAATTAAGTCCTGTACTTTTACTGCTAACTCATTTACACTACCTACACGTATTTCTGACTGCATACCATCTGTGTTTATACATAGATTGCAACATACCATATTTTGAAACCCTATAAATACTTGGAACTTCTCAACAGACTTCTTGGAATACAAATTCTCTCTATTATATGCTCGCACTCCACCAACCATCAAAGACAGCTTGTTTCCATTGATAGTTTCTGTGATACTAGGTACACGAATTATAAATGCCATTCTTTCGTAGTATTGTGTCTTTTCATGATCTAATAAGTCTTTAGCTGACTTGTGTATTGCACTAGGTGTTCTACCTTTAATTTGATGGCTTATTCTTATTTCTGGTGCATCTATGCTATGATGTGAAAACACCTTACTAACACAATTATATGCTACCTCAACAAATTCTTGATGACTTATTGTGCGTTCATTATCCTTACTAAAGACTGGTATTATACAATCCTTTTGTAAATGAGAAAGACTAACATTTTTAGTATTAGCCTCTATAAATGGATTCTGTGAATACTCCGTTTTGACTAGTTGGATTGAGTTACTTTCAATTTGTGTCTTAGGAGTAATAGGAACTAATTCTAGGTTATGCATTGGTATGACTTGTCTGTCCATTTTGGCTAAAGTTTTGAGGATTTAATAATTGTTTTTTTGATTGAATAGTTTCTTTCTGAAGCTTAAAATCTTCATCTAAATCTTTCATTGTATAATACTGATTGTAAAGCTGTCTTAAAGCTTCTATATCATTACAGTTCTTTATTTTCTCTCTAACCTCATCTAAACTAGCACCAGAATTACACCATTCTAATATTTTCTTACCTGTAGAAGCATTAATTACAAATTCAGGTTTACCCATAAATAAGCCTGTACGATCTTTAGAACTAGTAGCAAAGTGTTTAATATCTACATCAAATACAAGGGTAAATTCATAATCCGTTCCATCTCTAGAAATAGATTTAAGACCAACTTTTTCAGGAATGTATTTTCCATCTTTTTGCTGTAAAACATAGTCTTGTTTAGTACGCATAGTGGCAATAATATGTGTTGGAGATTGAAGTATTTTGTTTAAAAATACTTTTTCAAGAGGTTTGATTTTTGCCCAATTTGTAAAGCTATTCCCTGCTAGTTTTGAATGGTAGTCTAATAGATATTCCCAACAGTGTGAAATACTATCTAAGATTACAACTTCCATATTAGCTTTTTCACATACTTCTATTGCTTCTACATATTTTTTTGGTGTAAATGGTGGTTGTAATGATAATACATTATAATTACCTAAATGTGCATACAAATCTGCACTACCATTCTCAGTATCTATAATAGCAACTTTAGATAAGTCTCCATTAGTTAGTCCTTTTGCTAGAAGCAAACTAGAATATGTTTTACCACTTCCAGAACTGCCTTGTAATGCCAGTTTGATTTTAGCTTTCTTACGTTCAGATTGTCTTAATTTCATAATTTATATTTTTAAAGGTTAATATGTATTTTAATTGTGTTTAGATTAAACTAAAAAAGCAGGCATAATGCCTGCTTTTTCATACTGCAACAATTGCAATTATTGCAAATTTTGTAATTCTTATATGGGTAGTTTTTTATATTTCCCATGCTTTACTTTCTCTAGTATTCTTTCAACTTGCCATCTTTTCAATATTTCTGCAAAAGTTCTTTCAGGTATTTCAAGTTTTCTTCCAATTTCAACACCTTCACTTCTCTTAAAATCATCTGGGAGTTCTTTGTAAAGTTGTCTATCTTGTAGAGTTAATCTCTTTACTTCTTTTTCATATTTATCAAAAACAAACAAGCTATGATTTACTAAATATTTTATCAAACCTAATGCTGAATTTAAATCAATATCATTAGTATAAATCTCAACTGAATTATCTTCAATATTTGAAGAATTTCTTAGTACTGTAAAAATCATTATTATTCTAAAAACTATCAATCCCAATCTTTTAGTAACTGATACAAAAGCATCTTTATCCCCTAAAAAAGTATTGGTTATAGCACTCATTTCATCATTGAAGACTTTCCATTGAACAGAAGTCATTTTAACTTCTATTAGGTCTAATTTTAGAAGTCTCTCATATAATTGCTTAACATCATTTCCAGCTTGTTCGAAAAGTTGTTTCTTATTAGATGCATTTACTTTAGGGGAAACATCTTTCCACCCCTCAACTTCATCAAAATAATAAAATAAAAACCTACTAAAAAGTCCACTTTCCTTAGAGGAAATCAAAGGTTTTATTTGATTTGGTGTACCAGATAACACCATTGATAATTTTGGCTTATCTACTTCATAAAATCTATCGTTTCTACTAATACTACAAGTTTCGTGTTGAAATGCTTTTCTCATTAAATCTGAAAAATCCCCCCAATCTTGTTTTAACATGTTAGACAATGAATCTGCTTCACTCTCAAATATCAATGCACTATCTTCTGAATACTTCAAATGCATATAAAACTTGGAACTACTAACATTAGCAGGTATAATCTTTATAGCTAGTTTTGGTTGACTAACTAAATCATTTCCAGAACTATCTTGAAATTCCTTTAACTTCCTTTTATACTCTGCATATTTAGCATCATGAATTGGTTTAATTAGTAATTTACTCCAATCCATTACTCCTTTCCCAGATGCTGGTGGTGCAATAATAAAAACGTACAAGTTTGGATTGTATTCCCTATCATCATATTGCCCATAAACATTAGGTAAACAAGCGCTTAAAACTCCTATTGAAGATAATAAGATAATATCTTTTTCCCTGTCTGAAAATTGATTAGATAATCCGCTTAATGGCTCTGGTAAGTTGGTATATACTTCATTTGGTATATAGTTTTTTGAACTTACAGTCTCTGCAATAACTGATGAACCCTCAAAAATTGCTTTTAAATTTGTTTTGTTTTTCATTTTTTAAATGAATTAATTATATCACAGGATTATCCTGTAACTTTTACAAATTTCTTAAGAATTATGGGATAAGCTTAAAACAAAATTGAAGAAAAAAAAGGTGTAATTTGTTTTAGTATTAAGTGTGAAAGTTTCTATCTCTAATAATATTATTTCTAATATGTTGGTAATCCACTAAAGATAAAAGTGTTTTTATATCTGCTGTTATATCAATAGATTCAGCTTTAGTTTTATATGGAACAGAAAATATATGAAGAAATACACCTACAACCCTAAAACATTGATTTTCTGAGGTTAAATTCTCTTTCAAAAAACTAAAAAAAATCTTTATGAAATCATCTTTAAAACGTTCAGCATTCTTTTTTAAATCAAATAGGTTTGTTCCATTCAGTATTTCTACTTTGCGAGTTTCAAAATTCTCTTTATTAATATTAAACCCTTTAAAAATAGCTTCATATACATCATCAATAACAAAGGGGTTTTGTAGTGATTCATTGCCAAGTTTATTTTTAAAGAGTATGCCGCTGTAGGGAGTTCTACTTTCACTGTGTAGATACTCTGAAAGAAAATTCAAAAGCTTTTCAAAATCTTTTTTGTAATTACTAAAGCCTATTCCTGCAAATCCTAATGATTCATTAAAATTATTTGAAAAGATTTCTTGTAATGCACAACCTAGTATTATGAAGTCTTCAACTTTATCCATCATGCATATATGAGTTACCAAAGATTCTAGAGTATCATTATTATACTTTGGTATTGAAAAACTTCTGTAGATATTTACAAAAGGTTTAGAAAACTTATTTAATTCTTCATTAAGTGACATCTCTTTTACATCAAATGTAATGAGTTCAATATCTTCTGATATTGATTCATAAGTCTGGTTTTGCCCTTTAAACTTTCTCCAATTGTAAATCATTAACTGCAAATAATGCATAATTTGCAAATTCTGCAAATTGAACCTAAAAAAAATAATTATTTTAGTTTCTTTTTCAATGCTATAATATGCTCACTTACTTTCTTCTGTACCACTTTAGCATAATGCTTTTGAGTGATATCTAATTTAGAATGCCCTAATAATTCAGAAACCACTTCCATTGGTACATCATTATATAGCAATACAGTAGTGGCAAATGTCTTTCTAGCAATATGATGAGTCAACCTTTTTTCAATACCTACTATTTCTGCAATTTCCTTTAAGTATGAATTAAACTTTTGATTAGATATTACTGGCAGTAATTTATTTGAAGATATATTATTTTGACTAGTCAAAATAGCTAGAGCTTTTGGTAATAAAGGAACAGATACTTTAGCATTTGTTTTCTTCCTATGTATTTGAATCCATTTATTACCATCAAATCCATCAATTACATGTTCAGAACTTAAAGCTGACATTTCTGCATAAGCTAGTCCTGTATAACAGCAAAATATAAACATATCTCTTACCTGTTCTAATCTAGTTTGAGCAAAAGAATATTCTTCTAGTTTAGCTAATTCATTACTATCTAAATAAATTATTTGGGTTTTAGGGTTTTTACATGTATACATAACAAAAGGATCTTTATCTAAATATCCTTCAGACAATCCAATTTTCACAATACGTTTAAATCTCTGAATTGCTTTATAAGTTGAGGATTGAGCCAGTTTCTTTTCAGTTTTAAGATAGAACTCGTATTCTTTAATAAAACTAATTTCAAGGTCTTTAAATTGAAAATCATTCTTCTTGTAATGAAATGAAATAAAGTCTTTTAAAAGAGTTTTAGCTTGCTTGTATTTCCACAATGTAGGCAATACATATTCCTTACCTATTAACTTTTCTACCTTATCATTGTGTGCTTGAAATACTTCTAAAATAGTCTTGTCTTTTTTTGTTGCTATACCTTTAAGTTGAAGATAAATATCTTCTGCATCAAACTGTTCATTGTTAACTTGTAGAAACAAAAAAGCCTGATTAATTTGTTGTTTAATCAGACTTAACTGTGTATTGAGATAATCATTGTTTTTATTGGGTGGACTAGCTTTTTGTAACTTACTTTTCCAATCTTTAGGATTAATAAAAAAACCTGTAGAAAACTGCTTTCTTTTACCTTTAAAAGTTAATCTACATTTAATAGGACACTTATTTTGCTTATTCTGTTTTGTCCTGTCAATTAAAAACAGAACACTTAATTTATTGTTATTCATAATGTTATGCTTTAAATTTTGGGGTACTTTTTTTGAGGAATGGTGTGCCGAATTGTATGCCTTTTTTTAATGAATTGTAGTGGATAAGTCTAGGAGAAGAAAAATACTAATAACTTGAATATGTGGTAAATAATAAGAGTCAGACTTATGTCTGACTCTTAAGTAGTGGTCCCACTTGGGCTCGAACCAAGGACCCTCTGATTATGAGTCAGATGCTCTAACCAGCTGAGCTATGGGACCAATGCGGGTGCAATATTACTATTTTTTTTAATTCCGAAAAAATATAAGTGCATTAAATTATCTCTTGACACAACTCTATGAGTGTTCCATTGGTGGATTTTGGGTGTAAAAAAACCACTAATTTATTGTCAGCGCCTTTTTTTGGTGTTTCGTTTAGCACGATAAACCCTTCGCCTTTAAGTCTTTCTACTTCTGCATGAATGTCAGTTACATCAAAAGCAATGTGATGTACGCCTTCGCCTTTTTTAGCAATAAATTTCGCTATAGGACTGTCGTCACGCGTAGCTTCTAATAGTTCTATTTTACTTTCGCCCAACTGGAAAAAAGAGGTTTTTACGCCTTCACTTTCCACAGCTTCCATTTTGTAGTGTTCCTTGTTGAACAGCTTAGCAAATAATTGGTTGGAGGCTTCAATATCTTTGACAGCAATTCCAATATGTTCTATTTTATTCACGTTTTTCCTTAATTTGGCGTAAAGTTATTGCAATTCAGTAGTAAAGTCAACGTTTTGTGGTGTTAATATTCTATTTTTGCAGCATTATGAGTGATATCGAAAGTAACAGACAGAAAAAAATAGCAGGTGTCTTACAAAAAGATTTGGTAGATATTTTGCAAGGAGCAGCACGTGGCGGCGGAATGACAAACGTAATTATTTCAGTAACGAAAGTAAACGTAACGGTTGATCTTTCCGTAGCAAAAGTATATTTGAGTATTTTTCCGCACGGTAAAGGAAAAGAATTATTAGAAGGCATACAATCAAACGCGCCTTTGATTAAGCACGAATTGGCACAACGTGTAAAGCATCAACTACGAAAGGTTCCTAGTTTGACCTTTTATGTAGACGATTCATTGGAATATATTGAAAATATTGAAAAATCCCTGAAAGGAGAAGAAAACCCAATTGAAGATCCTAATTTATTAGATAAACGAAAGAAAGCGTAATTGAAATTCCCTTTTTACATAGCCAAGCGGTATTTGTTTTCTAAAAGTTCACAAAACGCTATTAATATTATTAACATTGTCACAAGTGTGGTTGTGGTTATTGGTGCATTGGCTTTGTTCATTGTACTTTCAGGCTTTGCAGGATTGAAGACTTTTAGCTTGTCGTTTAGTAACGATTTTGATCCTGATATTAAGATTGAAGCAGCAACTGGAAAGTCCTTTCGCGTAAGCGATACACAATTAAAATCTTTAGAAAAAGTTCCTGGTATTGCCTCTTTTTCGAAAGTGGTAGAAGAACGTGTAGTACTGAGTTTGAATAATAAACATCATATTGCCAACATTAAAGGAATCGATGCTTCTTTTGTAAATGTGAATGCAATTGATAGTATTATGTATGTGGGAAATTGGATAAATCCGCAAGTATTTGACGAAGCTGTTATTGGTGTCGGAACCGCCAATCTTTTAGGCGTTGTGGCTCAAGATTACAGCAATTTGTTAGAAATTATTGTTCCAAAGCCTGGTACAAAAAGCATTACCAGTAGTTCTAAAAGTCCGTATGAGAAGATTAATGTAATTACTAAAGGTATTTATCGAATTAATGAAGATTTGGACAGTAAATATGTATTTACCAATATAGAATTGGCGCAAGAATTATTGGATTTAAACGCAAATGAAATTACACATATCGAATGCAAGTTGAAGCCAAATGCTGATGAAGTTTTGATAAAAGAGCGACTGACTTCTATTTTTGATAATGAGGTGTTAATTAAGACTAGAATTGAACTGAATAGCGCATTGTATAAGATGCTGAATACCGAAAATATTGCGATTTACTTAATTTTTACACTTGTATTGATTCTAGCCTTGTTTAATGTTGTCGGAGCAATTGTGATGATGATTTTAGACAAAAGAAGCAATATGAAAACCTTGTTTAGCATGGGAACAACTGTTCTAGAAATTAAACAAATTTTCTTCTTTCAAGGAATTATTATTACCGTTTTAGGAGGTTTGTTAGGAATTGCGCTTGGTGTAATTATAATCTTCTGCCAATTACAATTTAAGCTATTTTACATAACACCTAGTTTGCCATATCCTGTAGAATTGCGTTTTATGAACTGTGTGACAGTATTTTTGACGATTACTATTTTAGGTGTATTTGCTTCTTTTTTAGCAAGTCATAGAATCAATCGTAATTTTATTGTTAGATAGATCTGATGAAAGAGAACTAAGAATATAGATAATAGACAGTTTTTGAGTAGCTTGAATCTAGTTGTTAAAATTGATCTTTCAGTTACTATTTCAATCTTTGAATTCTTACATCATTCAATCTTCAATCTACACAAATTGATGATCGCCAAATTTCTCAAAAACCTCATCAAATACTTGAAAAACGCCTGCAGAATCGTCCGTAGTTACCATGCGTTGTCTGTATTCTTTAAAATGTGGAATTCCTTTGAAATAGTTGGTGTAATGTCTTCTGGTTTCAAAAACACCCAAACGTTCGCCTTTCCAATCAATAGACATTTGCAAATGACGTCGCGCAGCATCTACACGTTCTTCCATTGTTGGCTTTGCCATGTGTTCTCCTGTTTCAAAAAAGTATTTTACTTCTCTAAAAAACCAAGGATAGCCAATACTTGCTCTACCAATCATGGCGCCATCTAAGCCAAATTTGTCTCGCATTAACATGGCTTTTTCTGGAGAGTTTACATCGCCATTTCCAAATACAGGAATGTGCATGCGCGGATTGTTTTTTACTTCTGCAATTGGATGCCAATCTGCGTCACCTTTGTACATTTGTGCACGCGTACGCCCGTGAATCGCAATTGCTGCACAACCGACATCTTGCAAGCGTTCGGCAACTTCTACAATTTTTATGGTATCATGATCCCAACCCAAACGTGTTTTTACCGTAACGGGAAGTTTTGTGTGTTCAACCATGGCTTTCGTTAGTGAAACCATCAAGTCAATATCTTTTAAAATTCCTGCTCCAGCACCTTTACTAACTACTTTTTTTACAGGGCAACCAAAATTGATATCGATGATATCTGGACCTGATTTTTCAACAATTTCTACCGATTTTAACATGGAATCAAGGTTTGCACCAAATATTTGAATTCCAACAGGGCGTTCTTTTTCGTAAATATCAAGTTTCATGGTGCTTTTTGCCGCATCACGAATGAGTCCTTCAGAAGAAATAAATTCAGTATACACAACATCTGCGCCTTGTTCTTTGCATAACGCGCGGAATGGCGGATCACTTACATCTTCCATTGGCGCAAGCAACAACGGAAAGTCTGGTAACTCTATGTCTCCTATTTTAACCACAATAGATTGTTTTTTAAAAGATTCGGCAAAGATACATGAAAATTTACAACGTTTTAAAAAGACGCTTATTTTAAACGTTCTTGTTCAGAAGAAGATTTTGTACGCTGATTGGTACTAAGCTTGGTATTTCCAAAATTGTAACGGAATCCTACACGAACCGTTTGTGTATCATAATCTGAACTATAGGCACTATTTTGATTCGCAAAAACCGTAGTATTTGTAAATTTTTGTCCGTTAAAAATATCGTTGAAAGTTAAAGAAAGTGTTGCTTTTTTATTCCAAATTGTTTTGCGAAGCGCTAAGCTTACCAAGTTCCTATTTGAAACTTCAGATAATCCTTGAATATTAGCTGATATGTATAAAAATGAAAGGTTTGCCGTTAAGCTTTCATCTTTTAGAAATGTAAAATTATTATCAAGTGTTGTATAATTTGCCCATTTTTGCTGTGTTGTACGCACGTTATTTCCTAAAGTAAATCGATCTGAATTTCGAAACATTGAAGTCACAAAAGAAACATCCCAATTATCAAGTATAGCAAAGTACGTCACAAAATCAAGTCCATACTCTACACTATTTTCTATATTGGACGCAATATATTGCAATACATCATTATCGTTATCTTGAAGCGTTAATTCAAAAATTGCAGACTTATTGTATCTGTAATAAGCTTCAATAAAAAATTTATCATTGATCTCAACTCCTACCTTATAACTATTAACAATGGCAGGTTGCAATCTTGGATTTCCAACAACAAACGAAAAATCAGTAAAGTTGAATCGGAACGGATTCAAATTATCAAAACTTGGTCGTTGAATACGTCTACTAAAGTCTACATACGCATTTAATTTGTCGGATACTTTATGACTTAGATAAGCGCTTGGAAATAATTCGAAGTAGTTTTGTGTGTTTACCTGATTTGTACTGAGAGAAGTTCCTTTGAGTTCTGTTTGTTCTCCTCTAAAACCAACTTTTACACTCCATTTGTCCCAATTTTTAGCGTAGCTCACATATCCTGCATAGATAGATTCATTGTATTGAAACGTATCCGAATTGCTAACATCTAATACAGGAACTCCGTTTTGAATATTAAATTGCCATAAATTACTGTCCGTGTCAATGTTTGCAGCTTTTATACCTGCTTCAAAATTAGCAGATTCGCTTATAGGCAATTCATAATCGAGCTGTCCACTGACAATATTAGTTGCCTGACTCGCATCTGTGGTAAAAGCGGTTGAAAAATCTAAATTTGACACTACATCATAATCTGTAGCTACATGTTGGTCGCCACTTCTATCATAATCAGTATAATGCACATTTGCCGAAAGCTTTTCTCCTTCTTTTTCGAAATGATGTACATATTCTAGATTCAATCCTAAATTGTGTTTATCTTGATTGTAGTTGTTAATCGCCGCCAAAGAGAAGTCTTCATTCGCCATTGTTTGATCGTCCACCGTAGAATTCGTTAACGTTCTACGTTTCCAATACGGATTGTATAACAAACTTCCTGAGAAACTTAAGGTGTTTTTTTCATCAAATTCATAATCTATATTAAGATTAGCATTATGCCTTTTCTCAGTTGTATTTCTATTGATAGCTGAATTCCAAACTGATGTTGTTGTAGTATTATCTAAATAATTTATACGTTCATCATTATCTCTATTAATCTTTGTATGCGTATAACTATAATTTCCAAAAATGTTAAGTTTATCACGTTTGTAAAAATGATTCATTCCACCATTGTAACGTGGAAAAACTCCTTGTGTAAAATTCCCGTAAATACTTCCATTATAACCTAAAATTAGATTTTTAGACATTACAATATTCAAAATCGTTCCACCTTGCGCATCATAACGTGCTGGCGGATTGGTAATTACCTCAACCGATTTTACATTTTGTGCTGGCGTTCCTTCTAGTAATTGATATATTTCACTTGCAGATAAATGCACTTTTCGATCGTTAATATAAACCGTTGGCGTGCTATTTTTAACAGATAATGTGTTGTTAATAACAATCACTCCTGGCGTTCTGCGTAATACTTCCCACGTATTATCTTCAGTCAAAGCCGTACCTTCTACACTAAACACCAACCGATCAACTTCGCGTTTCAACTTTGGTTTTTTGGCAGTAATGGTAACACCGTCTAAAGATTCGTTATCATCTTTAAGTGGAATAATACCAACATCAAGTTTAGACGTAACGTTGATTTCTTTACTGTATGAAGCAAAGCCTACATAACTAACACTAAGCGTATATTTTCCTGAAGTTACATTCGAAATTACAAAAGCTCCTGAAGTATCTGTTGAGCTTCCTTTGACTACGTTGCCATCTTGCAATAATACTGCATTGGCAAAAGCAATTGCAGTTTCCGTTTCGGAAGCAATTACTTTACCTGATACTTGGTACTTTTCTTGACCAAACACAGTAAAAACTGTAAAAAACACAAATAAACTTGTGATTTTTAGATTCATGGCATTGGTTAGGTTAATTCAGGGCAAATATATTCATTTTTGTTTAACGTAGAAAAAAAGCTACATATTAAATTAAAAAATCTTTGTAAACACGCATAAAACATGTGTATTTACTCTGTAAAAAGCTATATTTGCAAATCATTAGCTATAGAATTAGATGAAGCACATTAGAAACTTTTGCATTATTGCACATATTGATCATGGAAAGAGCACGTTAGCTGACAGATTGTTAGATTTTACAGGCTCTGTTACGGAACGAGAAAAGCAAGATCAATTATTGGATAGTATGGATTTAGAACGCGAACGTGGAATCACGATTAAGTCGCATGCCATTCAAATGGAATATACGTTTGAAGGACAAGAATATGTTTTGAACTTAATTGATACTCCAGGACACGTTGATTTCTCTTATGAAGTTTCACGATCTATCGCTGCCTGCGAAGGTGCTTTACTTATTGTTGATGCTGCGCAAAGTATTCAGGCACAAACGATTTCAAATTTATACCTCGCTTTAGAGAACGATTTAGAAATTATTCCCGTATTAAACAAAGTAGATTTACCAAGCGCCAATCCTGAAGAAGTAACCGATGATATCGTTGATTTATTAGGTTGCGATCCTGAAGAGGTAATTCACGCAAGTGGAAAAACAGGTTTTGGTGTAGACAATATTTTAGAAGCCGTTATCAACCGTATTCCTGCTCCTAAAGGAAATTATGACGAGCCGTTACAAGCCTTAATTTTTGATTCTGTGTACAATCCGTTTCGTGGTGTTGAAACGTATTTTAGAGTCATGAATGGTTCTATTAAAAAAGGACAACGTATTAAGTTTGTTGCTACTGGAAACGAATATGGTGCAGACGAAGTTGGAACTTTGAAGCTGAATCAAGTTGTAAAGAAAGAGATCAAAACAGGCGATGTTGGATATCTAATTACAGGAATTAAAGACGCGCGCGAAGTAAAAGTTGGAGATACAATAACGGATGCTAAAACGCCCACAACAAACCCAATTGAAGGTTTTGAGGACGTAAAACCAATGGTTTTTGCCGGAATTTATCCTGTAGATACGGAAGATTATGAAGAACTTCGTAATTCGATGGAAAAACTACAGCTAAATGATGCTTCGTTGGTATTTACGCCAGAAAGTTCAGCCGCTTTAGGTTTTGGTTTCCGTTGTGGATTCTTAGGAATGTTGCACATGGAAATTATTCAGGAACGTTTGGAGCGTGAGTTTAATATGACGGTAATTACGACAGTTCCTAACGTGTCGTATCATGCATATACAAAGAAAAATCCTGATGAAATTATCATCGTAAATAACCCTTCTGATTTGCCTGATCCTTCAGGTTTAGATCGTGTAGAAGAACCGTATATTAAAGCAACTATCATTACAAAATCTGACTTTGTTGGAAATGTAATGTCGTTGTGTATTGAAAAACGTGGTTTAATTACAAATCAAACGTATTTAACAACAGAACGTGTTGAGTTGTCATTTGATATGCCTTTGGCAGAAATTGTATTTGATTTTTATGATCGATTGAAAACTGTTTCCAAAGGATATGCGTCGTTTGACTATTCACCAATTGGAATGCGCACATCGAAATTAGTGCGTGTTGATATTTTATTGAATGCACAATCGGTTGATGCACTTTCTGCGTTAATTCATGCTGACAATGCGTATAACATTGGTAAAAAGATGTGTGAAAAGCTAAAAGAATTGATTCCAAGACAACAGTTTGATATTCCTATTCAAGCAGCTATTGGAGCAAAAATTATTTCGCGTGAAACCATCAAAGCACTTCGTAAAGATGTAACTGCAAAATGTTACGGTGGAGATATTTCGCGTAAGCGTAAACTTTTAGAGAAGCAGAAGAAAGGTAAAAAACGTATGCGCCAAGTTGGGAATGTAGAAATACCACAACAAGCGTTTATGGCGGTTTTGAAACTAAATGATTAAAGTTAGTTGTGAGTATTGAGAGGAATTATGGTTAAAAAACTATGATTTTAAAAATACCTCTCGATACAATTTTTCTTCTTTTCTTTTCGAAATTTCACTCAAATTGACGTTTTGTTTGAACTTGTCATTCCGCACTTGATGCGGAATCTGTCTTTATTTTGTGGATTCCTGCCTGCGCAGGAATGACATTTGGTTTCGATTGCGTAAAGCTGAACTTGATTCAACTTCTCACGCGGGAAAAATTCATGGTAAAAAACTATGATTTAAAAATACTTCTCCATACAATTTTTCTTTTTTTATTTTTGAAAAATCATTCGAAGTAACGTTTTATTTGAAATTGTCATTCCGCACTTGATGCGGAATCTGTTTTTGTTTTGTAGATTCCTGCCTGCGCAGGAATGACATTTGGTTTCGATTGCGTAAAGCTTAACTTGATTCAACTTCTCACACAAGAAAAAATTCATGGTAAAAAACTATGATTTTAAAAGTACTTCTCAATACTAATTGCTATTTGTAAAGTTCTAACAGCTTCGAGCAAAGCGAAAAAGCGATCTCAATTCTAACAGCGTAAGCGGTCTAATATCTATATAAGTAAATTAATTCGTTTCCGTATCTTCCACATCAAATGGTTTTCCTAAATAGACAAGCTTCCAGTTTTCACCTATCTCGTCTACTTCCATATTGTGTGAAGAGATAATATAAAACTCGTTATCTTCTTTTTTAATGAACAACGGAATGATGTCTTTGTCTTTATTCGTAATTTCAATCAAACCTTCGTAGTGTGCCTTATCGTTAATATCAATTTCTTGAATTGAAGGATATTTTCGCGTTACTTCCGTCAACGTACCATAATCATCAGTGTTAGAAAATAATCCTTCTTTCGGATTGTTAGTATCATCTAACATTTCTTCTCTGGTAACCAGTCGGAACGAACCATTTTCACCAAATTCTGCTCCAAACTTATCAATGGCGTACTTATTAATTCCAGAGTTTCCTGTCATTGCCATCAAATAACCAACATCGTTGAGTTCTATGTTGTCTGTTAAAGTATTGGAATAAATATCTGTATTAATCGCTTCTAAACCGAGTTCTTTTGCTTTTTCTATGTTGTTTTGATTGCTATCTATTAAAACTACATGGCGTCCATTGGTTTCTAAATAATGTCCCAACAAGCGTGATATTTTTGAGGCACCAACTATTAAAATTCCATCTGATTTTGTCAAGAATACACCAACCAATTTTGCAAACAATCGCGCCGTCGTTGCGTTTAGTAAAACGGTTCCAAGCACAATCATAAATACCAATGGTGTAATATATTCTGCACCTTCAACTCCTTGTTTCACTAATTTACTTCCAAATAAAGATGCAATTCCTGCCGCTACAATACCACGTGGGCCAACCCAGCTGATAAATAGCTTTTCGTTGACTTTGAGTTTCGAGTTCGTGGTGCTTAAAAATACACCTAAAGGTCTAATTACAAATACAACCACCGCAAATAGCGCCGCAGTTTTCCAATTGTATAACAACATCAAATCTTCCATATTAATGTTAGCTGCCAGTAGAATAAACAGTATGGAAATCAATAAGACACTGAGCGATTCTTTAAAGTATAAAAGTTCTTTTATGTTTTCTAATTTTCCGTTTCCAAGTACCATTCCCATCACAACAACTGCCAGTAGACCAGATTCATGTGCAAATATTTCTGATTCTACAAAAACCAATAATACGGCGGATAATGATACTACATTTAGTAAGTAATGTGGAATGAATTTTTTGTTGATAGCGTAGGCCAATGCGTGTGCAAACGTGAATCCGAATGTAGTTCCAAAAAGGATAATTTTTCCAAATTCAATCAAAGCTGTTTTGGTAAATCCGCTATCGCCTTCTACACTTATAAATTCGAATACCAAAACGGCAACCAAGGCACCAATTGGATCAATTAAGATTCCTTCCCATTTTAAAACGGTTGAAATGTCTTTTTTCAAAGGAATGTTTCGCAAAATTGGTGTAATTACGGTCGGTCCTGTGACAATAATCAATCCTGAGAATAGAAATGACAGTTCAAAGCTCAATCCAAAAATAAAATGTGCTACAAGTCCAGCTCCAAAAAAGGTAATTGCAGAACCTAATGTAATGAGTTTTGTAATGACTGGTCCTACATTTTTAATTTCAGATCGTTTCAGTGTCAATCCACCTTCAAATAGAATGATACTGATGGCAAGCGACACAAAATAGTACAAACTATCTCCAGGAAAAAGTCCTTTTCCTTTATCATTATCCCAAATTGGTTCAATCCACTTTGTTCCATCTTCTGATAAAAATTCTGCGGCAATTGGTCCCACTAACAGTCCAATAAGAATTAAGGGTAAAATTGCTGGAATTTTAAACTTCCACGCCACCCATTGTGCCAATATTCCTAAAATGATAATTCCCGCTAATTCGAGCATGTACGCAATTTTTAAAATTGAGTCGTAAATTTAACAATTATAATCTTAACAGAAGTGAGATGTTGTGATATTAAAGAAACTGTTTTTTAAAATTATGTTTTTTCACTGTATTTCAACAATATTCGAAGTTCATTGTATGAAAAGTCAGTGCCTGCAATTTTTTTGAGTTCGTTTAAATCTTCAAAAGTATTGTCGTTGATAAGTACCAAACCTTTGGTAACTTTTGCTGCTGGTATTATTTCGGTAATATCCAATACATCTTCCTGAACATAATGTGCCAAATGTCCTAAAATAGTGGATGCCGCCAATGCTCTTTTGCCTGCAATTTTAGCAATAGACAAACCTTCCTTGAAAAAATCTAACGAAATTTCTTTGGTGTTTTTCTTTTCAACCTCAATCACGACCACTTCTTCTTTTGACTCCAAGTTGTGTTTAGTGGTATATTCTTGTATGATTTCTAAAATTTCGTCACCATATTTTTCTACACGTTTTTTGCCCATTCCGTGTATATTTTTCAGCTGTTTTAGTGTTGTTGGTAACAATTCGCACATTTCAAATAGTGATTTTTGGGTAAATATTTGAAACGGTGGAATGTCTTCAGAATTAGAAACACTTAATCTAAACATGCGTAAATCTTCAAATAATTCTTCGTGCGTAGTAGATGTTGCAATTGCGCGTTTTACAACCTTAACTTCTGAAACTTCTAAGATTGAATTTGCACGTATTTTTAAGTAATTTTCTGTTGAAAAATTGCCTGATAATGCTTCTAAAATTTTAGATTTTATTGCCAATTGCGCTTCTACTTCTTTCAATTGTTTTTCAAAATCGCTTGATATCGCTTGATTGTCCGTTGTAAACGTTAACGTACTTAAAACGGTTGCAATATGCGCTTTTGTGTGTGTTTTAAAATAACCAATTGCCTTTTTAAAACGTTCCTGAATTGTAGCATCTTGTTCAGGATTTTCACTATTTTCTGCTAAAGTTTCCAATTGATTTTTAAACGAATTGTTAATCTTTAGTAACGGAATAATTCCTTTATCTTTTAGTGTTTCAAGCGGTTGCAAAATGTTTCCACTCAAAGTATTTTTATGATTGTGATACAAAGATATCAATCGATTTATCGGATGCATAAAATCATGATAATCAAACACTTCATGAATCAACTCTAATTGAAACGCCTTTTGCGAAGCTTTTAAATCAGCTTCATCGGGTTCGTTTTCTTCAACTTGTTTTGTAAAGGTATTTACCGTGGTATCACTGATGATATTTTCTGCTTTTATCGGGGTTTTTAGTACAATTCCTTCCAAAGTTTTGCATCGACTCAATGCTACATACGTTTGTCCGTGTGCAAAGGAAGCTTCGGCATCAATGATAGCTTTGTCAAATGTTAATCCTTGACTTTTATGAATGGTAATTGCCCACGCTAAACGTAACGGAATTTGCGTATAAGTACCTTCTATAGTGTTCGAAATTTCTTTGCTTTCTTTGTCAAGCGTGTACTTTATATTTTCCCAAGTTTCATAAGAAGCTTCAATAATATCGTCATTTGAACATTTTACCGTGACTGTATCTTCGTCCAAATGCAAAACGGTGCCAATTTTACCGTTGTAATAACGCTTTTCAATGGAACTATCGTTTTTTATAAACATTACTTGCGCGCCTTCTTTGAGCACTAAATGTTCACTATTTGGATACATTTTTTCACTAAAATCTCCTGAAACGTTAGCAGTGTATACGCTTTCTTTACTCGCCAAATTGTCTAATTCCTTTTTGTTGATAGCGTCTGCACGTTTGTTGTGCGTAGTCAGTGTAATGTAACCATCTTCCTTTTTCGGATTGAAATCTGGCTGATATTGTGTGTTTAATATTTTAGCAGAAGCCGCAGAAAGTTGGTTGTTGCGAATTTCATTCAGAATGGCGATAAATTTTTGATTTTGTTGCCGGTAAATATATTTCAATTCAATAGCCACAATAGCCGCTTTTTGATACGCTATACTGCTAAAAAAATAAGGAGTTTTGTAATAATCTTTCAGTAATTGCCATTCATGCGGACGCACAACGGGCGAAAGTTGTTGCAAGTCGCCAATTAATAGTAATTGTACACCACCAAAAGGCGCAGTGCTTCTTTTATATCTTCGCAACACCTCATCAATGCCGTCTAAAACATCGGCACGGACCATACTAATTTCATCAATAATGACAAGATCGAGCGATTTTATAATATTGATTTTTGTTTTACTAAACTTGCGTTGAACTGTACTCGTTTTTCCTGTAGTGCTTGGAATAAACGGATCAAAAGACAACTGAAAAAAGGAATGAATAGTTACACCTTTTGCATTAATTGCAGCAACACCTGTTGGCGCAACTACGACCAATCGCTTTAATGATCTTGCTTTGAGTTCGTGTAAAAAGGTAGTTTTTCCAGTACCTGCTTTACCGGTTAGAAATAGATTTCTATTCGTTTTTTCTATAAAATTAAATGCTAAGTCTAGCTCTCTGTTAATTTCCATGCGATATTTCTTGCCTTAAAGTTAACAGAAATAGCTGATCTAATTTTACTTTGAACTATTTTTTTGATTAAACGTAGCATGTATTGATTGTCTTCAAAATTGGTACTTGCAACACTACATATTTTTAAAAAGTATGATTTTGGTAGAAGAACGATAATATCATCAAAAAAATACTATCTTTCAATCCGAATCCTAGAAATAACCTTTTTGCAACAAAAACCTTTTCAAATCATCGGAATTGGAGTCGCGTTTTCTCCAAATCTAAAAGCCAACATTTACGAAGCCGCACGATTATCTTTGCTTTTTCAAGCAACGTTGGTATTGATTCATGTTGGAGAAAAATCGTCCGAAAAGATTCAAAAACTTAAGGAAATTTTAAACCCATTTAGCGCGCAACATCTTTCTTACGAACTTGTATTTAAAACGGGCGAACCTGTTGATGTTATTTTATCTACAACGATAGAAAAAAAGATCGATCTGTTGATTTTAGGAGCCTTACAACGTGAAAATTTTGTAAAATATTATATTGGTTCTATTGCAAGAAAAATTACGCGTAAAGCAAATTGCTCTATTTTATTAATGATCAATCCTTCCGTAGAACGCGTTCCGTGCGAACATATCGTGGTAAATGGTTTGGAAGATCACAAAACAAAACAAGCCATTGCTTCTGCTTTTTATGTGGGACATCAATTGGGCGCTGAAAAAATTACGATTGTTGAAGAAATTAGTCAACAGGAAGTTGCTGTTAATGTTGATGATGACAAATCGTTACGAAAAGCTACACTTTTAAAAGAGCGGATTCGTATGCGTGAAGAAAGCCGGATTCAAAAAATGGTAACCGAAATTCCTGAAAAACATATAGAAAAAATTGTCATAAAATCGCAACCCATTTTTGGAAAACGAGGTTATTCTATCGGACATTATGCACAAGTTGTCCGTGCCGATTTGCTCGTGATGAATGCGCCAGAAAAAATGACCTTTTGGGATCGTTTGTTTCCACATGATATTGAACACATTTTAACCGAACTACCAACCGACGTACTAATTATTCAATGAGTCCCAAAAAAAATACTTTTAAAGATTTCCTAAAAACACTTCCCAAAAACATTTTCTCTGGTTTTGTCGTAAGTCTTATTGCATTGCCACTTGGTTTAGGATTGGCTATGGCAAGTGAAGCACCACCAATTGCAGGAATTATTGCTGCCGTTGTTGGCGGATTTGTCGTGTCTATTTTAGGCGGAAGTTATGTCACTATTACAGGTCCTGGAAATGGTTTGGTTGGTGTATTACTCATTACCATTAGTACACTTGGAATCAACGATGCGTACGGCGCTATTATATGTTCAGGTGTGTTGTTATTGCTTTTAGGTTTCTTACGATTGGGCAAACTTGCCGATTTTTTTCCATCGTCCGCAATTCAGGGAATGTTGGCAGCTATTGGACTCATTATTTTGGCAAAATCAACACATGTAATGCTAGGAAATCAGGGTTTTCAAGGCGTTCCTGTTAGTATTGGTTCGTTTACCATTTTTGAAGAAGGAAGCGTGTTGGCATTGCTTTTCGGGATTCCTAAAACAATTATTGGACTCTTTTCAAATAAAGATTCTGGTCTTACATATGCCGCTTTTGCGGGAATTATTAGTTTGTGTATTATGGTGTTTTATCCAAAAATCAGAAACAAATATTTGCAATTGGTTCCTGCACCAATGTGGATTGTATTACTCTCAATTTCATTTAGTTATTACTACGAATTGGTACTACAAATGCCAAATCCTATAGCGGCAAGCGCGATGATTCCTGCAGTTCCAAGTTTTAATGAAATTATAACCGATTTGCCCGAAATTAGTTTTGGTAAAATTGGCGAAGCTGGTTTTTGGTCAGGTGCTTTTGCCTTGACGCTCATTGCGAGTATTGAATCGTTATTAAGCATCAAAGCTGTTGACAAATTGGATCCTGAAAAAAGACGATCGAACGTAAATAAAGATTTAAAAGCGCTTGGTTTGGCAACCATTGGAAGTGGTTTTTTAGGCGGTTTGAATGTAGTTACCGTAATTGCCCGAAGCTCCGTAAATGTGAATAATGGCGGAAGCAACCGATCGGCAAACTTTTTTCATGCATTTTTCTTAATACTTTTCATTGCTCTTTTTAGTACACAGTTAACTCGAATTCCGTTGCCCGCTTTAATGGCAATTTTAGTATATACAGGTTATAAATTGGCGTCTCCTGTCATTGTAACCAAAATATTTTCGATTGGAAAAGAACAATTGGTCATCTTTTTTGTCACCTTATTGACAACCTTAAAAGTAGGATTGATTACAGGAATTGCCGTTGGTGTTTTTACGACATTTATCATTCATATCATTATCAACAAAAGTCTTTCATTATTCATTCGAAATCTTACAAAGCCAAATGTATTGATGTTTAAAGAACAAGATACAAGCAATGATTATTTTTTGAGTGTGAAGCATTTCTGTAGTTTTTTAAACTATTATAAACTAAAAAATAAGCTTGACGCAATTCCTGAAGATACAGACGTAATTGTTGATTTTTCTATGTGTGAATTTGTAGATCATACCGTAATGGAAAACCTCAACAATTACCAAGAAATATTTGCAAAACGTGGTGGACATTTTGAAGTTATCGGACTCGATATGCACGGAACAGATTCTAAACATCCGTTTGCATTGCGACGTATTTTGCCGATTCCGAATTTGTTGTCAAACCTAACTCGACGACAAAAAACAATGGAAGAATTGTCGCTAGATTATGACTTGAGTTACGAATCAAACAAAAATAAAGACATTCACTTTTTGGAGAATTTTTTATTCTTTCGCACAAAAAAAATCAATCATACTTACAATCAATTGGCAGAAGAAAGCAATTCGGTTCGGTTGTTCGATTTAGAGTTTTCTGAAGGAGAATTTATTGCAAAAGAAGTGGTTCGTACTACCATGATGTATGTAGAACTCAATGAAGAAATCCCTGAATTTACGCTAGATAGAGAAGGTTTTCTGGAAAAAGTATATGCATTTGCAGGATTTGAAGACATTCCAATTGACAATCATTCTGACTTCTCCTATCGTTTCTATTTATTAGGCGAAGACCGAAAAGCAATTCAGCAATATTTTAATGATGATTTGGTGCATTTCTTTGAAAGCAATCCGTATTATCATGTAGAATCGAACGGAAAAGCCTTGTTGATTTTTGGAAAAGAACGTTTGGCAAATATCAAGGAAATTAAAGTGCTTTTTGACTTTGGAAAACGCTTGAAAAATGTACTTCGAAAATAAACATGCAATTGTCTAGACAATGTTCTTCACTTTAATCAAATTGTTTGATATTTACCAACAAAAAACTCCTAAATAGTATCATAACACACATAAGTCAATAACTGAGAACTTCTATTAAAACCATACTTCTAAATTTAAAATAATCTCAAAAATCAAAAATATAGGATTGGTTTTCTTAATAAAAACTTAACGAACACGCTTTTTTGTTGCGGTTTTGTTAATTTGCAACACCTTAAAATTAAATGACCTATGAAGCTTTATCCCATAGCTGCTGGAAATTTCAAATTAGATGGTGGTGCAATGTTTGGTGTAGTGCCAAAATCGTTGTGGCAACGTACCAATCCTGCTGATGCTGCTAATATGATTGATATTGCTGCACGCTGTTTGCTTATTGAAGATGGAAACCGATTAATTTTGGTAGATACAGGAATGGGAAATAAGCAAAGTGATAAGTTTTACGGATACTATCATTTGTGGGGCGATGACTCCATTGAAAAATCACTGAAACACTACGGATTTCACAAAGACGATATCACAGATGTATTTATGACACATTTACATTTTGATCATTGTGGTGGAAGTATTCAGTGGAATAAAGATAAAACTGGTTACGAACCTGCTTTTAAAAATGCTCGTTTTTGGAGTAATGAAAATCACTGGCAATGGGCAACAGTACCAAACAGACGTGAAAAAGCTTCATTCCTAAAAGAAAATATCATTCCGATGCAAGAAAGCGGTCATTTGAATTTTATTGCGCAACCTGAAAATGATATCTTAACAAAATCAGCTTTGGGTTTTGACGTGTTTTTTGCTAATGGACATACAGAAAAACAAATGATTCCGATGATTCATTACAAAGGAAAAACTATTTGTTTCATGGCCGATTTATTACCAACGGTTGGTCATTTACCACTTCCTTTTGTCATGGGTTATGATACGCGACCTTTGTTAACGTTGGACGAAAAAGAAAAGTTTCTAAACATGGCAGCAGACAATAATTTCTATCTGTTTTTAGAACACGACGCACATCACGAAATTATTACCGTAAAACATACCGAAAAAGGGGTAAGACTCAACGAAGTATTTACCTGCAAAGACATATTTTAAACACATTTATAAAAATAGAATAATAAATATCTCACATGAAATTAGTAAAATCCTCATTTTTAATTGCTACTGCGCTTATTATAGCTAGCTGCGGAAGTACACCTCCAATTTTATCAACACCGATTGAAAATATTGATACAACTCCTCTCAAAGAATCGAAGCTCTCAGAAATGGAGTTGAAAACTTGGGGACACAAAGATTTAGTTAGTGATACCATTCCTGGAATGAGTGTTGACAAAGCATACGCTGAAATCATCAAAGATAGAAAAGGTAAAAAAGTAATTGTTGCCGTATTAGATTCTGGAATCGATATCGATCATGAAGACTTAGATGATGTGATTTGGACCAACACAAAGGAAATTCCAAACAATGGAAAAGACGATGACAAAAACGGTTATGTTGACGATATTCATGGTTGGAACTTTTTAGGAGATTCGTATAACGAAAACTTAGAAATGACCCGAATTGTAAAAAAAGGAACGAGTCATCCTGATTATGCAGCAGCAAAAGCAGAACTTGATTCTGAATACCAAAGGTTTTCAAATATAAAGCAACGATATGATGTAATATATCAAAGAATCAAAGGTTCTAACGATGCTCTAAAAAAATATTTCAAAAAAGATAAGTACACGCTTGCAGAGTTAAATGCGGTGAATACCAATGATGAAACATTGCAAAATCACATTGCTGTTGCAAAACAATCATATGCAATGCTTGGTAGAGATGTAGAATCTATTGACGAAGTTGAAGAGGTTATCAAAGATGCTGTTGAGGGCATTGCAGAGCGTTTAAACTATAACTTAAATACAAATTTTAACGGACGAACGCCAGTTGGAGACAATCCATACGACATTACAGATACAGGTTATGGAAACGGAAACGTAAAGCACGTTAAAAAGAGTGAATCACACGGAACACATGTTGCTGGAATTATTGCAGCAGAGCGTAATAACGGTAAAGGTGTTAATGGAGTTGCCAATAATGTAGCAATTATGGCTGTACGAACAGTTCCTAATGGAGACGAATATGATAAAGATGTTGCTTTGGCAATTCGCTATGCGGTTGACAATGGTGCAAAAGTGATTAATACAAGTTTTGGAAAATATTTCTCTCAAAACTCTCAATGGGTTAAAGATGCCATCGCTTACGCAGGAAGAAACAATGTATTAATTGTAAATGCGGCAGGAAACGAAAACACAAACTTAGACAAAAAAGAAGTATTTCCAAATGATCAAACTTTGACAGGAGCTGAAATTTCAGATACATTCCTTACTGTTGGAGCAATTCAAAATAAGTACGGATCACAAATGGTTGCTGGATATTCTAATTATGGAAAAACAAATGTGGATGTATTTGCGCCAGGTTCTGCTATTTACTCTACATTTCCAGAAAACGACTATAAGTCTATTGGTGGAACTTCAATGGCAGCGCCAGGTGTTGCAGGTGTTGCAGCCTTAATTTTATCACACTACCCAAAACTAACAGCTGCACAAGTAAAAAAGATTATTATGCAATCAGGATTGGCTATCAATAGAAACGTTGTTGTCAATCAAGATGAAGACGCAGTTCCTTTCGCAAGCGCATCACAAAGTGGTAAAATTGTTAATGCATACAACGCACTTATTTTAGCTGATAAAGTAAGTAGAGGACAAGTAAAATTGTAAAATAAAACCAAATCCCATGAAAATTATTAGTAAAATAAGTATTCTAGTTCTTTTGGTAGTTGTGGCTTGCGCATCGCAAAAATCTATGACTAAAATCAACAATAATGGAACTTCTTCCAGTGCATCTTCAGGCTACTGGCAACAACATGTTGATTATACCATGGACATCGACATGAATGTAAACAATTACCAATATGATGGAACACAAAAATTAGTATACACCAACAATTCACCAGACGTATTAAACAAAGTGTATTATCACTTATATTTTAATGCCTTTCAACCTGGAAGTGAAATGGACGTTCGTTCTAGAACCATTGCAGATCCAAGTCCAAAAATAGGAAGTAGAATTAGTAAACTTTCGGATACTGAAATTGGATACATAAAAGTACTTTCGCTTACGCAGAATGGACAAAAAGTGGTGCATACGACAGAAGATACTATTTTAGAAGTAACGCTAGCAAAACCAATTCAACCAGGTGAGTCAACTACATTTGATATGACGTTTAAAGGACAAGTTCCTGTACAAATTCGCCGTTCGGGTAGAAACAACAAAGAAGGTGTCGCATTATCAATGACACAATGGTATCCAAAAATGGCAGAATACGACTTTGAAGGTTGGCATACGCCATCATATATTGGACGTGAGTTTCACGGTGTTTGGGGAGATTTTGATGTAAAAATTACCATTGATAAAAGCTATGTTTTAGGTGGAACAGGATATTTGCAAAATCCGAATGAAATAGGATACGGATACGAAACAGGAACCGTAAAACGTCCTGCGGGAAACACACTTACTTGGCATTTTAAAGCGCCAAATGTACACGATTTTACATGGGCTGCCGATCCTGAATATATACACGATACGTACAAAGGAGCAAATGGTGTAACACTTCACTTTTTATACAAAAATGATCCAAGTATTAGAGATAACTGGAAAAAATTGCAACCTAGAACAGCCGAAATGCTTGCCTATTTTAACAAATATGTTGGACAATATCCATACAAACAATACTCTGTAATTCAAGGTGGAGACGGCGGAATGGAATACGCAATGTGTACACTAATTACTGGAAAACGAAAATTTGGAAGCTTAGCTGGTGTTACTGCACATGAATTGGCACATACATGGTTTCAGTTCTTATTAGCTACCAACGAATCGAAACACGAATGGATGGACGAAGGTTTTACATCGTATATTTCGGGCAGATATATGAATGAAAAAATGGGCAAAAATGTTGAAAACCCATATAAGGGTTCATATAGAGCATATTTTAGATTAGTAGAATCTGGCAGAGAACAACCGCTTACCACACATGCTGATCGTTATCAATACAACAGAGCATACGGAACTTCTGCATACAGCAAAGGACTTATTTTCTTATCGCAATTAGAATATGTAATTGGAAAAGAAAACGTAGAAAAAGCGCTAAGAAAATACTTTGACGACTTTAGTTTTAAGCATCCAACACCAAATGATATCAAACGAAGTGCTGAAAAAGTTTCAGGAATTCACTTAGATTGGTATTTGACAGATTGGGCGCAAACAACCAATACCATTGATTATGGTGTAAAAGATATCAAAGGAAACACTGTTGTGTTGGAAAGAATTGGTTTAATGCCAATGCCTATAGATATTATGGTAAATTATACAGATGGAACTAGTGAAGCATTTTACATTCCGTTACGTATGATGCGTGGCGAAAAGCCAACAACGGCTACACTAAAGGACGATTGGGCTTGGGCATATCCAACCTATGAATTAAAAACCAACAAGGAAGTAAAAAGCGTAGAAATTGATCCATCGCAGTTGATGGCAGACGTTGATAGAAATAATAATACGGCGAGAAAATAAGCAAGCCATACAGTATAAAAAAATCCCGCTAATTTCTTAGCGGGATTTTTTTATTAATTTTTTTGTTGCAAAGCATTTTCGAGTAGTACAATTTTACTTTCCAAATCGTGAAGTCTATCATAAACATCAACAGGTTCAGGCATTTGTTTGGATGCAAACATTGTTACATACCATATTTCCATAATTTCTTCTGCATTAATTGTATATGTTGGATAATTTCCATCTTTATTATCAGATTTTAAAATCAGCTTTCCACGTTCTTCAATTCTATTAATAACACGTTTCAGCACAATTCCGTCATTACGACTCACAATAACATATACACGTCCGTCTTTTACATCGCTTAAATCCTCCACATACTTACCGAAGACTAAATCGCCATCAAAAAACGTACGCACCATCGAATTTCCTTGTACTTCAAAGCAACGAAATGTTCCATTGGTTAAATGTGGCATGCTAAAAGAAGGAAGTGTTTCGATATAATCAGCATCTCCATAACCGTCTAAATAACCAGCTCGTGCTTTAATAGGAACGTATACAACATTTTCTTCTCCATCTTGATTCACGGCAACTACTTGTGGAATTCCAGCATATGTTTGAAATTCTTTTTTATCAGATTTAAACAATTGTGTGCTTTTTCCAAATAAATAATCTGGATTAATCTCAAATTCATTAATAATACTGGTTAATAAATCGTATCCAGGTTTTGTTCTTTTTCGCGTTCCATCTGCCTGTGGCCTACCGTTGGTAATACTATCAATAGTAGTACTTGTCACTCCTATTCGTTTGGAAAATGAATTATTATTAAGATGAAAATGATCTATAATCTCTTTTATTTTTTCATGTATTCCTTCCATATCTCGCTTACTTAAAATTAAACATTTTACAAAAAATTCTGTTTTTTGTTTTATATATTCTGTAATTTGTTTTATATTTGTATTGTAATTTGTTGCTAAGATATGAATTTTTATTGAAAATCAAACATTTGTGAGTATAAATGTCGATTTTATTCTTCATAAATACAATAAAAGCAACAAAATATAGACTGATGGTTACGTGTTGAAAATGATTTTCGAACACGATTTTAGAAATATAAAACATATAGAATACACATACATTTAACGGCTATGAAGCGAAGTAAAGAACTTTTAGACAGACGAAAACAATTTGTGCAGAACTACGTAAAAGACAATTCTGCAAAGCAGATGAAAGTAATCATTAACGAATTAGTAGAACAACTATTCATCTCAGAAAAAACCATATACAATATTTTAAAACAGTAATTAGCTAGTCACTCATACGCATTAAAATATATGTATATCCGAAGGCTCCTTTATTAGGGTAAAGGAGCTTTCTTTTTTTAATAATAATACAATAACATATACCATGAAACAAACAATTGAAACCTTAAAATCCTATTTTGAAACAGGAGACAAACCTACAGAAAGTCAATTTGCAGACTTAATTGACAGCTTAGCAATGCCAATGATTGGCGAAATTAAAACAGTTAGTTTCGCCAGTGTGCCGAGTGGCTGGGCAAAATGCAATGGCCAATTATTAAATATTGCTGAATATGAAACACTATTTAATATAATTGGAAACACCTATGGAGGTAATGGAACTACAAATTTTGCCTTGCCAAATTTACAAGGGAAAACCATGATTCATAGCGATCCAACGTATCCACTTGGACAAGCTGGTGGAGAAGCACAAAATACACTTTCCGAAAGTCAATTACCAGCGCACAGTCACGGCGTTGGAACTTTAACTGCTTCTCATAGTTTAACAGGAACAGTAAAAGCTTTAGCTGACGAAGGGCTTTCAGATGAAGCGATAGAGAATCATTTTTCTTCAGGAAGAGACCAAAATTTTTCAGAAACTACTTCTACTGTTAATTTAGATTTAATGAGAGCCGACAACGTTCAAATCAACGGAAATGTAACACTTTCAGGAAATACAGCCACTACTGGAAGTTCAACACCTGTAAACAACATGCAACCGTATTTAGTGGTAAACACAATCATTGCATTAGAAGGAATTAATCCTTTAGCGAGTTAATTTATTTATCAGATTATTAGTTTTAAAAATCTCTTTGGTCTTTCACTATCAAAGAGATTTTTTTTATTCTATTATGTACGCTTACACAATAACTTTTCTTCTTAAAAGCATACATAGCAACTCTTTCCAACAAAAAACAGAAAAATCTATATAATATGTTGTAATATGTTTGTTTTGTGTTGTAATATGTTTTATATTTGTACTCGCTTTTCTAATGAACAGTACAACTTTTTTGTACGATTCATATCAAAAATACTGTTGAGAAGAACCATAATATAGATGCAAAAGCCCCATTCTGGTTAAGAAAATACAAAAACACGGTTGCACTACTTAGTTACTTTTTCTTCTCAAATTAAAAATTCCAACATTTTCATGAATATATACACATGTACTGTATCCATACAGTTGCAAAATTATAGTGTATAAAAATTATATGTCAGACAATAACAGTTGTCGTTCAAACTGAAAAAAGTAAAAACTATGAACTTAATTCAAAAAGCATTATCACAATATGGTGTTAGAGAAATTACTGGAAAGGAATCTAATCCTCAAATCATTAGATACTTTGAAACATTGGGATACGACGGAAACAAATTGCATGACGAAACTGCTTGGTGTAGTGCATTTGTGAATTGGGTCACCAAAACTCAAAATTACCCTTATAGCGGAAAATTAAATGCACGAAGTTGGCTAAATATTGGAGAATCAACAGCAATTCCCGCACTTGGAGACCTTGTCATATTATGGCGTGAATCTCCTAGTAGTTGGAAAGGACACGTTGGCTTTTTTATCAAACAAACTAGACGTTATGTTTATGTTTTAGGTGGAAACCAAAACAATAGTGTTTGTATAAAAGCCTATCCTAAAAACAGAATCTTGGATTATAAAAAATTATATAAAAATGGAGAAGATTAAAATATATGTTTTTTGGTTGTTGGCTTTACTATCGCCAATGGTCACCATAATGTTAACGATCATTTTTCTAATAATTGTTGATTTTATTACTGGAGCGTATGCCTCTTTTAAAAACAACATTCCTATTAGTAGCAAACGTATCGGAAATACGATCTCAAAATTTTTCATCTATAACTTGGTCATACTTTCGGCCTTTTTATTGGAAAAATATATTGTAAATGAAATCCCTTTTCAGAGAATCATTACAGGATTTATCGCCATAGCAGAAGTGAAATCTATTTTAGAAAACTTCAACAAAATATATGGCATCAATCCGTTCAAAGCTTTAATTAATTTAATAAAAAAAAAGTCTCTCGACAGTTTAGAAGAAACCATAGATATTCTTGTAAATGACAAAGAGCAAAATCATAAAATTCAAAAAAAATGAAACAATCATTAGAAATATTAAAATCCTATTTCGAAACAGGTGACAAACCTACACAAGCAGAATACGAAGATGTGTTTGATAGTCTTGTACATAGAGACGAAATGGAAACAACAACAAATACTGTATACGTATCTGCAACAAATGGAAATGATGTTACAGCACAAATAGGTGAACCAAGAAAACCTTTTCTAACCATTGATGAAGCCATTGCTGCTTTTGAAAGTGAATATCCAAGAGAAGGCGATTTAACAAGCTTAGATCATCCTTTTTTAACAATCAAATTGCTCACGGATGAAACCTATGAAATAAACGCATTGTTACCTCAAAGAAATATTCGTTTCGAATCTAAAGCGTCTTGTACAATTGACTTTTCAAATAACACAAACGAGTATTTCCACAACAGAGTAGAAGATGTGTACAATAAATATGTGTTTTCATTACCAAATGGTAGGTTACTAAACAATTCTGAAAATACCTTCTTAGGAGGCACTTTATATTTTGAAGGGGAATTTGACGTAATCGAAACCTACGGCGCTCCATACTCAAATTTTAATAAAGGTTTCATTAGTGCTAACCAAATAAATGTTACGTATAATTTATTAAAAGGAAGTGGAGTTGCATTCACTGCTTTAGGTATAAATAGTATTAATTATTTTAATGGTAATATTGAAAGTGTTGGAGCTGACTTAATGGTTCATAACGAAGGACGCGGAACCTGCTATTTTGATTTTGATGTAGCTGAAGGAACACATAAAGTTTCATTATTAAAAGCAGGACTTGTATATACAGCGTATGTCAACTTCGGTAAGCACAAACCCGATGTTGCAAGCGAAATTGTAAAAACTGGTACAAATGGAAAAATCTTCGTTAACTTTAAAGACAATGCAGAAGTTTATGGCAATTTTAATGCTACAGAAACCTATTTTACAGGCGATAATGTAACCGTAAATGCTCCACTTGCTAGACTACAAAACAAATTGTTTTTTGAAGGTTTATCAATAAAAGCATCCACATATTTATGTACATATATTGGTGTTGCAGCACAAGTTTCTATTAAAAACTGTCATGTAGAAGTACATTCAAGTCTTGTATACATAGAAACCAATACCGCTTTTAATCAAGATATTCTACAATTTATTGGATACAACTGTATTTACCAAACAGATGATCCAGGAACAAACTTAGTAGTAAAGTTTTCAACGGCTATACCTACAAATGTGAGTTACAATGTAGCACTTCAAAACTCTTTAATTACCAATGGTATTCTAAATACAACGCTTACGGGAACTAACACAGCAACAGCAACCGTAACTATCGGAAATACCAATACCTACTAAACATACAATTATTAATAGTACTAATTCAAGAGCCTTTGATAATCAAAGGCTCTTTTTATCTCAATACCTATGAATACAAAATATATATCTACCGAACGTATATTACTTGTCATCATTATCGGTTTATTATGGTATAGCTTATTGCTAAAATCGTGCGAAAGTGATGTTCAACTCAATACAAAACCAACAATTACCATTGTAAAAGATACCATTTGGCAAACAAAAGTTGATACATTACATATTGAAACAACAAAGTTTGAATATGTATACATTCCTGTGAAGGGAACAAAAGAAGAACGTAAAAATTTTCAAAAAGAAATCAACGCAAAAGAAATAGCAAAATTTGCCAAAGGAAAACTCTACAAAGACACTTTACAAACCGACGATATTGACATTTTTACACACAACTTAGTCGATGGAACGTTGATTGACAGTAAATTTTCATACAAATTAAAAGTTCCCAGAGAAATTACCATTACAAAAACCATTGAACATCCGCCAATCTATAAAAGTGGATTGTATGTTTTTGGAGAAATTGGTGGCAATAAAAATCAGTTTGATAACCTAAGTCTTGGTCTACAATATCAACACAAAGGAAATTGGTTTGCGTCTTACCGTGTAAATCTCAATCAAATACAAGAAACCACACATAATATTGGTGTTGGTGTTCGGTTGTGGTAATACAAAACGATTCCAATTGATGTCGTAAGGTGTAGCTTTTATAAATCTTTCTTACCTCTTTTTGTTTTAGACCAAACCAATAAAAAGATGATAATTGCAGTCATTACAACCAAAGCCGCACCTAAAAAATACTTTTCCTCTATTGTTTGTTGTAAAAGTATTGTGATCAAAAATAGCTGTTTAAAAAATATCATATCCTATTATTTTAGTGAAATTAAAAATAGGTAATATACCCTGATAAATCTATGATATAAATCAGCTTACAGAGTTTGCCAATGACTATTTCCAAGTACGCTAAAAAATTGAAAGTTGTCTTTTCAAACGAAGAATATTTTTACAAACGAAGAATAATCACAATAATAATCCCTATCAATACGAGCATCAATAAAAGCTCTATTGCATAGGGTTTATTGTGTTTTTTCGAAGTAAGTCTGTTGGTTTCTTCCGACTCTACTTCTTTCAGTTTTTCATTGATAATTTCAACTAAAAAAATATCATTTTTATGAAAAAAATACTCTGAAAACTTAGAATCTGGAATGTCACGCTTCACAAACTTAATATGCTGCTCCCGCAAAGCCGAATCGAAGAAATCTTCAGCTTCTTGATTGGTAAATAATTTAAAATAACGCTCTAAATCTGTTTTTTTCATTCGTGGTTCGTGTACAATAAAGATAGTAAATACAATCTTATTTTCTATTTTTACCGAGATTCAATAAATTTTCATGAATTATAGTTTTCCAAAAGAAGAAAAATTAAAAAGCAAAAAGTGTATTGATCTACTTTTTAGTGAAGGAAATTCAGTTTCAAAATTTCCACTCAAACTCATCTATACAGCTACAGAGTTGCCAAAAAATGTACCTGCACAAGCGGGCGTTTCAGTCACAAAAAGAAGATTTAAAAAAGCGGTAACACGCAATCGCATCAAAAGATTAATGCGTGAAGCCTATCGTTTGCACAAAAATGACGTTTTTAACACAATATCAACATCCTATGCTTTTATGTTTTTGTATATTGGAAAACAAGAACCAACTTTTGAAGAAATTGAAAACGCAATGATTGGTTTGTTGCAAAAATTTTTAGCGAAAACCGCAACACAAAACACACCCGAAAAATAATGTTATTCCTGCTATCTTTCTAGCTATTAATGATATAAGAAGATGAAAAAAATATTAAGAAAAAGAATTCTAATTCCAGTATTGGCTACCGTTTTTCTATTTGGAACCGTAAGTTTTAAAAGTGATTTTTTTGAAATTGCCAAGCAAATTGAAATATTCACGACCATGTTTAAGCAATTGAATATGAATTATGTGGACGAAACCAATCCTGCCGATTTAATGGATGGAGCCATCAAAGAAATGCTCAACGATTTAGATCCGTATACCAAGTTTTACAATGAACAAGATGTGGAAGCGGCAAAAATTAGAAATGCTGGCGAATATTCAGGAATTGGCGCTTCTGTTCGAAGAAATAACAAAAAAATTACTATCATCGAACCGTATAAAGATTATCCTGCGGACAAAGCTGGTTTAAAAGCAGGTGATGAAATTATTCAGATTGATGATATCGTTATTGCCAACTTTAAAGAAGACACAGGAGAATTGCTAAAAGGTGCCGCAAATAGCACTATCAACATTGTATACAAACGTCAAGGGAAAGAATACAAAACACAACTTACACGTAGTAAAATTGAAGTAGATGCTGTTCCGTTTTTCAAAATGATTGATGACAAAACAGGATACATTGTACTGGCAAAATTCAACAAAAAAGCCAGCGCACAAACCAAAGATGCGCTTGAACGACTCAAAGAAGATGGCGCAGAACGTATTGTACTTGATTTGCGCAGTAATCCAGGTGGATTGCTTAGAGAATCGATTGACATTGTAAATTTATTTGTGCCAAAAGGAGAAGTAATAGTAACCACAAAATCAAAAGTTAAAAAATACAACAGAACCTACAAAACCAGAAAAAAACCAGTAGATACGGAAATTCCACTTGTAGTTTTGGTAAATGGACGAAGCGCTTCGGCAAGTGAAATTGTTTCGGGTGCTTTGCAAGATTTGGATAGAGCTGTTGTAATTGGCGCACGTAGTTTTGGAAAAGGATTGGTACAACAGCCTAAAAAACTTACCTACGGAACGCAATTGAAAGTTACCATTTCAAGGTATTACACACCTTCAGGACGTTGTATTCAGGCATTAGATTACTGGAATAGAGATGCCGATGGAAACGCCGTTAGAACCAATGAAAACGATTATACAGAATTCAAAACGAAAAAAGGAAGAAGCGTATATGATGGTGGCGGAATTAATCCAGATATTGAAATTTCTTCACAAAAAACAAGCGATTTTACAAAATCGTTAATCGGAAACTTAGTTATCTTCAATTATGCGACAGAATTCTACAACGAAAATACGTTTGCAGATATGAATGCATTTGATTTTAATGATTCAAACTACGATGATTTCAAACAAAGTGTCGCTTCCACGGGATTGGACTTTTACGAAACAGAAACGGAAAAAGCACTAAAAAAAGCCATGAGTACCAAAGAAGCAAAAGACTTTGGAGAAAATGTATCTGAAGAATACAAAGAATTACTGGCTTCCATCAAACAAAGTAAATTGGACGCGCTTGATACGTATGAAGATGAAATCAAAAAAGAATTAAAAAGTGAAATTCTAAAACGTTATTTCTACCGAGAAGGTTTATTTGAATATCAACTTACAAATGACGAAACCATCAAAAAAGCGACTGAAATTTTAGCAAACAAAAGTGATTATGATAAAATTTTAAACTAATGTATGTTCAATACTGCAAATAGTGATTTTTTGTAATATCTCTTTATCCATATAAGTATGAAAAAATATTTCTTTCTAATTTTAATAATCGTTTTTAACAGCTGTAATAAAAATGAAGAAACAATAGAGGAAACAACAGCACCCATACAAACTGATATTTCTATAACGTCATCTGAAAATTCAATTTCTTGGATTAATTATACTGATTTGACACAAAAACTAGAAAATATATTAAGTTACAATTACGGAAGCGCACTTGAAAGTGAGACTGAAAAACAACAAAACTTTAATGCCGATACAACTCAAGTAATTGCAACATTGAACTTCAAAACAGCATTTCAAAATACATACAACGATACTAACCTAGCGAATAACTCCGTCACCATTAGTCTTGAAAAAAACGAAGCTATTGAACTCAAAGCTGATGGTCCTGGAAATACCTATGAACTCATTACTTCTGTATTAGCACCAGGATATAATCCTATTGAAACACCAGATTGTGGCCATAATGGATTTGGCGAACATATTGATGAGGTTTTTGATAATGAATTAAATACAAATGTTTTTCGATTTTATATTCATACTACACCAGATAATGATAGATGTATAAATTTTGATAGACAACGAAATGAAATCAAAACGTATAATCAATCGCCTGATAATTTAGTGGGTGTAGAAAATGAAAAAGTAGTTTACAAATGGAAATTTAAGCTGGATGCTGGCTTTCAATCTTCGCCCAACTTTACACACATACATCAACTAAAATCAGTTGGCGGAGCATTCTCTAGCATGCCAATGTATACCTTAACTACAAGAAAAGGCAGTCCAGACAAACTAGAATTGCGTTATGCGGAAACAGATACTCAAATTACACTCACAGAAACAGATATAGCACCTTTTATAAACTCTTGGGTAGAAGTAACAGAAATCATTACATATAGTGTAGCTGGAACCTATGAAATTGAAATCAAAAGAATAAGTGACAATCAAGTTTTACTCAACTATACCAATACCGCAATTGTAAATTGGAGACCCGACGGCACTTTTGTAAGACCTAAATGGGGTATTTATAGAAGTCTACTAAATGTACAAGACTTAAGAGATGAAACTGTATTATTTGCTGATTTTAGTATCATGGAAATTGAGTAATAACTACATTTTACTATAAACTAAGAATCTAAATTCCAATTGAAATTTAACGAATTGCACTTTGAACAAGTAACATATTCTTTTTGAGAAAGTGCTGTATCACAACGCAAACAAATATTAGTTTTCAAATTTATATGACTTGTAACAAACTTCGAATTTTTAAGCGTAATACTGTACATAGTTCTCATTTCAACGATAGTTTTCAAAGGAGATATTTTATTCATTTCCGATAATTTTATCTTTTCTTCCAACGAAAAATTAGGAATCTCAAATACTTCATTTGGATTACAGCGTTTGCAAATTAGTTTCATTCTAAGCATTTCTTGTCATGGCAATATGTGGAATTCCATCCTCTAAATATTCATCGCCTATTTGAGAAAAACCATGTGATTCGTAAAATTTTTTCAAATATGTCTGAGCAGAAATTTTAATCTTTCTTGTATTATAATATTTATAAATAGCCGCAATAGAAGCTTTTATAATGGCATGACCGTAGCCAAACGCGCGTGCTTTTTCTGAAACCACTACTCTACCAATACTTGCATTTTCAAAATAATCGCCAGCATCAAACAATCGTGTGTAGGCAACTATTTTTCCATCCGTAGTTCCAATCACATGAAGTGCTTTTTTATCTTTTCCATCCAAATCCTGATACACACAATCTTGTTCTACTACAAACACTTCACTTCGTAGTTGTAACACATCATACAATTCATCCACTGAAAATTCACTAAAAGTTTTTACGTTAACTGTCAACATCTTATAAAATTATTCCAACATTTTACAAAAATAAATTGTAATATGTTATGTTTGTTTTGTAATATGTTTTATATTTGCCTTGTTATTTATTCATAAAAGCTATAAAACAATACAAGTATAGCTGAAAAATATGGATTATTTAATTTTTAAATGAAAATATTCAAACATTTGATTGAATATCGAAAGAAATGACAATAAATTTTTAATCGTACAGAAAAGAAGTGCTGTTATTAGAAAAGCGGAAACAGTTTATTCAAAACATATCTAAAACGATTAAAAATTTAACAGATGAAACAAAACATCAAAAACACATTGTACCGATTTGTGACAATGAGAGCTCCAGAACTTGTAGGAGACTTAGAAAAAGCATTAGGATTTACTCAGTTTCCTGAAAATGAAACAAGTGTATTTATTGATTCTGCTTCACAAGCAACTACAACTGAAGCTAAAAAATTAGCAATTGAAACAGCAATATCAGGCTATACAGTTAATTTTTCTTCAAAAAAAGATTTAGAAAATAATAACATTTATTTCTATCATTTTGCTATTTGGCTTACTGCTAACAGAACAAAATTTTCTTTAGAAGAAGTTACTGCTAGAATTAATGCGTTCTACGCTCCTAATAGTACCTATCCTGATATGACTCAAGTTTGGGATGATTTACACTACAATATTCTAACAAATGGTGATCCATATTTAAGAGATATGTTATTATCATGGTTAGTGGCAGATTTCTTCCTAAGACAACGTAATGCGGTTGATCAATCTGCGGAAGCATTGCAAAAATTAGCACAGGCTAGAGTAGTAATTGATAAATCTTTATTTACAAACGAAGTTGCTACGGCTCCTACTGACAAAGAAGCTCCGATTTCTGAAAAAACTTTGAAAAAAGAAATGGACGCATTCATGGCTCAGGAGAATGTAAAAGAGCTTAAAAAAATTGCTAAAGAAGTTCAAAAAGTAGCAAAAAAGTATAAAAGAGAAAATCAAGTAGCAAAAGATGCTTACCAAAAAACGTATGATCTAGATGTAAAAAATGCATATGCTGCCGCAACCATTGTGGAACGTGTAGTGACAGATCCTGATACGGGCGAAACTTCGGTAATAGAAGAATATCAAAACTTAACGATTCCACCGTACAACTTTCCAGAAGATGCTCAATTAGACAAAACCATTTTAGAAAGTAGATTGAGTGCAGAAGCCGCTAACTATGTTACAGATGTTGAAACAGAACATGGACTCTCAACTTTAAACGAAGTAAGCGAAGTTATTTCTGAAGAAATTCAGACGAATACAGCAGCAGCTTTTAGTAATGTTGATTTTGGAAGCACACAAGTAGTTACAGGTGGAATTTCTGTGCCAGTCTTTGATTCTTCAACACAACCTTTTGATTTTAGAGTTTGTTCTCGCGTTCCAATAGGAGGAACAATCCAATCTATTATAATGGTCGTACGAATGCCAAATTCTTCATACAATGTGGCCAATATGACGTATAATGTGGAATATGCAGACGCATCAAATAATACAGATGGATACTTTGAAGAAACAAAATCAGGAAACTCAATAGTATTAAGATTGTACAACAACGGAATTGACTTGGATAGTCCTACCACTGAGTTTTCAGGAACCATCACGTTTACCAATGGAGATTCGTATGATTTTGTAGTTCCTAACTTCGTAAAATCGAAATGTTATGTAGGGAAAATTAAGCCTGCTAACGGAAGCAGTACTACAACACCTACACAAGCGCCTGTAGCCTACGGAATTCAGCGCTTAGGAATTGCTGACTACCGTAAAGTAGAGCAAGAAGTATGTTGCTATGTGCCAGGAGAAGTTTCACACATTGAAAACATTATGGCACGTGAATATAAATCGAAAGATATAAAACGTACTCGTCGTCAAGAAACTACAGATACATTCTCTAACGAAACCGAACGAGAAAATCTTACAGAAACAACCTCAACGGATCGTTTTGAAATGAATCAAGAAATTTCTTCGATGAATGCACAAGATCAATCTGTGAGTGCAAATGTAGGTGTATACTGGGGAAATCCTGGTGGATTTGGTGGTAACGCAAGTGCAAGCTTTGCAAATAATACATCTTCAGAAGATTCCGAAACGCAAGCTATCACACATGCTAAAGAATTAACAGAAAGAGCTCTTGATAGAGTTGTTCAAAAAATCAGAGAAGAGCGTGTTACCAAGGTTGTAGAAGAATACGAAGAAAATACATCTCACGGATATGACAACCGTAAAGGAGACAAACACATTTCAGGTGTATATCGTTGGGTTGATAAAGTGTATAGAAACAAAATTCTAAACTACGGAAAACGATTGATGTATGAATTTATGGTTCCTGAACCAGCTTCTTTCCACGACTTAGCCATTCAGTTAAAAGACAATGCAGAAATTTTAGTAAAACCTGTAGATCCAAGAACTGCTTCTGGTAATTTGAATATGAAGGATTACGCTAGCATTGATGAAGAAAATTACAAACATTGGGCAGCTATTTACAATGCTGAAGTAACTGCAATGCCAACGGAAAACATTTCTATCACAAAATCGTACAGTAAAGATAATATGATTTCAAATTCAGGTCGATGGGCGCATGAAGCGTATGAAACTATTGAAATTCCTGAAAATTATAGAGCTTTTGAATATAACGGATATTTCACGGCTGAACACGGTCATTTTGAACATGGTCCAGTATATCCTAGAGCAGATGTAGTTATTGGAGGACAAGCACACACATTGTCGACAAGAGGTAAATTAGCTGTAGACGGTTTGTTCACAGGTCAAAATTTAATCAATTCCTTAGATTTATCAGTAACTTCATGGGATGTAGGTTCTTATGCTTTTAACTTACGTGTAGATTGTATGCTAATGTCTGCTGCAAAACAAGCGTGGCAAATGGAAACCTTCAACACCATTATTGAAGCGTATGAAGAGCGTTTAGCTGAATTTGAAGAAAAATATGCAGCTCAAAAAGAATCGCAAACGAAGTTTTTAGAAATAAATCCTGGATTCTATAGAGAAATTGAACGTACTGTATTGCGTAAAAACTGTATCTCTTACTTAGTCGGACAAGAAAATGTTGGAGAAGATATGATAGACAATAGAAATACACTTTCAGCTATCATTCCTAAATATACAAGTGCTGCTTTAGACCGTTATGCTGCAAAAGTAAAATTCTTTGAACAAGCTTTTGAATGGGATATCATGAGTTACAATTTCTATCCATTCTATTGGGCAAGTAAAGAAAAATGGGACGATTTATACCAAGTTCAAAACAATGATCCATTATTTAAAGCCTTCTTACAAAGTGGAATGGCACGCGTTATTATTACCGTGCGTCCAGGATTTGAAGAAATGGTCAACTGGTATTTAGCAACTGGTCAAATTTGGAATGGTGGGCAAGTACCTACACTTAACGATGACGAATTTGTATCTATTGTAGAGGAATTACGTAATCCAGAAAGTGAAGTTGAAGAAACATGGGAAACACGTGTGCCTACTTCCTTAACCGTAATTCAGGCTGGAGCCATTGGTTTAGATGTGGAAGGATTGCCATGTGATACCGATTGTGACGATTGGTTACAGTTTGACTCTGACGGAAATCCTGTTTTAGATGAAGATGGCAACCCAGTTTCTACCAATCCAATTTCACAAAGTGACGAATTGATTGGTGGTGGCGAAGGCGTTGGAAGCGAAACGGTAAATCCAATCATAGTACAATAACCCTTAATTAATCATAGATTTTTATAGAAAAAGTCGTCCCGAACTAGCTTCGGGACCGCTTTTCTAATGTCAAAATTTGACGGGAATCTATTTAAAAAAATAAAAATCATGTATGTATACGAATACGGATTATCAAACTTTACTGAACATTACAAACCATATGGTCATGTAACAGTATTTAACGATATCTATGAAGTTCTTAAAAGAAATGATCTAGGTAATATCGCAGGCTATGGACTCTACGTTAAAGTTGTTTTAAATGAATACGATGATAATGCAGCAACGGCTTTCTCATATGGAGATAGCAACTATAAAATAATTCGTGCTAGAGTTTTTGAAGAATACTTAAAATATATAGATCCATATGAAGAAGTTGGGCAACGAATAGTATATAATTTTGAATACGGTGGAGTTATTAGTCAAGATCTTGGAGAAGTGCCTATAGTGTCTTACAAAGGAGAATACTATGCATTAATTGATGTCAATAGAGGTCAAGAAGCAGTCATTATTGCTACCGATAAAAAAAATAGAGCTGAAGGTGATGAAATTATTGAAAATGATGCTGAAACCATAAAGCAAATAAAACAAGATGTTGCTAAAAGAAAGAAACTAGAGCCTATTTTCAGAGATTTGGAAGAAGATCTAATTGAAGCAAATGTTTCCGTGGTTATGATGATTTCAAATGACGGAGCAAAACTAGAAAGGGCATTTCAAACAGTCACTAATTTACTACCAAATGAAATGGTCATCTTCGTTGAAAATGATGATGGTTTCAATTTTACAGGTTCGGTTTTTAGAGTACGTTCTGGAAGTGCAATCTCTAAAGATTCAAAACTTCCTTTTCGATTGATTGCAAAGCTTTGTAAACTCTACAATATTGATATTTCTAAAAGAAAAATAGTTGAACTTCTAAAAGATCATGTTACGGAGAAAAATGAAGAAACTGGTTATTTTGTAAAAGCAGGTTTTGAACTTATAAAACTAGGTTCAAAAATTGCGCTTGGTAGTATTGCATATGTTTTTGATAGTCTTACAGAAGGTATCAATTTCTTTAGAATTGACGATACTAATTCTTGGAAAAGGTATGATAAAGATGGAAACTTAAATCAATCGTACGATCCGCTTCTTCCTGGATACGGACTTATTAAAACATTGCAAAAATTGGTGGACGATGAAAAAGTTTTAAAGAAAAACGAAATACCAAAAAGTCAAGTCAAAGATAAAAAAGAAGCACAGAAAAATTTACAAAAAAGTATTAACAAAGAATCGCTATCATCACTTGAGGGCGGAATAACCAAATCGCAAGAAGATTTGAGAGAAAGCGTTGATAATTTAAAAGTTTCTTCGCTCATAAAATATGCAAAAAAGAAACTTCAAGGTGTTTTCAAATTTTTAGCTGAAGTAAAAGTTTTAATCAAGAAAGTGGTAAAAATCATTTTAAATGGTTTAGAGAAAATTTTTATTTACTGCAATGCCTTTATCATTGGTTTATACAATAGTTTAATTGATGCTGTTACAGGCATATTACAACTAATCAGTATGATTTGTAAAGGTGTCAATGCTTTAGTAGAAGCAGGATCTGAAATTCTTCAAAATCCAGGAACTTATTTTAGCTTGTTCTTAGAATTATTTGAAAATGCAATGGAAACTATTTTTAAATTCTTCTCACCAACAAATGTATTTGCCTTTATGCGCTTCTTGTATGAAATTGTAAAATTCTACATATTTCCAAAGCCTACAAAAGAAAACAAAGAGTTTGTAGAAGGAATCATTGACAAAGCAAAGGAAAAGTACAATGCTGCTAAGAAGAAAGTCTCTGAAATTGATTTAAATATTAGTATTAGCTTCGATGTATTGGGATATGGAATTGGATACTTTGTCGGTTTCATACTTTCTGAAGTAGTACTTGCTATAGCTACAGGCGGAGCAAAAACTGTTGGTACAGCCTTACAAGTAACAGCCAAAGGATATTTATCTATCATTAAAGGAATTGGAAAATTACCGAAGCTTGTTGGGAAAGGTGTTGTTAAGTCAATAAAATTCTCTTTTGATTTTGTCATTAAATTCATGGCATACCTAAGAAATTTTGTAACCAAGCTTCCACAATTACTAAAAAAACTAGCCAACTGGTTCAATGAAGTGTCAGCAGTTGCAAAGAATTTCTTAGATGAAGCATTTAAAAAATTATTCCCAAGTAAAGCAAGTAGAAAAGCTATTGAAGATGCAGGTTTTGCTCCTTCAAAAGTTAATGCTGCTGGAGATGCCATAACCTTTTGTCCTATAAAATAAAATATCATGAGAAAACTATTAAAATTTCTCATGTATCCATGGGAAGAAAAGAAAAAAAGAAAGCAAAAATTACAAGAACTATTAAAGTTAACAGGATTCAAATTAATTAAAGATTCTTCAATTACGTTAACTTGTTTTGTTAAAGCTAATATAAAGAATGGAAAATTAGATCTTTATGATGACAATCATATTCTACTTCATAAAGGAATTACTGAAGAAAAAGCAGTAAAACTAATGGAGAAATATAAAAAGGCTGCAAAACAAGAAAAAAAAAGTTTAAGACAATATATTGATGATTTAATTTTAAAAAATAAATTTGATGATATTAAATTAAATTATTTAAAAACTAGAAAATCTTTTTTAGCAAAGTACAATACAGAATCTAAACTTAATCAAATATGGCGTAAACGTATAAAAAATAGAAGATTAATACATTTAAAAAAGTTTTACTATGAACTTATAAAAAAACATCCAACATTAGCTGGCAAGAATTTTGCTCAGTTTAACACAAAAATTTTTAAGAACGGAAAATTAACAGATGAAATTGTTGAATTTTCTAATTCAGGACCAAAAACTATAAAAGGTTTTATTAACAGAATTACAGATAAAGATTTTCTTCAAAAAGTCAAAAGTTTAGATGGCAAATCAAGAAAAAATGATAGTGAAATTAAATACATATATCATTTTTTAAAAAACCATTTACAAAAAGGAGATTATTTTATAATAGAAACAACTAATATAATGACAGCATGCTCATCATGTAGAAGAGAAATTTTAATATTAAAAGAGATTTTAGGAGATAAAGTAAGAATAATAGTGAATGCAAGAGATGAAATGCAAACTGTAGATGATGTTATTAAATTTTTAAAATAAAAGAATATGACAATACAATATTTAAATAAACTAAAAAATAGAAATACAATATTAGGTTGGAAAAATGAAGGATTATCTATAGAAGAAATAGTTTCCTTAGAGGAAAAATTTAATAATGGAAATTCATTCCCTAGAATCTATAGAGAATATCTTTTTATAGCAGGAAAGCACTGTGGAATTGCTATTGATCAAGGTTTAGGTTTTGATTGGTTACAAAAAACTTCTAAAGATATTTTATTAGAATATAAACAAACAATTAATAGGCCTATTTTTATATTTGATCAATTAGATGGATGTGAACAATTTGGTTTTTTCTTTTTAGATGATGAAAAAGACAACCCTAATATTTATATATGCAACCCATTTGAACACATAGAAGAAGGAGAACCATTATATTATCCTTATAATCAAAAAACTTTTTCTGAATTTATTTCTTTCCTAATGGATAGTGCTGATTCATGGGACAAATACAGAAATAAGTAAATAATTATAAGAGAAAATTGCACTTGCAATTTTTGAAAATAAAAAACCCAACTTATTAAAAGTTGGGTTTTTTAATAATTTATAAATTAATTTCTAACTAAATTTAGTTATGTATAATGATTAAGCAACTATGAAACTAATACATAAAAAAATAGAACAACTATTTGATGGCTTAGAAGATAAACTTCATGAAGTTGCAAATTTTAAAGTTAAAGGAAATAAAGATCATAGAAATATAAATATTTGGACAATTATTAGAAGTAAATTTAAAAATTTAGAACCTATAATTGGACAAAATAATTTTATGAAAATTGTTGAAGATCTAGAAGTCAATGTAAATACTAAAACGTTTATTTCGTATGTATCAAAAAATTCAGGATTAGATTTATTTTTTACTATAATAGAAAATGATCTGTTTATCTTTTCTTTGGGTGAAAAACAACCTGCCAGATATCAACTTTTTTTAGAAGCTGTATACACTTTAGAAAATTAAATAAAAAAATAACCCAACTTATTAAAAGTTGGGTTTTCTAATTATCTATAAATCTTATAATCCTACAGTCCAGAATCTAACTACAAGCAATCTTCTCAACTCTATTCTGATGTCTTCCACCTTCAAATTCACTGTCTAAACAGTATTATTTTTATAAGTCTTATTGATGGATCAAATAAACTTTCTCATACAATTTTATAAATGCTGACACGAGTTGGAAACTCGCGCTAGCTAGGATTTACTTCATAAAGGTGTTACTGATGATGAAGCTACTAAGTTGATGGCTAAGTATAGTGATGAAGCAAAAGCTAAAGGAATACCTACAAAGCAATATTTGGATGATTTAGTTGAAGCTAGGAGTCTAAGAAAGTCTGCTTACAAAAAATGGATCGCTAAATTTAAACAAAAATTCCATAAACATTTTGATGGTGAAATTGACACAACTTATTTGCCAGATGGAGTAACAGTATCAAATGAACGAATGGTTGGTGCTCATAATCATGAAATGATAGGTATAAATTTTGATATTGGTATTATTAGAGATCCTTTAGACGAAGTCTTCGAGAATTTACCTAGAGATATTCCTTTTAGAGCTAATGTAAGTATGGTTAAAAACGGTAAAACTTATAAAAAAACAGCTACTTCTTCTTTTTTTCCTTTAGATTGGGATATTACTAGAGTAAAAAAAGAAATAGCGTTTGTATACGAACAAATGTTAAAAAGTGGTAAACAATATCATCCAAAAGCAGTCGTTGATAAATTTACTCACATGAACAGTGAAGGCACTTTTAAGATTCTAATTGAAGTTGATAAATCAGGTAATTTTGTTAATGCTTATCCAAAAATATAAATATATAATTATGAAATTTAAGAAAAAAAACATATCTGCAGATTATGATCCTAATCCAATTTATGACTATGGAGTAGATTTAGATAGTATTAAAAATGAAAATGAATTCGCTTTACAAGGTTTAGACTGGGATGGATGGACATCAAAAGAGATAGAAAAAATAATAAATAACTCTAATAAATTAATAATAAACGAAGAATATAATTATGAAGTTGAAGGAAGTGATTTCTTAATTATTATAAAAAAAGAAAAAGTTAATATGTGGGCAAGAGGAAGTAAAACACCAGATATTACTTGGACTTTTGAAAGATTTATTTCTTTTATGGAAGATTTCAAATCGTTTCTAAAACAAAATAAAAAATAAACCAAAAAACGCCAACTCTAAACAAGCTGGCGTTTTCTAATTATTTATAAATCTTACTATCTAAAAATCTAACTACAAGCTATCTTTGCTACTCTACGTTGGTGTCTTCCTCCTTCAAATTCAGTATCTAAAAAAGTATCTACCATAGCAATGGCTTGTGGTATCGATGTAAAACGCGCAGGAATACTCAAAATATTTGCGTTATTATGTTCCCTGGCTAACGCTACAATCTCTTTGGTCCAACAAAGCGCCGCACGTACTTTTTGATGCTTATTAGCCGTCATTGCGGCACCATTTCCACTTCCGCAAATAATAATTCCAAACGGAATCTTTCCATGTTCTACATCTGAAGCTACTGGATGCACAAAATCTGGATAATCTACACTATCATTTGTATTGGTTCCGTAGTTTTGAACCGTATAACCTTTCGCTTCCAAATGCGCTACAATGGCATTTTTATAATCAGTTCCGGCATGATCGTTCCCGATAGAAATATGTTTCATCAATTTAAATTTTTTAGAGTTGTGTTTGTTGAAAACAAAGGTATGAATAGACTTGTGAACAACCGAAAAAAGTCAGTGTTAATTTCATTTTACAATAACTTAACAATGAGCTTATTAAAACCTACCTCCAATTGTTGATATCTCGTAGCTAAAAACTAAGAACAAAATTTTGTGACTTCAATAAATTTTACAATACAGACAAAAATCTAGTCTTTCCAATTTATTTAGCACTTCTTTTTAGAAAAGTTTTCAAGAATCGTTTTCTTGATTGTTAACAAAAAATTACCAACTTTTTATCAAAAAAATACTGTGTACAAAGGTTGTTAATAACTGTTGATAACCTAGCTAACAAATCTTAAAATGAACACTTTATACTTTTCATAAACTGTTAATCAAATTCAATAACAAACAAATCCTATCAAAAGCCAAAAAAGTTTTGCTACCTATTCACAAGCTATAATAACCATCATTATTTTTTTTAAATTTATAAAAGAAAGAAATATATATATTATTAATGTTTATAACATTTCTGTAAAATTGATTTTCAAAAATTAAAAACTGTCGTGTTTCAAATACTTCGTATGTGTCACATTGAGCACAGTAGAAATGTAGAATGCAATCTAAATTTAAAATTATTTAATAGTATCACTTTCGCAAAAGAAAAAAGAAGGTAAGCATGTTGCTCAGTTTGAAGCGTCTTCGAAAGCATACAAGCTAATCGTTTTTAAATAGCTATTAGGAAGCGTATGCGTATGCAAGGTAAGATGTGTTGATTTTAAAAATAGAAGTGCTGAGCAAAGCTTAAAATGCTTCAATAATCTTTCAATCCTTCAATCTTTCAATTCTTTAATCTTTAAATCTTTCAATTTTTTTAAATCAAACATCACACAATCCTCAAATGTGATTGCTTCGTATTAAAATCTTCTAAAATTTGTTGTGCTATGTCAACATCGTTTTTATGAACTTTCAATGAAATTCCGCCAATAGCATTCGAATAAAACGGAAAAACACTCAACATCATTTCGTTTTCAAACACATACGTAATTCCTTTCTGATCTAACACAATACGCAAAATTGCATATTCAAAATGATATGTAAAAGTAGCTATGGTCACAAAATTTGTCATACAACGAAAAATAAAATCAAAAAAATACTTACATCTCTGTAATCAAATAAAATACAATAACTTAAAAATAAGAAGATTAGTTTAAATAATACGTATCTACAGCTGCATTTTTAATAGAATCCTTTTGGATATCTACAGCTCTAGTATCGTGTTCTTTTTTGAGTGAAGAATTAATATAACTACCAAACGAGAGAATCCCGATCACGAAGATCGCTAAAAATAACAGGATAACTTTATATACTCGTTTCATAAAATAGTAGTTAAAAACTAACAGGACTTTCTATATAGACGAAAGAAAATCCAAAATGTTACACTTTTGTTTAAGATTTCTTTAACTTTTTCAAAATTAGACATAATTTGCTAAAGTATTGACTCTAAACGGTTGAGAAATTGACTCATTTAAAAAAAAAGTTAAAAAAAGAATTCAAAAGTTAAATTTTTATGAAATACACTCACGTGAAGAAACTACAAATTGCAAGGCTTTCGGAAGTATTTTTGCTGTAAATCCTCCAGTTCCAATCAATTCGCCATCTGCTTGTACAAATACATCCGTTGCTGAAGTTGTAATCGTAATTTCATCCGTTTTAAATGTTTCTACTTGTGTATGTTTTGTAATAGAACCGTTAAACAAACCAACGACATTTCGAAGTAATTTGAACAAAGAAAAATGTTTTGCCACCGAAACATCAAACAATCCATCATCAGGTTGTACACTTTCTGTCAATTGCATACCGCCACCTGAATACTGACAAATGCCAACAATTGTTAACAATGATTTTGTCGTTAATTTTCTTTTAGCACTTTCAATAACAAACTCTGTAGAAGTATAACTTGCCAAACTCAATATGGTAGAAATTAAAAAAGAAGCAGCGCCTAAAAATTTCAAGCCTTCATTTCGTTTGACCACATACCCATCAAATCCTAAACCAGCTACATTATTAAAAAACAGTTTCTTATCAGAATTCAACAAAGAAATCGTTCCAATATCTTGAAAAACAGTATGTTCAGTTTTAATAATTGCAACAGCTTTCTGAATATCTTTTGGAATTTTATACGTTTTTACCCAGTCATTTCCAGTTCCAGAAGGAATCACAGCCAATTTCAATGCTGTTTTCGGAACCAAATCTTGTTGCATCAAACCATTTACAATATGATGCAAAGTTCCATCGCCGCCAACACTTACAAACTTTCGATAGCCTTGTTCCAAAGCTTCTAGGACCAATTCATATTCATGTTGAGGTTTCTCCGTAAATGCAAATGCAAACGCAATACGTTGTTTTGTAAATTCATTTGCAATCTTCTTCCATTTTCGCTTTCCTGAAAAACTTCCCGAAGCAGGATTTACAATCAAAAACCAAGTTTCTTTACACATACATAACAGCAATTTAAAGTGTTGCAAAATACAAATTGTAAAATATTTATATCTTTGCAACAGAATTTTTACTGCTTCTCTCCTATTCGTTGTGTACAAAACGAAAAAATAATTTCAAAAAACACAACATTCCTGACATAATTAATTTGTACTTTTCAATGAATTTATACAAACTATTAATTTTTCAAGAAATAGAAAAAAACGATAGATACATTCTAAAAGTAAAAAATGATAAAAGCAATTTCGGTATGCTTTTTTCTAAACAATCAATAAATAGTAACAATAAGTACCGAACAACATACACGAAAAGCGTGTAAAACAGAAATGATAAAATGACAAGAAAGAAAAAAAAGAAATCGCACAAAATACCAAACTTAACAGACGCGATTCTTCAAATATTTAAAAAATCTTCCAACAAAATATTTAACTACAAACAAATTGCAGCAAAGCTTGAGATCAATGATACCAGCGGAAGAAATCAAATCATAAAAACGATTAAAAAGCTCAAAGCAAAACAAAAGATTGAAGAAGTTGAGCGTGGAAAATACAAAGTAGTTGGTGCCACAGAATACTTTACAGGTATTATTGACATTACAACACGCGGACAAGGATATGTAATTTGCGAAGAATTTGAAGAAGATATCTTTGTACCAAATAACAAACTCAACAAAGCTTTAGATGGCGATGAAGTTGAAATATATGTGTACAAACGCAGAAAAAATAACAGACCTGAAGGCGAAATTACAAACATCGTAAAACGTGCAAAAACAGAATTTGTCGGTGTCTTACAAATGCAGAAAAACTTTGCGTTTGTGGTGGTTTCCAATCAAAAAATGTACACAGATATCTTTGTACCAAAAAACAAAATTAACTTTGCGCAAGACGGCGACAAAGTAGTCGTCGAAATTGAAGATTGGCCAGCACGAGCCGATTCTCCTTTTGGAATCATCAAACAAGTACTTGGAAAACCAGGCGAACACAATACGGAAATTCATTCCATCTTAGCAGAATATGGATTACCATACGAATTTCCAGCACATGTAGAAAAATTTGCAAACAAACTCGATACATCTATTCAAGAAGATGAAATCAAAAAACGTCGTGACATGCGCGATGTGCTTACGTATACGATTGATCCAAAAAATGCCAAAGATTTTGATGATGCATTATCATTTCAAACACTTGAAAATGGTAACTACGAAATCGGAATTCACATTGCAGATGTTTCACACTATGTAAAACCTGGAAGTATCTTAGATGAAGAAGCGTATGATCGTGCTACTTCAGTCTATTTAGTTGATCGTGTAGTACCGATGTTACCAGAAATACTGTCCAATGGCGCGTGTTCCTTACGTCCAAATGAAGAAAAATATACCTTCTCGGCAGTCTTTGAAATTAACAACAAAGCAGAAGTACTAAACGAATGGTTTGGTCGTACCGTAACCTATTCTGACAAACGATTTGCCTATGAAGAAGCTCAAGTAATCATAGAAACCAAAAGCAATGAAATTCCTGCTGATATCTCACTCACAGGAAAAGAGTACAAAGTAGACGAAGCCATTGTAGAAGCGACTTTAAAACTCGATGAATTGGCAAAAATCATGCGCGCAAAACGTATGCGTCAAGGTGCCATTTCGTTTGACAAAGTAGAAGTTCGGTTCAACCTCGATGAAAATAGCAATCCAGAAGGTGTCTATTTCAAAACACAAAAAGATGCTAACAAGCTCATTGAAGAATTTATGTTACTAGCCAACCGAAAAGTGGCGGCATTCATTGGAAAACAAGAGCCAGAAAAAACATTTGTATATCGTATTCATGACGAACCAGATGTAGAAAAATTGGCAAATCTGCAAAACATCATTTCTCGATTTGGGTATTCATTAAATCTAAAATCAAGAAAAACGACCACAAATTCCTTAAATCAATTACTAGAAGATGTCAAAGGAAAAGGCGAGCAAAACATGGTAGATACGCTGGCAATTCGAAGCATGAGCAAAGCAAAATATACCACAAATAACATTGGCCACTACGGTTTAGCGTTTGATTATTATTCGCACTTTACCTCACCAATTCGTCGTTATCCAGATGTCATGGTGCACAGACTCTTACAACACTATTTAGATGGCGGAAAATCGGCAAATTCGGAAGAATACGAGTCAAAATGTGAACACTCATCCAACATGGAAGGTTTGGCAGCAAGTGCGGAGCGCGATTCTATCAAGTACATGCAAATCAAATTCATGCAAGATCATAAAGATGAAGAATTTGTCGGCGTGATCTCTGGTGTTACCGAATGGGGAATCTACGTGGAAATCATTGCTAACAAATGTGAAGGAATGGTACGCATTCGCGAAATAAAAGACGATTATTACACTTTTGATGAAAAGCAATATGCGTTGGTTGGAGAAGTAACTAAAAACATCTATCAATTGGGAGATGAAGTAGTTGTAAAAGTAAAAAATACAGACTTAGTCAAACGTCACTTAGATTTCAATCTCATTGGAAAACGTGTTGAGGTAGAAGCATAACAGTTTACATATCAACAAATATTTGGGCGTTCCCACAACAAAAAATGCACACTATTTCGGTGTGCATTTTTTGTTGTGGTCAGGCTATCCGCACTTGCTTTTGCGGTTTGTCATTCCTGCCTGCGCAGGAATCCAAACCACAAAGAGCTCAAACAAATGCTCCTATCCTTAACGCGAAGTAAAAACAGTATTGAGAAGTAAGTATTCAGTCATACTATATTTTCAACTCAAAAAAACACTTCTCACTTCTCAATACTAATTTCTCATTACTATGAACTATGTAACAAATTCAGAAAAAAATATACTAACTGCATACATCTAAAAACAACCATCAAAAATAAATATACTATGATATTTACAACAACCAACAACTTCGAAAACAAAGAAATCATTGAATATCTAGGTTTAGTTACTGGAATGACCTACAATGTCAACTACAGTTACAAAGGCGTTTCGTTCAAAGACATGTTTAACATGAAAAAATACTACGCACAAATAGAAACTGCTATCGAAGCTGTAAAAGAAACAACCTTTCAAAAACTAAAAGAAAATGCCGAAAAATTAGGCGCAGATGCCGTTGTAGGAATCAATGTTGATATGGAAATAAGTTCAGGTGGTGCTGTACTGGTAAGCATCACTGGAACGGCAGTAAAAACGCAGCATAAGCGCAATTCTTAAAAAATAAAAAGTAAGGTAAAACCATAGTTTAAATTGTAAGAATAATTTTATAATTGTTCTCTTAAAGTAAATAACAATATTTTATGAGAATACTTATAAAAATTTGTTGTGTTTGTTGGTTACTAGTAGCGTGTCACAATGATGATATTGATACTACAAAGAATATACTAGCAGAAACACCACAAAAAGTACAAATTAAAAAAGGAACGGAAGTTTCCAAAAAAGCTATTGAGTACATCAAACAGAAAACCAATAATACATTTTCCATAACAACTCAGAAAAATAGCGTAAAATTAGCTACAGTTTCGTTTCTCTCCAAAAATACGCCATTAGGAATCATTGATACAAGTAAAGAAATCGTTGTCATCAATGAAACAAATACAAAACATACATTCAAAATAATTGATCCAAACGATACAAATGTTGTCATCAATTTAATTATCGTAGAAACTGAAAATACGATCTATGAATACTTTCTAAAATATTCATTTAACGGTTCAATTCCTTACAATGATGAAGGCACAGCTGTTGATTTCTCAAGATTTAATGGAACTATTGAAACCTTTGATGCGGATGGTAACGCTATAGGAAGTATTACGGTTAGTGAAGGAATAGTTACGGATGATCAAGGACAATTTGCCCCATGTCCAGATGAACCTGTAGATGATACTTCCAACACAAACGACGAACCTTCAGGTGGAACAACAAGTAGTTCCAGTACAAGTGCAGGAATTCCTGGTAGTGATACGAATGGTACAGACACTTCAACTGATAATACAGGAAATGGTGGTTGGTTTGCAAGTTCAGACAATGACGATTGTGGCTTGCGTTGGAGTTATGCCGATTGTGGTTGTGGAATACAATATGCAAATGGACATAGCCCTAGCGGTCATGCTTGCTGTAATGGAAGTGCACTTGTAGTAACTGACTGCAATGGGATTCACGTAGCTCAACGAAATGTTTCAAACAGTTCATTATATGTCAAAAGAAATCCAACAGATCCGTGTGATGATGGTGATGTTGGTGTCATTTTAACGGATGACGAATTATGTAATATGGATATTGGAAGCTTCAATACATATTACAGTTCAAAATCTCCTTTCAATGTAGATTTAAGCGAAATTAGAATTCCATGTGATAGCATTACTTTACCAACCAATGAAAACAAAAAATTCTTATGTATTTACAATAAACTTACACAATTACCAGCCTTTAAAAACTTATTTACCAATACCTTTGGCGAAAGCATGGAAGCAAATGTTACCTTTAAGCTAGAAGATTTGCCAGATGATAAAGCAGGAAGAAATGAAGCTGATGTTGGAAATGTAAGAAATCAGGTTATAGTACTTAATAAAAATCATTTTAGTGGAGATAAGCATCCATTAACCAACGCACAAACCATAATTCATGAATGCGTACATGCATATTTAAAAGTAAAAGCCTATGAATGCAGTTCGGGAACTTCAGTAGTTGGATTAAATAATCAAGAATTGGATGAACTCTTAAACCAATTTGATTATGGTTGTTTAAGCACAGCCGTAAATGAACATTCATTAATGTTTGATATCTTAGTACCTTATATGCAACAAATTCTGAATGATATACAACCAGATTTAGTGGCTACTGAAGATCAAAGCTATTTTTATAATTTTTATTGGGATGTCAGTTCCGATGAACCAGAACAATGGCATTGGGAAAATGAACAAGATGCTCAAGGAAATTTATTAGAAGGTTGTTTATTTTACATGACTTTAAGCGGATTAGAACAAGCAAATGCCTTCAATCAAGAAATAACTTCGGATGAAAGACATGAATTTTTATTTAATAAATATAATACACTCATAAATAATGAAGGAGATTATCAAGAACCTTTTAATTTTGATACTTGTAATGAATAATTAATATAATTCTAAAATAAATGAAACATTTTCACATATTAATTCTATTTCTTTTATTTTCTATAAACGGATACGCGTGTAAATGCTTTACCTCTCCGATACACTATAAATTTACACAAGCTGATTTTGTAGGGAAAATTATTGTCAAAAAAATATACACTAATAAAGGAAGAGAACGCTATTATAAAGCTGATATTGAAATCAAAGAATTATACAAAGGAAACGAAACAAAATCAATATACATACACGGGAACAATGGAAGAGATTTTAATGATTCTTGTGATATCTTTATTGACGAAGGACAAGAAGTATTGGTATATCTCAAAAAGCATGATAATGGAAGCTATTATCTTGAAACATGTTCAGAGCCAATTTTTCTAAATAAAGCTGATACTATTGAATTCATAAAAAAACGAAACCATAAAAAAATACAAATATTACGTGCCTTAAAATCAAAAAATATAGACTTTACCAATACAATTAAATTTTCAGCTAAAGATTTAGACATATTTTTAAGAAGTTATAGAGGAATTGAGTTAAATACTGATTTTGCCATTTATGAAGTTACGTTCAAAGAAAATTTAAAAGTGAAATGTGTACAAAAAGTGAGAGGATTTCAACATAGAATAGATCGGAAAATAAAGAAATTCTTAAAACATACAGAATGGGCTAGTCGCTACAAAGGTGAACGAAATAGCACTCCCAATAACTCAAAATATTTGGTAATTATATATTATGGAAAAAGTAAAAAGAATAGTAAAGGATATTTATCAGATTTTTTTAGATAAATTAAATTTTGATGCTTGAAATAAGATAAACAACTATGAAATCATTTATCATCATATTTTTTATCGGATTTAGTCAATTAACAATGTCTCAAAGCTTAGAAGACTTTAGCCAACAAGATACGCTATACTACTATTTCAAACATAAAAAAAATGAGTACACATATAAAGGAGATTTGAGACTGTATCAAGCTCCAGATTTATATGGAAAAAAATATGAAGTGAAATTCGGAAAATTAAACAATGATTATTATTGGTTCATGTATTTAACTAAAAGAAAAGAGTCAGATACTATAATTAAGAATACTCCAATTGTAAGAAAATGTAATTTTTTAAAGAAACGTAAGAAAGAAATATTAACACATCGTTTATTACGAAAGCTTTCTAAAGAAGAAAGAAGAAAGTTTTACAACCAAAACTTTAACAAAGTAATTTATTTAATAGATAGAAAAAAAAATCAAGACGATAAGATTTTCTTATATAGAGTAGATTGGAATATTAATTACTTCAAAAAACAATGAAAAATAATTACATATTACTACTATTACTTTTATTCTCAACAACAGGATTTACCTGCTCTTACATGACTTTGCCTCTGAATCAAAAGTTACCAGAAAAGTGAATGGTAAGAAAAAAAGAGGACTAAAAGATCGTAAGAAAAGATTTAATAAAGCAAAAGATTCCATAACTTGTATAGAATAATATTATGATGAAAACGATTAAATTTAAAAGATATACTCTAGTTATTGCATCGATATTTTTAGTAATTATAAGTTCTTCTTTTAATTATAAAAATGGAGATTCAGTTGAAGTAAATATACTAGGAATGTGGGTCTCTAATGATGATAATCTATGGAAAATAGAGTTTTTAGAGAATAATATAAGAAAAGATTATTACGAAGGAGTACTAGAAGACACATATACATATTCTCTAACAAATACTTGTGATACTAATACTTCGTTCTCAAATGATTTATTTCTAAAAACTATTGATTCAGATTCAGATATTACATGTGATGTTTTTAATGGTATTCATGTAGGTAATAATGGAATTACAACGTTATCAATCACGTCAGAAAAAGGTAGTCTAAACTTATTCACGAGAATTCAATAAACTAACGAGTTATTAAACCAATTTGATTATGGTTGTTTAAGCACAGCCTTTAGATAAATGATATAAACATAAAATAACAAAAAAGCCCAATTTTCAACAAATCGGGCTTTTCTACTATTTACTATTTTCCAGAATTCAATAAAATTTAAATAAAAACTGTAACAAACCGTTTTCTTTATGCTCTTTATCAACAAACACTAAAACATTCATCATGAAAAATATCATCACGTTCATTTTCTGCCTTATCACAGTGGCAGCTTTTGCGCAAGAACCGTTAGAAAAGCAAGTAGGCGACTTCAACGAAGTAAAAGTTTTTGACCTTATCGAAATCAACCTCATCAAATCTGACGAAAACAAAGTTGTCATTACAGGAGCCGATGTTGACGATGTAGAAATTGTTAACAAGAAAGGAAAACTAAAAATACGTATGAAATTCGATCGTAGTTTCGACGGAAATCAAACCTTTGTAGAAGTATATTATACAAATATCAGTGTGATTGATGCCAATGAAGGTGCCGAAATCGTTGCCAACGAAACGATGACAGTTCCGTTTCTAAGACTAAAAGCACAAGAAGGCGGAAAAATAAATGTAGGTTTAGAAGTTGACAATCTAGAAGTACGCGCAGTTACTGGCGGAATTATCAATACATCAGGAAAAGCAAAAATTCAAGAAGTTACCCTAAACACTGGCGGAATTTATGAAGGCGAAAAACTCAGCACCGAACAAACAAAAGTAAAAGTAAGTGCAGGTGGCGAAGCTTCTATAAATGCTTCCGTATTAGCTGAAGCCAAAGTAAGAGCTGGCGGATATATAGAAATATATGGCGATCCAAAAACGATAAAAAAAGACAAACTCTTCGGAGGAAAAATAAAAGTAAAATAACAATTACAGCACATCATCAATCAAACAAAAACGTCCAAGCTACCATTTGGACGTTTTTTCGTTTCATATATTTCAAGAGCAATACAAAATAAATCATATTACTTTTAGTACTTTTGTTTCATGTTTGATGGCTTACTATATGCGGTACTTTACGGATTCATACTTGCTTTTGCAGTAGGTCCAGTATTCTTTATCATCATTGAAACCAGTATCACAAAAGGTTTCAGAAGCGCACTAACCTTTGACTTAGGCGCCATCTTTGCCGATATTGTTTTCATTGTCTTTGCTTATTACAGTACAAGTAGAATTCTAGACAAAATAAAAGATGATCCAAACCTAATCATTTTTGGAGGACTCATACTCTGCGTCTTTGGCGTCATATCGTACATAAAAACATCAAAATCATTTCGGCAAATTGTCCGTGAACATTACAGTGTAGATACCAAAAAAAATCTCCTAGGATTATTCATTAAAGGCTTTCTGCTCAACTTTATCAACTTTGGTGTCTTAGCAGGTTGGATAGGCGTTATCGTCATGGCAAATGCACTTACAACTACCTCAGAAGGTGTTATAGCATTTCTTGCAACCGTTTTAATAAGTATGTTAATTACGGACGTAGCAAAAATTTTACTTGCAAAAAAATTAAAAAGCAAAATGACACCACGTTTTATCTTCAAAACGAAAAAATGGGTCAGTATTCTCATCATCGTATTTGGTGCAGCAATGATATTTCAAGGTGTATTTCCGACACTAAAATTCTAAATCGTTTAAAAAAGAAAACATATAAACACAAAAAAACCTTCTGATATTCAGAAGGTTTTGTTTTTTGTAGAGGCGTCGAGCGGATTCGAACCGCTGTACAAGGTTTTGCAGACCTCTGCCTAGCCACTCGGCCACGACGCCATTATTGATGCAAATTTAACCAAATTTACATTTTATGCAACAAAAAAGAAACATTAAATACCCATAATGTTACAGATGAAAATCTAACATTTTTTTAATTCTTACTTTTTCAGAACCCTAAAAAAGAAAATCTAACGTTTTTGTGTCATCTCAATCGTAACCATTTCTACGTTGCCACCAATTGGCGGATTGATCTTAGAAACTTCAACGGTTGCTTCTTCTGCAATTACAATTTCTTTAAAAATACGATCCAAAATACGCTTGGCAACATGTTCTAACAACGCAGATCTAATTGCCATTTCTTCCTTTACAATCCTATTGACATGCACATAATCAACTGTTTCTTGTAAATTATCACTCACTGCTGAAGGTTGCAAATCAGCTTTTACAGCAACATCGACACGATATTCACTTCCAATTTTGCTCTCTTCTACCAAACAACCGTGATACGCATACACGTTGATGTTAGTCACACGAATAATTCCCATATAGTGATTTAACTTAATATTTTAATAAATTTTCTTTTTACGGTTTTTGATGTTTTGAGGCAATTTATAAGATCATTAAATATGGCTTTCTTCATTTTTCCCCAAATGATATAATCTGTACCTTCAATAGGATAAATTTCTTGTAAATAATCTGTTTTATATAAGTCTATTTGATAACCATAAACATGAGTTGGAAAGTCAAAACTTTTTTGACAAGTAGTAATATTTATTTTTGGAGAAAAGACAAAGCAATTAAAATTTATATTTGGTAATTCAATACAACCTTGCTCAACAAGATATTCAGTTGGTATAGAATCTTTCCTTGTAGGGAGTGATGCGAGGATACTTTTATCTTCAGTATTTTTTAAAACAATAAAATATTTTGATTTAGCGGTATTTCCATTTTTAAAATAAAAAGGATCAAAATAAACAATAGTGCCTTCTTCAAACATATTAGTGATATGCTAAATAGTCTTTGTATAGTGCTGTTTTTCTCTCATCATGACTCACTAACTGACTTAGATCAATTATATATTCTGAATTACTAATGTTTTCATTAATTAATAATTCCAAAATGTTATTCTCTTTGGCAGTATTGTACCAAGGAGAGAGTTTTCTGTGGGTATGCGAAACAAGTTCTTTTGCTGTTTTCTTTCCGAAATTATCAGTTACAAATTGCAAAAGTTCAATATCATTCTGTGAAAATTCGTCATCATTAAATTTTACCTTAGGTTGAATAAAAGTCTGACCATCTGAATTCGTTGTTTTCTCTATATAATTTTTTAAAAGCGTTGGTTCCGTTGAAAGTTCTATGAAAATATCTTCTGAAACAGGTCCAAACTTCCAAACTTTATATTTCAAATTTAAAAATGGAATTCCACCTTTCTTGATAGATAATTCATCAAGAATGTATAATAATTTAAGAATCTTTGTTTTAGATAAGTTTTCAATATTCTCAGCCAAGAAAATAATTGTATGACCAATCTTTGAAAGATGCTCAGGATTATATGTTGTATAAAACTTACTCATTTTTAAATGTATTCTATAATAACATTAAAGATTAATATAATGTTACATACAAATTTACGAAATTTTAGGAAACTTTTTTGAATTTATTGTAGTCAAGCTTGTAGTTGCAGTAAATGGTTAATAAAAAGAATAAGCTTAAGTCAAGAATTATTCTCATTTTAAGAATGCAAAAATAACGTATTATCTCAAAAGCTGTATCAAATCTTACTTATTGATTACAAAAGCGTAATGATCTTTATTTTTCTCTTAAAATATTAATTCGTAAACAGATCAAAAATATTACTAATCGCACTCGTTTTTGCCTTATAAAACTCGGTATACGAACAGCGCTCGCAACTTACAGAAGTAAACTTTGCACTCTGAACGTCGAAAATCTTAGACCAACGTCCGCCAGTAGCACGCATCTCTCCTACTTTGTAGGTTCTATTATTGCATTTTGGACAGGAGTAATTTGAATGTTGCATGATTATTTTTAGTTTTTTGATTCATAAAATCAGTATCCAAAAAGAAACTTTTGTTACAAACAAAAAAGCAGATTCTTATTTCACATTAATTCGCTAATTTTACGCTTTTATTTGAAGAAGCACTTATTCTCATGACAGAAGAAACAAAATCACTCAATTTTATTGAGCATATTATAGAAGAAGACTTAGCAAACGGAATGTCAACCAACGAACTCCGTTTTCGTTTTCCACCAGAACCAAATGGATATTTACATATTGGACACACGAAAGCTATTGGTATTAGTTTTGGTTTGGGTGAAAAATACAATGCGCCTGTAAACCTTCGTTTTGACGATACCAATCCTGCCAAAGAAGAACAAGAATATGTAGATGCCATCAAACGTGATATTGCTTGGCTTGGTTATCAATGGGCAAACGAATGTTATTCTTCAGATTACTTTCAGCAATTATACGATTGGACAATTCAATTGATAAAAGATGGAAAAGCCTATGTAGATTCGCAAACTTCAGAAGCGATGGCGGAACAAAAAGGAACGCCAACGCAAGTTGGAACCAACAGTCCGTATCGCAACAGAAGTGTGGAAGAAAACCTAGACTTATTTCAGCGCATGAAAAATGGCGAATTTGAAGCAGGTACACATGTATTGCGCGCCAAAATTGACATGGAAGATCCAAACATGCTCATGCGCGATCCAATTATGTATAGAATCTTATACGCACATCATCATCGTACAGGAAACGATTGGTGTATTTATCCAATGTACGATTGGACACACGGCGAAAGTGATTACATCGAACAAATATCACATTCCTTATGTTCATTAGAATTTAAACCGCATCGTAAACTCTATGATTGGTTCAAAGAAAACGTATACAAATACAGCAAAGACGAATATCCGCTACAACCAAAACAACGCGAATTTGCACGACTCAACCTAAGTTATACCATTATGAGTAAACGGAAATTACTCAAATTGGTAGAAGAAAACATTGTTTCTGGTTGGGACGATCCACGAATGCCAACAATTTCAGGCTTGCGCCGAAGAGGTTATACGCCAGCAGCTATTCGAAAATTTGTAGAAACGGTTGGTGTTGCAAAGCGTGAAAATGTAATTGATGTTTCATTATTAGAATTCTGTATCAGAGAAGATCTGAACAAAACGGCTAACCGTGTAATGGCGGTTTTAGATCCTGTAAAACTGATCATTACCAACTATCCAGATGAAAAAGTAGAATGGTTAGAAGCAGAAAACAATCCAGAAGATGAAAACGCTGGAAGTCACAAAGTTCCATTCTCAAAAGAATTATATATAGAGCGTGAAGATTTCAAAGAAGATGCAGGAAGCAAATACTTTAGACTAACGCTCGGAAAAGAAGTGCGTCTTAAAAATGCGTACATCATCAAAGGAGAAAATGTAGTAAAAGATGCTGATGGAAACATCACAGAAATTCACTGTACTTATGATGAAGATAGTCTAAGTGGAAGCGGCACAGAAGCCAGTGTACGCAAAGTAAAAGGTACATTGCATTGGGTTTCCATTGCGCATGCTATAGAAGCTGAGGTTCGTGTGTACGATCGTTTATTTTCAGATGAAGCGCCAGACAGTCACAAAGACAAAGACTATATGGAGTTTGTAAATCCAAACTCGTTAAAAATTGTAAAAGCATACGTAGAACCGTTTCTAAAAGAAGCACAAGTTGAAGATCGTTTTCAATTTCAACGTTTAGGATATTTCAATGTAGATAAAGATTCTACAGCTGAAAAATTAGTATTCAATAAAACGGTCGGATTGCGTGATACATGGGCAAAACAGAAACCAAAGCCACAGCAAAATCAAGCGAAACCGCAACAAAAACAACAACACCAACGTCCACCAATTGAAGAAATAAAACAATTGGGTAAAAAGTACACCAATCTTCCTGAAGAAAAACAACAAAAAGCAAAAGAGAAGATTCAAGCATTGGCTGAAAATGTTGCATATGAAGATTTAGAACCTTTATTCAACACAGCAGCTAAAAAAGCAGGAACACGTATTGCCGCAATGTTAACGCTTGGTGTATTGCTCAAAAATGGACAAGAACGCACTGAAAACGTCACAGAATTCATTGAAAAAGCACTGGATGATAAAAACGAATTATTAGTGGCAGAAGCACAACAATTACAGTAAAAATTAGGATATAATATAAATCAAAGCCGTACGAACGTATGGCTTTTTTTGTGCTTAAATTAAATTGTATATTGTGATTTATGAACAAAAACCGCATGAAAACCTTCGTTTACCAAACTATCATATTAGTTACACTATGTTTCCTAAGTAGTTGTTCTTTTCTAGAAGATGACAGCCTCACTCCTATTGAAAAAGAACGATTAGAGCTGGAAGAAAGCATACATTCATACAAAGTATTATTGTGGAAATATTTCAAAATGTCCTACAAAGCTTCGTACGTTTCGGAAGAAACCTATCCTGAATTATTACCTATAAAGGAAAAACTCGGCAACATTCAACAATTTTCTCAATTGTATGATAAAAAATTAAAAAATGACGAATTAACAGCGTTAGATTACATCGATTTGTACAAAGATTTCATGCAAATAAAAGACTTCATCAAAGAAACGGATGAGGACGTTTTACCTTCAATTTTTGAATTTGACACTGATCGTAAAAAACAATATTCAGCAGAAGAAATACGGCAACAAAAATCGTTGGAACACTTACTTTTTTCCATAGCTTCTATCCTTTCCAAAGATTTAGGAAGGGAAATTGCCATCTATGAAATCATGAAAATTGACATTGAAAATACTCCTGAAAGTGAAGCAAAATGTCTCTTTAGATACATTAGAGCGATCTTGTATGTAGAAAAAGGATTGACCTATTTAGCCGAAGAAGATTTGACGCAAAACATTCAATACATTGAAAAAAGTGGTAATATTGATTTTTCTGAATATTATCAGTATTTACATGGAAAAAACACATCCAAACGACAAGCATACGATGTAAGTTTAGCAATACATTACCTTCTACGCGGCGTAGATCGATTACTTATAGGTGATGAAAAAGAACAAGGCGCCTTGGAAGATTTTCAAGCATTTCTAAATATCATGAATCATTTGGGCATACAAACAGAATTAACGCTGGCAGTTGAAACCTATATACACCTCAAAAATGAAGATGCTGAAAAAGCGATTGCATCATTACAATTGTTAAAACAAAGTACCATGCTTTCCGAAAAGGAAAAGAAAACAATAGATGAATCCATAGGATATTTGCAAAATAGAGAATCAGGAAAAGTGCTAAATTCGGTATATGACAAATACTTTTTAAGTAAAATAGTAACGAAATATACATGGAATACCGTAAAAGAGCTCAATTGGAAACATTTTATGAAAAAACAAGGTTTTGAAAATGTAGATGCTACTTTTGACAAAATAGAAGCCACCAAAGAATTCATTGAAAACCTAGAAAAATACACTACTGAAGACGGATTGAAAGCAGCTGAAGAACAACTCAAAGAAGGTGGAGAAGAACTTTGGGACAAAGCCAAAAAATACTGGAATGAAAATTAAAGGCTGAAATCATTGTAAAAATCCTACAAATTCTTTAACAAAAGAGTTTAGATCCTTAAAAAATGTAACATTTTTTTGCAAACTTATTAGTATATTAGCAAGCTAATTACTTTTTTGACAATCTTTTAGAAGTAAAACACGTTTTTAAATCATTGTTGGAAGCAGTAATAAAAAAATCGTAAGTTTTATTAATACCTATAACTTAATTAAAAATTGTCATGAAAAAAATTACCCTTGTAAAGAACTTGCTAGGTTCTTTCTTCCCTTTACTAGTGGCCGCAATTTTCTTAAATTGTTCCGTTATAAAGGCTCAAAACACAGTGCTTTTCCAGGACGAAATCATCACGATGCCAAACAACATTTCATCATTTGATTGGAACTCTATGCCTGAATCAGCAGAATTTAATGATGGATATTTCGGTTGGATTCGTTTCAACCAAACACCAACACAAGCTATTCAAAATGATTTTGTAGCTAGAAATCTTAAACTTATTGAGTACTATCCAGATCAAACGTATTTATTTTACTTTCCAAAAAGTACGGAAGTATCCTTTTTACGAAACTCAGGTGCTATTTCAATAATTCCTGTTACAAGTAATATTAAAAAATCTTCACAAATCAAATTTAACAACATTGACAGCTATGCTATGCAAGGCAACAATGTGTTAGTTACATTAGAACATTATGACTTTATTGAAAAAGCGTATGTTGCTGAAGAATTAACAAAATTAGGATCTGTAAGTATTCTAGAAGATTACAAAGGACAAAGCATGTTTCAAATTGCACTTCCTTATGAAAAAATTGATGAAGTCGCAGGACAAGCATTTGTAAAGTGGTTAGAATTAATTCCACCACCAGCGGTAAAAGAAGATATTAGAGGAAGAAGTATTCACAGAGCTTCAAACCTTGACTCGCAAACGCCAACTGGTAGACACTATACTGGAGCAGGCGTAGGAGTAATGAATCGTGATGACGGTTTTGTTGGTCCTCATATTGACTTTCAAGGACGTGTTGACAACTCAGCAACATCAACTACAGGACCAACACACGGAGACGGTGTAGGTGGAATCATGGCGGGAGCTGGTAACTTAGATCCTACGAACAAAGGAATGGCTGCTGGATCTGATATGTATGTTGTACAATATGTAACATCATTCTTAGACCAAGCAACAACAGACCTAATCAATGCTGGAACGGTACAAATTACTAACTCATCTTATGGTAATGGTTGTAATGGAGGTTACACATCTGTTACTCGTACAGTAGATGAGCAAACAAATACAATTCCAAGTTTACTTCACGTATTCTCAGCAGGTAATTCAGGAACAAGTAACTGTGGTTACGGAGCTGGAGCCGGATGGGGAAATATTACGGGTGGACACAAGCAAGGAAAAAATGTAATTGCAACAGCAAACACATTCTTTAACGGACAATTAGCGAGTTCTAGTAGTCGTGGACCTGCAGCTGATGGTCGTATTAAGCCAGATATCACTGCACACGGTCAAAATCAAGTATCAACAGCAGAAAACAATACATACCAAACGTTTGGAGGAACTTCAGGAGCTGCACCAGGAATCGCAGGAGTTTCAGCACAATTATACGAAGCATATGCAGATTTAAATGGAGGTGCATTTCCAGAATCAGCCTTAATCAAAGCTACATTATTAAACACAGCAAATGATTACGGAAATGTAGGACCAGATTTCAGCTTCGGATGGGGAATGGTTAACGGACTTAGAGCTGCAATGCTTATTGAAGAAGGACGTTATTTAGACGCTACAGTAACACAAGGTGCAAATAATAATCACTCAATTACAGTACCAGCAAATACGACACAAGTTCGTTTTATGGTATATTGGAGTGATGTAGCTGCTGCGCCAGGAGCTGCACCAGCTTTAGTAAATGACTTAGATTTAGTTGTAACTGATCCAACAAGTGCAACATTCCAACCATGGGTATTAAACACTACACCAAACTCGGCTTTACTAAATTTAGCAGCGGGTACAGGAGTTGACCGTTTAAACAATGTAGAGCAAGTATTGATCAACAATCCAGCAGCAGGAACATATAACATTAATGTTGCCGGATTCAACGTTCCTGTTGGGCCACAAAAATATTATGTAGTGTATGAAATCATTACTGATGGATTAACAATGACATATCCAATCGGTGGCGAACGTTTTGTACCAGCAACACAAGAAACTATTCATTGGGATGCTGTAAATGCTGTGAACACTACTACATTAGAATTCTCTGTAGATAATGGAGCTACTTGGACAACAATGGCAACATTGCCTCCAGCTACTAGAAACTACACTTGGACAGTACCTAATAATGTTTCTGGTCAGTGTATTATAAGAGCTACAAATGGAACACTAACAGATCAAAGCCCAGAGAATTTCTCAATTGCACAACGTGTAACAGGTGTCTCTATTCAGTCTGTTTGCCCTACGGAAGCAACAATTTCTTGGAATGCCGTTCAAGGTGCAACATCATATGATGTGTATGTATTAGGACAAAAATACATGGAAGTTATTGGAAACTCTACCACAACATCACATACATTCCCAATTGCTGATCCAGCTGACCCACTATGGTTTGCTGTAAGTGCAAAAGGAGGAAATGGATGGGCTGGTTTACGTACCAATGCAAGAAGCTACTTAGCAGGCGTATTATTTAACTGTGTATTAGCTAAAGACTTGTCGGTAAGTACAATCAATAATGATGCTTCAGACTTCCAAACGATCTGTAACGCAGGTTCAATTATAGTATCAGTAGATATTCAAAATGATGGTACAGATCCGCAAACAAACTTTATGATAACGTATCAAATTGGAACAGATCCTGTAGTACAAGAAATGTACAACGGAACATTAGCTTCAGGAGCGTCAGACACATTTAGCTTTGCTACACCAGTAACATTAACTGCGAACGGAGCAAATACGTTAAAAGTGTGGACATCATTATCAGGAGACGAATACGTAAACAATGATGAAAAGTCACTAGATTTCTTTGCACAAGTAAGCGGAACTTCGGTAGACTTTCTTGAGTCGTTTGAAGTAAACCCTGTTTTACCAGAAGGTTGGGTATTAGACAATCCTGATGGCGCAAGAACATGGCAAGGACGATCAAATGTTATAGGTGCTGATGGAAGCTCAACAACAGCTGCCTTTGTCGATGGTGCAAACTACTCAACTAGAGGAGAAGAAGATACATTTACAACAGAATATTTTGATCTTAACTTTAACGGAACTGCCGAATTAAAATTCGATTTAGCAAAAGCACAATGGTCTGCCGCTTATAACGACGGATTACGTGTAGAAGTTTCTGTTGATTGTGGAGCAACATATACGCAAATCTATTTTAAAGATGGAACCAACTTAGCTACTGTTCCTAATGTAAATGCTGCTTGGGTACCAAACAGTGCTACAAACTGGAGAACAGAAGTGGTAGACTTAACACCATATGTTGGAAATGATATCTTATTAAGATTTGTGAATATCAACGATTACAGTAACAGTACGTTTGTAGATAATATTTCTATTGAAAGTACATTATCTGTTGGAGAAAATGCATTAGAAAGCGCTATTTCTATGTATCCAAATCCTGCAAAAAGTAATGTAGATATTATTATCAATACAACAATTGGAAACACATACGAAGTTGAGTTACTAAATAGCTTAGGACAATCAATTTCTAAAATTGAAGAAACTCGTTTTAGTGCAAGAGCACAACAACGTTTAGATGTTTCTGCATACGGAACAGGATTATACTTTGTAAAAATCAAAGTAGGTGATCAAGTGGTGACGAAAAAATTAATCGTCAACTAAAAAGCAACACCAATCCAACCAAATTCTAAAAATCCTGAGAATAGTACATTCTCAGGATTTTTTTTATCCATTAAAGAAGTATAGATAATGTTGATTTTTATACAGTTTACTATTGAAAACAGTTATAAAAAACTGCTTTAAATAGAGCGTTCTCATGCAATTAAAATAAAATTGAAACTACTTAGTTTAGCGCTCTTCAAAACTCTCTAAAAACATACTTAAAACACAAAAACCTATATACAAGTAATCCTGCCGTTGAGCAGGATCTTTTTTAAATGTATATAATTGTATTATTATGTGAAAAACGGCATTTTAAACTTCTTTCAGCAATACATCAAACTTGAATCATATTATTTTTTAATATCTTCTGTTTTCATTACATTTTCAGGAATCTTCAATGAAGTTTTAAAATCTGGAAAATATGAAATAATAGTTCCGTTTGGCTTCATCTCTTTAGCTTCCACAAAACTCCATTTTTTAGTAGTTTCATTATAAAACCCTAACATATAACTTGTAGAAATAATACGTTTATCGTTCATCGTCATTACGTTATAATTTTCAACATAACAACGATACTCGCCTTGTTCTTTTACAATATCTGAAACAGCTTTGGTTTCAGCGACTTGATAAGCAAAACCGCCAGCTTTCATTTGGTTGAATGTAGATATTAAGTATTCTTCCATAACTTCAGCACCGCCAGCAGCTTTTAAAATATTTGGATGTGTATACGTAAGTAAGGTTTTAAAATCTTCTTTTAAAGTAGCATCACACGCCGCTTGTGCATCACGCATGGCACTTTTTTTCATAGCGTCCATATCTTGTGCATACATTGTTGAGGTAGCACAAAAAACGAATAGGAGGAAAGTGATTTTTTTAATCATGATTAGTGTATTTTAAAGTTTTTAAGATATAAAAAACCCGAAACAATTTGTTTCGGGTTGTGTGTTTTGATAGAGAATATTATTCTCCTTTCTTGTTTTTAGCGTTTTTCATAGCTTCTCCAATTTGATTACTTGCCGTAAAACTAGCAACCATATCATTGAGCATATTACTTCCTGCTTGTGGTGAATTTGGTAATAATATTAAGTTACTATTTGTTTCCTGACCAATAGCTTGTAAGGTATCATAATGCTGTGTTACCACAATTAAGGCAGATGCTTCTTGCGAGTTAATTCCAACCTTATTTAATACTTCTACAGACTCTTCTAAACCACGTGCAATTTCACGACGCTGATCTGCAATACCTTGTCCTTGTAAACGCTTGCTTTCTGCTTCTGCTTTTGCTTTTTCAACGATTAAAATACGTTGTGCATCTCCTTCATATTGTGCAGCAGTTTTTTCTCTGTCAGCCGCATTAATACGGTTCATTGCCGCTTTTACTTGCGCATCAGGATCAATATCTGTAACTAACGTTTTAATGATATCATAACCATATTCCATCATGGCATCATTCAATTCAGATTTTACTGCAATTGCAATATCATCTTTCTTAACGAATACATCATCCAATTTCATTTTTGGAACTTCGGCACGTACAACGTCAAATACATACGATGTAATTTGATCGTGTGGATAATCTAACTTATAAAAAGCATCATATACTTTATCCTTAATTACTTTGTATTGTACAGAAACTTTTAAACGAACGAATACATCATCTAATGTTTTGGTTTCGATGATTACATCTAATTGTTGAATTTTTAAACTTAATTTCCCTGCGATTCTATCTACCAAAGGAATTTTTAGCTGTAAACCCGATTGGCGAATACTATTAAAACGTCCGAAACGTTCAATAATAGCTGCAGTTTGCTGTTTTACAATAAAGAATGACGATAACAGTATAATGACTGCAAGAACAATCAATACTATAAAGATGGGATGTGGCATAACGTGTATGTTTTAAATGTTAGTGTGATTAAAAATAATTTTTTTTTGTGTAAAAAAGGATACTTTTGGCAACTTTAATCAAAAGTACTCCCAAAATGAACAAAACCTATTTTCTACTATTAGTAGCAACAACCCTACTTTTTGTTACAAAATCTTTTTCACAAAGTCGTTATAATGACTACAACCGCTTAGGAATTTCGGCTGGTGCGCATCTATTTGATATCCGTACAAATGATCTGGTTACTACCAATGCTGTCGGTTTTCAAGGAGGATTATCTACCCGTGGAACTGTGGCTCGACGTTTTGATATGGTTTATTTTTTACATCTTAACTTTCATGAATTCAATATATTAGGAAGAGAAACGTTGGTATCTGAAAATGAAGAAATACCATTCAATTTATTGGCAGCCAAAATAGGTGTACTCGGAAGTTATAAAATTAGTGAAAAACACTTTAGTGTAGAATTTGGTCCAGCCGTGCAACTTTCTGATAAATTTGAAATTGACAGCAAATTTGAAGACTATACATTACAAGGGTATGATACATTTACAGCAAAAGATGCGCGCCAAACATCACGCTTTAATGTTATGGGAATTATAGGAATATCAGGAGGATTTCAAGTATTTAAAATTTCTTTGCAATACGAATATGGATTTTCAAACGTTTTAAATAAACTGACAGTTGACAATAAAAAATTGAAAGGAAATACAGAACAGTTGAGTGTTTTAGCCACTTTCTATTTGTAGTAACACGAAAAAGCGCGCCAATTGGCGCGCTTTTTAATTTTTTTCTCCGATTTTATTTAGTAAGTGAGAATAATGTCGATCCATTTGATCTACTTGTTTTTAATTCGCTTAGCAATAACTTTTCCTAAGCCAGAACCTATTCCAGACGTTGCCCCACCAATTGCCGCAGCAACAGTTCCCACTCCAGGAAAAACAAAAGTTCCTAATGAAGCTCCAATAGCAGTATTTATACCAACTTCTTTTCCAATTAATTCTAAATCCTCTTCAAAGTCTAAACTATCATATGACATAATGTGTTGATTTTAAGGTTAATAAAATGAAAAAAAATCAAAAAACATGCCAAATTGCAACTTTCATAATAATACTTTCAACTTATGGGATAGTAATATCATTATATTTAATACAATATTAGTGAATTCGAAAAATACGTCATATTGAACTTGATTCAGTTACAACATATCAATTACTTTCTGAATACGTTTGATGGTTTCCTGTTTTCCAATCATAAACATAATTTGAAACAAATCGGGTCCGCTTAATGCGCCAGCTAAGGCAAAACGCAACGGTTGCATTACTTTTCCAAAACCAATTTCGTTATCAGTAATCCAGCCTTTAATATTAGTTTGAAGCGTTTCTACACTATAATCTTCCGTAGCTTCAATAATTTCTACCAGCTTGTTCAAAATATCGCCTGTACCTTCTTTTAAGGCCTTTTTACGTGCTTTTTCATCATATTCCGTTGGCGCCACGAAGAAAAAGTGACTCAAACTCCATAAATCTTTCGTAAATGAAGCTCTTTCTTTTATCAAATCAACGACCATTTCAATATAATTGATGTCAATATCTGCCAATTCCGCTTGATTTTCTTTAAAAGCAATGGCGATACTTTCGTTAGATTTTAATTGCATATATTGTTGGTTGAACCAATCCGCTTTTTTAATATCAAATCGTGCACCAGCTTTGTTAATTCGTTCTAGTTCAAATGTTTCAATTAACGCATCCAAACTGAAAATTTCTTGCTCCGTTCCAGGATTCCAACCTAAAAATGCTAAGAAATTTATCAAGGCATCTGGGAAATATCCTTCGTCCTTGAAACCCATATACAATTGTCCTTCTTTGGTATCATTCCATTCTTTTGGAAATACTGGGAAACCAAATTTTGCACCATCACGCTTGCTCAATTTTCCTTTCCCAGTTGGTTTTAAAATTAATGGCAAATGCGCAAATTGTGGCGCTTCCCATTCAAACGAACGGTATAATAAATAATGTAGCGCTAACGAAGGCAACCATTCTTCTCCACGAATAACATGTGTAATTTCCATTAAATGGTCATCTACAATATTTGCCAAATGATAGGTTGGCATTCCGTCACTTTTAAACAGAATTTTATCATCTAAAATATTCGTATCAATCTTTACATCTCCACGAACGATATCTTGTAAGTGTAAAATTTCATCTTGTGGCGATTTGAAACGAATTACATACGGTTCGCCAGCATCAAGTTTAGCCGCGACTTCTTCCGCCGAAAGCGCTAAAGAATTCGTCAACTTTAAACGATTGTGCCAGTTGTAGATAAATGTTTTTCCTTTTGCTTCATGATCTTTTCGGTGTGCATCTAATGAATCGGCAGTGTCAAACGCGTAATATGCGTGTCCTTTTTCAATCAATTCATCGGCATATTGTTTGTACAAATGTTTGCGCTCACTTTGTCTGTATGGACCAAATCCGCCATCTTTTCCAACACCTTCATCAAACGGAATTCCACACCATTCTAATGCTTCTGTGATATATTCTTCCGCACCTTCTACAAATCGGTTTTGATCTGTATCTTCAATACGTAACACAAAATCGCCGCCATGTTTTTTGGCGAATAAATAGTTGAATAAGGCAGTTCTAACGCCTCCAATATGTAATGGTCCTGTTGGACTTGGTGCAAAACGAACACGAACTTTTTTTGACATGAATTTTAGTATATGGTTATATATACAAAGGTAATTGGAAAAGTGAAACCCTCAAAGTTTTAATTTTGAGGGTTTCGAAAATCAGCAGGTTTGAGAAAAATGCTATTTCTTTTAAAAGTAATGTCAAATCGAGCGCAGTCGAGATTCAAATGAAATAATAGCGTGTTTAGCTTCTCAACTGCGTCCGAAGTGACAGATTAGACTTATGTATCTTTATTACTTTTTAATAAATTTTTCTGTATGAACGATGCCTGAAGTTGTTGTTACCGTCACAAAGTACATGTTAGCGCTTAGTTGCGAAACATCAATCTCTGAAACCTCGATTGCTTTGCTTTGTACCAACTTTCCTGTAATATCTGTGATTCTGTAAGATACAATTGCTTCGTCTGAATTAAATTGTAAAATATCTGATGTTGGATTTGGAAACATACTAAAGTTAAGTAGGTCTGCTTCTTCTCGTCCTAATGTTCCGTTGTTGGTTTCGCCCATTACGAATAACGAACGTAAATGATCTTTTACTTCTGTGGTAAATACATTCATTGGAGTTGAATTTCCGTTTTCTGTACTTAGCGTAATTTGGTACGACCAATCTTCATCATAACAACTATCGCAACAGCTTCCTACGTACAATCCAATAACATACATTTTGTTATGTTCAAAGTTATAATTCGGGAACGTTGTTGTTAATCCCCAAACAGGATTGGTTGATGTTGGGATTTGATTGTTGAATCCGCCAATATTACTTGACCACGCAAAAGTATCAGGAACCATGTTGATGAAATCTAACGGTTGCGTGAATGGGAAAGAAGACAATTCTAACTCGTACACAAACCAAGCATATTGGTAACCACTGTTTTGCTCCGTACATACATCTTCTACCAATAAAATATCATCTGTAGTATCAATACTATTGATAGAACCTGTTAATTGCTGCGGACTTCCTTGGTGCAATACGCTAATATTAAGGTTTTGATCAAGTTTCGCTTGCAATGAAATATCGTCAATTGCTAAGTCGTTTCCATCGCCTAAACCATCTTCTTTTAAGTGAATTTTAATGTCTAAAATATCTTGATCGCCTTCAAAACATTCTGAAATTTGTTGCCAATCGCAAGGATCGTCACTATTGGTATCAATTGTGATCCAATCGTATAACTGACCATTTACTTCCAAACGAATTTCTGGTTTTATATTGAATGTACACTGTGGCATATCTTTAAAGTTTGCACAGAATTTATACGTTTTTTCAAAATCAATTTGTACTGTTTGTTGCCAAATAACACTTGAAGTTCCAGCAGGTTGTGTTGTTCTCCCGTTGACTAATAAAAAATCTTTATTGTCAACATATTGTGTAGGATCAGCACAAGCAGAATGATCTGTAATGCTAGTTCCAAAAATGCTTGCATCGTCAGACACATAAAAAGCGCCTGGATACAAACTTGCATCTTCTGTATAATCGCTAGTAAATCCGTTGGTACCGTTTTCAAAGTTTCCGTTTTCTACCAAATTACCGCCTTCACAGCAAAACGCACCTTCATTGGTTGGTTCGCCACCTTGAATGTCACAATCTTGAATACAAATATTGTCATATCCGTATTCTTCTGTTGGACTTGAAGTAAGATCTAAGTAAAAACGAATTCCGTCAATATTACTGATTAGGTTGTTCCAGTCTGTACAATCTGATCCGGCAGCCATTACCCATTCTCCGTTTGCGTTTGATGGCAAATCGGCACCTTCACAAGTTTCAATTGGCGCACATACGTGAACCCATCCGCCACCTTCTGTAGTTTGTACCGTTGCTACAAATGTTGCTGTAGCTGTTGGACTTGTGGGAGATCCGCTATAAATAATTAATCGTGGAGATAATGGTTCGCCAAAATTTCCATCTTCAATGACTTGAAAATCCCAACACAAGCATTGTCCGTTATATTCACGCCAATCGCCTGCATAATCAACATCGTTATAAATGTAGGATGAACCAGAAGCGTCATACGAATGTAAAAAGAAGTCATCCGCGTTTCCGCTAGGTCCAAAAGGGTCTGCTGTATTTGCGCCTGCAGCAACGCCATTCCAATTAGAAATATCTTGATCGTTAAAGTCTTCGCAAAATTGACCAAAGCTTACTCCGTAAACGAAGAGTAAACATAAAGTAAAAATGTTTCTCATAATGTAAAGTGTTTAAGTTTCTATTGTTTTGTTTCAAGGCAAAGATGCGCCAGGATCAAAACATAGAGTAGAAGCAAAGCACTAAGAATATAGAAGTGTTTTACTGTGAGAAACAGGTATAGAAAAACCGTAAGTGGTACAGGAAAAACACTTAGGAAATCATTTCACTTGGGATGCGTTTATTCATCACTTTGAACCATAAAGGCGGAATTAATGCCAAAACCATTGAAGTTGGATAGCCAAAAGGCATTTGCGGACTTTTTTCATGACAATCTAGCAATTGGTACTTTTTTGAAGCTTTGTAATGATGATCGCTATGGCGTGTGAGTTCGTATAAAACAATACGTCCGATGACATGATTGGAATTCCAAGAGTGAATTTCACGAACACGTTCGTAACGACCTGAAGCTAATTTTTTACGCAGCAATCCGTAGTGTTCAATATAGTTGATGGTTTCTAATAAAAGGAAGCTTACCACAGCACTTGCCAAGATGAAAATTAGTCCTAACGTTCCAAAAAAATAGGCAACAATTCCAACATAAGCCAATTGCAAAACGCTAAACCAAAACATATTATTCTTCCATGAGAAAAATGAAATATTTCCACGTTGGCGTAAATTTTCCTGAATTTTCCAAGCATTTATATATTGACGAATTGTTGAGGTAAACCAAAATGAATACACCACTTGATTGTATCTAGCCGTTGCAGGATCTTCCTTTGTTGCAGCATGCAAATGATGTCCAAAATTATGCTCCACAAAAAAGTGCATGTACAAAGAAGGCAATAATAAAATCTTTGCCATTATTTGCTCAACTTGTGTTTGTCTATGCCCAAGTTCGTGCGCCACATTAATTCCGTTTGAGCCTAATACAATTCCAGTAGAAAAGATCAACCCAACCAATTCATAGGTTTCATAATTTCCGTTGGAAACGCTTATGATTGTTGCAATTAGCAATCCGTACACAATAGGAATATTTAAATACAACAACCAATCAAAAACACGATTTGCTGCTTTTTCTTCTACTTCTTCATCGGATAAATTTGCCGTACTTTGTGAAAAAATCAATTCCATAAGCGGAATCATTCCAAAGGCATATAATGGAGTTAAATAGGTATAATATCCACCTAAATATAAGGCAAGTACAGCAACCAATGGCGTAGAAAAAGCGGCTAAATATTTTAAATCTTTCATCTGTTCATTTTTCAGTTCAAGGCGTTTAAAAATACTATTTTTTTTTGAAATGAAACGGTATGAGCTATTTCTGTTGGGCATAAAATCGTATCCATTCCTTTTTGACATTGTCATAGATTCTCTTACTTTTAACCCATAACTAAACTTTTACAGCAAAAATAAGTGTAGTTATTGTATACAGAGCAGGAATTCCTGTTACAGTTGTTTTAACGAACCATCAATAATGACAATTTTAAAGAAAATAAAAAGCACACTTTCTAAACTTAAAGTCAAAGAAATTCCAGAAGATATTTTTATTCTTAGACTTAAAAGTCTTGTCATTGGAGCAGACATGTTGCATAATGGCAATATATATCTTATGGATTATGCGTTGAAAAATATGCCTGTTGACGGAGTTGTTATTGAAATTGGATCATACGGCGGTTTGTCTACAAATCTGATGCTGCATTTATTGAAGAAACATCATCGTGTAGAAAAATTAATCAATTGTGATCCGTGGATTTATGAAGGAGCTTTTGATAGACACGGAGAGAAATCGAATAGCATTGACGGTCGTCATGATATATTACGAGAAGACTACAGTACATACATGAAAACTAATTTTATCAATAGTATTCAATTTCTACACAAAGACAATTTGCCACATTCTTTTCAATTAACGTCTGATGAATTCTTTAGTGAATATGACAAAAAAGTACAAGCAAAAGACATCTTCAATCAAGCGGTTCAACTAGGATCAGCGATATCATTTGCATATATTGATGGCGATCATGCGTATGCATATGTAAAAAGAGATTTTGAAAATGTAGACAAACATTTGATGAATTCAGGTTTTATCCTATTTGATGATTCCATGGATGATTCTCCGTTTGGCAGCACAACATTCATGAAAGAAATGAAAGCAAATAAAAACTATCAATTAGTAGCTAAAAACCCAAACTATCTCTTTCAAAAATTAGCTTAAAACTTATGATACACACCAACAGTCAATGCGGCTTGTTTGGCAACATTATTTCCCGAAAATGCGCCTCCAAAAGTTAAAACACCACCAAATGATTTGTTGATTTCTCCAATAGCTTTCAATCCAAAAGCAGCATATTCTTGATTGTTTACATACAAAGCGGTTCCTAAGTTGCTTATTGGCAAATTAATATCGCCATCATTAAACGAATTCACAATATCTAAAAAACCTACCAGCCAAATTTTGCTGTGAACCTTTGTTCCAACTTCGCCACCAAATTTGAAATTATTACTATAATTATTGGTCGTTAAATCGATTCCTGTAAAGGCTTGCACATAAAAAGTATCAAAACTTCGTCCAATATTGATTGTTGGTGTAAAAGTCCATGCATCGCGTCCCGTTCGGATTCCAGAAGGACGATCAAACATTCCTGTATTGGCTTCTACTTGTAACTGTCCAGAAACAATCCATTTTTTCTTATAAAATTGATGTTTTACACCAAAACCAATATTTCCAAAAGATGAAATCGTCTCTTCACTTGTAAATGGATTTTGAGAAACAGCATCTCCAGTATTGATAAACTTCAAGGGCACATTTAGCAACAACGTTGTCTTCGAAGTTAAACCATATTCGCCATAAAATTGCAAGGTATTATCGGTAATTTCACGATCGGTAGTATACTCAGGATCGCCAAAAACTTCATCATAATTAGCAATTGTAGTAAACGAAAGTTGTGTGTAAAACTTCCCTTTTTCTTGTGTCCAAGGACTTTGTGCAAACAAAATTGCTGAACTCAAAAGTGCGATAATTGTATATAAATTTTTCATAATTGGCTTGTTTATGAACACTTAGTAGGTTCTTTTCCATAAATCTTACAGAATGTTTAACAACTCCAATACACTAATAATTGCGTAAATGTGTTATTTTTATCAGTTATATGATGAATGCATACGAGCAAATACAAAAGAAACTAGGGCAATTTGTAACCAAATACTATACAAATGAGCTTATCAAAGGTGCGATTCTATTTTTTAGTATCGGACTCCTATATTTTATTATCACGCTATTAGTAGAACACTTTTTATGGTTAAACACTGGCGCACGAACCGCTTTGTTCTGGATTTTTATCTTGGTCGAAGTAGCACTTTTTGCGAAATTTATTGTGTTTCCACTAACGAAACTCTTCAAACTGCAACAAGGAATCAGTTTCAAAGAAGCGTCTAAAATCATCGGAAATCACTTTCCAGAAGTGAATGACAAATTGCTAAATGTATTGCAACTTTCAGAAACTTCTTCTGAATCTGAATTGTTATTGGCGAGTATCGAACAAAAATCGAAGGAATTACAACCGATTCCGTTTCAAGTTGCCATCAATTTCAAAAAAAATCTCAAATACGCTAAATATGCCATGCTACCATTAGCCATTGTAGTATTTGTGTGGATTTCAGGAAACAGCTCACTATTTAGTAGTAGTTACGAACGTGTTGTCAACTATCAAACAACCTACGAACCGCCAGCGCCATTTCAATTTTTAGTCGTAAATGATTCGTTACAAGCCATTGAAAATCAATCCTATAAATTGCAAGTGCAAACCTTAGGAGATGTCATTCCTGAAGAAGTTCAAATTCAATTAGGAGACGAAACCTATTTCTTGCAAAATAAAGGCGTAGGAAACTATGAATATACATTTTCGCAACCAAAAGTAGCAACAACGTTTACCTTAACGGCGAATGAAGTGACATCAAAACCATACACATTAAATGTCGTGAAAGTTCCGTCGTTGGTGAATTTCCAAATGGTGTTGGATTATCCAGCGTACACCAAACGGAAAGATGAGGTTTTAAAAAGTACAGGAAATGCTACCATTCCTGAAGGCACAAAAATTACATGGGAAGCCAAAGCAAAACAAACGAATCAATTAGAGTTAATTGCTAGCGATAGTACATACGTTTTTAAACAAGAAGCAAACGAATTCAAGTTAGAACGTAGAATCTATCAAAAACTTGATTATCAAATAAGTACTAGTAATGATGAACTCAAAAACTATGAAAATTTAGGTTTTAATATTAGTGTTATTAAGGACGAATATCCAAAGATGGATTTGCAGTCAAAACGCGATTCGGTTGATCAACGTACGATGTATTTCTTAGGACAAGTTTCCGATGATTATGGTTTGAAACGTTTGCAATTAGTCTACTATCCAACAGAAAATCCTGAAACGAAAACCAGAGAAAATATCGCGATTTCAACATCAAACATTGATCAATTTCAATATACATTTCCTGGCAACTTACAATTGACAAAAGGTGTCAACTATGAATTCTACTTTGAACTAACGGATAATGACGGCATTCGTGGTGGAAAGAAAGTAAAAAGTGAAGTGTTCAACTTTCGTAAATTGACGGATACCGAACTCGAAACGGAACAATTAGAACAACAACAAGAAACGATTCAAGACTTAGACAAATCGTTAGAAAAATTGCAAAAGCAACAAGAAGAACTCAAAAAGATTTCCAAAACACAAAAGGAAAAAAGTGAGCTGAATTTTAACGATCAGAAAAAACTAAAAAACTTTTTAGAACGTCAAGAACGAAATGATCAATTAATGGAAAAATTCTCCAAACAATTGGAAAAGAATTTAGAAGAATTTCAGCCAGAAGATACCAAAGATGACGAAGACAAAGAGTTGTTAAAAGAAAGACTAGAACGGCAACAAAAAGAATTAGAAAAAAACGAAAAGTTGATGGAAGAGCTGAAAAAGCTTGCTGAAAAAATCAACGAAGAAGAATTGCAAGAAAAACTAGAAGAACTCGGAAAGAAGCAACAAAACAGTAAAAAAAATCTGCAACAAATTCTAGAACTAACAAAGCGTTTTTATGTAACTAAAAAGGCAGAAAAAATTCAACGTGAACTTGCCGAACTTGCCAAAGAACAAGAAGAACTCTCCAAAAAAGATGGAAAAGAAAACACGTCCGAAAAGCAAGAAGAACTAAATCAAAAGTTCAAAGACTTGCAAAAGGAAATGGACGATTTGGACAAAGAAAACAGCGAATTAAAAAAACCGTTGGATTTAGAACGTGAAAAAAATGAAGAAGAAGACATCAAGCAAGAACAACAAGATGCCGCAGACGATTTAGAAAATAGCGAGCAATCGCCAAGCGAACAACAACAGCAACAGCAGCAACAAAGTGCGAAGCAAAAGCAGAAAAAAGCAGCGCAGAAAATGCAACGTATGAGCAAAGCGATGCAATCTTCCATGCAAATGAGCGGACAAGAAAGCATAAAAGAAGATGCTGAAATGTTGCGTCAAATACTAGACAATCTGGTAATTTTCTCTTTCGAGGAAGAAACATTAATGAAAGGTTTTGAAGAAATTGACAATACAAATGCGAGTTACGCGTCTAAGCTAAAACGACAGAACGAACTGCGTAAAATGTTTGAACATGTTGACGATAGTTTATTCGCTTTATCATTACGCCAGCCAAAAATTTCGGAACGCATCAATACAGAAATCACAGACATCTATTTCAACATTGACAAATCGTTAGAATTACTTGCGGAGAATAATGTGTACAGAGGTGTTTCGGCGCAGCAATATGCACTTACGGCGACAAATACATTGGCAGATTTCCTAAGTGGTGTTTTGGACAACATGAATCAAAGTATGGGACAAGGTCAAGGACAAGGTTCATCAGGTGTTGGACAAAGTGGACAAAATCAAGGTCAAGGAAAAGGATTTCAATTGCCCGATTTGATACAATCGCAAGAAGATCTCAACAAGCAAATGCAACAAGGCATGAAGCAGGAAGGACAAGGTAAAGATGGTAAAGACGGCGAAAAAGGCGGCAAAGAAGAAGGGAAAAAAGGCAAAGGCGGCAAAGAAGGAAAGCAAGGAGAAAACGGCCAGCAAGGTGGCGGATCGGGTAGTGGAGACGAAAACGAATCGGGAAAATTATACGATATATTCAAACAACAACAACAATTGCGTCAACAATTTGAACAGCAATTAAAAGATAAATATGGAGAGAAAATAAAAGATTCACAATCGCTTGAATTATTACGTCAAATGGAAGAGGTCGAAACCGAATTATTAGAACGAGGTTTCAATGACGAAACGATGAAAAAGATGATTGAACTCAAATATCAACTCCAAAAACTAGACAAAGCTGCCTTTGAGCAAAAGCAAGAAAGTAGACGAGAAGCAAGTACAAATCGCAAAGATTTCACCAACACTACAAATGAAAAAATGCCTGATGTGCGACAGTATTTCAATCAAATTGAGATATTAAACAGACAAGTATTACCTTTGCGCAATAATTACAAAAAGAAAGTACAGGAGTATTTCAAAAACAAAGATGATTAGTTTTCATTACGAAACCCAATTTGAACTTCCAAATGAAGCGCAAATTGAACACTGGATTAGCCAAGTTATTGACTCGGAAGATAAACGCGAAGGAGACATCAATTATATATTTTGTGATGATGCATATTTGCACAAACTCAATGTAGAATTCCTCAATCACGATACGTTAACGGACATTATTAGTTTTGATAATTCAGTAGGAAATGAACTACATGGAGATATATTTATTTCTGTTGAACGCGTCACAGATAATGCAACCGATTTCAAGGTTTCCTTTGAAGAAGAATTGCGAAGAGTGATGGTTCATGGTGTATTGCACTACTGTGGATATAAAGACAAAACAGAAGCAGATCAAGATGTAATGACGTTAAAGGAAAACGAAAAACTAAAAATGTTCCACGTGGAACAATCTTGAAGAATTACCTCAAACTTTCTACAAATTAGTTACGAAAAAAGAAATTCAATCGTGTAGATTATGTTTAATACGGAATATGATGTAATAGTAGTTGGTGCAGGTCACGCAGGTTCAGAAGCCGCAGCCGCAGCCGCCAATATGGGAAGCAAAACATTGCTCGTTACGATGAACCTTCAAAACATTGCACAAATGTCTTGCAATCCTGCTATGGGCGGAATTGCGAAAGGGCAAATTGTGCGTGAAATTGATGCACTTGGTGGTTACAGTGGAATCGTTACTGACAAATCGGCGATCCAATTCAAGATGCTAAACAAGTCAAAAGGTCCTGCAATGTGGTCGCCAAGAGCACAAAGTGATCGCATGCGTTTTGCAGAAGAATGGCGCCTAATGTTAGAGCAAACCGATAACTTAGATTTCTACCAAGAAATGGTTCGCGGATTGATCATTGAAGGAGGAAAAATAAAAGGTGTTAAAACATCTTTAGGATTAGAAATACGATCAAAAACAGTGGTCTTAACCAATGGAACGTTTCTAAACGGATTGATTCATATTGGAGATAAAAACTTTGGAGGCGGAAGAGCAGGAGAAAGAGCTGCAACTGGAATTACAGAAGAACTTGTGGCACTTGGTTTTGAATCAGGACGAATGAAAACAGGAACGCCACCACGAGTTGATGGACGTTCGTTAGATTATTCTAAAATGATCATTCAACCTGGAGATGAACAACCTGATAAATTCTCTTATTTAAAATCAACTAACCCGTTAGAAAATCAACGTGCTTGTCACATGACGTACACGTCTCCATTGGTACATGATTTATTGAAAGAAGGTTTTGATCGTTCGCCAATGTTCAACGGAAGAATTCAATCCATTGGTCCGAGATATTGTCCGTCGATTGAAGATAAAATCAATCGTTTTGCAGACAAAGATCGTCATCAATTATTTGTTGAACCTGAAGGCTGGAATACAGTTGAGGTATATGTAAATGGTTTTTCAACTTCCTTGCCAGAAGATGTTCAATTTAAAGCATTACGTTCTGTTGCTGGATTTGAAAATGTAAAGTTCTTTAGACCTGGTTACGCCATTGAATACGATTATTTTCCACCAACACAATTAAAACATACACTAGAAACAAAATTAGTAGATGGATTATTTTTTGCTGGACAAATTAATGGGACAACAGGTTATGAAGAAGCCGCTTCGCAAGGATTGATGGCAGGAATAAATGCAGCATTACAAGTTCAAGAAAAAGACGAATTCATCTTAAAAAGAAACGAAGCATACATTGGTGTTTTGGTAGATGATTTGATCACAAAAGGAACAGAAGAACCATACAGAATGTTTACCTCACGCGCGGAATACAGAACATTGTTGCGTCAAGATAATGCAGATTTCAGGTTAACGCCTGTTGGTCACAAACTCGGTTTGGCAAGTGAAGAACGTCTGCGTGCGATGGAAAAAAAGAAAACCAATTCGGATGCGTTCATTCAATTTTTTAAAGATACCAGTGTAAAACCAGATGAAATAAATCCTGTATTGGAAGCTAAAAATTCATCAAAAGTGAAACAACAAGATAAGATGTTCAAAATCTTTGCGCGTCCAAATATTAGCATGGATGATATGAAACAAGTTGCTTCGGTTTCTCAATTTATAGAAAACAACAATTTGGATAAAGATGTGTTAGAACAGACAGAAGTTCAAATAAAATATGCGGGTTATATCAACAAAGAAAAAAGCAATGCAGACAAATTGAACAACTTGGAACGCGTTAAAATTCCAGCTGATTTTGTGTATGATGGATTGACAAATCTATCCATGGAAGCACGTCAAAAGTTGTCTAAAATTCGTCCTGTAAACTTATCACAAGCATCACGAATCAGCGGAGTTTCTCCAAGTGATATAAGTGTGATGTTAGTCTATCTGAATAGATAAATATTTTAGTGTTCCACGTGGAACATTTTATCTTATGGAAATAAAATCATTACAACAAACGCCAATTCAAGAGATCATTTCGACCTTGAACTTGGCGTTTTCTGATTACTTTGTTCCGATCAATTTTACCACGGCATATGTCAACGAACGCTGGACAGCTTCAGGTGTAGATTACAGTTTATCCTTTGGTATTTTTGACAATAATAAACTTGTCGGATTTATCATTCATGCAATCAATATGTATGGAGAAACGAAAGTAGCGTATAATGCTTCTACTGGAATAATTCCAACACACAGAAGAAAAGGATTGCTGACAAAATTGTATGAGAAAGCGATTGTAACACTAAAAGAAAACGGAATTGATAAAAGCACGTTGGAATGTATCACAAAAAATGAACGCGCCATTTTAGCGTATCAAAAAGTAGGTTTTACAATTGATCGTCAATATCATTTATACAAGTTTGATTGGGAACAGGACAACGTTGAATTTGAAACTGAATTTAAAACGATGCTTACCGATGATTTTTCTTTTGACGTTTTTCAGCAGTTACAAAACTATATTCCATCGATAGAAAATCAAGATCATTGTTTGGAAAAGTATAAACAAAGTTTGCAAGCAATTTCAGTTTTTGATCAAAATGAAGCAGTTGCATATTTACTTTTTCATAAAGTTTCAAAAAGAATTCATAGGTTAGGAGTGAAGCAAAATAATTGGAATCGATTTGGGGAAATTTTATTCTCAGCTTTACCAAACGGAAGTTATAATATCATTAATATTGATGCTTCAAATAAAAACATGCACGCGTTTTTTACAAAAATGAATTTTGACAATTATATAGATCAATACGATATGAGTTTTGTTTTTTAAAATGAATCGTTTATTTAATGATTTACACATAAACTAAAGAAGCGGAATAGTACTAATAGAAGATACAATAGAAATTGATTAGAATTAAATATTGTAAAAGAAGAATCAATTTATAGCACTATTGTAGAAAATTATTTAATTCGTATAATGAACGAATAGATTTATCGCAAGAATTGGATTTTATCATTAGAAACAACTAATTGTTCCACGTGGAACAATCGAAAGTAAATTAGAAGTAGATACAAAATGAACAACCTAACAGTAAAAGATTATTCAGTTTCTGGAGAAGAATTTCAGCTCGTTTTTGATGAAGCTTTGGAAATGTACAAAACCGAACCACAACCGAGTTTGGACAAATTACCTTCGTACTATCAAAGTGAAGATTACATTTCGCATACCGACTCCAAAAGAAACCTCTTTGAAAAAATGTACCATTGGGTGCGTTCATATATGTTGTCTAAAAAAATGGCGATTGTAAGTCAGTACACAAAAACCGAAACCAAACAGATTTTGGATATTGGTTGCGGAACAGGCGATTTTTTAAAAATGGCTCAGGCATACAAATGGAATGTTGCCGGCATAGAACCTGACGAGCAGGCACGAAAAATTGCGAGTGAAAAAACAGGAATCGAAATTCAACATAACGATTGGTTGACTGAAATTGAAGATCAAAGTTTTGATGCCGTAACCATGTGGCACGTTTTAGAACATGTTCCGAATTTGGAGGAATACATTGCTAGCTTACAAAGAATCGTGAAACCAAACGGAACTATTTTCATTGCCGTTCCAAATTTTAAAAGTCATGATGCAAATCACTATAAAGAAAGTTGGGCAGCGTTTGATGTGCCGAGACATCTTTGGCATTTCTCTCAAAAATCAATAAAAGTACTTTTTGAAAAGAAACAAATGAAAGTAGTAAAAATCTTACCAATGAAATTTGATGCGTATTATGTAAGTTTACTTTCCGAAAAACACAAAACAGGGAAAATGAATCTGATAAAAGGTTTTTACAGAGGATTTGTGTCAAACTTTAAAGCGATCAACAGTTCTGAGTATTCTTCACTCATTTACATCATTAAAAACAACTAAAAGGGCATTTTTAAGCGTTTTAAGCTCACTTTACGCTTCACAAAGTAAATTGTATTAGTCTTTCTGAGAAATCAATTAAAAACTAAGCATACTGAAGTCACTTTCTATTGATTTTACTTATCATGTAAAATTTTGCATAAATTATTCTTATTCTTTTAATTTTCTTGAAAAATCATACAAGCTTCACAATTTGTTATGTAAACTTTATTTCTATTTTTGCGCCAACGAAAATTGAAAAAAAGCAGAACGATGTAGATTTATCAATTTTCAAAAAATAAACTTAGAAAACAACTTAAATTCATACACATGAAAAAATTAATCGTTTTGGCAATTGCAGCACTTGGATTGTATTCTTGCCAACAACCTACGAAAATCGGTTTTGTAGACAATTCGGAATTGGTAAATGAATACCAAGAAAAAAAGGATTTGGAGGCATCAATGAAAACTAAGATTGAAAAGTTTCAACAAAAAAATGACAGTATCGGACGTTCTTTTCAAATGGAAGTGCAAGACGCGCAAATAAAAGCGGCAAAAATGACCAAAGTAAAACAAGATGCGTTGATGACACAATTGCAACAAAAGCAAGGAATGTTACAACAACAATATCAAGTTGAGGAAAACGCCATCAAGCAAGAAAGTCAATCGCTCAATGATTCGTTATTAAGCAAAATAAAAAAGTACGTTGCTGAGTATGGAAAAGCAAACGGTTACGATTATATTTTAGGTAAAAACGAATATGTTGGAACGGTGTATTATGGAAAAGAAGAAGCAGACCTTACCAAGGAATTGTTAGAAGTATTAAATAAAAAATACGCTGAAGAAAAGAAATAATTAGAAAATAGTACAAGATTCAAACGAAAGACTTTCAGGAAACTGAAGGTCTTTTTTTATGGTTTACATTTAATTTTCGTCAAACTGAACTTTCAAATAAACAAATAAACAAATCCACGAATCCACAAATGGACAATTCCACACATCACACACTCCGAATCATATTCAAAAAATCGGTACGTTTTGTCCGTGAAACAGGCAACTTATGATTGTCTTCCAACACGACATATCCTTCATTTAAATACTTCAAAATATAGTTGATATTAATTAAATGTGATTTATGAATTAGGTAAAAATCGGGATGTTTTAAAAGCTTCAAAAAATGCCCAATACTATACGAACTCATAATAGGTTTCTGTTGCTGAAAGTAAATTTTAGTATAACCATCAATTCCTTGACAATGAATAATATCTTCTACTTTTACAAACTCCAAACCGTCTTGTGAAGGAATCACAACTTTCTTTTGTTGAAACGACTGAATGCCCAAATTCTCAATCAACTGTGTATTCTTAGCCAAAGCTGTTTTATCCGCAATATTCTCAGTAGCAATTGCAACTGCCTGAATTAAATCTTGGCTGTCAATCGGCTTCACAATATAACCAATAGCACAATGTTTAATGGCTTCAATACCATACTGATCAAAAGCGGTCACAAAAATGATTTCAAACTGTGGTTTTGGAATTTTTTGCAACACTTCAAAGCCATTCATACCAGGCATGGCAATGTCCAAAAATACCAATTGCGGATTCAAATTGCTGATCAGTTCAACAGCTTCTTCAGGATCTTGTGTTTCCGCGATCACATCTATATTTGGACACAAGCGTTCCAGTTTATTTTTTAAAATTGCCAACGATTTATGTTCATCGTCAATAAGAATTGCAGTTACAGTCATGTTAGTTTGGTAGTTTAAAAATTAGAGTTACAATTGTTCCTTGTTTGTTGCCAAATTCAGAACGGTCTTTAATGGTATATTCCACATGCCAATTGTCAACTTGTTCCAACAATTTCAAACGTTCATCTAACACTTGGGATGAATGTGATTTCCGTGATTGAAATGAATTATTGGAAAGTGTTTTAGCTGCTTTAATACCAATTCCGTCATCTTCTATAACAACGCAAAAGGTATCGTACGAAAGTTGCGAAAATGTAATGCTGACTTTCCCTGGTGTTTTTTTGTGAAAAATACCATGATTGACTGCATTTTCAACAATAGGTTGCAACACCATTGATGGAATAGAAGCTTCTTTGTCAACAATTTCATCACATATAATTTCATAGGAAAGTTTGTCTTCAAAACGCAACTTTTCTAATGATAAATAGTTGGAAATCAAGTCAATTTCTTCCTCAATAGTGATTAATTGCTTGCGCGAATAGTCGAAAAATTGCCGTACTAATTTTGAAAAACGGGTCAAATAATTCTCCGATTGATCAATATCGTTGAGTTGAATATAATATTGAATTGCGTTCAACGAATTATGTACAAAATGTGGATTCATCTGCGATCTTAAGGCGTTTAATTCCAACTCAATCATTTTCTTTTCATACGAATTGATCGACATGGTTTTTTCGGTCAGCAATTTATTTTTACGTGTAATAAACACATAAAATAGAATTACCACCGCGACGGCAATCAACAAAGCAGCGCCAGATAGTAAAAAGAAAATTTCCTCTATGTTTTCTGTTTCAGACATAAAAAGCTTTTAAGATAACAGCCATATAAAACAACATTTAATACGGTGATGACAATGGTGTAAAAATCACTACCATATTTTAGATATGCATGAAATAGTAACAACGGAAGTAAACCAATATAAAAGGAAAATAAGCCTGTAACAATCCAAAACGTTTGCGAACGTGCAAAGGATACGATTGAATCTGTATTTAAGAGTTCTACAAAATAGCTAATGGTTAATATTAAAACACCAAAAGAACCTACAATAATTGGGTTTAGATACAGTTCATGAAAAGGATTTTTGTCAAAAAGATCGTATAAAAATAGAATACTAAAAGTTGTCAATATGATATGTACAAACCATTTTCGTTTCTGTAAAATTTTATAAAACCATAAAAAATAAAATAGAAAGGAAATGATGGTATAAAGGTTATAGAAAATATCATTACTCATCTTAAAAAAATATTTGTAACTAAGTCCAACTATTTCGTGACAAACCACATACATTAAAAACCATAAAAAATGACGCTGTGTACTATGTTTGTAGCGTTTCCAATACCAAATAGCCGCAACTAAAGCAGCTATTTGAAAGTATAGAAAAAAAGTATTGGTTAAAAATTTCATAATGCTAATCAGTTATTTCAAGATGCCTTTTTCCATGTACTGGACAAATTAAATCAGACTTGTATTCGTTATCAGGCGGTCTTCTAGAACCTCCATAATTTAAAGCAGGAATTTCATATACATTTTCATAATCATTCTCATCATCTGAAGTTCCTTTTACAGTAGCAACAAAAAATACTGTTGAATAGGCTACTTCGTTTGAGGCAATTGCTTTTAACTCTCCTTTATTAAAGGACTCATCTTTTTTTGCACCGAAGTACACACGGAATCCTAACTCTTCTTTATCGATACCTAATTCTCTTGCTTTCACAATTAAATATTTCAAATTGCCCAACATTTGTTCATAAGTAAATGAAATGATTCTATTATCATGTCCAGGTCCGAGCTTAGGATCTCTTGAATTGAATCCTTTGAGCGTAATATAGTTTTGTTCTAACGTGCTGGCATCTTTGGTACACAAAGCAGTTTCTGGAAGAACATTTGTATCAACTCCTGACTCACATACTAATTGTTCTAAAGTTCCACAGGAATTTAGTATTAAAAGTAAGAATAAAATTGTTAAATATAATATAGTTTTTCTCATAATCGTGTTTTTAAGTTCCGCCTGCATACACAAACGGAACATTTTTTAGTAGTGTTAATTAACTCTTTATTAGTGTAATAGGGAAGCGTGTTTTTCCTGTATTGTCTTGATTGATTTCAATTTGCTCAATACAGTATTCTACTACAATGTCATAATCTTGTGGTTTTGCATTTTGAATAGATAAATACAATGCCTGACTCGTACATGCACAACCACATACATCTCCCAGACGAACCAAACGGTTTGGTACAAGTTGAATACCGTTATTGGTTTCTGCCATCACTGTACTTTTTGAAGCTAATTGATGTGCTTGAGTTTGCGTTTGTGTAGTTATACTTGGTGTTACCGGAGTATTTCCAATTGTTCCTGCGTTTCTTTTTGGCACAATAGTAATGCTCGTAATAATCAATCCTCTAAAGCGTAAATTGCTATACGGATTACAGGCTGTAATGTACAATACTTCATCATCGTGCGTTTCCATCTGATCTTTTGTACTATCGCCCCAATGCAAATAGAAACAAGGTTCTAATGTTGGTAAATCGAGTGTAGAACAGGTTTCTCCTGAATACGGAGCTTTGCATCTTCGCGAATTATTTTCTTTTCCTTTAATCAAGAATGTTTTCGAAAGTGCTTCCGTTTTCAATACTTTTTGTTCCTCTTGAATGGTTTCAGCACACGCCGAACATAAACAGTTGTCTACACATTCACACTCAGGTGTACAGTCATGACATTCTTCTTTGTACAATTCACTTATAGGAAACCTAAAAATTAAAAACTCATCATGATTAAATCCTTGAAATGGAGCAGTAGCCGAAGTATCTTTTCCTGAATTGTACCAAATAAAATGTGCGTTTTTATCAATTGAAGGATACGTTCTAAAAGGTATATTTCCATTACTTACTCCTTTGGTCACGGCTTTCCACTTCTTGCAATGTGCTTTTTTCAATTCGGCATTTATCAACTGATCCGAAGGACGTGTAGTCTGCGAACTAAAATTAATTCCTGTTGGAAAAACTTCCCATTTGGCATGTGTTCCCGAAAAAACAGTGTTTGCTCCTTTCAACTCTGCTAAAAGACCATTTAAACCACTATTATCACTCCAACACACAAAGTATAAGTATTCTTCACAGGTTACTTTTGCTTTAAAATTCACAGCTTCTAATGAGCTGCTTGTGGCTACTTTTCGTAACACTTTGGTACAATCGCCAATATAAATATCTGCAAAATTATCACACGAATATGTTACATTTATAGCTCTGGTTTGCTTACAGTTTTTAGTATTTTCCATAATTATTTAATTTCAAAAATTTACCTACTCTATTTACGAAAAAGGCTTTTCGGTTTCCGCCTTACGAAGTTGTATTATTACGTAATTATGGCAACAAAGATGGAATACAAAGAATCAATACTATAGTGTAACTTTAAGAACGGTCGCTTTGATTTGATGATCGGTTTGTTTCATTTTATAATACTTTGTTAAAAAACCTACAAAAACCAAAAGCTTAGTAGTGAGAAGGTTATTTTTGTACGCTAAAGTTTTGTTAACAGATGTAACTTTTTTCGTTATCAATCGTTAGTAACGCTATAAAACAGCAATCAAAAAACTACTCAAAACATGAAAAAAAGTGTCATTTGGATGTGTCTCCTTATGAGTACATTCCTCTTTGCGCAAGAAAAATTTAGCGTAAGCGGAATTATAAAAGACAAAAAAAATGGGGAAACACTATTGGGTGCTACGGTATACTTAAAAGGTACAAGTAACGGAGCTGTCACCAATGAATACGGTTTTTACTCGTTAACAGCAACAGAAGGAACCTATACCTTAGTCGTTTCGTTTATTGGATACGAAACCATTTCCAAAGAAATCAATCTTACAGTTGACCAAACGCTAAACTTCGAAATCAAAGAGGCGTCAACTTCCTTGGAAACGGTGGTCATTGAAGGAGAAGAATCAGAACGTGTAAACATCCGAAAACCACAAATGAGTGTTGCAAAACTAAATGCAGCAACCATAAAACTAATGCCCGTAGTTTTGGGAGAAGTCGATGTCATCAAATCCATTCAGATGTTACCAGGAGTCACCAATGGCGGAGAAGGATCTGCCGGATTTAACGTTCGTGGTGGTGCAGCAGACCAAAACTTAGTACTCTTAGATGAAGCAATTATTTACAATACTTCGCACTTTTTTGGCTTTTTCTCCGTGTTTAATGCGGATGCAATAAAAGATATCAAACTGTACAAAGGAGATATTCCCGCTAAATTTGGAGGACGTATTTCTTCCGTGTTAGATGTTCGCCAGAAAGACGGAAACAGTAAAAATCTAGAAGTAAATGGTGGTGTCGGAATCATATCGAGTCGATTGTCGGTAGAAGGTCCAATGTTTAACAAAAAAGGATCATTCTTAGTGGCAGGAAGAACCTCGTATGCACATATATTTTTGCCATTAATAGAAGAGTTAAAAGATGATAAAATTTCGTTTTACGATTTAAACCTAAAAACAAATTACGAAATCAACGAAAACAACCGAATCTACCTTTCTGGGTACTTTGGAAGAGACATTTTTGATATTTCTCAATTCATCAAAAACAGGTACGGAAACACATCGGCAAACTTACGTTGGAATCATGTATTTAATGAAAAACTCTTCTCTAACTTATCATTAATCTATAGCAAATACGATTACGAAATTATTCTTGATTTCGTTAAGCTTGATTGGGTTGCCGATATTGAAAACTTTAACCTAAAATACGATTTACGCTACTATGCAAGCGACAAACTAAAGCTCGATTTTGGAGTCAGTGGAATTACCTATGATTTCAATCCTGGAGAAGTACGACCTTCGGATCCGAGTTCGTCGATTAATTTTAGAAAACTAGATCAAAAACGTGCATTTGAAGCGGCGGCGTATATCAGTGCCGAGCATGAATTAACCGACAAACTTACGGCGCAATATGGTTTGCGTTTCAGTGCTTTTAGTCGTTTGGGCGGACAAGCTTTAGCGAACTATGCCAACGATCAGCCGCTGGTATACAATGAAGAAATTGGTATCTATGAAGAAGGCGAAGAAATAAGTACAACCGATTACAAAAGAAGTGAAAGTATCAAAACCTTTGCAAATCTGGAACCGCGATTGGGACTTTCATACCAACTCAATGATGCATCTTCGGTAAAAGCAAGTTACACACGATCTGTACAATATGTGCACTTACTATCAAACACGGTTTCGGTGACGCCGTTAGATGTTTGGGCGCCAAGTGGTCGTTACATTCAACCGCAAAAATCTGATCAATATGCTGTTGGATATTACAAAAATTTTAGCGACAAAAAATATTCCTTAGAAGTAGAAACGTATTATAAAAATGTAGCCAACAGAATTGATTACATTGATGGCTCAGATTTGATCGGAACCAACAATATTGAAACCGAAATTCTCAACGGAGAAGCTAGAGCTTACGGTTTGGAAATCTTATTTCGAAAAAACGAAGGAAAATTCAAAGGTTGGTTTGCTTATACACTATCAAAATCTGAGCAAAGAGCGCTTGGTGGAAATGCTGGCGGACCAGGAATTAATAATGGCGATTGGTACAATACTCCATTTGATAGAACTCACGATATTTCGGTTACAGGAAGTTATGACCTCAATGAAAAGTGGAAATTTAGTGCCAATTTTGTATACCAAACAGGTCGTCCAGTAACCTATCCAAACGGACAATATGAATACGAAGGTTTATCTATTGCAAGTTTTGACGAACGAAATGCAAACCGTTTGCCTGCCTATCACAGACTCGATCTTTCGGCAATATTTACGCCAAGTAATAACAAAAACCAACGTTGGCAAAGCGAATGGGTTTTTGGTTTATACAACGCTTACGCGAGAAGAAACGCGGCATCAGTTTCCTTTACACAAGACTTTGATACGGGCATCAACGAAGCACGCCGATTGTCCATTTTTGGAAGTGTCATTCCGTCCATAACGTATAATTTTAAATTCTAAGAAATCATGGCAAAACATAACATATTTACTGTCCTTTTAGCCGTATTAATCACATTCGTTTCCTGTGATGATAAAATAGATGTAGACGTTCCAGAAGCGCCACCACGTTTAGTAATTGAAGCTTCGTTAGATTGGCAAAAAGGAACTACGGGAAACAATCAAACCATAAAATTAAGTACATCCACACCGTATTTTGATACAACGTTGAATACGGATGTCAGCGGCGCTTTGGTACGTGTTACCAATAACAATTCGGGTGCTATGTATACGTTTACAGATCAAAACGATGGAACTTATACCATAAATAATTTTGTACCTGTTTTAAACGATTCGTATACCTTAGAAGTTATTCATAATGGCGAAACGTATACTGCTACAGAAACATTAACGCCAGTAACACCAATTTTGAGCACAACACAATCGCTAGAAGGCGGATTTGATGATGAAGTTTTAGATGTTACCATACTTTTTGACGATCCAGCAGATGAAGAAAACTTTTATTTTATTAGAATACAAGAAGAGGGCGATTTATTTGCAGATTTGGAAACACAATCGGATGAATTTACCAATGGAAATGTACAAGAAGAATTCTTTGAAAAAGAAAGTGATGATGAAGATGAAACGGTTGAATACAATCCGGGAGATACAGTAAACATTAGATTACATGGAATCTCGCAACGCTATTACGATTATGTTTCTTTACTCATAGAACAATATTATTCTGGTGGAAATCCGTTTGCGGTAACGCCAGCAGAAATTCGCGGAAACTGTGTTAATGAAACCAATGGAGAAAATTATGCATTTGGCTATTTCAGAGTTACCGAATTTGATGAGGTTACGTACACATTTCAGTAAAATACAAATTGCAGACAAAACAGAAAACCGCTAACAAAACAATGTTTCTTAGCGGTTTTTTTATTGAAAAATGTGAAGAATCTTTACATCTTATGATGGAAATGTTCTTAAAAAGATGGCTGGTTTATCATTAGAAATAACGGTTAAATTCGTTCTAGAAATTAACTCGCCTTTGTCCGTTTTTCCTGAAATAACAATGCGTTTCATTCCTGGCGAAAATTTGCCTACTTGTTTCCCATCATTTACGGCAACTCCCATAAGATGTGGTGCTCCGATGCGAGTTCCAATAATATTTCCTGTGCCGTTTTCTATCAAAATTCGTTCACCAATTGCTGGTGGCGGAAACAATTGAGTTACCGTAATATCGTGTAACGGTGTAAGCACAATATACTGTGATGGATCAATAATTGCTGGTGTAGCGGCTATGTCTGCATCCGCATCATTTGAATGTAACATGTTTACGGTACGACCAAATTTTGGCGTATCTGAATTATCTAAACAAAACATCCATACGGTTGATATTTTAGTACCATCTTCAGTTTCGAAAGTAGCATAATATCTGCCGTGTACATTTAATGGATTTACGCGCTTTCCGTCGTCATTTAAATCCAGATTATAAAAAATATTTGTGGTTAACGTTCCTACAGTATATGTTCCTGTAGCGCCTTCAATTACTTGTTCTTGTAAAGGTTCAATTGGGTTAAAATATGCATAAACGTTTACATTTTTAACTTTTACGGGTATTCCTTGCATGATTGATAATTTTATAAGGTTTGAATATGTATAATGTGTGCATTTCCTTCAAGTGGAGCATGAATTTTTACAATAGATGAGCCATTTAATGGTCTTATTGTGGCAACTTGCGTATTACAGAAAAATTTGTAGTTTGTTCCTGAAACAATTTTTGTAGAAACTGCAACTGGCCAATAACGTACACCAATAATACCTCCGAGCGCTTCAGTAAAAGCTTTTTCGGCTTCTGCTGAAATTTTACATGTGTACTGAGAATAATCTCCTGGTAGGGTTGACATGATCGTTTTGATTAAATTAGTTCTTACTCTGTTTTCGAAGGCTTTTCAGATTCCACCTTTCGCAATCGATAAAAAGAATTGTAGCTACTAAATAATTATTGCTCTTATTGATTGCTATACAAATTTCTTACGATTAAATAAGAATTTTCAGCGTAAAACTACTTGATTTCAAAAAGGGTTGAATTACCTAACAATTTTAAAATCAAAGACTAACAATTAAATAATAGGTGTAAAGGTGTAAAAAATGGTTTATGTACAACGATTGAAGATGTAATTTGATGCAGCTCAAAATGTTTGTGAAAAATAGTAATGTAAAGAAACGCTTTTGATACGTGTGTTGTAATTCTTAAGAAGAAAATCAGTTCAGTTTAGAGCGAAAAAAACCTCGATAAATTTAGAATTACCGAGGGAAGAAAAACTAGTAAATAGGTTTTGAGATGTATTTTCTTTTTCCCGAATATTTTTAATAACTCATCGGATAGTTATTATTCTTTTTCATAGCAATTTTTTCCCAACCTACATATGTGTATTTACAAATTAAAAAAAGGGCAACAAAGACTTTAGCCTCGATCTCAATAGCTTTGCTGCCACTTATTTTCAACTAATAAAAAACCGACTTAATTGAACTTATTAGTTTTAAAACTTTTTGTTTTTAACCTAACTTGATACTAAAACAGGCTATCTAGAAAATACCCTACTATTTTTTTAAAAAAAATTAAAAAATTTCAATTTAAAATGTTAAAATCATCAAGAATCCTTTATAAATAGGCAGTTTTCGTGAAGTATACTAGCATTAAAAAAAATGAATCTTTTTTATTCCTACACCAAAAAATTTAAAAAAGTAACTACGTGTAAACGTCATCAAAAGATAAAAAATGAAGTCTTTATAATGAATTTTAAGTGTTTCATTGCAATAGTCTACCCTAAAATAAAATTGCGTAATTTTGGAAAAACTAATTTTAAAAATTAATGGCTGCAGAGGAAAAATCTGTTTGTGAATCAAAAAACTTTGAAACCATCTTCAAGACCAATGCTGAAACGCTCCGAAACTTTATATATTATAAGTGTGGAAATGAGCAGCAGGCAGAAGATATCGTTCAAGAAGCATTTGTAAAACTCTGGAAAAACTGCGCAAAAGTAATATTTACAAAAGCAAAATCGTATCTGTATACTGTAGCCAATAACATGTTTCTAAATGAAGTTGCACACGCGAAAGTAGTTTTAAAATACAAACAGCAAAGCCCTGGAAAAGTTTCCAACGAAACGCCTGAGTTTATCTTACGAGAAAAAGAATTTCAAGAAAAACTACAACGAACCATTGCAAAACTTCCGGAAGGACAACGAGAAGTTTTTTTACTCAACAGAATCGACAAAAAAACATACAAAGAAATAGCAGAAATTATAGGACTTTCTGTGAAAGCTGTAGAAAAAAGAATGCATAAAGCATTAGTTACATTAAGAAAAGAAATAGGAAATATATAAAAATGGTAGGGTATTCGTAAAGAAAACTGTTCTATTACCGAATCAAGTAGAAATGATGGAAGATAAATATGACGATACATTTTTAGCAAAATGGCTAAGTGGTGATATTTCGGAAGCAGAAAAAACTCGTTTTGAGCGCTCCTCGGAGTATCATGATTATGTTAAAATCATTGAAGGGACAAACCAATTGGAAGCACCTTCTTTTGATACACAACGCCTATGGTCTAAAATAAATGACAAAAAAGAAACGAAAACCAGAAAGTTAGTTCCTTCTTGGATGTATGCCGCTGCCGCTGTAATACTTTTAGTGGTTGGACTTACATATGTTTATGCTCCAGCAGGAGAAACGTTTCAAACAGGATATGGAGACCAAATGGCAGTTACATTGCCTGATGGATCACAAGCAATCTTAAATGCAAAATCAAGTGTAACATTTGATGAAAGTTCTTGGGAAACCAACAGAACAGTTGCACTTACAGGAGAAGCATTTTTTAAAGTTGAAAAAGGACAAAAATTTACCGTTTCAACAAATGCTGGCACGGTTGAAGTACTTGGAACACAATTTAATGTACGTACAGGAACTGACGTATTTGAAGTAAAATGCACAGAAGGAAAAGTAAAAGTGACCACTTCCAACAACGAATCATCAACTTTAACAGTCGGAAATGCCTTTTCAAAACTAGCTGGAAAAACATCAAAATGGGACTTCAATATAAATGATAACACATGGCGAGAAGGCGAAAGCAATTTCCGCGAAATACCTTTAAAACATGTCATTGAAGCCATTGAAAATCAATACGAAATCACAATTGCACACGATAACATAGATACAACACAGCGCTTTACAGGAAGCTTCTCTCACAAAAATTTAAAGCTTGCTTTACGCACAGTCTTTGTTCCTATGGAAATTTCATATACTTTTAAGGACGAAAATACAAATACCGTTATCCTTAAAAATGCGAAATAATTAACTATTTTTAAGTTAAAACGTTCGCTTAGTAGAGAGTTACCAGAACGTATATGAGAAGAATCTTAAGTGTTGTTTTACTACTCATCACACAAACATTGTTTTCCCAAAACAATGTCGATTTCTCGTTTACAAATGAACCACTTCAAAACGTCTTAACAACTATTGAAAAAGCATACGATATTAAGTTTTCATATCGTGCCGAATTAGTTAAAGACAAACGCATTACACTTACGCTAAAAGATGCAAACCTAACTACGGTATTTCAACAACTACAATCACAAGTAAAAATTGTGTTTGAAAAAGTAGACGATCGGTACTACATCATCCGAAATCAGACACAAGAAGGAAAAGTACGAATCTGTGGCGTTTTGGTCGATGCTGAAAGTCAAATACCTATCATTGATGCTTCTGTGGTCAACAAAACACAAGCAAAAGGAACAGTTTCCGATGCCAACGGCTACTTTGAGCTCTATCTATCATTTCCTTCTGATACCATAGAAATAAGATATTTAGGATACAAAACCAAACAAATTCTTGCACAAGAACTACAAACAAAGCCATGTACAAACCTATTTTTAGTAGCTGAAAAATTTAGTCTCAAAGAAGTACTAATTAGCAACTATCTTACTTCTGGAATTAACAAAAGAAGCAATGGCGCATTAACCATATCTCCCGAAAAATTAGGAATATTACCAGGACTTACCGAACCTGATGTATTGCAAAGTATTCAACTATTGCCAGGTGTTCAAAGTCCAAACGAAACGGCTTCAGGTCTATTCATTCGTGGCGGAACACCAGATCAAAACCTAATACTTTGGGACGGAATAAAAATGTATCACTCAGGTCACTTTTTTGGTTTAATATCTGCTTTTAATCCTTATGTTATAGAAGAAGTATCTGTATACAAAAGCGGCACAGAAACACGTTATGGCGATCGAATTTCGGGTGTTATTGACATTCAAACTGATACGAAAGTTCCTGAAAAACTCTCTGGCGGATTTGGGTTCAATATGACACATGCCGATGCGTATTTAAAAGTACCTATAGGCGAAAAATTTGGCGTTACCGTTTCAGCACGAAGAGCATTTACAGATGTCTTGGAAACATTTACCTATGATAATTTCTCCGAACGTGTATTTCAAAATACAAAAATTACGAAAGGAACAGAAATCGCAGAAAATATATTCTCGGAAACGACAAATCGATTCTTTTTTACAGATTATACAATAAAACTCATTGGAAAACTATCAGACAAAGATGAAATTATGGTCAGTAACTTGATGACCAAAAATGAACTCGATTTTGGTTCTAAAGTTGAATTTTTTGAAGAAACCTCACGCGATCAATTAAGCATACAAAACTCAGGAATAAGCGGTTTTTGGAAACGACAATGGAATGATAAATTTTCACACGATCTTAAAATATATCACTCCAAATTTGACTTTGAATATTTAGGACGATTTCAAGGCGATATTGTGCAACTCGTTGAAGAAGACCGAAAACAAAACACCATTAGAGATGTAGGATTTTCGTATGATACCTTCTGGAAAATCAACGAAAAAAACGAAATACAATCAGGATTTCAATTTTCTTCAAATGATGTTTCGTTTAGCTTTTCAGGATTTAGCGCCGATGATGAAGGAATTTCACGGTATCTGAGTGCTGAGGAAAGCATTAACAATTCGTATGCATTGTACACTTCGTACAAATACAACGATCAAAAAAACTTAATCATAAACGCTGGTTTGCGTGGCAATTACTTCAGTACCACAAGAACACTATTTTTAGAGCCGCGTTTACACATTGAAAAAAAATTAAGCAAACGCTTTAGCACTACACTATCTGCGGAAGTAAAACACCAAGCAGTAAGTCAAATCATAGAATTCAATACAGCAAATTTAGGATTAGAAAATCAAGTATGGGCCATTGCCAATGGAGATGAATTTCCAATTCTAAAAAGTCAACAAATATCGGCAGGTTTTCTATTCAATAAAAAAGGTTGGCGTGTCAATGTGGACGGATATTACAAAAATATATCAGGACTCACTTCCCTCAACAGAAGCTTTGGAAGTACAAGTGTTATAGAAACTTTTACAGAAGGGCGAAGTAAAATAACAGGGGTTGATGTCTTGGTAGAAAAGAAAATTGACAACTACCAAACGTGGATGGGCTATTCGTATACCAACAATCAATTTGAATTCTCTCAAATAAACAGTGGCGTGCGATTTCCTGGAAACTATGACATTACACATTACTTTCGTTGGGCACATTCATATACAATTGATAATTTCAAATTTTCACTTGGCTGGAATTACCGAACAGGAACGCCATATACGCCTGTAACGTCAGAAACGCAAGCAAACGGAGACTTGTTTGTCTTTATTGGAGAAACGAACACAGTGCGCATCCCTGACTATCATCGGTTAGATTTTTCAGGAACATATACTTTCAATTTTGATAAAAATAGCAATTGGAAAGGAAAAATAGGATTTTCGTTATTAAATATTTACAATCGTAAAAATCTATTAGAACGGTATTACGAAATCAGACCTTTCTTAAATGATGACAATGAGGTTCAATTCCGTTTACAAACTGTAGATAATATTTCATTGGGATTAACGCCGAATTTGGTATTTAGAGTGGATTTTTAGTGAAACTTAATTTAGATACAATTTCATTTTTTTAGTACGATCAAGCTGAAGCATTTTTATTAGATTTCTAACTATTCTCTATACATTCTTCCAAATAATCAGACATACCATTTGCCAAAAACTCAACTAATGGAGTATTTGATTTTTCATTTTCACACGCCACAATCGTACTGATATATTCAAATATATCTTTACCAGATGTTATTTTTTTAAAGATAGGAGGACAATTATTCTTCATTAAAATAGTACCTATAATTATTCTACACACTCTACCATTTCCGTCGGCAAAAGGATGAATTTCATTTAGAAATTTATTATGAAAATAACTTAAAGCAGTAATTAAATGTGTTTCAACTGCTGAATTATCTATATTTTTTATGTGTGAATTAAATAGATCAATGTGTGATGCCATAACAATCTCCAAGTTGTAATGTGCAACATACTCCTTATTTTCAAAATGAGGTTCTCTGTAGCCAACTGTTGGTATATTTCTATATTCGCCAACCAAATGTGGATTAAAATCTGTTTCCCATGCAAGTTCGCTATTCATTAAATCTTTGTGGATTTCCTTAATAGAAAGCTCTGTTAATTCAAAAGAATCATATCTGTTTAGTATAGATTCCAAAACTTCTTTGTGATTAGAAACATCTAGTAAACTCTTCATTCTACTTTTTCTAACGAGCTCACCATTTAAAAACCGAATTGTATCTCCATATTGTAGTTCTTCATCTTCTATTTTAGAAGAATAAAAAGAATAATCGTTTATCAAATTGGTTTTAAATTCTTATGTCCAATCTTGAACAGGAAATCTGTTTCTGAAGTTTTCTAACGCTAAATTGAACCGTTGTAAGGAATCGGAAAGCATCTAGTTAATTGTTATACTTAGAGAAAATAAAACGAACCCAACGTTTGATATCGTGAGGATAAGCAAATAAATCATTGTTTCTTTTAACCAAAGTTTTACCAAAGAAAAATTGATCAAAATCCGATTTAAAGGAATTTGGAATTTTTTTCACTGATACCAAATCTTTAGTAAAAGATAATTCTTTAAGTGTCGATATGTCTGTTCTATTTATTAACATAGTAACTTTTAGAGTCTTCATTCATATGAATGAAACCTACTACAAATATAAAATAAAGATATGAAATATAAATGATAACAGCTATTCACTAGCTAAGGTTGCAGTAAAACCTACAATTGCAAATCTTTCCGATGCAACAATCGCGTCAATTTAATAGACAAATCAGTCAATATGATTTTAGAATTTCCGTTGCGTTCTATATGATAAATAGCATCTTGCAATTCGGTAGAAATATCCAGAATATTATTTCCGTGCACAAATGGTGCAAATTTCTCTAAAAAGAAACCTTTGGTATGCGGTTCAAAAAACACCAAATCGGTTGCGGTATAATTTTGTAGTAAAGCTTGTCGAAAAAGATTCAAACAAAAACCTAAAAACTTCTTCTGCGTTTCACGACCGGTTTTGGCAACTTCTTCGCTCCAGGCAATCAAATCGCGAATGGCCGTTTTATTTCCTTTTGCTTTAAAAGCAGAACGAACCCAAGCCACAAACCACGTTTCAAACTGTAAATCTTCCGAATCCTGATTGACCAAATCTACCGCTTTGTTATAATTTCCATTTGATTGATGCGCAATTTTAGTCGCTTCCGCTTCCAAAACATTCATCTTTTGCATCAACGATTCCTTAATTGCTTGTTCGCCCAAAGGAGGAAAATGTAAAATTTGGCAACGGGAACGAATCGTATTAATAATCTGTTCTTCGTCTTCAGCAATTAAAATAAATAAAGTTTTATTTGGTGGTTCTTCAAGCAACTTTAGCAACTTATTTGCAGCAGCCGTATTCATACGTTCCGCCATCCAAATAATCATTACTTTATAACCACCTTCATATGACTTTAACGCCAACGATTTTACAATATCGAGCGCTTCGTCAACTCCAATTTGTCCTTGTTTATTATCAATGCCAAGCAATTTATACCAATCAAATAAATTTCCATAAGGTTGTTCTTGGATAAATTCGCGCCATTCTTCCATAAAATGCTTGGATACAGGATGACTTTTCACCTTATGATTTCCCGCGACAGGAAAGGCAAAATGCAAATCGGGATGCGAAATGTGGTTAAATTTTAAATTACAAGCGTCGTTTCCACCGGTATTTTCTCCTTCCATATTTTGACACAACACATATTGCGCATACGCAACTGCCAGTGGAAGTGTTCCGCAACCTTCTGGTCCAACAAAAAGTTGTGCATGCGGAATTCGTCCACGATCGGCACTCAATGTCAGATGTTTTTTAATATGTGTTAAACCTAAAATATCTTGAAAAAGCATAGCGCAAATATAGTTGTAACGATTTAATTTTACACAATAACACGCATTACTTTCAAAAGGAAATATCAATAATTACGACAAAGGAAGTATCTTTACCATAACGCGATCAAAAACTATAAAAACCTCATGGCGGACCAAGCGCTTCTTTTCATTCCTGACATTTCTGGATTTACCGAATTTGTGCAACATACGGCAATTCAACACAGTCGTCATATTATTTCGGAACTCTTAGAACTCTTGATCGATAATAATATATCAGGATTGCAATTGGCTGAAATTGAAGGAGATGCTTTATTTTTCTATCGAATTGGCGCTGTAAATATCAATCAAGTTCGCGAACAAGTAAAACGAATGTACCTAGCATTTCATACCTATCTGAAACGCTACGAATACGAAAAAATTTGCCAATGTGGCGCGTGTTCGTCTGTGTACAATCTATCGCTAAAATTTGTCGTGCATTATGGTGAAATTGAGTTTATCTCCGTAAAAGATTCCAACAAACCCTACGGAAGCAATGTCATAAAAGTACATCGATTGCTCAAAAATGATGTACCAATTGCGGAATATGCACTATTTACACAAGACATTGATCCTGAAAACATTTCAAAATTGGAGCATCAATTACAAGCAGATTATGACTTTGGTCAGATAAACTATGCATACGAATCACTTTCAGACTACAAAAATGAACTTCCTGAAATTTCACCAATTCCAGACAATGTACCCAAACATAATTTGTACAGTAAAGAAGCAAGCATCAATATGCCCATTTTAGAACTCTATGAAACCATTAGTAATTTTGACTATCGTTTATTGTGGGCAAAAGGAATTGATAAGATTGAATACGAAAAAAATCGTGTCAATCGGATGGGAGACAAGCACAAATGTCTCATTGATAAAAACACCATCAATCCGAAAACGGTAACCAAAAAATCGGCAAAAAATCAATTGGTCTATGGCGAATCGACAACGGAAGTTCCATTTACCAAAAAACTAAATGTTTATTACGTACTAGAAGCTGAAAATGAGCAAAAAACACGACTCAGAATTGAAGTATTTGTCGATTTTAAGCCATTCGGTATCTTACTAAAACGTTTGATGAAAAAAAACTTCAAAAAAGTCATTCCCGAAAATATAAAAGAACTTATATTGCTTGCTGATTCAGGATTCAATCCGAATTCTGTATTGGAACTTCGTGATGAAGATCTCAACTACAAAAAAGACTAGTGCTTTCTTAATTTCAGTATAGCATTGCTACGCTTACATTAAAAAGCGCAGTGTAACGTTAGTATTTGAAGTAGTTTAGAACTGTAATAGATTTTCTAATTCAGCATGCGGATTTTAACAACAATAACCGAAAAATAAAACACTGTGAAAACGCTAAACGATTTTAACTTTAAAGATAAAAAAGCACTCATTCGAGTAGATTTTAACGTACCATTAAACGATCAATTTGAAGTAACGGACGATACGCGTATTCGTGCCGCAAAACCAACAATCATCAAAATATTAGAAGATGGTGGAAGTTGTGTATTAATGTCGCACTTAGGAAGACCAAAAGGATTTCAAGAAGAATACTCATTACGTCATATTGCTGAAACGGTTTCACAAATTATTGGAGTACAAGTAAAATTTGCAGGAAACTGTGTTGGCGAAGAAGCTGAAAAAGCAGTTGCTGGTTTAGAAGACGGCGAAGTATTATTACTCGAAAATTTACGTTTTCACGAAGAAGAAAAAGCAGGCGATGAAGCATTTGCAGCAAAACTTGCCAAACTAGGTGATATTTACGTAAATGATGCCTTTGGAACAGCACACAGAGCGCACGCATCTACAGCAGTCATTGCACAAAACTTTACAGACAAAAAATGTTTTGGATTATTACTTGCAAAAGAAATTGAAAGCATTGCCAAAGTAATGGAAACAGGCGAAAAACCAGTCACAGCTGTACTTGGTGGCGCAAAAGTATCGTCAAAAATTACGATTATTGATAACATTTTAGACAAAATAGATCACTTAATCATTGGTGGCGGAATGACATTTACATTTATCAAAGCACAAGGTGGAAGCATCGGAGATTCTTTGGTAGAAGATGATAAATTAGAGCTAGCAAAAGAAATTATGAAAGAAGCTGCAGCTAAAAACGTAACGATTCATTTGCCTGTCGATTCTGTCATTGCAGATGCATTTGCCAATGATGCCAATACCAAAGTTGTTGATGTTACACAAATTCCTGACGGTTGGATGGGATTAGATGCAGGACCAGCAACACAAGAAAAATTTGCTGCGGTAATTGCACAATCAAAAACGATACTTTGGAATGGACCTTTAGGCGTTTTTGAAATGCCAAACTTTGCCAAAGGAACCATTGCTTTAGGACACGCTATTGCAGATGCAACTAAAGATGGTGCTTTTTCACTTGTTGGTGGTGGCGATTCTGTTGCCGCTGTAAAACAATTTGGTTTCGAACCAAAAGTAAGTTACGTAAGTACAGGTGGTGGCGCTATGTTAGAAAGCTTAGAAGGAAAAACATTGCCTGGAATTGCTGCGATTTTAGCGTAAAATTATACACTAAAATATCCCGTTATGCGCGGGATTTTTTCTTTTTATATGCATATAAAAGTTGTAAGTATAAACTAGTAGATATTAATATTGCATAATAAATACTTACTTTTTAATATGGTTTTACAAGAAATTCTTTTAGATTTAATTACTAAGTAAAAAACAGAAAAAACTCTCGTTATAATCATGCTGTGTTTCATTAAAAACAATAATTAACCTAATATAACCCATGATAGAAAAAATAAAGATGCTTACACTAAGGGCTTTAGTAGCTGATGAAGGTTTAATGTATGGCTTAGTTTTAAAGGGAGGCAATGCCCTTGAACTTGCTTACAACATTACAGACAGGGCTTCAAAAGATATAGACTTTTCTATTTCGGGAGACTTTAATCCTATAGAGTATGATCGTATTAATGGGATATTATTTGGACTTTTAACAGCGGAATTTGAAAAGCATGACTTGGTTGTCTTTGATGTTAATTTTTTTGAAAAACCGAAACAAAATAAAGTTAAGGTATGGAAGGGGTATCAACTTGCGTTTAAAGTAATTGATTATGAAAATTATGATCCAGATGATCTAGATAAAAATAGAAGAAGAGCTTTTCCTCTTCAAAACAACAACTCTCCTATATTCACTGTTGATATAAGTTCTTATGAGTACACTGATTCAAAGAAAATGATTGATGTAGATGGAGCTGTCTTTTTTGTATATACTCCTGAAATGATTGTTCTTGAAAAGTTAAGAGCACTATGTCAATCTATTCCAGAATACAAAAATATTATTCCCACAGCTAGAATAAAAGGAAGAGCTCGTGATTTTTATGATATTTGGAATATTTGTCAAAACTTTGAGATTGATTTCAAGTCACAAGAAAATAGAATAATGTTAGAACAAATTTTTGATGCAAAACGAGTTCCACTTAATTTTCTAAGTCTAATCAAAAAATATAAAGATTTGCAACAAGAAGATTGGGTAACTGTTGTGGATACTATTACCGAAAAAAATAAAGGATATGATTTTTATTTCAATTTTACAATGAGATGCATTAAAGAGCTTCTAGACCAGTAGGGTAAAATATCCCCCATTTTTTGTTTAATTTTTTATTTGTGAGATTGTATGTCTGGTAAAAATTAATATCAGACTTCTTATTCAAAAATAAATTAAGATCTTTTTCTGGAAAACCTGCTAAATCTAAATAAAACCCTATCAATTGATGATAAGGATATATATAATCAAGATCTTTTAAATAGTTATCTAACTTATTAAGGTTTATTTTTTTTTTTGCTTTATTGTAGGCTTCTAATATCTGAAATGCACCACCTGAGTAGGCTGGGCGAACTGCAATATCAATTAAAGTTCTTTCTAAATCAGTTACTGATAAACCATTAATTTTTGTAATTCCTACATTTATTGAATTATGCTTTTTTTGAAGATAGACATATCTAAATCCATCATATTCAGATTTGTAAGATTCTTTAGAGACTCTTTGTGGTTTAGAAAATGCTTTATTAACAGAATCTTGATTTAATTCAACAAATAAGTTTCCCCCATATGGAGCATATTTATCTTCACTAATATACACAGTCTTTGGAATCTGTAATGTCAATTGATGAATTTGCATTGCCGAATAGTTACATAAATACCCACCTTTCTTTACTGTTAGACCAATATCAAAAGGAGTACAGGTACTTTTCCTCAATATTTTTTTTTCAGAATTTTGGAAATCATGATTTTGAATATCAAGAATTAGAATTTTACGATTATTCAAAAAAGTTATAAAATGCTTATAGTTTCGGTATTGAGCTATTCGCCATTGCCCTTTTTGACTTTCAAAAATTTTTTGAATGTCGTTGGTGGTATATGCTTCGTGAATACTGTTTTTGAAAAAATCAGCAATTTCGGCACTAGCTCTATCAAAAGATTCTTTTCGCATTATTTTATAATACTATCATATATGATAGTATTATGCAAATATATGTATTTATTTTGATAATGTCAAGTTTGAAATTAAAATAATTTTGGTGAAAGAGATTAAATAAATAAATTATATCATACTATCATATATGATAGTATGATGCAAAGTTACAGATAAAATTTTTAAAAACCAAATCAAATAATTTTTAAAAACCAGGTTTAATAATATGGCGAATTATTGAGTTAATGGTATTGTTCAGTTTTTAGTAACTAATAATGACTAAAAAAACATAGAACAAAAAAATAAACTATTCATATAAACCAGATTACACTTTACTATTATCAATGATAGTTCGTTCAATTACATACAATTATTTAAAGTCTAATTCCCGTAATTAGACTTTTTTCGTATACCATAATTTCAAAATTTGAAGAAAAAACACGAATTTAGCACGAATTACGTTTTCAATACTAGAAGCAACGTTAGTTCGAGTGAAATTTTAGTGTAAAATTTTGTATCGAGAACAGCTCATAAAACGATAAAACAACTCACAATAGATGAAATACCTCTTTTCCATACTTTTTCTATGCATTGCCTTCATCGGACACGCACAAGAAGCTAATAAAAAGCCCGAAAAGGTAAAAGAAATCACAAAACCTACGTTTAAAATCATCAAAGACACTGTTATTTTAGATGGGAAGAAAACGGTCATGACGGATACGATATATTTCGACACCAAAAACGAAATCAAACGGAATACGAGCGAAATTCTTCCTGAAATAGATAGCACAAGCATCATACTTGATGGAAAAAAAGAGCTAACAAAAGTTGAAGAAAAATATGTGTTGCAAGACAACAAAATGGCGGCAACTATTGACAGTTTGTGGCTTAAAGAACTTGCTGACGAAGAATTATTTGATACCATTCATAAAGAAATTACAGAACTCAAATACGAACCTGTTGTATTTCAAGAATTACCAACCGATACGCTAAAAGCGCGTTTGGAACGACTCAATGCAAAAACACCGTTCAACATTGAATACAATCCTTCCCTAGAAAGTGTCATTCGTCGATTCTTAAAACGAAGAAAAAAATCTATGGAACGCTTAATGAAAGTCAGTCAATACTACTTTCCAATGTTTGAGCAAGAACTGGACAATTACAATATTCCTCTGGAAGTAAAATACTTAGCTATTGTAGAATCGGCATTAAACCCAAGAGCGCGTTCACGTGTGGGCGCCACTGGTTTATGGCAATTTATGTATCAAACAGGGAAAGAATACGATTTAAATGTAAGTTCATACGTAGATGAACGCAGCGATCCTGAAAAATCAACCAAAGCAGCGTGCCAATATTTAGCAACACTATACAAAATATTTGGCGATTGGGATTTGGCATTGGCAGCGTATAATTCAGGTCCTGGAAACGTTTCCAAAGCAATTAGACGCTCTGGCGGCTATGTAAATTATTGGAACATTCGTCCAAATTTACCACGCGAAACAGCAGGATATTTGCCAGCATTTTTAGCTACCATGTACATCTTTGAATATGCGGATGAACACGGTTTTCAAGTAGAAAAAATAGAAGTGCCACACTTTGCCACCGATACAATTCAAGTAAAAGAATTGCTTACGTTTGATCAGGTTTCAGAAGTTTTAAACGTGAAAGTGGAAGACTTACAATTTTTCAATCCTTCTTATAAATTAGACATCATTCCCAATGTAAAAGGACGCAATTATGCGTTGCGATTGCCTGTAAAAGAAGTTGGAAAATTTGTCAATAATGAAGCGGCAATTTACGCTTTAGCGAAAGAAGAACTAGCCAAACGCGAAAAACCATTGCCACAACTATTTGAAATGGACAAACGCACACGTTATCGTGTAAAAAGTGGCGATTATTTGGGTAAAATTGCACGACGTTTTGGTGTTCGTGTCAGTGACTTGAAACGATGGAATGGACTTCGATCGAACAAATTACGAATTGGACAACGATTGACAGTGTATCCTAAAAAACCAGGATTTGCCGCAAAAAAACCAAGTAAAAAGAAAAAAAATACAGGAAATGCAAAAACCTACGTTGTCAAGTCTGGCGACTCTTTGTGGAGCATTGCACAAAAATTTCCTGGAGTTTCTGTGAAGAATATTAAAAAATGGAATGATATTAGTGGTAATAAACTAAAAATTGGAATGACCTTGCAGGTTTCCAATTAATAAAAACAACTAATAATAAAATTAGATCTCGTGAAAAAACTATACGCAATTATCGTTGCTTTGGCAATATTTACCTCTTGTGAAGACAGAAAAAATAGTGCATCAGCAGAACAATATTTACCAGAATCGTATGGAAAAGTAAACTTACTTGCAGTTGTGGTAGATGATGAATTATGGCAAGGAAAAGTTGGAGATAGTATCAGAAATATTTACGCTGCACCAACGGACGGATTGCCAATGGAAGAACCTTTGTTTTCCATAAAACATTACACACCTGAAGTATTTGATGGATTGTTGACGAAATGTAGAAGTGTATTGTTCGTAAAATCGTCAGATAAAAAACAATTCAAAATCAAAGAAAATGTATACGCAAAACCACAAAAAATAGTATATGTTACGGGAACTGATGATGAAATTATAGCACAACTTAGTGCAAATGCAAAAGAATCTATTACGACATTAAAGTTAAACGAATTACGCTCTAAACAGCAATTTATTGAAGGTTCATTGAGTAGAGACAAAACGTTAGAAGAAACCTTCGGATTCTCGCTAAACATTCCGTCTGCCTACAAAATGGTTAAAAACGAAGACAACTTTGTTTGGTTTGAACGTGAAGTACCAAAAGGAACGATGAATATTATCGCGTACACTTTGCCATTTGGAAGCATTCCAAAAGACTCAACAACGGTGGATGCCATCATTAGAATGCGTGATTCTATTGGAAAGGAATATGTGCCAGGAAGAGATCCAAAACGCATGCACATGATTACGGAAAAAGCATATGCACCTTTCTTATACGATGCAATTGTAGACAACAAACCTGCCTTAGAAACCAAAGGTATGTGGGAAATGAAAAACTTTCACATGGCAGGACCATTTATCAATTACATTGTAGAAGACAAGCAACACGATCGATTGGTGGTAATTGAAGGATTAACTTTTGCACCATCGGAAGATAAAAGAGACTTCATGTTTGAAATAGAAGCCATTCTAAAATCGTTGAAAATTAAAGAATAAAAACATACATTAAAACCGACAAGAGCACAGGAGTTTTTTAAAATTTCTGTGCTTTTATTTTTTTGCTTTTTCGCTTTCGCGAGAAGTATCTCAGCTACTTTTTATGATCAAAAAACAGTAAATTGCAACTTTCAAAAAAAAGAACTTTCATGACCGAACTTCAATACATACAATCGCAACTTTCATTACCAGAAAAAAGCATTCTGAAAACCATTCAATTACTCAATGAAGATTGTACAATTCCTTTTATTGCTCGCTATCGAAAAGAGATGACAGGAAACTTAGATGAAGTTCAAATTGGTCAAATAGTAAAACTAAAAACCACGTTTTCAGCATTAGAAAAAAGACGTGAAGCCATTTTAAAATCAATTACAGAACAAGAAGCTCTTACACCACAACTACAGGAAAAAATAGTGCAAGCACAAACCTTAACAGCATTAGAAGATATCTACTTACCGTATAAAAAGAAACGGAAAACAAAAGCTTCCATTGCCAAAGAAAACGGATTGGAGCCATTGGCAAAAATCATCATGAAACAACAACATGAAGATACAGCGTATGCAGCGCAACGTTTTGTAAAAGGAGATGTTTCTTCTGTAGAAAATGCTTTAGAAGGCGCACGACACATTATTACGGAATGGATTAACGAGAATGAATATGTTAGAAACAAAATACGCCGCTTGTATCAACGAAAAGCAACCATAACAACCAAAGTGGTCAAAACAAAAAAAGAAGACGACAGCGCGCAGAAATACAAACAATATTTTGATTGGAGCGAATCGCTTCACAGAACACCATCGCATCGATTATTGGCGATGTTGCGTGCCGAAAACGAAGGTTTCATCAAACTCAAAATTGACATTGACAAAGAAGAAGCACTCGATATTATTGACAGACTTATTATAAAAACAGATGTGATTTCTTGTACAGATCAAGTATTTATGGCAATTGAAGACGCCTACAAACGTTTGTTGTCGCCTGCAATTGTAAATGAAGTATTAAATGAAGTCAAAGCCAAAGCAGATGCAACAGCTATTTCCGTTTTTGCCGATAACTTAAAACAATTATTACTCGGCGCGCCATTGGGTCAAAAACGTGTATTGGCAATTGATCCAGGATTCAAATCGGGTTGTAAAGTAGTGTGTTTGGATGAAAAAGGCGATTTGCTACACAATGAAAACATTTATCCGCATCCGCCACAGCGTAAAACTACTGATGCAGGAAAAAAAATTCGTTCGTTGGTAAACGCGTATAAAATTCAAGCCATTGCCATTGGAAACGGAACCGCTTCGCGTGAAACAGAATTCTTTATTAAGAAGATTCAATTTGATCGCGATTTGCAAGTATTTATCGTCAATGAAGCTGGTGCTTCTGTATATTCTGCGTCTAAAATTGCACGTGCCGAATTTCCAAACTATGATGTCACGGTTCGTGGTGCAGTTTCCATTGGAAGACGTTTAAAAGATCCGTTGGCAGAACTCGTAAAAATTGACCCAAAAGCCATTGGTGTGGGACAATATCAGCACGATGTCGATCAAACAAAATTGAAAGAAGAACTAGATACGGTTGTGATGAGTTGTGTAAACGCCGTTGGTGTCAATGTCAATACGGCAAGTAGCGCTTTGTTGAGTTATGTATCTGGAATTGGCACAAATTTGGCAGAAAATGTAGTGAAATTTAGATCGGAACACGGAAAAATTGATTCCCGTAGTAGCTTAAAAAAAGTACCGCGTTTGGGACCAAAAGCATTTCAACAAGCTGCCGCATTCTTACGAATTACAGATGCCAAACATCCGTTGGATAATTCTACCGTACATCCTGAAAGTTATTACATTGTAGAAAAAATGGCAAAAGATGCTAAGATTTCCGTAGATGAATTAATTGGAAATAAAACTGTTTTAAGTACCATCAAACTTGAAGACTATTGCACAGAAACTATTGGATTGCCAACGTTGAATGATATTGTAAAAGAATTGGAAAAACCTGGCGTTGATCCGCGAAAAGCAGCAAAACTCTTTGAATTTGACCCAAATGTAAAAACGATTTCTGATGTAAAAGTAGGCATGTCGTTACCAGGAATTGTCAACAACATTACCAATTTTGGCTGTTTTGTGGATATTGGCATCAAAGAAAGTGGTTTGGTGCACATTTCAAAATTGGCAAATGAATTTATCAGCGATGTCAATTCGGCAGTAAAACTACACCAACATGTAACGGTTACGGTTGTTGAGGTTGATGAAAGTAGAAAACGAATTCAATTGTCAATGATTGATTAGTGAAACGCAGTTTTTAGAAGTCTGAGAAACTACACTAAAAACGGTATGTTGAATACACTTTGCTACCCAAAGAAGACTTTTTTTAAAATAAAATGTCACGTTTTAAATTTCTGAAGGTTATAGCTGTAGAAAGAAGTCAAAATGGCTTCTATAACCAAAACCAACAAATCATGAAAAAAAGAAATTTAAATTCGTTAGCATTAAAAAAAACAACTATTAGTAACTTTTTAATCGGTGGAATGGTAGATTCGGATAATGCATGTCCATCTGCTGTTTCCTGTGAATCTGTATGTTTTTGTATTCCAATCGGAAGCTTTATTGCTGCTCCATCGGGCGATCCAAGTTATTACGAATCACCTGCCAATGAAGCAAGTCCAGCGAGTCCAGCTGGAAACAACGAAAATGCGGCTGGATAAATACAAGTAAATATCTTAGACGTTTGATAAAGGTTAGCACATAAAAAGTTTGCTAGCCTTTAATTTTTTCAAAAATATCTTTATAAATTCCCATCATATAAAAACCTCCCGAACTTCCAAAGTAGATTCTATTTTCTTCTAAAAACAAATCATACGGAGACTTACTTATATGCATCCAAAAACGACCGTTTGGTTTCGATTTTTTCAACATATCGTAGGTTGCTTTTGCACTTTCCGAAGTTTTAAACATATATTCTTCAATATGAACTCTTGGATACGTATTTCCATTCGGATTCATAGGTTTTGTTCCTTTCAAAAAGGATTTTCGAACTTCATGAAGATTGCTTTTGAAAAGATTAATATCAATATCTTTTAACATCGAATCATTTAGTTTTTTAAGATATATCAATTTACTCAAAAGCATTCCTTTTTCATGAGCAACAAGATCCAAATTCTTTACTTCGTAGTTATGCTCTAATGTAGTTAATCGCGCTACTTTTTTTGCTAATTTAGAAGTAAGATCAACCTTTTTAATAGATTCACTTTCGTGAGAATTGACTTTTGGAGAAACCGAATCTTTTAAAACTTCTTGTTGCGGTTCTTTGTTAGGAATTACTTTTCCTTTCTCTTCACAAGCAGAAAATAATACCAAAAAAATGATCAAATAGAAAGTAGTGAATATGTTCATGTACTGAATGTACAATAAAAATAGACTACTTGTTTAAAAAGATATGAATTTACAGACTCAACGAACTCAAAAAGCTTTCATTCTGAATGTCATTTGGATCAAGCATATACTGTGTTAAACCCGTTTCACCAATTAAAATAAGAAGGTTGTCTTGAATAATAACATCAAAACTATCGGCATCAATAGCATGCACTAAATTCATATTTTCAGGATCGGAAATATCAAATATTTTTACTTGATCATCACACACAAATAGGTAATTATCTTTATAAAATCCCATACCTACAGGTTCAATTAAATTGCGTTGTGATATCAATACTGGATTTTCAGCATCTGCAATATCATACACTTCTAAAACATTTGTATTTCCACCACAAAAGTTTCCACCTTTTAGCGTAACAAAAGCATGTGTGTCGTTTGCAATTACAGGATCACAAGCGGTAAAGTGTTGCACTGCGGATAACAATTGAGGTGTTTCCATTTGTTGTGCATCGTAAATAAACATTCCGTTTTGCGAACCGATGTATAAATAACTTTTATAAGAAGACAAGGTTTCAATATTAAAACCAACGCTTAAATTATTGACCAATACTGGGTTTTCAGGATCACTAATATTAAAAACATTCAAGTTTTGATTGTCTACAGTGTATAAATAACTTTGTATGATGACAAAACGTGCCAACGAGCCAGATTGTCCTGTTTCGTTTCCTGAATTCGTTACACTTGAAAGATCCGAACCATCTGCTGAGCAAGAAGCATATATTATTGATATACAGACTAATACTATTAAAATTCCTAATTTTTTCATGTCTTTAATTTTGTATCCAGTTAATTACAATTTCATCTTGTGGAGTATTCGGAAAGAAACCGTCTGGCGATAAAAGTTGTGGAAATATATTTTGAACTCTTTGAGTTTCAATAACGCCATCAAAAGAAGAATTAAATTTTAATGCCACGAGATCAACAGCTTGATTGATGTAGAATGAATCATTTTTAAAAATAAGATCTGTAGCCCCTGGAGTTACTAAGTATTTTTCAACTATAGGATTGGTAGGATCTACATTGTTGACAATATGAAACCCTTGATACGGTTCGTTGATAAAAACATACTGTCCTATGACATAAATTTTGCCTGTTTCAGTAATAGGTTTTGCTTCCTGCACTGTTATGGAAGCTTCAAAATCAGAACGTAACATTGTCGTTGGTTCAAATAATGATGTTGGTGGTACAAAAGGGATTACATTGTCATCATTATAAAAACAAGATGTAAGTGTAAGCGCAATTAATACGATTAAATAGTTAGTTTTCATGCTATTGTTTTCACAATAGATACACAAAGCAGTATTTGGTTGCGTTGCTACTTAAAGAAATTATCAACTTACTTTTTTTGCTTTCTAAAAAACAGCATAAAATCTGTGATAAAGTAAGCACAAACGACAACGACTCCCAAAATGCAAAAGATGTATTTTTCATTGGGAAAAAAATAGACAGTACAAGCGTACAAGGTCATTATTCCTAAAGGATACGTGAATATTCGAATAAAAAAACTAAACAAAGATCGCTCGTTAATAGTGTGTTCTGTCGTTATTTCTATGTCTAAAGCGTCAAAAATTGCTTTGCGCTGAATCCTTTTTTCACTTTCGTAGATTATTTTACAAATGAATATATACAGAATCAAAAAACAGCAATACAGACAACTATACAGCCAATTTTTTTCATGTCCTAACATTTCAAGAACTCTCCAAGTAAAGAATATACTCAACAAAACAAAAGCTCCATAAAAAAGGATTTTTCCAAAGATGTTAAGTTTCGTTTCAATGTTAATAAGCTCATTTTTCTCATTAAAAGAAAACACAAAAACGGCATACAAACTTGTAGTCCACATATTTCGCTGCCATAGTTTTACGGTGTTTTTATCTGAGGTACCAATTACTCTTTTATCAAGTTGACTGTGCGTCCAAAATGTATCAGGTTTTTGTACGTGTACTAATTGTTCAACTTCTTTTTTCTTGATTTCCAATGCGCTACAGTTTTATATATAATTGCCAATCATATGTATATTTCTATAGTATACTTGTTACAAAAAACAAAAAAATCCACACGGATTCCGTGTGGATTTTATCTTTTTATATAAAATAAAGTTACTCTTTATCTACTTTCTTTGCTTCGTCATCCTTTGTGGCATCCTTAAATTCCTTAATTCCGCTACCTAATCCACGCATTAATTCTGGAATTTTTCTTCCTCCGAACAAAAGTAATACAACAACTACAATTAATATAATTGAAGTTCCCCCTGGAATTGCTAAAAACATGTTTAAAGACATCATAATGATTATTATTTAAGCTACAAAGGTAAAAATAAATATAATTACCACTACAAAGAAGTATAAAAAAACGCTTCTACACAATATTATTACTAATAATTTCTTTTAAGTTTGTAAAGTACAATTGAGCTATGGCGAAAGACAAACCGAAAAAACAACGACTCAAAAAGAAACTTTTACACAAGTATCGTTTAGTTATTTTGAACGAAGATACTTTTGAAGAACGCGTTTCCTTTAAACTCACACGTTTAAATGTATTCGTCTTAAGTGGGTTTTTAATAATTTTACTCATTGTATTAACTACGTTTCTTATTGCATTTACCTCTTTACGAGAATACATTCCAGGATATTCATCTACGGAATTAAAAACGCAAGCTATAGAACTCAACGAAAAAATAGATTCTTTACAAAAAGTACGGATACGCGATTCGGTGTATTTAGCTTCCATTCGTAATGTCCTTACGGGAGAAATAAAAAGTGAAAATATCAACAAAGATTCCTTGTATGATGCATTCAAAATTGATACTGAAGATGTTGATCTAACACCAAGTAAACAAGATTCGTTATTACGGGAAGAAGTAGCCGAAGAAGACAAATACAATCTATTTGAAACGGCAACGTCTAAAGTAAATTATGTATTATTTCCTCCTGTAAAAGGCGAAATATCACAGGAATACAATCCAGAAGAAAAACACTTTGCGATAGACATCGTAGCTCCAAAAAATACACCTGTAAAAGCAACTGCTGACGGAACGGTTATTTTTTCCGAATGGACTGTTGCTACAGGATATGTACTTATAATTGAACATCCAAATAATTTAATATCTGTATACAAACACAATGCTACCTTAACCAAACGACAAGGCGATTTAGTCACCGCAGGCGAAGTTATAGCAACCATAGGAAATACTGGCGAATTGACTACAGGACCACATTTGCATTTCGAATTGTGGAGTGAAGGCTACTCTGTAAATCCAACATCGTATATCGATTTTAAACTATAAAAATTACATCTGATCGCATCAAAAAAACAAATAAACAGATGAAATCCTTAAAAGCTTTACTTGCCAAACCTTTTGCCAAATACATCCAGAAAAAAATATCAAAATGGGCAAATAACCCAATCAAAACGCAAGAAAAAGTATTTAAAAAACTCATCAAGCAAGCTGCACATACGGCATTTGGAAAAGATCACGATTTTGAAAACATTCATTCACATGCCGATTTTGTAAAACGTGTTCCTATTCGTGATTATGAAGCGTTAAAACCATATGTAGAACGAGTTGTAGCGGGCGAAAAAGACATTCTCTGGAAAGGAAAACCACTATACTTTGCCAAAACTTCTGGAACTACTTCGGGCGCAAAATACATTCCAATCACAAGAGCATCCATGCCAACACATGTTGATGCTGCACGAAATGCAATTTTATGCTACATTGCCGAAACAGGAAACACAGATTTTGTCAATGGAAAAATGATCTTCTTGCAAGGAAGTCCAATTTTAAAAGAAGAAAACGGTGTAAAACTTGGACGATTGTCGGGCATAGTAGCACATTATGTCCCTAAATATTTGCAAAAAAATAGACTGCCAAGCTGGGAAACCAATTGTATTGACGACTGGGAAACCAAAGTAGAAGCAATTGTTGATGAAACATTGCCCGAAAAAATGGCGATTATCAGCGGAATTCCTTCGTGGGTTCAAATGTATTTTGAACGCATTCAAGAACGAACTGGCAAAAAAATTGGCGATGTCTTTCCCGATTTTAAACTATTCATTTTTGGAGGCGTCAATTACGAACCGTATCGCAGCAAATTTGAAAACCTTATTGGTAGAAAAGTAGACAGCATAGAATTGTATCCAGCAAGTGAAGGATTTTTTGCTTTTCAAGACAAACAAGATGACAAAGGCATGTTATTGCAATTAAAATCAGGTATTTTTTATGAGTTCATCGAAGCAACTACCTTTTTTGACGAAAACCCTACCCGAATTACCCTAAAAGATGTGCAAGTTGGTGTAAATTACGTCATGATTATTTCTACCAACGCCGGACTTTGGGGATATAATATTGGGGATACTGTAGAATTTACCTCAATAAAACCATACAAAGTAATTGTTTCAGGACGTATCAAACACTTTATTTCGGCTTTTGGTGAGCATGTCATTGGAAAAGAGGTAGAATATGCATTACAGGAAGCACTGCAGAATGCTAACACAAGTATCAACGAATTTACAGTAGCGCCAAAAATAGAAACAGAAAACCAATTGCCATATCATGAATGGTTTATAGAATTTGAAAAAGAACCAGAAAATATAGCCCTTTTTGCAAAAGCAATTGACGCATCACTACAACAACAAAATAGTTATTATTTTGATCTCATTAAAGGGAAAGTGTTGCAACCATTAAAAATAACGAAAATCCAAAAAGATGGCTTTCAAAATTACATGAAATCTATTGGAAAATTGGGTGGACAAAATAAAATTCCAAGGTTATCTAACGATAGAAAAATCGCAGAAAAGCTAACGAATTACAAAAAAGCATAGAAATATCAAATTAACTTGTATTTTTGTGCGGAAAAATCATATATGAGTAACATTAAAATACATAAAAGAACAAGAGCACAAGAATCGTCAGGAGCCATCGAGCGTTTGTACATCACCATGAGACATTTATTCAATCGTGGATTTTACAAACCAATGGGCGTTTCTGGGGAAACACTGCGTCAGGCTTTGCTATTGTTACGTCCAGAAATATATGGTTCGGTTGCGGAAGAAAAGGCAGAAATCAATGGACTTTCGTATGTAATTGATCGTTTGCCAATCGGAATTGAAGAATGTCGTTTTATCAATTTAACATCTGATGAAGGATACAAAAATTCGCACTTCAAAGTAATCATTCCACCAAAAAGAAGAAGAAACTGTTATCGTATTGACGAAGAACAGATGAATATTGAAATCACGCGTGGACGATCGGAAATCTATGATATTTTAACACATTTGACGTTCTTATTCATAGAATCACACAAAATTGCGAATCGTGTGCTTATTGGCGAAGATGGAGAAACAACGCGCGATTGGGAAAAACTAGAAGCTGCCGTTTGTAAAAAGAAAAAATTAACCTTAGCCGAAAGAGAAGTTGCAATAACACACACAGCAAACATTCTTGGTCGTACGTTTAAGGAAATATTAGATGCACACAAAACATTTTCTACCAAAGAAAATCCTGAACGTTTTCTAAACATCATATATTGGCTAGGAAAATTGGCAATAAAAGAAATTACTACGGGACAAAAAAGAACCATTACGTTTAGTCCAGTATTACGCGAACGTTTAGGACATCATATTCATGGTGAAGTTTGGGCAAACAATATTAAAAAAGTATTAAAAGAAAACAACTTATTAGAAAGACCAATTCATATCATAAGTGCTAACATGCACAGTGTTATGAATTCTATATTTGCGCCAAAATTGCTTCAAAAACAACTCAATACAACCGACGAGTTTGATATCTTTGAAGAATTGAGTACATCAGGAAACAACGCACTTCGAAATAAAGTAGAAAAAATAGCGTTGAAAAATGGAATGATTTACATTGAAGATGAATCAGGAACAAATATCAATGTGCAAATATTTGATACGGCAAAAATTGATTTTGAAAAAACAAGCTATTCCTGTTGTGCTACAGATGATGCCGAAAAACCTGTACTATTTGTCATGGATTACGCGTTTGGAGAGCAAGCCTATGAAACTATTGATGAGTTTCTAAAGCCGTACATAAATGACGATGGAACAAGCAAAGAATACTTAAACATCGCTTCGATCTCAATCATGGGAAAAGCAGGTATATTAGAAGGCGGAAAAGGAGACATCATGATTCCGTCGGCACACATTTTTGAAGGAACAGCTGATAACTATCCGTTTAAAAATGAATTGCAAAAAGAAGACTTAGAAGGTCACGGATTGCAAGTTTTTGAAGGTTCTATGATTACGGTTTTAGGAACTTCATTACAAAACAAAGACATATTAAAATTCTTCTACGATTCTACCTGGAAAGTAATTGGGTTAGAAATGGAAGGAGCACATTATCAAAAAGCCATTCAGTCAGCTTCAAAAATTAGAAGAAGCATTGCTGAAAATGTAAAAGTTAGGTATGCGTATTATGCATCGGATAATCCATTAGAAACAGGAAGTACTTTAGCTTCTGGCGGATTAGGAACGACAGGTGTAAAGCCAACATACCTAATTACAAGAAAAATATTAGAACAACTATTTAACAACAAATAAGAAGGAAATGAGCGAAAATGTTCAAAACAACCCAGAAGCACCAAAACCGAGTACTGAAATAGATTTAAGAGAATTATTCAGAATGATCGGAGCAGTATTTAGTAAGCTTTTTAAGTTCATAAGAGATATATTCTTATTGGTATTTGACCTTATCATAAAGGTGCTAATAATAATGAGAGTTCATGTCTTAAAATTTGCAATAGTAGGTTTCTTAAGTGTCATAGTTGGATGGTTTATTGACTCAAGACAAGAACCGATATATGCTTCAGGGATGTACATAGAAGCTAATTATGACAGTACACGTCAGTTATACTCAAACATCAGATATTATAACGGACTTGCTGAAGATGCAGACAGTACAAAACTTGCCGAAATTTTTGATATTACAAAAGATCAAGCAGGAACGCTACTAGGTTTCTTTATAGAACCTGATGTTACTGAAAATGGAATGCTAAATGCATACAATGATTTCATGAAAAAAACAGATACTACTTTTGTTTTGGGTGAAATTGACTTCAAAAAATTTAGAACAAACACAAGTCCTTTAGATTTCAATACTCATCAAATATCCGTTTTGTCCTTCGACAAAGAAATTATTCCAGTATTACAAGAACCACTTGTCAAAAAAAATATTGAAAATAATTACATCAAGAGACAAAAAGAAATAAACCTTAGAAATCTTGAGCAAACGGAACAAACCTTAAAAAGTCAGTTAGTAAAAATTGATACCTTAGGGGAAGTCTACAAAGAATTACTTCGTGAACAACCTAAAGACGATAAAACAAGAGCAGGATCTGGAACGTATATTCAGCTAGCAGCTAACAATGATAAGAAAACAAAGGAGATAGAATTACTAAGAATCAATGAAGAAATTTCGAATAAAATTCTTGAAATTAACTATAAAAAAGAATTAAACAGCGAAATAATCAACGTATTAAGTGGCTTCTCTCCTGGAGCAGAAATCAAAAGTTTCTATGATAGCTTTTTATTCAGAATTCCAGTGATCACAATATCATTACTGTTAATGTTCATTCTATTAAGAGAATTAAACACGTACTTAAATACATACGAAGAAAATAAAAGACTAAATGCCTAAAAATGCAGTACTCATAACAGGAGGAGCAGGTTTTATAGGTTCAAACTATATACCATATTTCTTGGAACAACACCAAGACACTACTGTTGTGAACCTTGATAAACTTACGTATGCAGGCGATGTAAAAAATGTCGAAGAAGTACAAAATAATGCCAATTATACATTTATAGAAGGCGATATTTGTAATAGAACTTTGATAGAAGAATTGTTTACAAAATACGATTTTAAAGGCATCATTCACTTTGCAGCCGAATCACACGTAGACAACTCTATCAAAAATCCTGATGCGTTTATTCAAACCAATATCTTTGGTACATTTAACTTGCTTGATGTTGCCAAAAAACATTGGATGCAGGGACCAAATCAACCCAAAGAAGGTTGCGAAAACTGCCGTTTTCATCACATCTCAACAGATGAGGTTTACGGAACACTAGGCGAAACAGGTTTGTTTACAGAAGATACATCGTACGCACCAAACAGTCCGTACAGCGCTTCCAAAGCATCGTCAGATTTTATTGTGCGTAGTTATTTTCATACCTATGGAATGAATGTAGTAACTACAAATTGCTCTAACAATTACGGACCAAAACAACACGATGAAAAACTAATTCCAACCATCATCAGAAAAGCAATTTCTGGCGAAAACATTCCCATATATGGAGATGGAACAAACATTCGTGATTGGTTATATGTATTAGATCATTGCAAAGGAATTCACTTAGTATACCAAAACGGAAAAGCAGGCGAAACCTATAACATTGGCGGGCGAAATGAACGAAACAATGTGTATATTGCTAACACTATCTGTGAACTATTAGACAAATTGCATCCAACGGAAACGTCGTACAAAGAACAAATAACCTTTGTAACCGACAGACCAGGACACGATTTTCGTTATGCAATTGATGCCAATAAAATAGAAAATGAACTCGGTTGGAAAGCCGCAGAAAACTTTGAAACGGGCATTCTAAAAACAATAGAATGGTATTTAAAAAAATACACGACAACATAAAAAGTAATAAATGAAAGGAATAGTATTAGCAGGAGGATCAGGAACACGATTGCATCCACTTACCTTAGCCGTAAGTAAGCAATTGATGCCTGTATATGACAAACCGATGATATACTATCCCATTTCAACACTTATAAGCGCAGGAATTCGCGAAATACTCATCATTTCAACACCGCAAGATTTACCATTGTTCCAAAAACTATTGGGCGACGGGAAAAAATTTGGTTGCGAATTTCACTATGAAGTACAAGAAAATCCTAATGGATTAGCAGAAGCATTCATTATTGGTGCTACATTCATCGGAAACGATAAAGTAGCTCTAATATTAGGCGATAACATATTTTACGGATCAGGTTTGGCAACACTTTTACAAGCCAATAACAACCCAGATGGAGGAATCATATACGCATATCATGTACACGATCCAGAACGTTATGGTGTGGTAGAATTTGATGCTGACGGAAATGCAATTTCTATAGAAGAAAAACCAACGCAACCAAAATCAAACTATGCAGTGCCAGGCATCTATTTCTATGACAATGAAGTGGTAGAAATTGCCCAAAATATCAAGCCTAGTAAACGTGGCGAACTCGAAATTACAGACGTAAACCGCGTATATCTTGAAAAAGGAAAACTTAGTGTAAGCATTCTCGATAGAGGAACCGCTTGGCTAGACACTGGAACATTCAACTCACTCATGCAAGCTTCACAATTTGTGCAAGTCATTGAAGAACGTCAAGGACTAAAAATTGGTGCAATAGAAGAAGCCGCATACAGAATGGGATTCATTACCAAAAAACAACTAGAGGAACTCGCAAAACCATTGCTAAAAAGTGGTTATGGAAAACACCTCTTAGAAATACAATAAAGCTTTGAACATCGTACACACACCATTAGCAGGCTGTTTTGTCATAGAATCTCAAGTATTTGGAGATGCTAGAGGAAGCTTTATGGAAAGTTACAACAAAGAAAAATTTCCTGTGGATGTACATTTTGTACAAGACAATCAATCCATTTCACAAAAAGGAGTATTGCGCGGATTGCACTTCCAAAAAGGAGAACATGCGCAAGCAAAACTCGTACGCGTCATACGCGGAGAAGTATTGGATGTTGCTGTAGATATCCGACCAAATTCTGAAACATTTGGACAACATTTCTCTATTGTTTTAAACGACAAAAACAACAAACAACTTTTTGTGCCGCGTGGATTTGCTCACGGTTTTGCCGTCTTAAAAGATGATACCATATTTGCATACAAATGTGATAACTTCTGGAACAAAGAAGCAGAATCAGGAATCATGTACAACGATCTAGACATTGCTATCGATTGGATGCTTTCGGAAGACGAAATTCTACTTTCAGACAAAGACAAAATACTGCCTACTTTGAAATCTTTATCACTATGAAAACGGTTCTAATTACAGGTGCCAATGGACAATTAGGGCAATGTATTCAGAAAATCCAACAGCAGTTTTCTGAAATTTCATTTCATTTCAAATCGTCAAGTGAATTAGACATTACAGATGCAAAAGCAATTGATGCTTTCTTTTCAAAAAATACAATTGATTACTGTGTAAATTGTGCCGCGTATACCAATGTAGAGCTGGCAGAAACAGAAATAGACAAAGCATACTTAGTCAATGCAGAAGCTGCAAAAAACTTGGCAGAAACCTGTAAAAAGTACAATACAACTTTATTGCATATTTCCACAGATTACGTGTTCGATGGCACTAAAAAAACGCCATATACAGAAATAGATGCTACAAACCCGATAAGTGTGTATGGAGCTTCGAAGTTAAAAGGCGAACAGTACATTCAGGAAACGTTTCAAAACTACTTTATCATTCGTACATCGTGGTTATATGCCGAATTTGGGAAGAATTTCTACAAAACAATTCTACAAAAAGCTTCAGAAAAGGCAAATCTGACCATCACAACAGAACAAAAAGGGACACCAACCAACGCAAACGATTTGGCTGCGTTGCTACTGGAAATTATCAATACGGACAATACGGACTACGGAATCTATCACTTTAGCAATGAAGGCGAAGCAACTTGGTACGATTTTACCAAAGAAATCATTCAAAACTTACAGCTTTCGGAAGCAGATCAGCCTTCCTTAAAAAGTGTAGCGAGTTACAAAACCAAAGCGGCTCGACCAGAAAATAGTGTCTTAGACAAAACAAAAGTACGTGCTATAATTGAAACAATTTCTTGGCAAGAAAGTTTACGGAAGTTGATGGAGTGAGTGAAAAAACTAACGTGTGCTTGTTAGGCTAGTTACTTTATCATCCAGATAAATACTCATTTCTAGAAGAACTAGAAAAATCTATACTTAATCGTCAAATGCAAGAAATTAATAAAGCATATGATGAATTAAATAAACAAATGAAAAAATCCACATAACAGTGTATAATGAAGTAATAGCTACTTCATTACGACTACTTTTGTAATCATTATTAGCTAAAACACTACACCAAAGAAAATCGATACTGTATAAAATATCCAAAAAACGTATCTTATGTATTTATTATGTAAAGAAAACAGCATTTTTTTATCATAATAAACTATCTTTGATAAGAAAATCTATTTTTCTTATCATTATGATCAATTTCAAACTTGAAAAATTACCACTATCAAAAGATGTTGAAACGAAGAAAGTTCTTAAAAAACTAACTTCTGCTCATAGAGCTTTAGCCGAATTGAAAGGTGTTGTTTCAAGTATTCCAAATCAAAATATTTTAATCAATACGTTGGGTCTTCAAGAAGCAAAAGATAGTTCTGCAATTGAAAATATAATAACAACGCATGATGATATATATAAAGCCGAACTAAATCTTGATGGTTTTAAATCATTAAATGCTAAAGAAGTTCAAAACTATATTTCTGCACTAAAAAAAGGGTTCAAATTAATAACGAATCAAAAATTATTAACTAAAAATAATATCATCCTAATCCAATCGGAATTAGAAAAAAATAATGCTGGATTTAGGAAAGTGCCAGGAACTGCATTGAAAAACGCATCTACTGGAGAAATTGTTTATACACCACCTCAAGATTATAATACGATTCTAGATTTAATGACAAATCTTGAGCACTACATAAATGATGGAACTATGTCAAATTTCGACGACTTAGTAAAAATGGCGATCATACATTACCAATTTGAAAGTATTCATCCTTTTTATGATGGAAATGGAAGAACGGGAAGAATCATTAACGTATTATATTTAGTAATGAATGATTTACTAAATCTGCCTATTCTATATTTAAGTCGCTATATCATTGAACACAAAGAAGAGTATTACAAACTACTACAAGAAGTTAGAGAAACCGATAATTGGGAAAATTGGATACTATATATACTTGATAGTGTTGAGCAAATTTCAAAAGAGACTATTATATTGATTTCAAAAATCAAAGCGCTCATCTTTGAGTACAAAAACCTATTGAGAAATAATTACAAATTTTACAGCCAAGATTTATTAAATAATTTATTTAAGCACCCGTACACCAAAATTGAATTTGTAGAAAATGATTTAGGTGTTTCAAGAATTACAGCTGCTAAATATCTCAATTTATTAGCAAAAGATAATATATTGAAAAAAGAAAAATTAGGAACTGGAAATTACTATGTTAATGTAAGATTAATTGAAATATTAACTTTAAAAAAGTAATTACTTTGACTATTAATGATAATAATTTTTTATTCTTTTTTGTCAATAACCTAAGAATACCAAAGTTTAAAAAAGTATCATAACTATGCCCAATTCAATACAATCGTACCTTGAAAAAGCCATCAAATCCGCAGTAAACGCTGGTTCAATCATTATGGATATCTATGAAAATGAAAACTTTGCAATAGAAATCAAATCTGATGATTCTCCCGTAACAATTGCTGATAAAAAAGCAAATGAATACATTGAAAAAGCTTTGCAAAGCACTAATATTCCTGTCATTAGCGAAGAAGGCGATCATACAGCGTACGAAATTCGCAAACACTGGAAACAATTTTGGTGTGTAGATCCGTTAGATGGCACAAAGGAATTCATCAAACGCAATGGAGAATTTACCGTAAACATAGCGTTAATCGAAAACGAAAAACCAATTCTAGGTGTCATATACATTCCTGTTACAAAAACGGTTTACTTCGCTATAACTGCCGAAAAAAAAGCATTCAAACTCGTGTTAAAAGAACATGTTGTAGCAACACAATTAATTGACAATGCTGTTGAAATCTTTCCAGAAACACAAAGCAATATTGTCAAAATAACATCGAGCAGATCGTATACCAACGCACAAGTATTTGACTTAATTGCACGTTTGGAAGCACAAAACAAAAAAGTAACTCTTGTAAAAGCAGGAAGTTCCATAAAATTTTGCTTAATAGCCGAAGGAAAAGCCACTTCCTATCCGCGATACGCACCAACCATGGAATGGGATACCGCCGCAGGACAAGCTATTTGCAATGCCGTTGGAATAGAAGTTTACTCGCTAGAAACGGACGAACCTTTACAATACAACAAAAAAAATCTACTAAATCCGTGGTTTATCGTTCGAAAAATCGGATGAGAAAAAAGGGGATTAAACCCTTTTAAAAAAGGGTATTTCCCCTTAAAAGTCATTTATTTTTTAGTGTAAAAATTTATGGCTAGTTTTGCACCCAATAATCGCACCATGTATCAAGAAGCATATCATCAAGAAAGCTTAGAAAATTATAGTTTTCTAATTACTGGCGGAGCTGGATTTATAGGAGCTAACCTAGTTGAATATTTAATAAAACACAATGCTAAAAAAGTTCGTGTATTGGACAATTTGGCAACAGGTTTTATGCACAACTTAGTAGAGTTTGAATCAAATCCAAACTTTGAATTCATTCTTGGAGATATCAGAGACATAGATACTTGCAAAAATGCGGTCGATTCCATAGATTTTGTACTGCATCAAGCAGCTTTAGGTTCCGTTCCACGTTCGTTTAACGACCCAATAACTTCAAACGCTGTAAACATTTCAGGTTTTTTAAATATGATGATTGCTGCCAGAGACGCTGGCGTAAAACGCATGGTATATGCCGCTTCTTCAAGCACGTATGGCGACAGTAAATTATTGCCAAAAAAAGAAGAAATCATTGGAAAACCATTATCTCCGTATGCAATTACAAAATATGTAAACGAATTATACGCAGAAAATATCTCAAAAAACTTTGGTTTTCATACCGTAGGATTGCGCTACTTTAACGTTTTTGGACCAAAACAAAACGTAAAAGGTGCCTACGCAGCAGTAATTCCACTCTTTTTCAATGCAGGAATACATAACACAAAAGTAACAATCAATGGCGATGGAAATCAAACCAGAGATTTTACATTTGTCGAAAATGTAGTACAAGCAAATATAAAATCATTATTTGCAGACATAAACCAACACGAAGTGATGAATGTAGCCGTTGGCGATCGAATTAGTGTGAATGAATTGTGGAATCATATCAAAAATTTTTCAAACAGTACCGTGGAAGCTACATTTGGCGAAACTCGTATTGGCGATGTGCGCGATTCATTAGCCGATATTTCAAAAGCCAAAAAAATTATAGGCTATCAACCAACACATACAGTTCGTGACGGATTGTCAATTACGTACGATTTCTTTAAAAATCAAGCTGTAGCAAATGAAAAATAAGGTAATTTCCATAATAGGATTAGGATATGTTGGATTGCCTTTAGCTGTAGAATTTAGCAAAAAAGGATTTCAAGTCATCGGATTTGATATCAATGAAGCGCGAATAAAAGAACTACAACAAGGAACCGATCATACACTTGAAGTAAGCAACGAAGAATTGCAACAAGCTTCAACACTACAGTATACCAACAAAGCAGCAGATATTGCGAAAGCAAATACATACATTGTTACGGTTCCGACACCAATAACAGCTCATAAATTTCCAGACTTATCTCCACTAGAAGCCGCTTCAAAATTAGTAGGTTCAGTGCTGAGTAAAAATGATATTGTCATCTATGAATCTACCGTATTTCCAGGATGTACAGAAGAAGTTTGTGTACCAATTTTGGAAGAAAAAAGTGGTTTACGATTTAATGAGGATTTCTTTTGTGGTTATTCGCCAGAGCGGATCAATCCCGGAGACAAAAAACACAGAGTTAGTAACATTGTAAAAGTAACTTCAGGAAGCACGCCAGAAATTGCCAATGAAGTTGATGCATTGTACAAAAGTATCATCACGGTAGGAACCTTCAAAGCATCATCAATAAAAGTAGCAGAAGCGGCAAAAGTGATTGAAAATTCGCAGCGAGACATCAACATTGCGTTTGTAAACGAACTGGCATTAATATTTGGAAAACTAGGCATTGATACGCATGAAGTTTTACAGGCCGCAGGAACTAAGTGGAACTTTTTGCCATTTACGCCAGGGTTGGTTGGCGGACATTGCATTGGCGTGGACCCGTATTACCTAACCTACAAAGCAAAAAGTGTAGGCTACAATCCGCAAGTCATCCTAGCAGGAAGAAAAATAAATGACAACATGGGGAAATACATTGCAGAACGCGTTGTAAAACTCATGATAAAACAAGAAAAACTTGTCAAAGGCGCAAAAGTGACCATTTTGGGAATCACTTTTAAAGAAAATTGCCCTGACATTAGAAATACACGTGTAATTGATATTATACACGAACTCACAGAATATGGAGTTGAAGTTGAGGTGTTTGACGATAATGTAAATGCTTCAGAAGTAAAAAAAGAATACGATATTGAGTTGGTTTCGAGCATTTCAACTGACACATCAGCGATGATCTTGGCAGTTGCTCATAAAAGTTTTAATAAAATTGACGTAACTCCCTTTTTTAAAGAAGGATGTATTATTTTTGACGCGAAAAATTTTCTCCCAAAATCAATTGTAACAGAAAGATTATAATCGTTTCTAACGATAACAAATAGCAGCATATACATGAAAAAAAATCTAATTGTATTTGGTACACGACCAGAAGCCATCAAAATGGCGCCGTTGGTAAAAGAATTTTTAAAGCATCAAGATACTTTTGAAACGAAAGTTTGTATCACAGCACAACACAGAGAAATGCTAGATCAAGTACTTTCGTTCTTCGAAATTACACCAGATTACGATTTAGATTTAATGAAGCCTAACCAAAACTTATATGGGTTAACTTCAGACATTATCATGAACTTAAAACCTGTGCTTGAGGAGTTTCAACCAGATTACGTATACGTTCACGGAGATACAACGACAACTATGGCAACAAGTATTGCAGCCTTTTATTCAGGTGCAAAAGTATGTCATGTAGAAGCAGGATTGCGTACGTTTAACAAGCGTTCTCCGTTTCCAGAAGAAATCAACAGATGTGTTACAGGAAGTATTTGTGACTATCACTTTTCTCCAACAGAAACCTCAAAACAAAACCTGCTGAATGAAAATGTAGCAGATGAAAACATACTCATTACAGGAAATACCGTAATTGATGCATTACACTTTAGTGCAAACAAAGTAAAATCGGAAGGATTTCAAGATCAAGAAATAGAAGATGTAAAAGAAGTTCTCGATACCTCAAAACGATTGATATTAGTAACAGGACATCGTAGAGAAAATCACGGGCAAGGATTTATCAACATTTGTAGCGCGTTAAAGCAAATTGCTGTAAATCATCCTGATACGCAAATTATTTATCCTGTACATTTAAATCCGAATGTGCAAAAACCAGTATACGAACTATTAGCAGATATCGATAATGTGAATTTAATCAATCCGTTATCTTATCCAGCTTTTGTGTGGTTAATGGACAAATCGAGTTTAATCATTACAGATAGTGGCGGTGTACAAGAAGAAGCACCAAGTTTAGGAAAACCTGTATTGGTCATGCGTGATACTACAGAACGACCTGAAGCTGTAGACGCAGGAACGGTTTTATTAGTAGGAACAGACACTGATAAAATTATTACAGAAGCCACAAAATTACTAACAAACGAAGAAGCATATCACAAAATGAGCAAACTTCATAATCCGTATGGAGATGGAACAGCGTGTGATAAAATTGTAACATACATGTCAAAATTATAATACATCATGGCAAACAAACCAAGTGTTGTTATGGTAGGTCTAGGATATATTGGACTTCCTACAGCAGCGTTAATCGCAAGTAAAGAAATTAAAGTAACAGGAGTTGATGTTACGCAAAGTGTCGTAGATACGATTAACAAAGGAGAAATTCACATTGTAGAACCAGATTTAGATGGTTTGGTACACAAAGTAGTAAAAGATGGCTACTTACAAGCAAAAACAGCACCAGTGGAAGCTGATGTATATTTAATTGCGGTTCCAACACCTTTTAAGGGCGATCACGAACCAGATATTTCATATGTTGAAGCAGCTACCAGAGCGTTGTTGCCAACTTTAAAAGAAGGCGCGTTGGTTATTGTTGAATCGACAAGTCCTGTAGGAACAACCGAAAAAATGCAAGCCGTTATCAATGCGGAACGTCCTGAATTGGAAGGAAAAATATTCATGGCATACTGTCCAGAACGTGTATTGCCAGGAAACGTAATTTACGAATTGGAACACAATGACAGAGCCATTGGTGGAATTGACGAAGCTTCTACAGAAAGAGCAGTGCAATTTTACAGACATTTTGTAAAAGGAGAATTGCACAAAACCAATTCGAAAACTGCCGAAATGTGTAAATTGGTTGAAAACTCTTCAAGAGACGTTCAAATTGCGTTTGCAAACGAACTTTCTATGATTTGTGATGAAGCAGGAATCAATGTTTGGGAATTGATCAACTTAGCCAACAAACATCCACGTGTAAACATTTTACAGCCAGGAACAGGAGTTGGTGGGCATTGTATTGCTGTTGATCCATGGTTTATAGTATCTGAATTCCCAAAGCAAGCGAAAATCATTCGTGCTGCAAGAGAAATCAACAACTACAAAACCGAATGGGCAATTGAAAAAACAAAAAGTACCGCATTGCAATTCAAACTAGACAATGGACGCGATGCAAAAATTGCATGTATGGGATTGGCGTTTAAACCAAATATTGACGATTTACGCGAATCGCCAGCCTTATTAGTTGCCAATACATTAATGAATGATGGGTTTGATATTATGGCAGTAGAGCCAAATATAAAATCGCACAATGCATTTACAATATATGAGATTGAAGACGCGTTAGCTGATGCAGATATTATTGTATATTTGGTAGCACACAAAGAATTTGCTAGATTAGAGAAAACAAGCAATGCGCTTGATTTTTGTGGTGTTTTTAAGTAAATAAATACTTTCTTATGAGAAAATTAATTATAATAATGACAACTTTTATTTCAAGTTTTTGTTTTGCACAAAGTTTGACAAATGATGGCGCGTTAATTTCTCTACAAGAAAATGCAGTATTATATTCTGACGGAAGCATATTAAACAAAGGTGACGGGAAAATTATCGGAAATGGAGTTGTCAATTTTTCTTCCATGTCTAATACGATGAATATTAGTCCTGGTTTTGAAATAGGGCAATTGCTAATAAACTCTTCATTGATGAATGCTGACACCTCAAACATTACGATTGAAATTGCTGGAAATGCTGGTGTTGGACAAACAAACGGACATGATAATATAACCGTTGATGGCGATGTAACGTTGGATGGAAAATTAACTGTTACAAGCATGAATTATGTACCTTCACTTGGCGATGAGTTTAACATTTTGAATTACTCAGGTACGCTAACAGGTCAATTTGCTAGTTTAGAATTTGACAATGATTTTGCAGTAGATTATGCAACAGCAGGCGTTGTAAAACTTTTATATACAGGAACCTTGAGTGTGGATGATTTTTCTTTGGAAAAAATTACCATTTATCCAAATCCAACAAGCAATACGATTACCATTCAAACTTTAGATACGGTAAAAAAAGTAGCAGTATACAATCTTTTAGGAGTACAGGTTTTAGAATCTAAAAGTCAAAAACTAATAAACCTTCAGCAATTACCAGTTGGCACCTATCTATTAAAAATAGAAACGGAAGATGGTAAAGTTGGCATCAAAAAAATAATAAAAACATAGCGCTATGAAAAAAACGATTCTAATTTTCTTGTTCGTCTTTATTTTTTGTGGGTTGACTACGATATATGCGCAAGAATGTGGACAAGTTACATTAACCACTCAAACAGAGGTAGATGATTTTATAACAGCAAACGCAGGTAGCTGTAATGAATTTTATAATTTAATTATTGGATCAGGTAGTGTAGGAGGCTCTGACCCTATAACCGATATCTCAGGACTATCTTTTTTAACAGGAACTCCTTACGGTAATGGGGATATTACAATTAGGAACACTTCATTAACATCTTTATCAGGTTTAGAAAACCTAAATACTAGTGTTGATGATATTCTTATTTATAATAATCCTTTTCTTCAAAATTTAAATGGATTGCAAGGTATGCCTAGTTGTGAAAAACTAGCTTTAACTAACAACTCAACATTAACATCCCTTGATGCAATAGCGAATATGAATATAGTTGGTGATCATAGTAGAGCAAAGCTTACAATTATTAATTGTGACCAATTACAGAATATCAATTTGCCAAATATTACTAGTTTAAATCAATTAGAAATAACATCAAATAATAATTTAGCAAATGTTGCGATAGGATCAAATACAATAATGCCATTAGTATATGCTAAGATTGAGTATAATAACGCATTAGTAGATATAGCGGGCTTTACAATTCAAAGCTTAACGCCTGCAAATTGGGATGCTGTTTTTACTGTAAGAGGTAATAATAGCATGACAGCATTATCCTTTTTACAAGGTTTTTACAATCTATCAGCAGAGATTGAAATTGAAAGTAATGCACAACTTAGTAATCTTGATGAATTATCAAGTATTACTGAGATAAGTTCACTTAAAATTCATAATAACGCTAATATTACGAGTTTATTTACACCAACTACGAACTTATTAATAAACTCTGGTTTTACAATTACAAGTAATCTAAATTTAGTTGACATTAGTGGATTGGCTAATATGACATTTGGTTCATCAGGTTCTCGCGAAATTAGCGGTAATATTAATTTAGATGAATGCTGCGTAGTTAAACTTGCCAATAGATCTATAACTGTTTTTGGAAATAATACAAATTGTGCTTCCAATGATGCAATCATTGATTACTGTGGTGTTGATGGATTAGTTGATAATTGCATGGATATTTCAAATCCTAACCAAGAAGATACTGATGGAGATGGTGTAGGTGATGCTTGTGATAATTGCTTGAATACAGTCAACCCAAACCAATTAGATGCTAACGGAGATGGTATTGGTGATGCGTGTCAATCATCAGCAGGAACCGATACTGGTTTTGTTGGAATTAGCACCACAACACCAAAGAGTAAGCTCCATGTAGAAGATGGAGATGTATTTATAAGTAATATTTACAGAGGAGTTATTATGAAAGCTCCAAACGGAAAATGTTTTAGATACAGACCAAATAATGTTGGACAATTAATAGGAGTAGAAATTCCCTGTCCAAATTAAACAGTGCAACATGTAGCACTATTTACAAAGAATTAACTAGATTAGAAAAATAATAAAACGTTAGATTTTTAGAAGAATTTATAAATAAATTACAATCATGAGAAAACTATTTTTAATTTTAATTGCAATTGCTTTAGTAGCATGCGGAGATGATAAAAAGAAACCAACAGATGCAGATACTTCTAAGGTTACAGATGTAAAGGAAAAAGCGCTTAGCAAAGTAGAAGAAATTGCAAAAAAATATAATTTTGAAAAGGTTGACAACTTACTAGAAAATCCAAGCTTGGTAAACCTAACCAGCGAGAGTCATGCTTTTTCAGAAGATATCGTTTTTGAAGAAGTAAACATTTTAAAAACAGGAGAAGATACGTATTCACTAATTTTAGTTTTTAATGAAAAAACTACAAATTTTGATGTGTACAATAATTGGCAAATTGCCATCATTGCAACGGCAAAAGATCCATCTAAATTTAAAGATCCTGCAATTCGATCTAAAGGAAGCAAAACCAATGGTATAAAAGCCAAAACAGTATTGATGGGGAATGAAATTGTGGCTTCAGGTACATTTAGCTTAGCGCCAAAAGAATTTACATTTATTCGATTTTACTTGTACGACGCTTCTAACAATAAAAACACTAATTACTATACTTTAAAAGATGTAACGATCCCATAACTTTAAAAGAATGGTAAAAAAACTATATCAAAATATATACGTATACTTGATTGTTTTACTGCTGGTTGCTGACTTTGTTACTAAAATGATAGTTAGACTAACGGACTTACAACTAAACTATTACCCTAGTACCATCGTAAAAGCTTTGTTGATCTGTTTTACACTCTTTTTTTTTTTAAAATTAGGAGATAAAAAAGCTTGGACGTATGTTGTAGCGATTTTAGTAATATTTCTATTAGGATTAGTATTTGACCCAGAAAGACAATTAAGTTTAGGCTATATAAATGGTAAGTTTTACTATTTCATCAGGCATTTATATTTCTTTTTACTCATTCCAATTCTTGCAAACCTTTCCCAAGAAACCTGGAAAAAGATTATAAAAATATTGATAATTTTTGCAAAAGTGAATGCCATATTTATAGTATTGGGGTTGCTTTTTGACATTAACGTATTCAAATCGTATCCGTATACAAATAGATTTGGTTTTAATGGATTGTTACCAATTCAAGGAGCTGGAACCTTTTATTATATTTTTGTAATTTCTATCGTATATTATAAAGGTTTTACGGAGTACAGAAATTTCAAAAAAATAAACCGTTCCACACTGCTAGATTTTATAATTTTAGTAGTTGCAGCGTTACTATTAGGAACCAAAGGTGCTTATTTATTTCTGTTTTTACTTTTATTGGCAGATGTGTTTTTTAGACAAGAAAGAAAACGCTTGGTATACTTTACCGTTGGTTCATTGACACTTTTGTTCGTTTTTTTTAGTGAAAAAATTGCGATAAATATGCTAAAATTAATGGACTTGTCTACCACAATTTATACGGACAATGGACTCATTACGGTATTATTATCGTACCGCGACTTACTCTTTATTAGTGCAATGGAATATATAGAAATCAACTGGAATGCAATTAATTATCTCATTGGTGGTACAAACTTTACGATACTAAAGGTAGAAATTGAGCTTGTCGATATCTTCTTATTTTTTGGTGTAGTAGGTATTATCATTTACCTATTCTTTGTAAAGTCGTATCTATTCTCAAAAAAAGAAGCGATATTGAATATCATATTAATACTCATATTTTTTATTGGTAACTTTTCAGGGAATTTTGTTTCTTCTATATCAAATACCACTTTCTTTGCGTTCTCGTTTTTATACTTGAAAAATAATTTTAGTTTTAATAAATAGTCAAACGTATAACAGCTATGAGTGTAAGTAATATACATAATTACATAGAACATCATAAAAGCAAAATATATACGTATTTGTTGATGTTAGTCGTTGCTACACTTTTTCTTAAAAAAGAAAACATTAACAGTATATCCATCATTTTACTTGCCGTTTTTTGGATTTTAGATGTGGGCAAAAATATAGGTTCATTATTAAAAAGTATAGTAAATCATAAACTTTTGCTATTCAATGTGATCTTTTTCTCAGCACTAATATATGGTTTGTTAATTTCTGAAAATCAGGCTTATGCACTAAAAATACTGCAAAGAAATCTTCCTTTTTTAATCTTTCCATTGGTTTTTTTAAGATTAAAAAAAGTAGACGTCAATGTCAATACCATAAAAATAACACTTATCGTTTCAGCGTTTATCGCTTCTATATATTGCGAAATAACTAATTTGGGAGAATGGCAACGATTTAATAACAGCGGTCAGTATGATTTTTCCATATACGACTACTTTACCTATCATTGGTTTACCTATACCAACCTAACCAAAGGCTTAGATTTGCAGGCTTCTTTTTTTGCATTGTACATTCTTACGGCGATCATTTTTATGTTAGAATACACGATATTTCATGAAAACAAGAAGAAAATACTCTTTAATCTTAGTTTGTTTTTGCTAGCCTACTTTACCTTATTCATGTTTCATTTATCGAGTAGAATAGGGCTAGTACTACTCATTGCCGTATTAGGATATTATTTCTTTAAACTGCGGATAAAGACGAAATACAAAGCTTTTATATTTTTAAGTGGTACAGTACTTTTAGGATTCATACTTTTTAATTCAGCCTTTATAGAAAGACTTAAAGAATTAAGAGTTACATTACAGGAAAATGTAGTTGATAAAGGTGACAACAAAGTAAACGCCAAGAAAATCAGAGTATATGCATTGCAGGCTTACGCGAATCAAGAACCAATAGATTTCTTCATAGGTCGCGGAACAGGCGACGCCCAAAAACATTTGGATGCGTTCTATGAAAAAAAAATAGTGAAAAATGTAACCACAGTGAAAGATGAGCAAAAGTGGAAATTTAAAGGAATGCACTATCACAATCAATTTATTCAAACAAATGTAGAAACGGGTATTTTTGGCTTGGTAGCATTGCTGCTTATCTTTTTCGGATCTTTACAAAAAGGACTGAAGCACAAAAGCAGAGCACACGTATTGTTCATTTTAATTTGTTTTTTATTCTTTGTAGCCGACTCCGTTTTAATGCGACAAAAAGGAGTTGTGTTTTTCGCTTTTTTCAACATATTATTTATACTAAACTACTACAGAAATGAAACTACTATACAAAATATTTAAAGGGACACCATTATTTTCGTATCCAATACTGAGAAAATTAAGAAATAAAGTATATCAAAAGCATTTTAACGCTAAAAACTTAAAAGTTGCGGAAAGTGTAAACTTAAGACCTTCTCATTTTATTGGTAAAACATCTATTTCTTTTGGAGAATCTGTTATATTAGACAAAGAAGTCATGATAGATTATACGTCGCCAGTTACAATTGGTAACTTTGTTACGGTATCTGAAGGTGTCAAAATCTTTACACACAATCACAGTGTTGATGACCAAATTGACATACAATACAGTGAAATTATAACTTATCCATTAGAAATTGATGATTATGCATGGATAGGTGCCAAAGCTATTATTTTACCAACCGTAAAAAAAATAGGATACGGAGCAGTCATTGCAGCAGGAGCTATTGTGACAAAAGAAGTAAAACCATATGAAGTTGTAGGTGGAAATCCAGCAAAAGTAATAAAGACAAGAAACCTAAAGCGTGATGATAAGCAAACTTAAAAGATTAATACTTCCATTTATTATAAACTTTTTGAGCTTATTTTTGTTTTGGTTGGCAGATGTTGCCATCATAGTAAAATATGATGTAGACACAGTTTCACAATGGGCACTTTTAAAATCTTTAATATTTATTTCAGGCTCGTTTATTAGCTTAGGAATTGACCAAGCCATCGTCCGCTTGAACCTAAACTATAAAGAAACACTATTACCTGTTTTGTTTCAAATAGTAGTCTTAACACTCTTAACATGCGGTATTTTATGGATATTTGATTATGATGTTTCCTATCCATATGTTTTTCTCATATTATTGTGCTACTCCACAATACTAATCTTATTTTCATTTGAAAGATCAAAACTAAACTATACGCGATCCATTTTCATTTTTCATTTCTGGCGTATTCTATTTTACGTACTCATTGTTTCCGCTACCTATAAACTTATTGAAATTCCGCTAGCAATAGCATTTATAAGCGCTATCATTTTCTTAGTTGGACCATTGCGTAAAATAAGTTTCAAAGCATCGTCATTTAAAAACTATAAACCAGCACTAAAAACAGGATTTTACTTTTTCTTGTCTACCTGTTCTTTAAACGTTATTTTATTTGTTGACCAGTTATTAATCAATGGTTTAGAAGATACAACAGCATCAGAAATACTATTCTCTCATGTGACTTTTTTCATTGCGCCATTTGCGGCTATCCTAAGCTTTTTAGGATTCTTATTAACTCCATTTTTAAGAGACAACAAACAAAAAGCATTATTATTTTTAGACAAATATCTTATACACATAGTTGTAGGTGGTGTCGTTATGGTTTTTTGTTACTATCTGTTTTCAGGTTGGCTATACAAATCGGTTAAAAAACAAGATCCAATAGCGTGGTTAGGTATTGTATTAACCTTCATTTTATACGCTCGGTACTTGTTATTGATACCAAGTGCTTATTTTGGTGCTTTTGGCGAGAATAAGCTCATTAGAAAGGTATCTATACGATATAATTTAGCTAATATTTTCTATATTTGCGCAGCTTTTATATTACTATACAAGTTTGGGCTAAGTATTTTAGTAGCTATTTCAAGCGCATTATTAATAACTTGGAGCTTAAGGGCTTTAATAGGATACATATGTTTATTTGAACTAAAAAGAGATACCTTAAGAACTAAAGAATGAAATTCCTTTTCTATATACTAACCTTTTTGGAGTTTTTCTTCATTATTTATATACTCTATAAAACAAAGAGACACGATAAAGTAAGGGAAGTTCTTTTTGATCCATTCGCTTTATTTTCTATTTGCTGGATTATTTGTTACAACCTAATTCCGTTGATAATGGTTTCAGGAAACAATTTCACATACACAGAAGAAGGAGAAGGTTATAGCGACGCAAGTATTTTTTTTAGCAAACTATTTCTCACGATATTCTACTTTGCTACCTTCATATTTTACACAGTCGTTAGTTCCACATTTAAGCTTTCAAAAAAACCGCCTTGGCCTAAATTTAAAAAATTAAATCTTGTAGAAAACATATTACTTTTTTTCTATTACATCATTGTTTTATTAGTGTCCATATCGCACATAAAATATATACTTGACATTGGTATTGGCGATTACTTTCAAAATAGAATTCTACTAAACAAAGGCTTAGGACTAATTTCTTTAATAATTTACTCAAGTAATATATTAATCCTAGTATTGCTAATCAATACGTATTTAAACAAAAGAAAAACACTAGTAAACTTAGCTAGAAAAATAGCCATATATCTTTCCGTAATCTTGTTTTCAGGAATATATTTGGTCATAGGAAGTAGATTATCGGTGATTCTCTTGCTCATTCAAATCGTATTTGCTTTTATCTATTTAAAAGAAAAAATCAAAAAAAAGTTTTTCATCAGAATAGGTGTTTTCATGTTTCTACTAATATCTTCATTATCCTTTTTTGGATTTATGAGAGTACGAGTAAAAAATACTCACCTAAATCTCTACGAAGAATTTGCAAAAGTATATGTTGAAAAAATAACAGAAAACCTCGTTGTAAACTTTGGTAAGTTTGAAAATATTGTGTGGATGAATGACAATATGGACAAATGGAGTCCGCTATACGGAAAAACATTCATGGCAGGATTCACCAACTTTGTTCCAAGAAAACTATGGAAAAACAAACCTTTAGGTGGCGGACCTGCAATGCGAAACTGGATAAAACCTGGAAGTTATGATCTTGATGCCAAAGATGCCAAAAATATCACATCAACCACAACAGGATATCCTACAGAATGCTACATGAATTTTCATGTATTCGGATTTATCGTAGGCGCATTCATATTAGCTTGTTTTTTAGCATTGCTTAAAAATATGCTCAATAGAATACATGGTGGCTTATTACAATTTTCAATCTATATCTATTTGTTAGTTGCTGTTTGCTTCGTTTTTCAATATGGAGAATTTTTAGGAATTTTCACTAGAACGCTTTTTGTTGTGTTACCATTTATAGTAATAATGTTCCTAGGTAAACTTAAATATGTTTTAAAAAAATGACATCTAAACCAGAAATTATTCTTATCATAAGAATAGCCAATATTGATGAGCGTGTTAGACTCTCTAAAAACGTACACTATTTTACGAGTAGAGATTATGGCTTGGAGCTTTGGAAAAAAAAGGGAACGCACAAAAGTATCTATAACGAAAAAGATATCTGCAAAACCTATAACTCCAAAGGAATCGAATACATCTTATGGATGACAGGCTTATTCTTTAGATTACTTTTTAGAAAAAGAAAAAAACTTGTATTTGTTTCGGGTTACGAAAGTGCACTCATGGTATACTTAGTAAGTCTCATCAGAGGCGGAGCGTATATTTATGACAATCCAGACAATTTTTATCAATCCAAGCAACTTCCAAAACTGCTAAAAAAGCTTGTTTTTTGGATAGATTGTAGAATAATCAATAGAGCCAGAATAACTGTTGTACCAGATCATAGCCGAATTCCAGGATACAACATAGATCATGACCGATTTTTAGTCATCAAAAATTTCCCTAGTCTTGTAGATTATAAAAAATCGGAAGCATTAGGACTCAAAAAAACACACAAACTAGTCTTATATACCAACGGTTGGTTGGTGCCAACTAGAGGCTTAAACATGATGTCTGAATTCATAGGAAAACTAGAAGATGGACTCGATTTAGAAATAAAAATAACAGGAAAAAAAGAAGGACTAGGAGAAAATATATTAGGCTCCAAATATGTAAACTATTTAGGTGTCGTTGACGCAACAACCTCATTAGCTCACTATTATACATCAGATGTAATACTCACATTTTACGATCCTGCTTTAGAAATAAACAGAAAAGCAAGTCCAAACAAATGGGGAGATGCATTAGTAACCAAAACGGTACCAATACTAAATAGTGAAATAGAAACAACAGGGAATTACTTTCCAGAAGGCGGATATTTTGCAATAAAATACAACGATGCTGATGCATTACATCAATTAACAATGGATTTATACAACGATAAAACCCTATTGGAGAATAAACAAAAAGAATTAAAACAAAATCCGATCTACTTTTGGGAAGATCAAATGGACAAATTACCACTAAGCAATGCTAAAAAATAAAACATTACTCATAACAGGAGGAACAGGTTCCTTTGGAAATGCTGTATTAAACAGATTTTTAGATACAGATCACTTTAGTGAAATACGTGTATTCTCTAGAGATGAAAAAAAACAAGAAGACCAACGAAGAAGATTATCACATCCAAAAGTAAAATTTTACATTGGCGATGTTAGAGATCCACAATCAGTTGAAACTGCCGTAAGAGGTGTCGACTACATATTTCATGCAGCCGCACTAAAACAAGTACCATCATGTGAGTTTTTCCCTGTAGAAGCCGTAAAAACAAACGTATTAGGTACAGAAAACGTACTAGAGGCAGCCATTAGAAACAATGTAAAAAATGTAGTTGTATTAAGTACAGATAAAGCCGTATATCCAATCAATGCTATGGGAATCTCCAAAGCCATGATGGAAAAAGTATTAGTCGCAAAATCTAGAAACGCAGGAAATACGGTAATCTCAGGAACACGTTACGGAAACGTAATGGCATCAAGAGGTTCTGTAATTCCACTATTTGTAGATCAAATAAAAGCGAATCAAAACTTAACGCTGACAGATCCAAGTATGACGCGTTTTATGATGACACTAGAAGATGCTGTAGATTTAGTGTTATTTGCGTTTGAACATGCAAATGCAGGCGATATGTTTGTGCAAAAAGCACCAGCAGCAACGGTAGAAACTTTAGCAAAAGCATTGTTAGAAATGTATGAAAGTGACAGTGAAATTAAAGTCATTGGAACGCGTCACGGAGAAAAACTATACGAATCGTTGTTGACCAGAGAAGAAAAAATAAAAGCGGAAGACATGGGCGATTACTATCGAATTCCAGCCGACAACAGAGACCTAAACTATGCCAACTACTTCTCAGAAGGAGAAATAGACATGAGTACGGTAGAAGATTATCATTCGCACAATACAGATCGCTTAGATATTGAAGGAATGAAAAAATTACTATTAAAACTAGACTTCATTCGCGAAGACGTGAAGTAAGTATGCATAATGAGTAAAATAGTACCAAAAATCATTACTGGCGGAAACTACACGGACGAACGCGGACAACTCGAATTTTTCAACGAGTTTGACATGTCGTCCATAAAACGTGTATACTTCACAACACATTTCGATACGGAAGTTATTCGTGCTTGGCAAGGACATATCATAGAAAGCCGCTGGTTTCGCTGTGTGCAAGGAAGTTTTTCGGTAAAATTGGTTGCAATTGACAACTGGGAAAACCCTTCAGATGATTTAAAAGTGTACGAATATGAACTCACTGCGGAAAAGCAAGAAATACTATACATTCCAAATGGATTTGCAAACGGTTTCAAAGCTTTAGAAGCAAATGCAAAACTCATGATTATGTCCAATTATGGATTTAATGAAATAGAAAACGATCAAGTACGATTTGATCAAAACAAATGGACCAAATGGGACAACTAATAAAAGTAGGAATCACAGGACAAGGTGGTTTTATGGGAAGTCACTTATACAACTTCTTAGGAACAAAATCAGCAGAAATTCAACGAATCAGTTTTGAAAGAAACTACTTCGAAAATGAATTAATATTGCAAAACTTTGTAAAATCATGTGACGTCATTGTTCACATTGCAGCAATGAATCGTCATGAAGATCAGCAAGTCATTTATGATATCAATGTTGGTTTAGTGCAAAAACTAGTTAGTGCATGTGAAGCAACAAATTCCACACCAAAAATTATCTTTTCATCCTCTACTCAAGAAGAAAGAGATAATCTATACGGAAAATCAAAACGTGACGGAAGACAGCTCTTAGAAAATTGGGCAACCAAAACAGGAGGAAAAGTTGCTTCTTTAATCATTCCAAACGTATTTGGACCTTTTGGAAAACCATTTTACAACTCGTTCATTGCAACATTTTCGCATCAAATAGTACAAGGTGAGCAACCAACAGTAATTAATGATAGTACGGTTAACCTCATCTACATTAACGAGCTTTCGCAAGCGTTTTATGAAGAAATCATAGCAAAAGATGCTCCCAAAGCAATAGACGCATTTATTGTTCCACATACATCATCACGTAAAGTATCTGAAATCTTAGGATTACTAAAAGATTTCAAAATTCAATATGTTGATAACGGACAAGTGCCAAAAGTAGACTTAAACTCGTTCGAATTGGACTTATTCAACACATTTACGAGTTTCATCCCAAAAGACTATTTCCCAAGAAAATTTACAAAACATACCGATAATCGTGGTGCATTTGTAGAAATTATGCGTGCAGGAACTGCCGGACAATCTTCGTACTCTACAACAGTGCCAGGAATCACACGTGGAAACCATTACCATACACGAAAAGTAGAACGTTTTGCAGTCATTAGTGGAAAAGCGTCTATCAAACTTCGAAAAATTGATTCAGATGAAGTCTTTGAATACATCTTAGACGGTGCTGAACCTGCGTATGTTGATATGCCAATTTGGTACACACACAACATCAAAAACATTGGAGATACAGAACTAATTACACTATTTTGGATCAACGAACCGTACGATCCAAAAGATGCTGATACGTATTTTGTAGAGGTGTAATCGTAAATTACATCACAACAAGTCCTTTTAACTTTACCTTAAAGTTATTAAACCGACGGTTTTTGTAGATATTCGATTATATCCGCTAAGAATGCAATAAAAATACTAAGTTTGTACTCTTAAAATTTTTTGGATGAAAAAACTAAAAGTAGTTACGGTAGTAGGAACGCGACCAGAAATTATTAGATTATCGTGTACACTAATTGCATTAGACAAAAGTGATGCCATCGAACATATTTTAGTCCACACAGGACAAAACTATGACTATGAGTTAAATGAAATATTCTTTGAAGATTTAGGGTTGAGAAAACCTGACCACTTCTTAGAAGCTGCAGGAAAAAATGCCACGGAAACCGTTGGAAACATTTTAATAAAAATAGATCCAATCTTAGAACAAGAAAATCCAGATGCATTCTTAGTATTGGGAGATACAAACTCTTGTTTATGTGCTATTCCAGCCAAAAAACGTAAAATTCCTGTATTCCATATGGAAGCTGGAAATCGTTGTTTCGATCAGCGTGTGCCAGAAGAAACCAATCGTAAAATTGTAGATCACGTATCAGATATCAATCTTACCTACAGTAGCATTGCTCGTGAATACTTGCTACGCGAAGGACTTTCGCCTGATAGAGTTATCAAAACTGGAAGTCCAATGTATGAAGTTCTGCATAAATTTCTACCAAAAATTGAAGCTTCAGACGTACTAAACAAACTAGGATTAGAAAAACATAAATTCTTTGTCGTTTCATCACACAGAGAAGAAAACATCAGCAATCCAAAAAACTTTAAAGGACTCATTGATTCTTTAAACCTAATTGCAGAAACGTACGATTATCCAATTATCGTTTCAACACATCCAAGAACGCGAAACATGTTGAACAACAAAGACATGCAAACGCATAAAAATATTCAATTCCTAAAGCCACTTGGATTCTCAGATTACAACGCACTACAAATGCATTCGTTTGCAGTACTATCAGATTCTGGAACCATTTCGGAAGAATCATCCATACTTAACTTTCATGCACTCAACATTCGTGAAGCGCACGAACGTCCAGAAGCCATGGAAGAAGCGTCTGTAATGATGGTAGGACTCAATCCTGAGCGTATTATGCAAGGATTGGCAGCAGTAAGTGTACAAGAAAGAAGTCCAAAACGAAACTTCAGAGAAGTATACGATTATTCAATGCCGAATGTAAGTGAGAAAATGGTGCGAATTATTCTTTCGTACACAGATTATGTAAAAAGAGTTGTTTGGAGTGAAGGCTAAAAATATAGTAATTGCGACATGTGTATTTCCGCCAGAACCTGTGGTTTCGGCTACAATATCATTGGATTTAGCTAACTATTTAGCCAAAGACAATACGGTTACTGTAATAAGTCCAAAACCAACACGACCTGAAGGGTATAACTTTGAGGACAATCCAGTTGACAAAAACAGGCAATTCAAGCATGTGGTTGTAGACTCATACACAAGTCCAAAATCGAAAATATTACCACGCTTTTACGAAAGCTACAGTTTAGGAAAACACATTGTAAAATATATCAAGAAAAACAAAGAAAACATTGATGTTGTCTATATCAATTCGTGGCCGTTGGCTTCCCAATATCTAATTGTAAAAGTCTGTAAAAAGCTGAACATAGAAACCGTAGTACATATTCAGGACATATATCCAGAAACGCTTATCAACAAGCTTCCTGCGCTAAAATCACTCTTTTACAAACTATTATTGCCATTAGATATATACATCTTAAAAAATGCGAGAACAGTTGTAACCATTTCCTCAGGAATGAAAAAACACTTGGTAGCGACAAGAAGGTTAGAAGAAAAAAACATTAAAATTGTGTACAATTGGCAAAACACTAAAAAAGCAGCTGCCGCAAGCATAGAAAATGAACTCTTTACATTTGTATACCTTGGAAGTTTAAGTCCATCGGCACAAATAGAAAGTATTATAGAAGGTTTTGGAGCGCTCAACAGTTCCAAAGCTCAACTAATCATTGCAGGATCAGGTTCTGATGATGAAAAACTCAAAAAAATTGCAGAAAACTATCCTGAAGCAAACATTACTTTCACACTTGCACCATCTGATAAAGTAGCAGAAATACAAGCCAAAGCAGATGTTTTAGTACTATCATTACGAGAAGGAGTTGGTAAAATAGCACTTCCTTCAAAGCTAGTTTCGTACATGTTTTCAAAAAAACCTGTGCTGGCCATTGTGGAAAGTGACTGTGATATTGAAAAAATAATTTTAGATGCCGATTGTGGTTGGGTTGTACAACAAAACCAGCAAGAAGCGATCAAAAATAAAATGGCTGAATTGATCACAACGGATCAGAAAATCTTACTAGAAAAAGGAGCACGATCAGAAATATATGCAGCCCAAAACTTGTCAAGGGAAGTTAATTTGGAAAAATTATCGAAGATTATAACGAATGAAGTATGAAAATCAGACAACTAGAAATCAGTGATGTCGACAAAGTAGTTGAAATACATCAAAATACATTCAGTGGTTTTTTCCTAACGGAATTAGGTACGCGATTTCTAAAGCTATATTACGCTTCCATGATAAAAAATAAAGCGTCAACAATAGCGGTTGGTATCTATGCTGATGACGATAGCTTACTTGGGTTTTCAATAGGAAGTACACAATCAAAAGGATACTACAAAAGAATCTTAAAAAGCAATTTCTTTAAATTCTGTTTAATTGGAATTTATCTAGTATTTACAAAACCGATGGCGATCATTAGGTTGATGAAAAATATGGATAAAGTAAAAAAAGAATCTGATGATGGTTTGTATTGTGAACTCTTATCCATAGGTATCAGCGCTGACCAAAAAGGAAAAGGCTACGGAAAAGTTTTGCTGGAAGCCTTTGAAAAAGAAGCCGAAAAAAGAAACTTAAAGAAAATTACACTGACCACAGATTACGAAAATAACGATGGAGTAATAGCTTTTTATAAAAAAGCAGGCTATGAAGTTTTTTATGAGTTCACGACGTATCCTAATAGAAAAATGTATAAATTTATCAAAACAGTATAATGAAAATATTTTGTGTTGGCTTCCATATGGAAGGTGTTGAAGCTTTTGATTTTTTAGCTAAAAATTACAATGTTGTTGGACTAATGACACTTAATACGGATGCTGCAAGTAAACGAAGTGGCGTATTCAACTTTCAATCATTTTCTGAAGAAGCAAATATACCGTACTATGAGGTAAAACATATCAATGATGAAAGCTCCGTAGACATCATAAAAAATCATGCACCTGATATTCTAATCGTTTTAGGTTGGAGTCAACTTTTAAACGAAGAAGTATTGTCTATTCCAACAATTGGAACCATTGGAGCACATGCTTCCTTACTGCCAAAAATGAGAGGTAGTGCACCTATAAATTGGGCAATCATCAAAGGAGAAGAAAAAACAGGAAACACACTAATGTGGCTCAATATTGGTGTGGATACAGGAAAAATAATTGATCAATACGAATTCGAAATCAACATATACGATTCCTGCAATACCTTATATGAAAATGTTGCCAAATCAAACAAAATAATGTTAGAAAGATCCTTGCCATTAATAGAAAAAAATGGTCAAATTGGAACGGTTCAAGAAGAAGGCGACGAAGACATACTTCCAAGAAGAAGACCAAAAGACGGACTGATTGATTTCAACAAAAATACAATAGAAGTATATAACTTTGTGCGTGCGTTAACGCGTCCGTATCCAGGAGCATTTTTTCAATACAATGATCAAAAAGTAATCATTTGGAAAGCTTCGTATTCAAAACAATATAAAGCTTCCGCAGAATCAGGAGTTGTGGTAGATTACATATACAGTTTTGATGATACTGATTGTGCTGTCCTGATATCAACAAAAGATGGAGCAATAATCATCAATGAAATTGAAACAGAAACTAAAATTATCAAAGGGAAAGACCTACATAATTTCTTTAAATTAAATGATAAAATATGAGTAAAAAAGTTTTAGTAATAGCCGCGCATCCAGATGATGAATTGCTAGGTTGTGGAGGCGCCGTAGCGTTGCATACTAAAAATGGAGATGAAGTTACTTCTATAATTGTTTGTGAAGGCGATTCGTTACGATATGACGACATAAGTTCTCAGCATCAAAGTCAAATATTTCAAGCAGCTGAAGTATTAGGTGTCAAAGATGTTCGTTCGTTAAAATTTCCAGATCAAAAACTAGAAACGGTAATACTAACAGATTTAATTCAGCCAATACTAGACATTATCAGAGAAGTAAAACCTCAAATAGTATACTGTCAATATGGAGGCGATGTCAATAGAGATCATAAAATTCTATTTGAAGCCATATTAGTAGCTACCAGACCAACAGAAGAATTCATAGAAACAGTATATGCTTTTGATACGGTTTCCTCAACAGAATGGGGATATCCTAGAAACTTTGTTCCAGATACTTGGATAGACATAACGTCAACATTAGAAACAAAGCTAGAAGCAATGTCTAAGTACGAAACAGAACTTAGAGACTATCCACATCCGAGATCGTTAAAAGCGTTGGAATACAAAGCGTATGCAGCAGGAAATGAATGCTTAATGGAAGCTGCAGAATGTTTTATGACGATACGAAAAACAATACGAAATGGAAAGCCTTATTAACAGATTTGTTGCACTCATTGCCATATTGATATTAAGTCCAATCCTTATTTTTGTAGCCATAGGAATCTTAATCTCCGATTTTGGTCCTATCATATACACAGCAAAAAGAGCTGGAAAAGACGGAAAAGTCTTGGGCGTATACAAATTCAGATCAATGAGGATTTCCAACAAAAAAGAATCAAAAATTACCAGTAAAAATGATTCTAGAATATTTGGTTTTGGAAAATTTATCAGACTCGTAAAAGTTGACGAATTACCGCAACTCTTCAATATTCTAAAAGGAGAAATGAACATCATAGGACCACGACCAGAAGATCTCTCCATTGTAGAAGATCACTATGACGATATCATGATGGAAAGTTTAACGGTAAATCCTGGTTTGGCAAGTCCAGGGAGTTTATACAATTATACACACATAGAAGATAGCTTAGATGAAGGCAATGCCGAAGAAACGTATATCAAAGAAATACTACCCTTAAAAGTAAAAATTGATGTCGTATATGTTAGAAATAAGTCTTTATTTTACGATTTCAGCATTATTATAAAAACAGTTATTATTATAGTTCAGAGATCATTTGGGAAAAAAGACTTTCCTTTGCCAAAAGAATATCATCTAGCTCAAAAACTTTAATTTAATATGGAAACAATAAAAAAAATCCCTTTTGCTAAAATTCATATCAGCAACAAAGAAAGAGAATTAGTAAAAGAAGTTTTAGACAGTGGTTGGTTGACAACAGCTGGAAAAACATTAGAGTTTGAAAAAAGATTCGCAGCATATGTTGATGCTCCGTATGCCTGTGCAGTGAATTCCTGTACTGCAGCATTACATTTAGGTCTTGAAGCCTTAGGTGTAAAAGCAGATGATGAAGTATTTGTCCCATCAATGACATTTACAGCTTCAGCAGAAGTTATAAGATACTTAGGTGCGCATCCTGTTCTTGTAGATACAGAATACAGAACCAACTTAATAACTCCTGAAATTTTAACAGCAGCTATTGAAAAACATCCAAATGTAAAAGTGTTAGTAATTGTTCATTTCTCTGGACAAGCATCAGACATGCCAAAAATAAAAAGCATCTGTGACCAACATGGCATCAAAATAATGGAAGATGCTGCACATGCATTTCCAACAAAATGTGATGGAAAATATATTGGTGGTTTTGGAGATATTACTTGCTTTAGTTTCTATGCCAATAAAACAATCACAACAGGAGAAGGCGGAATGTTAGTAACGTCCAATGAAGAAATATACAAAAGAGTAAAAGTAATGCGTTTGCACGGAATCAACAGAGATGTTTGGGACCGATTTAACTCCGACAAACCTTCTTGGGAATACGATGTTGTAGAAGCTGGATACAAATACAACATGCCCGATTTAAGCGCGGCAGTTGGTTTAGGACAACTCGATCAAGCAGCGCAATTTAGAGACGAAAGACAAAAAGCAGTAGAATGGTATTATGAAGAACTCAAAGATATGCCAATGCTCGATTTACCAATTTGTCACGGCAAACTCGAAGATCATTCATGGCATTTATTCATCATAGTGCTAAACGAATCTGCAAAAATCTCAAGAAATCTACTCATAGAAAAGTTAGCTGAATTTGGAATTGGAACCTCAGTTCATTACAAGCCATTACATCAAATGACATACTATAAAGAAAAATATAAACTCAACACAGAAGATTATCCTTCAGCCGAAAAAACATGGCAAGGAAATGTCTCTCTGCCTTTATATCCGTTCATGAGTCATGAAGATGTAAAATATGTATGCGATAAAATAAAACTACTACTAGCACAATAGGCTGGTAGTAGTTTTTTTGATGAGTTGCAGTAGTATAATCAGAGTACAACTCATGCCAAATACAATATTTCATGCCATGAGGTTTGCCCGAAAATCATTTCCTGTGACTATAAAATAAAACACCTTGACGAAAACCGAAAAAAATATAAAACGTGTCTTTGATGTTTTTTTCGCATGCGTCGGATTAGTACTCATAGGTTGGTTTATACTATTGATGATCCTAATTTCAAAAATTGTTATTGGCGGAAATGGAATATTCAAGCAAAAACGAGTTGGTCAGCACGCTAAACTATTTACGATCTATAAAATAGAAACCATTCATCCTGAAGAAGCAAAAAAAGAAACGCCTCATATCTCAAGATTAGGTACATATATAAGAAAATACAAAATAGATGAATTTCCTCAACTGTGGAATGTATTACAAGGAACGATGAGTTTTGTAGGACCGCGACCAGATATTGTTGGTTTTGCAGACCAATTAGAAGGAGAAGCCAAAATAATACTCACGGTAAAACCAGGAATCACAGGACCAGCAACAGTACACTTCCGAAATGAAGAAGCAATACTAAAAGCGCAAGAAAATCCAGAAATCTATAACAAAGAAGTCATCTGGCCACAAAAAGTAGCACGCAACATACGCTACGTAAAAGAATATCGTTTCATGAAAGACATTCACTATATATTTAAAACATTTTTTTCATAAACATGTCAAAAATCAAACTCTCTTCAGCACATTTAAGCGGTCATGAACTGCCGTACATTCAAGCAGCACTTGATGAGAATCAAGTATCTGTATATGGAGAAAATTTGACAGCCTTTGAAAACGAATTAGAACACTACCTAGCACAAGATGTAAAAGTTGCGTGTACCATCTCGGGAACGGCAGCACTACACTTGGCACTTATGTTGGCAAATGTAACGCAAGGCGATGAAGTATTATGTCAAAATATGACCTATGCAGCTTCGGTAAATCCTGTGCTCTATCAAAAAGCAATGCCCATATTCATCGGAAGTGAACAAGAAACATGGAATATGTGTCCAAAAGCACTTGAAGAAGCCATAAAAGATAGTATTTCCGCAGGAAAAAAGCCAAAAGCCATCATCGTAGTACATTCATACGGAATGCCCGCCAAAATGGATGAAATTTTAGCACTAGCATCACAATACAACATTATACTCATAGAAGATGCCGCAGAAGCATTAGGCGCCAGCTACAAAGGACAAAAATGTGGTACTTTTGGCGATTTTAGTATGCTGTCATTCAATGGAAACAAAATCATTACAACCGCTGGCGGCGGCGCTATTGTCTGTAAAAACGAAGCTGCAAAAAACAAAGCCATCTTTTTAGCTACACAAGCCAGAGACCAAGCACCGCACTATCAACACTCTGAAATAGGCTATAACTATCGCATGAGCAACATCAATGCAGCAATTGGTAGAGGACAAATGAAAGTCTTGAAAAAGCACATTTCGCTTCGTAGAGAAAACAACCAATTTTACAAAGATGCATTTGCTAAAATAAAAGGAATAACGCTATTGCAAGAAGTTTCAAGTGGCTACATATCAAATCATTGGCTAACGTGTATTCTTATTGATGAAGACGAAACAGGATGCAGTAGAGAAGATGTACGTCTACATTTACAACAACACAATATCGAATCTAGGCCACTTTGGAAACCCTTACATTTGCAACCTATATTTGCTAAATATGCATATTATGGTACAAATTATTGTGAGAAATTATTCAAAACAGGATTATGTTTGCCGTCAGGCTCAAATTTGACAACACAAGAAAAACAAAGAATTGTAGAAGTAATAGCGAGTTTTCTAGCATAGAAACAAATAAATTAAGTAATTTGTATGCTAAAATATAAGAATCTGTTTTTGAGAAGATGAAGGTATTTAATTTGATAAGAATAAGAGAAGCTTTAAAACAAGTTTTGAAATCAAGTAAAAAACGTATTGATTTTAAAAACATAGGCTATTTACCAAGATGGCTTATTCTATGTTTTGATATGTTTATATGCTGTGTAGCACTTTTGCTAACAAGTGCCATTGTAAACAATATCAACATTAGTGATTTAAATGCGCATGCATCAGAAACATTTTTAGGATTAGCGCCACGAGCTGGTTTAATCCTAATAACAAACCTACTATTCTTTATATTTTTTAGAACGTATGCAGGACTTATCCGTCACTCAACGTTTATTGATGCCATAAAATTTTTCCTAGCATCTTTAGCAACATTAATCACATTACTTGTTGTCAACTATTCACATCTAATCATAAATGGCGATCCGTTATTTCTAACACCAAAGTTATTTATCTACTTTGTCATGTCGTTCTCGTTTTTACTACTCTTTAGGGTAATGGTAAAACAAGTATTTGAAGCATATTTTGACTATGCCACCAAAGAAGAACGTATCAGCGTCATGATTTACGGAATTGATGCCAATGCCATTGCCATATCAAATGCACTAAAAGTAGAACGACCTGTGCGTTACAAACTAGTTGGTTTCATTGACAAAAGAGGTAAAAACCAAAGTAAAGAAATCTTAGGATTACCCATCATTCATTACAAGCGGAAACTGTCAGTAATCATGCGTGCGTATGGCGCTAATGCCATCATACTAGCCGATCAATCGATCACACAAGAAGAACGTATCAAAATTGTAGATGAATGTTTAGAACACAACTTAAAAGTATTGCGTGCGCCGATCGTTTCGGACATGGAAGACAAAGAAAACGTTAACCTTGCGCAACAAATACAAAACGTTCAAATTGAAGACTTACTCGAAAGAGAACCGATTGTATTAAACAATAAACTGATTGCAAAAGAACTTTACAACCGACGCATCTTAGTTACAGGTGGCGCAGGATCTATTGGTAGTGAAATTGCACGACAAGTTGCCAACTACAAACCTGAAAAACTAATCATTGTCGATCAGGCAGAAACGCCATTGTATCAAATACAAATGGAAATCAAATCGAACTTTCCTGAACTCAATTTTGAAGCGGTCATTGCAGATGTTCGAGACAAAGACAAACTAGACAATATTTTTGGGCTCTACAAACCACAAGTAGTATACCATGCGGCAGCATACAAACATGTTCCGTTGATGGAAGACAATCCTTCACAAGCCATTTTTACCAATGTGATGGGGACCAAAAATGTAGCCGACACTGCTTTAGAACACAAAGTTGACAAATTTGTGCTGGTATCTACAGACAAAGCGGTAAACCCAAGTAACGTAATGGGAGCTTCCAAAAGAATTGCCGAAATATACGTGCAAACACTGCAAGAAGCATTTAAAAAAGATACACGCTATACAACGAACTATGTTACCACTCGTTTTGGAAATGTATTAGGTTCCAATGGTTCTGTTGTTCCACTATTCAAAAAACAAATTGCCGAAGGCGGACCATTGACCATTACACATCCAGATATCATTCGATACTTTATGACGATTCCAGAAGCGTGTCAATTGGTATTAGAAGCGGGCGCCATGGGACATGGAGGAGAAATTTACATCTTTGACATGGGAGAAGCTGTGAAAATTATCGACTTAGCGAAAAAAATTATCAAACTGGCAGGATTCATTCCAAACAAAGACATTGATATCAAAATCATTGGATTGCGTCCAGGAGAAAAATTATACGAAGAATTACTCAATGATAAATCGACAACATTGCCAACATACAATGAAAAAATCATGATTGCGCGTGGCGAATTATACGATTTTGAAATCATCAAGGACAACATTGCGGAACTCATTGATTCTGCATCACTTTTTAACAAAGTTGAGGTTGTAAAACGAATGAAAGCACTAGTTCCTGAATACAAGAGTATGAATTCTTCCTATGAAAAATTAGACAAAAAAGTAAAAGATACCAAAGTCAAAAAATTGAAAGACAAAAAAGTATCGTAAGACAACATAAAAAAATTAAAATAGTAGCTTGTCTCAAACAGCACTATAAAAAATTGCAACATAAAAGCACTAAAAATTAACAGATGAAAATAACTGTTGTAGGAACAGGATATGTAGGATTAGTCACAGGAACGTGCCTAGCTGAAACAGGAAATGATGTACTTTGTGTAGATATTGACAAACATAAAGTGGAACGTATGCAAAATGGAGAAGTTCCGATATATGAACCGCATTTAGATATACTTTTTGAACGTAACATAAACGCAGGACGTTTAAAATTTACGACTTCACTAGAAGAAGGACTTAGTCATGGAGAAATCATATTTTTAGCCTTACCAACGCCAGAAGACGAAGACGGATCAGCCGATTTATCATACGTATTAGGTGTTGCAGAAAATATTGGAAAACTCATGACCGAATATCGTGTCATTGTTGATAAAAGTACCGTGCCAGTTGGAACCGCAGAAAAAGTAACGGCTGTAATTGCAGAATATGCAACTGTAGAATTTGATGTAGTTTCAAACCCTGAATTTTTGCGTGAAGGTTTTGCGGTAGACGATTTTATGAAACCAGAACGCATTGTTATTGGTTCAAGTTCGGAAAGAGCAACGGCATTAATGCAGCGATTATACAAACCATTTGTGCGCTCTGGAAATCCAATACTTGTAATGGATGAAAAGTCAGCCGAATTAACAAAATATGCTTCAAACTCATTCCTTGCGGCGAAAATTACCTTTATGAACGAAATTGCAAACTTTTGTGAAAAAGTAGGCGCAGATGTTGATAAAGTTCGTATTGGTATGGGAACCGATTCGCGTATTGGAAAACGTTTTCTATTTCCAGGTATTGGATACGGAGGTTCGTGTTTTCCAAAAGATGTAAAAGCATTGCACAAATCGGGAAAAGACAACAACTACAACTTTCAAATATTAGATGCCGTGATCAATGTGAATGACAAGCAAAAAACGGCGTTAATTCCAAAAGTAGTAGCACATTTAGGCGAAGATTTATCAGGAAAAACCATTTCCTTATGGGGATTGGCGTTTAAACCTGAAACCGACGATATTCGCGAAGCACCATCATTATATATCATTGATGAATTGCTCGCTAAAGGCGCAAAAATAAAAGTATTTGATCCAGAAGCAATGGATAATGTACAAGCAAAACTTGGAGACAAACTTATTTATGCAGACAGTATGTACGGCGCTATTGAAAACACCGATGCGTTGATAATTTGTACAGAATGGAGCATCTTTAGAACACCAAATTTTGAAAAACTAAGACAAAATCTAAATCAACCCATCATTTTTGACGGAAGAAACTTATACGATGTCGCAGAAATGGAAAAAGAAGGATTTACCTATTTTTCTATAGGACGAAAAGAAGTTTTATAAACTCAAAAAAAGAAACCATACCATGAAACGAATTCTAATTACGGGCGCAGCCGGATTTATAGGTTCACACTTATGTGATCGCTTCATCAACGAAGGATATCATGTAATTGCGATGGACAACCTTATTACGGGCGACATTCGTAACATAGAACATTTATTTCATCTCAAAGAATTTCAGTTTTACCATCACGATGTAACGAAATTTGTGCACGTACCCGGAAAACTAGATTATATTTTACACTTTGCGTCTCCTGCAAGTCCAATAGATTACTTAAAAATTCCGATTCAAACCTTAAAAGTTGGTTCACTCGGAACACATAACTTATTAGGTTTAGCGAAAGAGAAAAAAGCACGAATTTTAATAGCTTCTACATCAGAAGTGTATGGCGATCCGTTAGTACATCCACAACACGAAGAATACTACGGAAATGTAAATACCATTGGTCCACGTGGTGTGTATGATGAAGCAAAACGCTTTCAAGAATCCATCACAATGGCATATCACCGTTTTCACGGATTAGAAACGCGTATCGTTCGTATATTTAATACCTACGGACCACGCATGCGACTCAATGACGGACGTGTTATTCCTGCATTTATTGGGCAGGCATTGCGTGGCGAAGACTTAACGGTTTTTGGTGACGGAAGTCAAACACGTTCATTTTGCTACATTACAGATCAGGTAGAAGGAATTTTTAGAGTGTTAATGAGCGATTATGTAGAACCAATTAATATTGGAAATCCACACGAAATTACCATTGGCGAATTTGCGGAAGAAATCATCAAACTGACAGGAACTACACAAAAAGTAATTTACAAAGAATTGCCTGTGGACGATCCGCTACAGCGAAAACCAGATATCCGAAAAGCAAAAGAAATCTTAGATTGGGAACCAAAAGTAAGTCGTAGTGAAGGTATGAAAAAAACCTACGAGTATTTCAAAGCATTGCCAGAAAAGGAACTTTTCAAAAAAGAGCACAAAGATTTTTCAACCTATACAAGAATGTAACACATGCATATTAGAGGAAGATATTCGTGGCTGTTAAGACCATTTTATGTGGTGTTTGATTTGTGTGTCATCAATATCTTTGTCTTTTGGTTTTTCGATTTTAACGATCAAAATTTGTACTTTTTTGACAATTCGTTTTGGAACAACAAGCATTTACTGTTCATTCTTTACACCATTATATTTTGGCCGTTATCAACCTTCTTTCTAAAATTTTATAACGTATACCGTTTTACGTCGGTTCCGCATATTTTATCCTTACTCATCAAACAACTCTTAGCGTATACCTTAATTATGTATGCGTTTATCGGAATCTTTAGAAGTATTGATGTTCAAGCATTTGTAACCTTTAAATACTTAATGCTCAGTTTTGGAATCATTGGTTTGGTTAAAATTATTGGTTATTATGGTTTAAAAAAATACCGTTCCGTTTTAGATGGAAATATTCGTCGTGTTATCATTATTGGCGGAAGTTCGGGCGCACAAGAATTGGAACGATTATTTACCAACAATAAAGAATTAGGATACAAGTTGCTAGCATTATTTAGCAACAAACGCGAGAAAGGCATCACAGGAACAATTGAAGATAGTTTTAAATACATTGAAGAAGAAGAAGGCATTGACGAAATTTACTGCGCCATTGATGAACTCAGCGAAAAAGATGTAAACGATTTTGTAAAATATGCAAGTATGAACAGAATCAACATCAAGTTTATTCCTAATACGAAAAAACTATTTTCCAAACGACTCAAAACAGATTATTACAACTACTTGCCTGTACTTTCCATTCAGGAAGTAGCGCTGAACAATAACTTAAATCGAATCATAAAACGCGTATTTGATATTGCATTTTCATTATTCATTATCATCTTTTTTCTCTCGTGGTTTATTCCGCTGATGGCAATTCTTATCAAGTTAGAATCCAAAGGTCCCGTTTTTTACAAACACATTCGTAATGGAATTAATTACAAAGAATTTACCTGTTACAAGTTTCGTTCATTATCGCACAACAATGACATGGATTACGAACATGTAAAAGAACAAGATTCACGTGTTACAAAAATTGGTCGTTTCATTCGAAAAACAAGCATTGACGAATTACCACAATTTTTCAACGTACTCAAAGGCGATATGTCGGTTGTAGGACCACGACCGCACATGATTCCGTACACGAAAGAATACGCCAAAAAAATTGACAAATACAACTTTGTATTCCGCCACAGCGTAAAACCTGGAATTTCAGGTTTGGCACAGGTAAAAGGGTATCGAGGAGAAATTAAAAACGACGAAGACATTATCAACCGTATCAAATACGATATCTTTTACATTGAAAATTGGTCGCTATTCTTAGACATAAAAATTATCTTTGAAACGATCATTAACATTCTCAAAGGAGAAAAAAAGGCATATTAAATATGCAACAACCATTAGTTTCCGTCATTACGCCAACATACAATGCCGAATTGTTTATCACACAAACAATCGATTCTGTGCGTGCGCAAAGTTATAAAAACTGGGAAATGGTAATTGTTGATGATGCTTCCGCAGATACTACAACGGATATTTTAAAAAAATATAGTGAACTAGACCACAGAATTAAGTTTCATGCATTGGAAACAAATTCAGGCGCGGCTATTGCACGAAATACAGCCATAGAAAAAGCTTCAGGAAGCTACATTGCATTTTTAGATGCAGATGATTTGTGGATGCCTGAAAAACTCTCCAAACAAATCGTATTTATGCAAGAAAAAGATATTGATGTATGTTTTTCTAGTTATGAATTAATGGATGAAGCAGGAATATCTTTAGGAAAAATGGTAAAAGCATTGCCCAAAGTAGATTTCTCCAAAATGCTCAAAAGTAATTATGTTGGCAACCTTACGGGAATATACAATGCAGAAACGCTTGGTAAAGTATACATGCCAAACATTCGCAAACGTCAAGATTGGGCATTATGGCTTACACTCATAAAAAAAGTAGGATTTGCCTATAGTATTCAAGAACCGTTAGCCAAATATCGCTTGCGCGAAAATTCAATTTCGTCCAATAAACTAAATTTATTAAAATACAATTATACTATTTACAGAAAGGCGCTTAAATTTGGGGCTTTCAAATCGACTGTATATTTACTTCGATTTCTAATAGAACATTTCTTTATAAAACCACAACAAACAGTACAACTATGAACATTCTTGTTTTAGGATCAGGCGGAAGAGAACACACACTCACTTGGAAATTAGCACAAAGTCCGTTGCTTCACAATCTTTATGTAGCGCCTGGGAATGCAGGAACCGCTTCCATTGCCACAAATATTGCTATGAATGTGAACGATTTTGAAGCGATTGGTAACTTTTCCAAAGAAAACCAAATTGACATCGTTGTGGTCGGTCCAGAAGATCCATTGGTAAACGGAATTCACGATTATTTCCTACACGACGAAGCATTACAAGGAATTCACGTAATTGGTCCGCAAAAAGAAGCTGCCGAATTGGAAGGAAGTAAAGAATTTGCCAAACAATTTATGATGCGTCACAACATTCCAACGGCGGCGTATCAAAGTTTTACCAAAGACACGGTAGAAGCTGGTTGCGAATTTTTGACCACATTACAATCGCCATACGTACTAAAAGCTGATGGTTTGGCGGCTGGAAAAGGTGTACTCATCATAAAAGATCTTCAAGAAGCACAAGATTCGCTAAGAGAAATGTTGGTCGATGCCAAATTTGGCGATGCCAGTACAAAGGTGGTTATTGAAGAATTTTTAGACGGAATAGAGCTGAGTTGTTTTGTACTCACCGATGGAAAAAACTACCTAACGCTTCCAACTGCGAAAGATTACAAACGTATTGGAGAAGGCGACACAGGACTGAACACAGGTGGAATGGGCGCAGTTTCGCCAGTTCCGTTTGCAGATGCGGAGTTTATGGAAAAAATTGAAACACGCATTATACAACCGACGATTGAAGGTTTTCAAAAAGACAACTTGCCGTACAAAGGGTTTGTATTTATAGGATTGATCAAAGTTGGCAATGATCCGTTTGTAATAGAATACAACGTTCGTATGGGCGATCCGGAAACGGAAGTTGTGATTCCACGATTAGAAAATGATTTGGCAGCAATATTTCAAGCGGTAGGAAATCAAACTTTAGATAAAATATCATTACAGATTAAAGAAGAAGCGGCAACAACAATTATGGTTGTTTCTGGCGGATATCCTGAAGCCTACGAAAAAGGAAAAGAAATTACAGGTATTGAAAACATTGAAGATTCCATTGTTTTTCATGCAGGAACAAAATTAACTGACGGAAAAGTAGTGACCAATGGTGGAAGAGTACTTGCGGTAACATCACATGCGAATACGTATGAAGAGGCCATAAAAAAATCTTATCAAAACATAAAAAAGTTACATTTTGATAAGATGTATTATAGAAAAGATATTGGTTTCGACTTATAAATAAGAGTGCGACGAAATATCTTTGCGTTCTTCGTTGTTATCGTTGAATTTTTTCAATTGTAAAACCCAGTAAATCATGGCTGCAGCTCCGATAAGCATAAACAACCAATTCATTGTATTTGCAGCGCCCCAACTTTCTAATTCTAATGCACGTAAAGATTCAAATGGAGCTAAAAGCGTAGATTCACAAAAGCTACCGATTCCTTCAAAAAAGTTTTTCATGGATAAATCATATTATATTTACACTACAAAAATATAAAAACCTAAAATGATAACAAGCGTTTTTGGCAAATCAAAACCAATAAATTTTATTCTCTGTTCGGGAATTATCTTGATATACTTTGTAATTCACTTATTATCAAGCGATAAGAACATAAGTGTTGCATTGTTATCTTTAGAGCTTCCTGTTGTATTTTTATTGTTGTTTTCTTTATTTATGGTAGATTTTATTGTAAAAAAGAACGATCTCACGCAGCAAAACGATTATACACTACTAATTGTCGCACTATTTATAGGTTTTTTTCCAAATATTTTTGAGCATATTACCATTGTGTGCATTCACGTATTAGTATTACTTGCCTTTCGGCGAACAATAAGTTTGCGGTCATTACACAGTGTAAAACAAAAACTATTTGATGCTTCTATATACATTACGGCAGCATTACTATTAGATTCTTGGATTGTAGTCTATCTATTTATCATATATATAGGAATAATGTTGTACGTTTCGAGTGATTATAAAAATTGGCTTGTACCATTTGTTGGTGTCTTTGTTATACTCAATATCTATCTAACATATATGTATATAAGTGGTCAAAATATAGGTGCAGCGTCAATAGTTAAGTTTGACCTACAAATTCAGTATTCATTAGAAAATTACAAGCGAATAGCACTTCATTTATTGATCACCTTACTTTTTTGCATCAATATTGTAATCCTTTTTCTAAAAATAAAAACGTATTCTTCTCAAAAAAAGAATTCTTTTTTACTAACTAACGTGCTGTTTTTTATAGGAATAACATATGTGTTATTCGCCAAAAATACGACTTACAATACCGAAATATTGTTGCTATTTCCATTAGGTATTTTTACGGCAAACCTTCTTGAAAATATAGAAAACAAAAGGATGCGCAATATTTTACTCATTTTACTAATGATTGTTAGTTTTGGATTTAATTTTTACCTAAAATAAATGCCGAAACCGTAATATTGCTACGGTTTTTACCTACAAATACGTAAGAAAAAGACTTCTTATTGTGCTTTTTCTCGATTTTAATGACGTTTTATCTAAAAGAAAACCCGTTGTCTGCTTTTTAGAATTTTTCCAAATATTTTTGTGTTCGAGAATTAAGCCGCTCACCCCAAACTTATTATTAATTTTTTCTATTTGTGTATTAAGCCATATATAAATAGTAACTAAACAGCAAATCAATGAAGACTAAAATTACTCTTTTGGTCCTAACCGTCTTATTAGGACTGACAAATGTTTTCGCGAATTCAATGCCCTCAAGCGAAAATGTTGTCGAGAATGAAATCATGACTACAGGTGATAATTCAATTATCATTTCTGCAGGAAAAAGGATTTACACACTCGACATGAACACGTACCAAGCTACGTTGTTGGCAACATCACCTTACGTAAATGAAATTAACTCCATCGCTAGTGACAACACTACAGGATGGATTTTTTACGTTTCTAACCATATCTCTAGCTACAACTGGACAATTTATGGTTACAATGTGTATACAAATACACACAAAAATTTTGGATCTGTACGTCACTTTTTTACAAGTACAGGTCACGCGTATTCTTCTAGAGGTTTAGCTTCTGGTGGAGCTACGTTTTATAACGGGAACTTATACTTCGCAATGGAATATCCAACGCGTTGTTATACCCACAGAGGAAACTCTTCTGGTAATGCAAATCCTAAAGATGAATTACCAAACAACACAAGAGCCGCAGGAACAGTGCCAAACTCTTTGTTTACAAACGGACCAATCACAAGAAATGCTACTAGTACAGAAGCTGACGACACTGACAACGGTGGAAGAGATGGTAATGGAGAAACTTTAGAAGATTTCGAAATTATCGAAGCTGGAGAAGCTAACGCACCAAGCGAACTTGTAAGTGACTACATTCCTGAAGAAGATCTTCCTGCTGATGCAGCTGCTGATGATGCATTGCAACAAAGAGGTACATCTTCTCAAACAGAATCGTACTCTTACAACTACTATAGCAGTAGCTACAACAACAGAATGTATCTATTAAAAATTTCTTTCAATGGATTATCTGATGCATCAGGACAAACAACGTCTGTTGCAAACGGAAGACCAGTATACGACAACTGGTGGTACTCAAGCTTCCTTTACAGAGGAGAACTTGGAGATATCGTTGTTGATGACAATGGTCAGTTATATGCAGCTACTTCTTACCAAGTACAGGCTTACAACTTCAATAGCAACAGATATGACTGGGCTAACAATGAAGATGTATACGCTCAAATGGCAAAAGATAAGCACAGCGCACTTCAATTATTAAAAAACAAAAGACAATGTAGTACATATTACTACAACGGTTGTCCTCACACAAGCTGTACAACTAAAAGTTTTGTACAAAGCTATACTGCACCTTCACACTTAAGAACGTACAACAACATTCAATTAGGATCACTAAATGAAATTACGGGATTAAATTCTAATGATATTGGAAGAATTACAGATGCTTCTGATTACATCAGATTAACGCCACCTGTATCTTACAAGATCAAAGGTTTTGTTTTTGATGATAACAACGAAAACGGAAGCTTCAACAGTGGACAAGGAGAAACTAAATTATCTGGAATCGGAGTCACATTATATGCTGATAACAATGCAGATGGTGTATTAGATAGTGGAGATACTGTACTTGAAACTCAAAACACAGACGCTTCAGGAAACTACAAGTTTGAAAACGTAACAACGGCTTCAACGTTAGTACAAGTTTCAGTTCCTGCGGACGACAATAACTTTACATATAACTTAACAACTGCTGAGGTAATTTCGGTAACAGGAGCTACTTCTGATATTACAGGAATTAAATTCGGAATCAATAAAGATGAAGTTGTTGTAAACGTAAACTACGATGTTTTCGGAACTGTATATGATGACGATAACGAAAATGCTGCATTGGAAGCTGGAGAAGCTGGATTAGACAATGTAACATTAACATTATACAATGATGTAAACGCTGATGGATTATTAGATTCAGGTGATACGGTAATTACTACTACAACTTCTGCATCAGACGGAACATATAGTTTCTTACATGTATGTGTTCAAAACACAATTGTTGCAGTAACAGTACCAACAAACAACGGAAACTTTACATACACATTAACAACACCAGCAATACAAGCGATTAATTCAATTAATACAAACGTTACTGGAGTTGATTTTGGAATCAACGAATTACAAGTTGTTGATTACAATATTTCAGGAACTATATTCGATGATGACAATGCTAACGGAACTTCAGACACTGGAGAAGCTGTACTAGAAAGCGTTATCGTAACATTATATGCTGATAACAACAACGATGGCGTATTAGACGCTGGAGATACAGTAATTACAACAACTCCTTCTGGAGTAAATGGAGTTTACAACTTTGCAAACGTAAATGTTGAAAACACTGTAGTAGCTGTAACAGTACCAGGAAACACTCCAGACTTTACATACACACTTACAACGGCTGCTTCATTAGATTCTAGCTCTGTAAACACAGATGTAAATGGATTAGATTTCGGAATTGATAAAGTTCAAGTTATCGACTATAACATTTCAGGAAATGTATACGATGACAACGATGAAAGTGGAGCTCAGGATCCAGGAGAAGATAACTTAGATGCGATCACAGTAACATTATATGCTGATGTAAATGCAAACGGAGTTGTTGATGCTGGAGATACAATAATCGCTTCTGCAATATCAGCAGTAGACGGAACATACAGCTTTGCAAACGTAACTGAAGCGAATACAGTAGTAGCAGTAACAGTACCTGCTAATAATGGTACATTTACTTACACATTAACAACGCCAGGAACATTAGATACTAGTTCTACAATTACAGATGTTACAAACATTAACTTCGGAATCAACGAAGTAGAAGTAATAGACTACAACATCTCAGGAACTGTATTTGATGACGATAACGCAAATGGTGGTGTTGACACGTCAGAAGGAAGAATTCCTAATGTAGTCGTAAGATTATATGATGATGTAAACGAAGATGGTAGTTTAGATTCAAATGATGTTCAAATTGCAAATACAGCTACAGGTTCTAGTGGTACTTACCAATTTAACAATGTAACTAGAAGAAGAACATTAGTTGAATTTAGAGTACCAGGAAACTCTCCAAACTTTAATTACACAGCAACAACACCAGATGTAGTTTCTGTAACAGGAACAACTACAGATATTACTGATGTAGACTTCGGATTAAACGAGGTGCAAGTTATTGACTTCAATATTTCAGGAACTGTATTTGATGACGATAACGAAAACGGTACACAAGATGCTGGAGAAGCTGCTTTAGATGGAATCACAATCACTTTATACGCTGATAACAATGCAGACGGTAACTTAGATGTTGCTGATACTACATTAACATCAACTACTACAGCAGTTGATGGATCATACAACTTCTCAAACATTACAACTGAAAATGTACTTGCAGTAGTTACGACACCAGGAAACACTGCAGCATTTACATATGTATTAACAACGTCTAACACACAAGCTGCTAGTTCATTAATCACTGATGTAACTGGATTAGACTTCGGAATCAATGAAGTACAAGTTGTTGATTATAACATTTCAGGAACTGTATTTGATGATGATAACGAAAACGGAACACAAGATACTGGAGAAGGTGTTTTAGACGGAATCACTATCACATTATACGCTGATAACAACAATGACGGTGCTTTAGATGCTGGTGATGTTTCATTATCAACAACGACAACGGGAGTTGATGGATCATATAACTTCTCAAACATTACAACTGAAAATGTACTTGCAGTAGTTACGACACCAGGAAACACAGCAACATTTACATATACATTAACAACTGCTGATACCCAAGCTGCTAGTTCATTCATTACAGATGTAACTGGATTAGACTTTGGAATCAATGAAGTTAAAATTATTGACTACGATATCTCAGGAAATGTATTTGATGATAACAACGGTGACGGTATCAAAGGAACAGGAGAAGGTTCAGCAGGACCAGTAACTGTAACATTATATGCGGATAACAATAATGATGGAGTAATTGACGCTGGAGATACTGTAATTGGAACAACAGTTACTAGTTCAATGAGTGGAAACTATAGCTTTATCAATGTAACTGTAGAAAACACAATTGTATCGGTAACGGTACCTGCAAACTCTGCAACATTTACATATACACTTACAACTGCTGGATTCCAATTTACAGGTTCTGTACAAACAAATGTAACAGGAGTTAACTTCGGAATTGACAGAGTTCAAGTAATCAACTACAACATCTCAGGAACTGTATTTGATGATGATAACGTGAACGGAACAATTGATGCAGGTGAAAATTTCTTAAGAAATGTAACACTTACATTATACGCTGACAATGATAACAACGGAAGAGTTGGAGCAGCGGATACAGCAATTGGTTCAACTACTTCTGCAAGCGACGGAACATACAGCTTCTCAGCTGTAACTGAGCGTAACACATTAGTAGCTGTAACTGTACCAACAAATGATTCATCATTTACATACGTACTAACAACAGCAAACGTATTAGTAACAGGTTCTACAATCAATAATGTAACTGGAGCTGACTTCGGAATCAACCGTGAAATCAATGTTAACTATAATATTAGCGGATTTGTTTGGGATGATGATAATGAAAATGGAACGCTAGAAACGTCTACAGAAGGTTTCTTAGACAACATCACAGTAACATTATATGCTGACAACGATAACAACGGAAGAGTAGGAGCTGGTGATGTAGTAATTTCATCAACTACAACTGCTACTGACGGAACGTATAGTTTCACAAATGTAACGGTAGCTTCTACTTTAGTAGAAGTAACAGTGCCAGGAAACACAAGTAGCTTTGTATACAGTCTTACAACTGCTAGACAACTTGTAACAAGCTCTACAATAACAGACGTAACAGGAATCAACTTCGGAATCAACGAGCAAACTGCAACCTATTCAATTTCAGGAACTGTATTTGACGATGATAACGAAAACGGATTAAATGATGCTGAAGCTGGATTATCTAATGTAGTGGTTACACTATATAATGACTTAAACCAGAACGGAAGAGTTGATAGAGGAGAGCCAACATTACTTCAAACAACTTCTGATAGAAATGGTAACTACCAATTCTCAGGATTAACAGATGTATTTGTAGTAATACAAGCTTCAGTTCCTACACCAACAACAACGTTTAGATACACAGCAACTACTCCAATAAGTTTAGGATTAAGCTCTGGATTAAATACAGTAGTTGACTTTGGTATCAATAGACAACTAATCGTTCTTTACAATATTGGTGGACTTATTTGGGATGATGACAATGCAAACCAAGTAAAAGATGCTACAGAATTAGTATTAGAAAATATCAGTGTAACATTATACAACGATATTAATGCAAATGGTGTTATTGACGCAGGTGAAACTGCTATCTCAACAGTACAAACATCAAATATTGGACGATACACGTTCACAGGAGTAACTGCATTAAACGTTATTGTGCAACCAGTATTACCATCAAATGGTACATTCACGACACCAAGTTCGTTAGCACTTTCAAGTGTAAACAATAACATTACAAATGCTAACTTCGGAATTGATATTGTATCAAATGTATTCCAAGTAACAGGAGTTGTATTTGATGATGATAACAGAAATGGTATCGCTGATCCAGGAGAAGGTTCTATAAACGGATTAGCAGTAGAAATCTATGTTGATACAGATGGTTCAGGAACGTTTGATCCTAACTTAGATGCATTAGTTGCCTTTACGCAAACATCTAACGGATCGTTCAACTTCCAAAACCCTAACTATATTGTAAACAACGTACCATCTGGACAAGTATTTATTAGAGTAGTGATTCCAGCAGGAAACCCACCATTATTAACATATACGTCAACATACGATCCAGATACAGGTGTTGTAAACCCTGACGGTGTATACCCAACAATTATGACGGGTAACATTACAGGAATCAACTTTGGTATCGATGTAATTGACTTCATCGGAACACCTAGAAATGATGCTTTAGGTACAAACGCAGGACTAATTACTAATGGAGACAACATCCAAGCAGCAACTGCTGAGCCAGTAGATGTATCGTCAAGATTAAGATTATATCCAAACCCTGTTGTAAGACAGATTGCTATCAATGCAGAGGAGTTCAATGGAGATGTTACTGTTGAAATATACAATGACAGAGGATACAAAGTAATGACTACAACAGCAAGCCCATTTGCAGGTGAGTTAAAAGTAGACGTACAAAGATTACGACCAGGAATGTACTATGTTAAATTCGGGTCAAGAAATAAAGTTGCAAGTAAGAAATTTGTAAAAAGATAAATATTTGTAATCCCCAACCTCAAAGAAAAGCCGCTGAAAAGCGGCTTTTTTTATGTACAAAAACTTCAAGTAAGTAGCTTGTTCGGCAAACTCAATACTGTCTCTTTGAGCAATGCTACAAAAAACAGCATTTGTACATCAATATAAAGATCAACAACTTCTCTAAAGACGACTGCCTTTATTTCCTGTGCCAAATCAAATATTAGCGTATATTTGCATCAAAATACAAGAATTATGTTTAGTGATCTGGCAAATAAAATATTCCAAGAAAGCATTGAAAAATATCACATGATTGACAATGTAGATCAACCTTTTGAAAATCCTTATGCAAAAGACGAAATAGAACACCTTTTATATAGAAAAAATTGGATTGATACTGTGCAATGGCATTATGAAGATATTATTAGAGATCCAAACATTGATCCTGTGGCTGCCTTAAAACTAAAGCGCGACATTGATGCTTCAAACCAAGATAGAACAGACACGGTAGAATATATTGACAGCTATTTTCTTCAAAAATATAAAGATGTAACGGTAAAAGATGGTGCAACAATCAATTCTGAAAGTCCAGCATGGGCAATTGATCGTTTATCAATTCTTGCCTTAAAAATATACCACATGCAAGAAGAAGCAGATCGTATAGATGCTTCTGACGCGCACAGAGCAAAATGTCAAGAAAAACTAAACATCTTATTAGAACAAAGAGTCGATCTTTCAACAGCAATTGATCAACTAATTACAGATATTGAAAATGGAGATAAATACATGAAAGTCTACAAACAGATGAAAATGTACAACGACGACGATTTAAACCCTGTACTTTACAACAAAAACAAATAATACGCGTCTCCAAGAAGCAAAGCATCATATGATGACTGAACAATCTTCGAAACACATCCTAGTCATACGTCTCTCAGCTATGGGAGACGTTGCTATGACTGTACCAGTCATCAACGCATTACTTCGCGAAAACCCATCGGTAAAAATTACGGTTGTCTCTAGAGCATTTCTAAAACCAATATTTGACGGCATTCCAAACGTAGCATTTTTCACAGCAGACGTAAAAGGAAAACACAAAGGTATTTTTGGCTTATACAAACTATACAAAGAATTAAAAGCATTACAAATAGACGTTGTGGCAGATTTACACAATGTATTGCGATCTAACATTCTTGGAACCTATTTCAAAGCTGGTGGTTTCAAAGTTTGTAAAATAGACAAAGGAAGAGCCGAAAAAAAAGCACTAACGCGTACAAAAGACAAAATATTTAAGCAGCTCAAAACAACTCACGAACGTTATGCAGATGTTTTCAAACAGCTTGGATACAATGTGTCACTTACCAAAGAAGATGTATTAGCGCAGCGCGAATTGACTCCAAAAATAATCACATTCACAGGGAACAATCCTAAAAAATGGATTGGCATTGCACCTTTTGCCGCCTTTGCAGGAAAAACCTATCCTTTTGAATTGATGGAAGAAGTAGTATCAAAACTAAACGCAACAAAACAATACAGCATCATTCTATTTGGTGGACCAGCCGAAAAAAAGCAACTAGCAACACTTGAAAACAACTACGAAACGGCAATCAATTGCGCAGGTTTATTTTCCTTTAAAGAAGAATTAGCGCTGATTTCTAACCTTGATGTCATGCTTTCTATGGATTCTGGAAATGCGCACTTGGCGGCAATGTTTGGACGAAAAGTAATTACCATTTGGGGAATAACACATCCATATGCAGGTTTTTATCCATTTGGACAACCTATTGAAAATGCGCTGTTAGCAGATAAAGAAAAATATCCTTTGCTTCCAACTTCTATTTACGGAAACAAGTACCCAAAAGGTTACGAAAACGTACTAGAAACCATTACGTCACAAGTAGTGTTTGATAAAATTGTGGAGGTGTTAGATATGTAAAAATGATGCAAGATTCAGCAATTATAGAAAGACGTCATACGAGATTCAAAAAAACAGTTTGTGAATCAGAAATTGTTTATGCACTAAAAAACAATCAAGGTTTTGCTACCTCAGTCTCAAATCATTTTGAAGATGAAAAAGGAAACCCTACTACAATTATTTGTTTTTGGGCTGAAAAATCACTTGCAAAATCATGTATCAAAAATGAATGGAGTGATTATAATGTCTGTGAAATTTCATTACCTGATTTTATTGAAAATTGGTGTATAGGAATGGAAAATGAAGGATTATTAATCGGAACAGAATTTGATCAAAACATGTTTGGGTTTGAAGCAGATCCACTAGAGTTGATCATAGAACTAATCATGGAACTGAAAACCGCAAGAAAAAATATCAACTTACGAAAGTTTGATGATCTCACTGATTTAGAAAAACAAATCAAAGCTATTCTTGAATAAAAAATACACTTAAAAATAAACCCTGAAAAATAATACTTTTCAGGGTTCTATATATCGTCTTACATCACTTACGATTTTATATTTCAGAAGTATGATTTTTAATTGAAGCAATTCTCAAACAAAAAAACACACATCGCTCGTCACAATTTATTAATTTCAAACTCACTATATATCATCAAAATCAACCTTAATCGTCGCTGTAGTTGGATGTGCTTGGCACGCTAATACCATACCTTCTTCCAATTCGCTATCCGTTAAAATCTGATTCTTCTCCATAATCGCTTTTCCTTCGGTAACTCTACAAATACAACTGCTACAAATTCCTCCTTGACATGAATATGGCGCGTCAATTTTTTGTTTCAATGCAGCATCTAAAATGGTTTCGCTAGCGTCCATTTCAAAGGTAAAATCTTCATCATCCACCGTAATAGAAATCGTAGCTTTTCCAGTAACAGCTTCCGCAGCTTCATTGGTTTCAGAAGAAGCTGTAAACAATTCAAAGTGAATCGTATCTTCCGCAACACCGTTATTCTTTAAAGTATCCGAAACGGTAGTAATCATCGCTTCTGGACCACAAATATAATGATGCGCAAAAGCAACATCTTTCATCTGATTCTTAACTACATAATTCACGGTAGTTCCGTCAATTCTTCCTGCTAAAGCATTATCGGCACGTGATTGACTGTACACAAATTTCAAATAAAAATCAGGATACTTTTCAGCCAAAGCAATCAGCTCATCATGAAAAATAGTCTCTTCTGTAGACTTATTTCCATACAAAAGTGCTACAGTATTTCCATAATCTAAGGCAGTTTTTAAAATACTCATAATTGGTGTAATTCCACTACCAGCCGCGTAAAGTGCAATAGCACCTTTATGTGTTGAAGGCGTGTAAATAAACTTTCCTTCTGGCGGATGCACGTCTAAAACGGTTCCTTCCGTCAACTCTTGATTGGCGTATTTGGAAAAAGTTCCATCAACAACTTCCTTAATCGCTACTTTAACGATATTCTCTTTTGGTGTTGAACACAACGAATAGGCTCTTCGCACTTCTTCGCCATTCAGCATAGTTTTGATGGTGATATATTGTCCTGACTTAAATGAAAATTCAGGTTGTAACGCTTCAGGGATGCTAAATTCTACGCTTACCGCGCTTGGTGTTTCTCTATGAATATGACGTACTTCTAACGAACGAAAATCTGACATTGTGCAATTTTTTTTAAGATAAAAATGATCGCGTATTGCGAATAACGCCACAAAAATAAACAAACAAACAAGGCTTTAAAAAATAAATGCACACAAATTATACCTAAAAAACTTATGCATAAGAAAATTATGTATTATATTTACCTAAGAAATAACGCCATGGGAAATTCAAAACTATACAAAGGAAGCTTGCATACCATCATTTTAAAACTCTTGGAAGAGAATGGAAAAATGTACGGATATGAAATTACGCAAAAAGTAAAAGAAATCACAAACGGAGAACTCAACATTACGGAAGGCGCGTTATATCCTGCGTTGCACAAGTTGGAAGCTGAAGAATTACTTGATGTAGAAGTTGCCAAAGTAGACAATCGCTTGCGCAAATATTACAAGCTTACTGAAAAAGGAACGAAAGAAACGGTAACTAAACTCAAAGAATTGGAAGAGTATATCCGAAACATGCACACGTTAGTAAATGCGAAATGGAGTATTTAATGTTAGCACAGTACGGTAGGAATTATAAATGCTAAATGTGTATGTTTCTATTCAAATCAACGAATCAACAAATAACGAATAACGAATACCGAAATTATAAATGTTGAATGCTAAATTTTAAATATAAAAGTACAATTTAACCCCAAGACCCAAGACCCAAGACCCAAGACCCAAGATCCGAGACCCAAAACCCAATCAACAACAAATGAAGTTTATATGTCTATAAGTTTAAATGTATATATTTCTATTCAAATCAACGAATTAACAAATAACAAATAACGAATACCGAATACCGAATACCGAATACCGAAATTATAAATGTTGAATGCTAAATTTTAAATATAAAAGTACAATTTAACCCAAAACCCAAAACCCAAAACCCAAAACCCAAAACCCAAAACCCAAGACCCAAAGTAAAATCCAAAAAGATGAAATTAACGCAGGAGGAAATACAATACATTGATGACTACTTACGGAAAAGTGGTGTGCAATTTTGGGATGTCCGCTGGGAAATATTAGATCATGTGGCGACAGGTGTTGAGGAGAAAATGACACATGAGAACTTAGATTTTGAAACAGCATTGGAAGCGGTTACCATTGCTTTTGGAAACGATATTCGACAAGGATACGTGCTCAACAAAGACAATACAAAATGGGTTAAATCTACAAAATATGCAACAGGCGAAGGTTTCAAAAAACTACAACGTGAAAAGCAAAAACAAATAGGAAGAAAACATTTCAAAGCCTATTGGCGACAACTACTCAGCCTATTTTTGTCGGTACAATTTTACATAGAATTTATACTCATGATTGCTTCCGTTGTTGTCATTTCAAAATATTCGGAAAAATGGGCGTTAACGGTAGGTTTTGTATGGATATTTTATCCGTTTCTTATTATTTTATACAAATCTATCAAAGGGGAAATTCCAAAAAAGTCGTTACATATCAATATGTCAATGACAGCAGTATTTTTATGGATACATATATTTAGTTTGGTGCCAAATATATACAAAAATTATTATGATGAAAAGATGGAATTTCAACTCTTAGCTTTACTATTAATTGTGTTATTTCCATTCATAAAAGCAAGTATGGTACGCTACAATAGCGTCTGTAAAGAATATAAAAAATACTATGATTTAATCAAAAGTCAATAGCGAATACAATTGAAGAAGAAAAAATGAAAGTTACAACAGATCAAATAGGACGATTATATACATTTACACGTGAGCATTACGTAGAACACTACGATTTGCAGACCGAATTGGTCGATCATTTGGCAAACGGTATAGAAAAACGTTGGGAAAACAATCCTACATTATCATTTGATGATGCGCTAAAAGCAGAATTTGAAGAATTTGGCATTTTTGGATTTAGTGATATTATAGATAAACATGCGACAAGCATGTCAAAACGTTATCTAAAAATCATCTTTCACTTTATGTGTGAGTATATCAAATTACCCAAAATCATCGCAACGTTAGCAGCAATATTGGGTGTATTTTACATCATAAGATATGTCTCTGCAAGTACATGGATTATAGGATTCTTATTCATAATGACCTTCTGTTACTTTGCTTTCACAGCCTACTACAATAACGTTCATTACAAGAAAAAGCAAAAGAAAACGGGAAAGCGCTGGAAACTAGAAGAAATGATCTACAAAGCTGGATATGGAGGATTTTGCCTAATACACTTATACAACATACTACACTTATCTAACATTCTCAAAACTGAGTCTATTGTAGTGCAGTTGCTACTTTCAATTGTATTAGTTTTTATTGCGGTATTCACGTATATTAGTGTCAATGTATTGCCTCAAAAAGCAGAAGAATTGTTGCGCAAAACCTATCCAGAGTATGAACTTTCTGCCTAAGGTGTAACAAATTCGAAAAATTGACACTAACTACATGTTAACCCAATCCAAAAAAACACAATGATCAAAAAATTTCTAAGTCTCCAGTGGAAAGAATTCTTTAGATCTGCCGCTTTTCAAAAAGGAATCGCCATCAAAATATTACTTGTACTAGCCGCTTTATACTTTGGTGGTTGTGCGTTAATATTAGGTGTTGGACTTTTCTTTATCTTAAAAAAAGCAGTTCCAGGTATCGATCCGATGACTACCGTCAACAACTTTATTATCTTTTGGTTTATGCTCGATTTAATTATTCGGTATTTCATGCAACAAATGCCAGTCATGAACATAAAACCTTTAATGATAATTCCCATCAAGAAAAAAACCATCATTCATTTCCTCCTCGGAAAAACAACGGTTTCCTTCTTTAACATATTACCTTTATTCATCTTTGTTCCGTTTTGTATTGTATTACTATTTCAAAATTCGGACTTTCAATATGCAGGAGTAAATGTGTTTGCTTGGTTTATTTCGGTAATTGCCATTACACAAGCACTCAACTTTCTAAACATACTCGTAAACAAAAGCAATACTGTTTTTTACATTACGCTAGGACTTTTGGCAACGTTTGGCGCACTTGAATACTTCGGAATCTACAAAATAACAGCGTTATTCGGAATGCTTTTCAACGGACTATACAATCATCCGTATTTAGTAGTCATTCCAATTGCGTTGGCATGTTTCTTATACTATCTAAACTTTGATTATCTGAAAAAACGCTTTTACCTTGATGGCGCAATTTCAAAAGAAGTAAAAGAAGTAGAAACTTCAGATTTATCCTTCCTAGACCGTTTCGGATCGATCTCTACGTTCCTAAAAAATGATGTACGAATGATTTGGAGAAACAAACGTCCACGACAAGTAATATTCATGTCATGTATGTTTTTATTCTACGGTTTAATCTTTTTTACGCAAGAAGTCTATCGCGAAATGCCAGCCATGTTAGCATTTGCCTCGCTTTTCATTACGGCAGGTTTTCTATTCTCATTTGGACAATTAGTGCCTTCTTGGGATAGCGAATATTACAAAATGATGATGAGTCAAAACATTCCATACCGACAATACTTAGAATCCAAATGGTACCTTATGGTATTAGCGGTATTAGTTTCATTCATTCTCAGTACACCATACATTTACTTTGGTTGGGACATTTTCGGAATGATTGCCGCAGGCGCTTCTTTCAATATCGGAATCAACTCGTTTGTAACACTATTTGGTGGCGCGCTTAACAGAGTTCCTGTAGAATTAAACGCCAAAGCAAAAGCATTTAGCAACACACAGGGATTCAATCCTACACAATTACTAATCGCTTTGCCAAAAATGTTATTACCTGTATTATTACTGTACATTCCATACGTACTATTTGGTTTAACCACAGGAATCATTTGCTTAGGAGTCAGTGGAATCATTGGTTTATTCTTCAAAAATTACTTCCTAAACATCATTGAAAAAACATACCAAAAAGGAAAATACAAAACCATCGCTGCTTTTGGCGAAAAAAAATAATCTACTAAAACGACACGCATGATTGCAATACATAATATCTCAAAAACATACGGAGAAGCTACCGTACTCAAAATAGACAAATTAGACATTCCAAGAGGACAAAGCTTTGGATTAGTTGGAAACAACGGAGCAGGAAAAACAACACTATTTAGCTTACTGCTCGATTTAATTCAACCTTCATCAGGATACATCAGTAACAAAACAATCAAAGTACACGAAAGTGAAGACTGGAAGCCATTTACATCATCTTTCATTGACGAAAGTTTCCTCATTGGTTACTTGACAGCAGAAGAATATTTCTACTTCATTGGCGAACTTCGCGGACAAACAAAGACAGACGTTGACAAATTATTAGCACAATTTGAAGACTTTTTCCACGGCGAAATTCTCAACCAGAAAAAATACTTGCGCGATCTCAGTAAAGGAAATCAAAAAAAGGCCGGAATTGTAGCTTCGTTCATCGGAAATCCAGAAGTGATCATCTTAGATGAACCGTTTGCAAACCTCGATCCAACAACACAAATTCGCCTCAAAGGAATCATCAAAAAGCTAGCTGAAGATAACGCTGTTACGGTGCTAGTTTCCAGTCACGACTTAATGCACGTCACGGAAGTTTCCGATCGTATCGTAGTGCTCAACAAAGGCGAAGTCGTAAAAGACATTCAAACCTCAGAAGCAACCTTAAAAGAATTAGAAGCGTTCTTTGCAGGAAATGCGGTTCAATCTTCCGAAGAAGAATAACTTGGGCGTTCCCACAACAAAAAACAACAAACCCGCATATTGAGGAAACTCGAAATGCGGGTTTATTATTTTTCATTGTGGTCAGGCTATCCGCGTTACACGGTAACTTGCTCCTATCCTTAACGCAAAATTTCGTTATGCATTGTTACTTTTCTTTTTGCGAGCAAAGACATCGAAGATTCACGAATTCTTATTTAATAAAATAGAAAACATATGAGCTAAATAGTAGATAATAAGTGGTATTTTTAAAATAAGTTAGAAATTTTACTACAGTAAACTTTTATCGAGCTCAGGTTAATGTAAATAATCATTTTAAATTTACTTTAACACAAGCGAAATTTTTTGACGATCTAGTTTTTCTAAAACCAAGGTGTCTTTCTGTAAAAATGCACTCAAATTCAAGAAATAATCGCAATGTGAAGTAAAAACGTCTTTTGGTTGCAAACCATTAATCGTTTGTAAGGTATCGCCAATTTTTACTTGTGTATTTTCTATACAGCGATTTACAATCCAAAGTGAATCATTCAAAATCCCAGGAATAAACGGTTTTTCCTTTTCAATATGTACATTTTCCGTGGGTTGTAAAATGATTTTTTCACGGGTATAATCTAAGTAAATAGTAAAATGTTCCAAAAAATCATTTCCTAGCAAAGCTCTATCTAACGATGAAAACTGTACAGGAATATTCGTGCTAAAATCTGAAATTTTTACCTGTAAATCTTTTACAATCAAGGTGTCACGATTACTTCCATAAATTCCAGAAGTAGATTGATCTACATACGTTCGTGATGAAATCGTTGAAAACTCAGACGCATACTTTTCAGGAATCACCAATCCGCCGTTGTAACCCAAATCAAACAATACATTTTTAATACGAACACCTTCAATTTCGATGTCAATTTTTGGAATGCCAGACAAAAACGAAGTGTAAAAATCAACAGTATGTTTTGGTAAATTTTCATCAAACTGAAAATCTTCCTGCGAAACGATCAGTTCTTTACGTTGATAATCAACTTTCCAGTTTGCCAATTTTATCAAATTAGCACCAATAATTCCGTCAGGTGCCACACACGGACTGTACGATTTGGCGTCGTATTTCAACTTTCCAGCGGCAATTCCATAAAAATCTAATTCATCAAACTGAATAGAATCTACAACCGTCATTTCAATAGTTCGGCGAATTCCTTGCGCGGTTCCGTTATTTTGTTTCGATTCTGTTACCAATTCCAGTGTTTCTGCCAAGTTGTATTCCACCTTACTATTAAAAGCGGCAGTGTCGAAAATAAATCGATTTTTTGACGTTTTTCCTTGTAATTGTGCATCAATCAAAATCAAATCTTTCTCATACACAAAAGGAATACGATGTTCTCTTTGAGACATTTTTACATTTGCGGCTGCTTCTAATTGTAATTGTGTTACGGTATTACAATTTGTAAGCAACATTAAAAGAATAGTGCTAAAAATAAAGTGCTTTTTCAAGGTTTTCTGTTTAAATTGAACACTGCAAAAGTGCAACTCAAACCCCAGAAAAACCTTGTATATTATCCGTTTGGTACATTTGGGACGTATGTGTGAAGAATGGTCCTTACAATGATTTTATAAACTCAGAAACTTGATTCGCTTTGCTACGCGAGACTGGAATTTTGAAATCAATTCCACGTAAGGAAAGCTCTAAATTTCGTGCATTTCCTTCAATTTTTACAATATAATTTCCATTTACTAAAAACCGATTATGACATCTAAAAAAGGTAGCAGTTGTCAATACTTCTGTTACATATTTAAGCCGATTTCTGATGAGTTTTTTGTACATAATTGTATCTATTTCATAAAAAACTTCTATGTAATTTCCTTCTGACCGAACACATATGATTTCGGAAGGAAACAATTTTAATTCTACCTTATCATTTTCGTCTTTTAGTTGTAGTTGTTGTGATGATTTTTGGTGTAATTTTTCATTTTCAACCTTCAAAACCTCTGTCAATAGTTGCACGCGATTGAACTGTATTTTTTGTTGCCAATATTGTTCAAATAAAACTAAAATTACAATAGGAAAAAAGCTTATACACAAGGTTAAAAAAGCCGTTTTTCCAAAAATGTAGACCATTGATTCTTCTCCTTCGTACACAAAATAAAGACTCATAAAAATTTCGAGAACAATTAAAAATGTAATCAGGAAAAAGAGTAAAATTTCGTGTCCAACAGTCCAACAATCCTCTTTCATAAAATTTGGAAACAGCTTTCGCAGTAGTTGTATACCCAAAAAAATACTGAGTGCTACACAACATGCAATCAGCAAAGCATACAAGCTGCGTTGCAAAACGTCAAATTCGTGAAAATCGAAAGGTGCTAGCACGGCAATAACCAAAAAAGTTACTGCGCTCGGAACCACAATACTATAGATATTGAAAATAAATGGATGAGGTTTTCGAAGTAGATTGCGCATTAGATGTATAAAGTTACGGAACAAAACGGCACGATATGTTTTAGTAACGTATTTATATCAGCAATTTAAAAAAAGGAGCATGGAAAAATTATCTTTTTTGATACTTTTCCATGCTCCAAAGCACTATTCCGATAAATGTTATTTTGATTATATAATACTCCGAAAGCAACTTCGTATGTATTGCATCATTTTGCAATCGAATACGATAGGTAAGGATAGGAAATTATCCGCCACATTTATCACTTTCGACAAAACCTGTTGTCACATTTCCTAGTGTTTTTGTTCCTCCATTTGTTCCTCCATTAATTTTATTCAGTTTTAAGGATGAAACAGTTTTTTTGTTTAAGTTAAGTATTCTTAAATTCTTTTTTTTCATAATATTTTAAGTTTTAATTAATGTATATATAGTATAACGATAAATGTTATAAATATATTATGGTAAATTGACTTAGCTAAAGAGTAAAAAAAATTATATATCACATTCTTCACTTTCAACAAAACTTCCTTGGGTCTTAAGTGTTCCACTATTTGTTGTTTGGCATGTAGCATAAAATTCATCTTGAGTTTCTTTAGGAGGACACGTATGCGTGTCTGGTAATCCACCAATAGTTTGTCTATTGTTTCCACCTAAAATCATGTTCAAATTGTTAATCCTAGCAATTTTTATTTTTTTTAATTTAAAATGTTTCATAATGCAATGATTTGTTTTAGTTATTGGCAACAAGATGGGAAATCTTTTTAAAAACAGCTAATTATGTGTTTGATGTTTTATAAAATATCAATCTTATAACTTATTGATTTTCAAAGCTTTTAATGTAGTATGAAGGGAGCATTTGAGTTTGAGTTTTAAAGGCTTTGGAAAACGTTTCTTGACGCTTAAAACCAAACTCTTCTGCAATGGCTTTGATCGTATAGGATCTTAATTTTGGGTCGTTTTTTAAGCGAATCAACGCCGCATTGATTCGTAATTCTGTCAGGTAAGATTTAAACGATTTTTCTTTATACGTATTGATTACGTTTGATAGGTACGAGGTATTCGTTTTCAATTTTTTAGCTACAAAGCTTAAGGTGCAATCTTGTCGTAAATAATATTCTTTTTCCTCAAAAGTTTTTAAACCTTCCAGAATTTCCAAAACACTTTCGTCTGTAATTACCGAAGCAGTAGTTTTAATTGGTTGTGGTTTGGTTTTAGCTTGTTCTAAGGTGTCTATGGTTTGTAAAAGCTCTTGAAAACGTTTTTTTGCTTGCAGTTGTCTTTTTCTATATAAAAAGAAAAACAATAATAATAATACGACCAAGATCGTTGAAATACTATACCATAAAGTCGCACGACTTTTTTGTTGTTTGCTATAATCATTTAAAACAGTTATTTTACTTTTTAAATCGGCTTTATCGTATTTTTCATGAATATTACGAAGTACTTCTATGTCTAAACTATCATTCTTTTCATCTATTTCAGAATATTCGGTAAAAGTTTCCTTGACTTTATTCGTTTTCCCAGTAGCATTATAACATAATAATAGTATCTTATTAACTTCTTCTAAGTCAGGATAATTAATTTTCTTTTTATAAATAATAGTATTTACTTTTTCAAGAGCTACTATGGCGTCTTCGTATTTTTTTTGCTCATAATAACTTTTACCCAAATAAAAATTAGGTGTCACTAGTTGATCTTCATTTTTTATTTCTAAAAAATAAGACGCTACTTTTTTTGAGAGTGTTATTGCTGTATCATAATTGTTTTTTTGATAATTAATAATAGCATCGTTCATCAATAAAGGAAAATATGCATGTGGATATTTAGTTTTTGAACATTTTTCTAGTGCCAAATTATTAAAATGTTCAGCATCTTCTGTGTTTTTTATTCTTAGATATGTATCTGTGAGATTCATTAAAACAACAATTTCATTAAACTCTTTTTCGGGACTATCAATTTCTTTCAGTCGTATAAGATTTTCTTTGTAAAGATCAATAGCCTCTTTATGATTGTTGTGTAATTTTTTTATGAATGCAATATTGGTAGATACGATAATTAGATGCATGGGATTTCCTGATTTTAAGGAATACTTTTTTGCAATTAAATATTCATCAAGTGCATCAAGATCATTCTTTTTATCTGAAAAAATATTGCCTCTAAGATTATGATTTTTAAAAAGTAATCCATTGTCTTTTAATTCGGCAGCTATAGTTATAGATTTATTAATATGCTCTAATGCTAAATCGTATTTAGCCATATTCGTAAAGGACTGTGCTATATAATATTGAGACCAAGCTGTTTGGGGTTTATTCCTTTTTTTTAAAGCTATTTTATTTGCTGCAATAGCATATGCACTCGCTTTTTTAGGATTATTATACCTGTACACCAAATACAAAGAATCTAGCTCTTCATACGATTTCTGTGCTAACGAATCTGATTGTGCATACAGCATTGAAAAGTTGCAAAAGAGCATAAAAAACAAAGCTCTTTTAAGAATATAAGGGGATCGTTTACAATTCAACATAAAATAAATTTCTTCAAATTACTCAAATATATTGAGAAGTTCAATGCCATTAAAGAAGAAAAGTCACTTAAATACAATCATCAATAGTTATACGGTTTTATAAGCGCCCAAAAACGGAAAAATTTATATACAATGTTTTATAAAAGCGCGATTGATCTTTTATAAAAGGTCAAGTATGTTGCTTTGTTTTTCCGTTATAACATGCTTTCTTTGAATGGATTATAAAAATCAAACGTATATAGCTATATCACATTTTAGTAACATTAAAACTCAAAATTATGAAAAGTAAATT
>NZ_LBMG01000030.1 GCF_001005315.1 Kordia jejudonensis
TCAGGGACGTACAACTTTTACATTTAAAATTCAGCATTTATAATTTAAAATTCCCAAACGTCACTTCGAGTGATTTTGTGAAATAAAATAGTATTGAGAAGTACTTAAAAACGTATTTTTTTCCACTGTCATTCCACACCTTGTACTCAACTTGATTCGTTATTGATGCGGAATCTGTCTTACAATCAAAATATAGATTACTTTTTTGCTGAATCAAGTTCAGTACAGATCGCAGGAATGGCAAAATCTATATGAGAATACGCCTAAAAATCAAAAAGCGAAGCAAATCTAACGCTCTAAATCAGTCTAAAACCCATTTGTCCAACGCTTAGGAACTTTTGTCCATTTTCTGGCATGTCTTTCCGCCGCATCTTTGTACTGTTCAAATGAAGCAACGCATTTCATAAGCTTTTAAAAAGTAAAGTTGCCATTTTTAATTTAGTTATAAACAAAACCAGATAGTATGAAAGACACACAAATAACTACATGCCCAAATTGTTGGGGATATCAAGAATACGACGAGCAATATCCAGATAGACAAATCTGTGAATGCAAAAATTAAAAACAAACAAAAAAACAGAAATTATGAGTACACGAATTGAAACATTAAACCCAGAAACAACAACAGGAACTTCTAAAGAATTATTTAACGCAGTTCAGAAAAAATTAGGCTTTATTCCAAACTTGATCAAAGTATTTGGAAATTCTCCAGCAACCTTGAAATCGTATTTAAGTTTAGGCGAATTGACCGCAAGTGGAAACTTTAGCAACAAATTTAGAGAGCAATTAGCCTTAGCAATCGCAGAAGAAAATTCTTGTAATTACTGTTTGTCAGCACATACGGCAATCGGAAAAATGAACGGATTGACAGAAGAACAAACAGAAGCAAGCAGACAAGGATTGGCAACTGACGCTAAAGTACAAGCTGGATTGCAATTTGCGCAAAGCGTAACTAAAAATAGAGGACAGGTTTCAGGTTCAGAAATTGCAGCCGTAAAAGCAGCAGGATATAATGATGGAGATGTTTTAGAAATTGTCTTAAATGTAGTTTCAAATACATTGACAAACTACGTAAACCACATTGCAGAAACAGAAATTGATTTCCCAAAGGTTGAAGCTGGACAGTTTGCTGCTGTAGCAGAATAACATTTCGACTGCGCTCAATGTGACAAGAATTTAATATAAAAATAAGAATAGCATGAATTTCCTGAGTTTTAGGAATAGAATTCAGGAATTCATTTCAACTTATATAATCACAAATACATACAATTATCAAAAGATCTTGAACTAAATTCAGGAGTATTAAAAATAAAAACAATGAAAAAATTAATCGCAATTTTAGTACTATTCGTAGGATTTTCAATCACTACACAAGCACAAAACAACATGATGAAGACAACTGCTAAAACCGTTTCTTTAGAACAAACAAAGGGAGAATTCACGCAAAAATCTATTACACTTTCAGAAGGAACTTATGTTTTTGAAATCGCAAATACAGACGTTGGACACGATGTAGGTTTTGTATTAGCGCCCAAAGGAAAAACGGACGCTGCAAACCATATAAAAAGTGCTTATGTCACAGAAGTTGTAAAAAATAATACCAAAGGACATTCCAAAGAAGTAACGCTTACAAAAGGTACATATGTATACTTTTGCCCCCTAAATCCAACACCGCAATATACGTTGGTAGTAGAGTAATGACTACTTTTTTTTCATGATTGATAGTGAAAAAGCACGCTTTTCGGCGTGCTTTTTTATATTTGGGGAAACACAAACTAACTATTATTCGTAAAAATATTGTGTAGACGTTACAGGAAGGTTATTGCCTTCTTCATATCCTAAAGAACTTACTGGATAATCGTTGGCGTTGTACACATATTCTAATCGTGTTTCACCGTTATATAACGCAACAGGATTATTTGTAGCACCTTCTCCAGGCTCACCTAAAAGTTGAAAGATAAAAGCCAGATGTATATTTTTTAATGTTCCGTTTTTGGTATCATATAAAAATACTTCTTCGTCACCATAATCTACAGAAAATCTTTTTGTCCAATTTCCATTAGAAAAAGTATCAATGCTTTCACTAATGTAAACATTTTGTGTTGAATGAGTTCCTCTGTATGATTTTGTGCTAATTTGATTATTAGGTAAATATGTAAGCACATGTCTGGTAGCTGAATCAACATTTCCTAAAACATAGTATATTGTATATTCTGTTAAAATATTATCGGCGCCATATGTTATCGTAGTATACGTTTCTTGAATATTTCCGATGTATGCGTCTATTCGTACCAACAGTTCATTTTCATAAGTATAGGTTACGTTAAAAGTATCTGATTCATTGTAACCTATAAGTTTATTTCCATTATATAAGTAATTAATAATATAATCATCGCCACTATCATCTTGTGTTACGGTTCTCTTAAGAAGTAGTTCTGTAGAAGGATCAACAGGATCATTCATATCTTCTTCATTGTTGCTGTCTGAGGTGCATGAAAGAAAAAAAGCAATAAGAATGATTGTACATATTTGTGTTATTTTTTTCATTTTATGGTGTGTATTAAATGATATGTCTAAATCGTAGTAATTGTATTTATTGAGTTACTCCGTATAGTAACGAAAGAGAATATCCATTAGCTGTAGCAAATGGAAACGGTTTTGATGTTACACTACCATCTAAAACATTTACGGCGTCAATTCCTGTGTCATTTGCGTAGATAATTTTCTTTTCTGCAACATTGTAAACAGCAGTTTCAGGGTAAAAGCCTTCGCCAGAAACTGAAAATGAGTTTAATAATGTATTTGAGTCATAATTATATTCAGCAAGGATGAAGTCATCATTGGTATCTAAAACTAATACGTAAAATTTATTTTCTATATGATCGTAGTGTAATGAAAGCACATAACCATCTGTGGCATCAAATGGAAATGATCTTGACGTAATACTACCATTTAATACATTTACAGCATTGATTCCGGTATCTGTTGCATATAAAATTCTTTTATTAGTACTATCGTATACGGTAGATTCTTCAAAAGCACCATCGTCTGAAATTGAAAATGTATTTGATAAAGTATTGTTATCAAAGTCATATTCACTAACCATAAAATTATCATCACTATCAGAAATTAGTGCATATATTTTTGTGTTTGAAGTATCATAATGAAGCGCCAATCCATATCCATTTGCAGCGTTAAACGGAAATGGTTTTGATGTTATAGCACCATTTATAACATTTACGGTACTAATTCCAGTATCTGTTGCATACATAATTCTATTATTGGCAGCGTCATAAACGGTAGTTTCTTCATAAAATCCTTCACTATTTAAAGGGAAAATATTTGAGAGTACATTCGTGTCATGATTATAATTTGCTACGCTTGCGTTATCATTTGTATCTAATATCAACGCAAAAATACGTGCCTCCGACATGCCAGTTATAGGATCTACGGGATCATTCATATCTTCTTCATTGTTGCTGTCTGAGGTGCATGAAGAACAAAAAATAGCAAGCATCGCTAAAAGTAATACAGGTTTTCTCATTGTAAATTTGTGTTCGTTTTTTTGGCAAATATATATGCGGAATCGTTCGCAACATCAATATCGACAATGCAAAGGGACGAATGGAGCTAAAAAAGTGAAGAATGGAATTCGTTACTTGAGAAGTATTTTGTGAACTTCTTTTTGATACGTCTTTCCTATAGGGATCGAAAGCTCGTTGATCGTTACAGATGTATAGTTATGCGCGCTTATTTTATCAAGTCGAACCAAATACGAACGATGAATTTGCAAGTAATTTATTTTATCAGGCAACATTTTGTGAAAAGATTTTATCGTATCACGTGTTACAAATGATTTTTCGTTGGTAAAGATTTCAATATAGTTTCCTGACGATTGTACATATAAAATAGCATCACTAAACAGTTTTACATGTTTTCCATCGCTTTTAATAGTAATAACAAGCTTCTCTGTTTTTATTTTATTGAAAACGGACATGAGCAAACCTCTAACAATATCTTTATTATAAGTTAACACACGAATTTTAAAGAATGTATAAATTAAAAAACCAACGGCAATTGCCATGAGCAATTTAAACCACCAAGTTGTCCAAAATGCAGGTGTAATCTGAATGGGAAGTATCAGTTGATTAGCCGTATTCCACGCATTAGAACCTTCGCGTGCTTGAATGATAAAATTTGTATTGATGGCAGGAACATTATTCAATCGGATTTCGCGATTTTTGGTATAAATCCAATCCTGATTTTCAAATTTATAACGGTATGCTAAGTTCGCACTGTTGTTGAAAGCAATGCAATTGTACCGAATAAAAATTGCGTTTTCATCGTATGAGAGTTGTTTTAAATCATGTTTGGAGCGTTCTTCATTGTTAACGGTAATTTCTTCAAGTGTAAAGAATGGTAACTTGTTTTTATGAACGTTGGTACTCTTTTTTGTAGGATAGGAATACAATCCTTTTTTTGTCCCAATCCAAAGTGTATCTCGTATTATTTGAACGTCATTGACTTCGATGCCCAAATCTTCCGCATGTGATAATCCTGAAATGGCAACAATACTATCATTGGCAATTTCAATTTTATTTACACCAACATTAGAACATGCCCAAACTACGGAATCATTTTCCACCAAAAGTTCGGTAATCTGATTGCTATACAAGCCATTTTTATCAGTAACTTCAAGAATCGGTTTGTAATTTTTAAAAAATACGACGCCTTTTTCTGCGGTTGCAATTACAAAGTCATCCTGAAAACGGTCAATATCATTAACACGACCTTCATACAAACTTGATGAGGCAGTTGCGTCAACATAAAGTCCATCATTTTTTCCAACAAGCAGTTTGTCTTCAAACAATTGCAAATCAAAAGTCATGCGCACTTTTAAAATATTAGATTGCTCAATAATTGAAGGTGTAATTTTATTTTCTGTCATTCTATACACAAACGGATTGCCTCCAAAAATATATAACGAATCGTGCACGTCATCCGAAAAACCACGCACATATTCTTGCTTTATAAACTTCTTGCCAAACAGTGTGTACGTACTATTGTTATTGTTAAAAATGACATCTTCAATGATATTATTTGCCGAAAGCGATATGGGAAGATTACTGCCTGAATTGTACACAGAAACAAGCGAATCACCTTTGCGTTGAAAAATATGACCATCAAATGTTCCTACATACAATGTATTTTGTTTTGTGACTAATGAGTGAATATGATTTGCAGGACTGGTTTTATGAAAAGTTAAGTTTGGATTTTTACAATAATACACACCAGAAGTTAATGACGTTGCCCATAACGATTGCTGATGATCAATTAAAAGAGAACTAATTGATTCTTTCCCTAAAAAGTGCTTGACAAAATTTCCGTTTTCATCAAACACATCTACACCAGCGCCAATGTAACTTACCCAAAATTGATTGTCGTAAAATTGACCAATATTTAGAATTCGATTTTTGTGAAACTTCTTTTCGAAAATTTTACCGTTTTTATAAAGAAACAAAGAATCTTTCTCACCAATGACACTTAGTTCATCATTAATTTTTGCAGCACTAAAACGTACAGTATTAAAACTTTTAACTCTTATATATTCATGATTTTTTAAAGAAAGTGTATCGTGTTTTGTGCCTTTATACGCTTTTACAACACCTTTTGGAGACGCATAAAAGTGAATGTAATTGGTTTGTTTTGAAATTTCAATTTTTTCCTGTGGAGCAACCGTTCCGTCACGATCAATTTCAATTTTTCTCAACATGGTCATTCCTGCAAATAAGGATTGATCCGGATAAACTATAAAATTATTAAAATTGGTATTGCTTGATTCCATCTTTAACGAAGCCGCTTTGATGTTGTCATTATATAGATATGGCTGAAACGTAACGGAATTGGTATTCATCAAAACCAGTTGATTGCTCAAACTTGAAATCCACACCAAACTGTCAGATACTTTGTGAAAATTCATCAAGGTATTATCAAGCAAACCATCTTTGGTAGAAAAATTTTGAAATGAATAACTATCGTACATCGACAATCCACGATCGGTTAAAAACCAAATTTTACCTTTCGCATCCTGAAAACAATTGTATACTTCCGAACTCGGTAATCCTTGTTGTGTGTCAAAGTTTTTAAACACATATTCTTGTGAAAAACCTATAGAAAAAAACGCTAAGTAAAACAGGATTATTAAATATGTAGCGCGTTGTCTTGACTTCATAAAAGAAATTACCAGTTGATTGATTGACTATAAATATAAAACTAAAAAACTTGTAACTATAGTAAGTTTATCACTAAAAGTTACAAGTTTTAACGTGTATGTAGTTGTTATTATAGTTTAATCAGCTTTTTGGTTGCCTTTTCTCCTTTGTTAGATTGGATGTTTACGAAATACACGCCACTTGCCAAATCGTCAATAGCAACAGTATTTTGAACTTGATTTTTCAATGTTACTGTTTTAACAGCCTTCCCATTTATATCAACAATAGCAATACTTTCTAGCACAGTTCCACTAGTAGAAGCAATCGTAATTTCGTTCTGAGCAGGATTTGGATACATAGAAATCAATGAGCTCAAATTTGGAAATTCTTGAGTAGCTAACACGGAGTTTTCATAGATTTTTACATTTCTATAAAACGAAGTTCCGTCGTTATAACTTCCGCCACCAGGGTAATTATCACCAGAAGTCCATGTTTCATTAAACAAATCGTTGTCTGCTGAAAAGAATAAATACTGTGCATTTCCTGTATACAATTGTCCAATTGGAATGGTGTAATGTTTGTACGTATAGCGCTCTCCGTCAGTATACGTATTAAAATCAAGCGTATATGCAGCATTTGGCGGAATTGGTTGAAAACCGTATAACTTGTATGCAAGTTCTGGATCAAGTGTTAAATCGTTGTCAATTCCGATAAGATGTAATTCGCCGTCAATTGTACTCATAAAATCAAATTCAAGAACGGTATCTGCCGTAATTGTATAATTAATCTCAACAGCTTTCCATGCATTAACCGATAAATGTAAAGTAGCTCCATTATCGTACACGGTTGACACTCCATTATCTTGTGCTGCATCATAGCTCAAAATTGTTTCTGTACTAAAATCAATAATAGGAATCAACGTATCGCACGCGTCATTTTGGTTTGGATTTAAGTCTAAATTTACATCAGGATATCCATTACACATATCAAGACTATCGCAAACGCCATCGCCATCACTATCGTTATTTGGATCATTTGGACAGTCGTCACACGCATCAGGAATATTGTCTAAATCGGTGTCTAATCCAGAAGTACAGCCATATAAAGTTGTCAGTACATTGTCAACAGACCATAAGTTATTTCGATCGGCAACGGTAGAATTTAATGCCGCTTCCATACGCACTTTTTGTCCTTGTGTAAACATAGCATAGGTTGCGCCTGTATAATCCATCATGTTGGTCAAATTGTCTACGGTTCCACAATTTGTAACACTTCCAGGACCAAGATAATCGTCTAAATCTCTAATGGTATTCCCTAATGTATTTGGTGTATCGGTTACGCTATCATCTTGGTTACAATATATACTGTTTCCGTTTCCACCTGCATTTGCCCAAATGTGATACACGTTGAGCCAATGTCCAACTTCATGTGATAAATTATGATACCAAGTTTGCCACATTTCGTCATGTTCTCCAAAAGCCCAAGCAGACATCACATGTCCGTCTAAATAGGCAAGTGAAGGACCATCTACACTTGGTGGAAATGTTGCAAAACCAGACGTTCCGCTTCCATCAATTGCTTGACGCACTACGTAAATATTGAAATAATTTTCACGTGGCCAATGGTATATTTGTCGCATGTTAGGATTGTTTCCACGTAAGGTGTAAAAAGCATCAACTTGTCTGTCGATTCCGTTTGTTGGATTTCCTTGCGGATCAAACTTTGCTAGAACAAATCGTAATTTTTTAGTATCAAAAGCACCTCGGACAGGTAAAAAGCTAGGATCAATATTAGGATCAAAAGCGGAATTTCCTGCAAAGAAAATATTCAATGATTCTATCGCTCTTTCTACAGCTGCATCAGAAATATTTTCGACACCATTATTATGGATAATATGAACAACCACAGGAATAATATAATCGGTTCCGATGGTTAACCCTTCAACACCTGTAAAATCTTCGCCCATTGATGGACTTGCTTGAAAGTTTTCCGTAAAACGTTCCAAATCTCCAAAAGCTTGATTGTTTTCAGGACGCGCTTCAGGATGTGCTGCAAACAATTGTTGTTGTACAATTTCTTGTCCGCAATGTTGTTGACCAAAAGATAAAAAGGCAATACAAAAAAAGGTAAGGAATAGTAATTTTTTTTTCATAGTTGGTAAAAAGTTAATTCTAACAAAAATAACTCTTTTTTCGTAATAATTACCTGTTAATGTTCACAGAATCTATTGGTTAGCGTTCAAATAGTATTGCGTATTGAGAAGTTAGTATTGAGTTGTGCTGTATTTCGAATTGATAAATAATAAATATCGAATAACGAACAAGGAATAACGAATTTTGAAGTTTAAAAGTGTGGTTCAATTTCAAATATGTCTTTCAACTCAACTACTCCATGAATTGACAAATAACAAATATCGAATAATGAATGATGAAGTTCAAATGTGTACTTCGATTTTAAATATGTCCTCCAACTCAACAAATTTACGAATACAGAATATCGAATAACAAATATCGAATAACGAATATCGAACAAGGAATAACGAATGATGAAGTTTAAATGTGTGGTTCAATTTCAAATATGTCTTTCAACTCAACAACTTTACGAATTCCAAATATCGAATGATGAATTTTAAATCAAGAAAAATACTTTTTAAGACCCAAGACCCAAGACCCAAGACCCAAGACCCAAGACCCAACTTACTGATTCATCAAATCTTCAATTTCGTCAGCTTCAATAGGAATATCACGCATTAAGTTAAATGGTTCGCCAGTTGGTTGAATGACAACATCATCTTCCAAACGAATTCCGAAACCTTCCTCTGGAATGTAAATTCCGGGTTCTACCGTAAAAACCATGTTGGCTTGCATTGGTTCCGTTAAAATTCCATAATCATGTGTATCTAACCCAATATGATGTGAAGTGCCATGCATGAAATATTTTTTATACGCTGGCCAATCTGGATCTTCGTTTTGTACATCGGCTTTGTCTAGCAACCCTAAACCTAACAATTCAGAAGTCATCAATTTTCCAACTTCTACATGATATGCTGCCCAATCGGTTCCTGGAACTAACATTTTTGTAGCTTCATCTTTTACACGATTTACAGCGTTGTATACAGCTTTTTGTCGTTCAGAAAAACGTCCTGAAACGGGAATGGTACGTGTCATATCACTTGCGTAATTGGCGTATTCGGCTCCGACATCTAACAAAATTAAGTCGCCAGCTTTGCATTGTTGATTGTTTTCGATGTAATGCAATACGTTTGCGTTGTTTCCTGCTGCGACAATTGGTGTGTAGGCAAATTTCTTTGAACGATTTCTTAGAAATTCATGAATCAATTCGGCTTCAATTTCATATTCCCACACGCCAGGTTTTACAAAATTAAGCAATCTGCGGAAACCTTTATTTGTAATATCACAAGCTTGTTGCATCAAATCTAATTCAATAGGATCTTTCACGGAACGCAAGCGTTGTAAAATAGGATTACTTTTTGCCACACTATGTGCTGGATATTTGTCTTTTAACCATTTTGTGAAACGATCTTCACGTGTTTCCGTTTCTACATTGGCGCGATAATGTTCGTTGGTGTTAATGTATACCGTATCGCATTGCGTCATGATTTCAAACATGATTTTTTCCAAATCTTGCAACCAATACACCGTTTTAATTCCAGAAGTTGCTAAGGCTGCTTCTTTGGTCAATTTTTCACCTTCCCAAACCGCAATATGTTCGTTGGTTTCTTTTAAGAATAAAATTTCTCTGTGTTTCTCTTTCGGACAATCGGGAAATAATACCAAAATACTTTCTTCCTGATCTACACCGCTTAAATAGAAAATATCTCTATGTTGCTCAAATGGCATCGTGCTGTCTGCGCTAATTGGATAAATATCATTCGAATTGAACACAGCCAAACTACTCGGTTTCATCTGTGCCATGAAATTCTTTCTATTTTTAATAAACAGGTTGCGATCTATTGGATGGTATTTCATTTTGGTAATTTTAATGGATTTGTTTCAAAAATAATCAAACAAAAGAGGAATTGTGTAGCCAAATGGCGTTTTTTCTAATGTGTGATTTTTTTAATATAAAATATAATGATTTTTTGATTTGAAAATAAACTGTAAACAAATAGTTCTTATTTAAAAAATACTAAAATTTTCATTCTGCGTTTGTTTCAGAATCCACTTTAAAAACGTATCGATTCTTTCCTTCGCAGGAATGACAAAAAGTGCCGATTAATACACAATTAACTTTCCTTTTTTAATTTTATCATTCAATCGAATATTGTATAAATACACGCCAGCGCTTAAGTTCCATTGTTGTGTTGGAATCGCCTTGTTGGTTTGTGTAAAAACAGTTCCGATCAATTTTCCTTGAATGTTATATAGTGAAAATTTCAAGTCTTCGTTCTTTGTACTTTTAACAAAAACATTCGCATTATTCTTCACAGGATTTGGGTAGAATGTAATCGCGCTCGACGCAACTTCATTTACACTTAATACGCGTCCCAAATTAATATTATCAACATACAACGCTTGTCCGTATGCATTGACATTTCTAAACTTTACTTGAACGTTTTCATTGCCAATATAGGCTGACAAATCAATTGATTCTTCGCGCCATTGTGTAGCCGTTGGTACAAACTGAGCCGTAGTATTTGGAGCTGTTGCCAGAACGCTTCCATATTTGCTATATACATTTGTCCATGTCATGCCACAATCGGTTGAAATTTCTACTTCCAAACCATCTTCATACGCGCCAGAATACAACGCATACGCTACATCAAAAGTCAGTGTAGCATCTGCGACAGCTGTATTTACCATATTTAGTGGCGCAATAATATCGCAATGTGTCCCAACCTGAGAAATTACATAATTATTTACATACATGGAATTGGTACTTTGTCCAAAACCACCAACAGTATTTTCATATGTCCATGTGTAATTTCCAGTGCCAGCTTGTGTCCAACCGTTAGGTACAAACGCCACTTCAAAATCTTCTTCTAAATTTGTATTTGTCAATGCTTCTACATTTACTGTAATTGTATCCGTAGCAGAAACGCCAGCAGCATTGGTGACCGTTAATGTTACCGTATGTGTTCCAGTTGTGGTAAACGTTACTTGCGGATTTCTCAAAGATGAAGTGGCAATATTTCCATTCTCAAAGGTCCAAGACCATGTTGCGTTGGTATGATTTAACATCGAATAATCATCAAAATAGAAAATATCTCCAGCGCATGTTGCGGTTAATTTATCAACCATAATTTTTGCCACAGGTCGTGAAGGTGTTTCAAATAAATTGCTTTCCCAGATGCCTTTTCCATAACTTGCCAAACGTATTTTTCCATCTCTGTAAAAAGGGCGTAAATCGTTGGCACCAATGGTTGTTGGTAAGTTTGCATTATCCAATGTCCATGAAGTCATGGTGTTGTTTTTATAATAAACCGACATGCTTGTGGCAACATACACGCCACCGTCAGTTCCACCAATAGTAGTTAATACTTGAATGTTTTGTCCGTTTAACTCACTAGAAGTTTCGTTTGACCAGAAAGTTCCTCCATTAGTACTTTTGAATACTTTCGCACCATTATTTCCACGTGGATATGCCAACCAAATCGTTTGATCGTTTTCAGGATCTAAACTAATTAATGCCAAACTTCCATCGCCGCTTGGTAAAGTAATTGTACTTGTTGTTGCCCAATTGTCTGTAGTTTTTACAAGGTATGCATTTCCAGTATTTGGACGTACAACAATATACATCGTGTCTGTATTTGTGCGCGAAATCTCAATTCCTAAAACAGTACTACTTGCAGGAGCTGTATAAATGGCTTCATAACTTGCGCCAGCATCTTCACTTTTAAATAATTGATTTGAATTCCCTAAATATACTTGATTGTAACAGCTTGGATGAAATTCCATTTCGGACGATTGTGCAAACCAAGGTTCTTCGGTTGGTGCCAATCCCATGGAAGCATTCAACACGGCACCGCTTATTGTATTTGGAATAAAACGGCTTCCAATATTGGTAGAATAAATTTGTTCAGTTCCTGGATTTACATATCCTGAAGCTGGTTCGCCACCACCTAGATCTAAAAATACGCCAAAAGGAAATCCTTCAGAATATACATCTACACCATTGTGAAACGTTCCACCAACCAATAAATCACGATTCCAGCCTGAGCCAAATCCCCAAAAATCTGTTCCATGAACGCCATTCATTTTAAATTCTGGTTGTGAAGCAAATAAATCATTCGATTTAAAAATTCCGCCGTCAGTTGTTGCCCAATATTCATTTCCAAACGCTCTAAAATCTTGCATGTCTACGTGCATCGGATTGTACGTTCCGCAACCATAATTATAAATACACGTAAAGGTTTGTCCGCCATCATTGGATCGCCACATGCCAATTCCACCAACTAAAATTTGATCAGCATTGGAGTTGGAAGCCATCGCAGCGCAGTTGTAAAACCCTTGATTGAAACCTGTTGCTGAGGTATCAGAATTTAATAAATTTGGATGTGTTGCTGTGTATGGCGCACCATCATATCCCATGGTATTTGTCCATGAAACACCAGCGTCGTCACTTCTGTACACGCCAATAAAACCATTGTCGCCTGCTTTCGAATCTCCAATTAAAAACGCGTACACTCTATTAGGATTTGCATCACTAACGGCAAGTCGTGCACCTTCCACACTTCTGTTTGGATCTGTTGAATTGTACCAACCAGTAGATTGAACCAACCAAATAAAACCTCCATCTGTAGACTTTAAAAATTCGTGTCTATTCGTCGTAGGATTTTCTCGTACGGCATATAATGTATTTGGATTTCCAGGTTGTGCTTTTATATCAAAGCTTTCATTTACAACGACTCTATTCCAAGTAGCGCCATCATCAATACTTCTGTAAATGCCTTCTTCTCCAGCTAATAATACAATACTTGGATTATTCGGATTGATAAATATTTCCGCAGGATTTACGCGGTAACCAAATATCGTAATATTACTATCAAAAACGACAGTCCATGAGGTTCCGCCATTTGTTGTCTTAAATATTTCCGTTCCTGAACCTGCATACACAATGTCAGGATTTGTAGGATGTACTGCAATAGCACTCACACCTGAATTTGCAATTACGGCTTGCGGCGCTAACGATGTCACTAAGGTTTTAGAAACATTTGTCCAATTATCGCCACCATTCGTTGTTTTGTAAATTTCGCCTGATTCTGTTCCGCAGTATAAGGTATTCGGAACAGTTTGACATCTGCCAATACTGTATACATTGGTTTGTGCGCCACTTAAAACTGTGCCACCTTCTCGGTAACTTTCAAAAGGTCCAATAACAGACCAATTGCCCATTTCTGAGTTGGAATTTTGAGAATTCGTTAAATTTCGTGCGGCTTCAATAGCTTGTAATTTTTTGGTATGATCGTAAAAACCTTCCTTATTTACATACGGATCAATTGCTCTGCGCCATCTTTTATAATATTGTGTATGAAATGATTTTTCATAAGCATGTGTTTCATAATACAATCGATATAAGTTATCAATCGTATTCACATTTGGATGTTCGCTGTACATTAATTTTGCCCATTCAGGTGCGTCTTTGTACAATTGGTTGGAAACATTTTTGTTGAGTGGTTGCCCATAACTTACGATTGCACTTAGCAATACGAAGAAAAGTACTAATTTTTTCATAGCGGATGTGTTGTTATAATACAATAAAATCGAGGCAGAAATAGTGAGTTTATAACGTGATTTTTAAACTCGATGGTAAAAATATAAAAATAAGCGATTGAAACCACATGTTCCTGTAATAATTTGAAGTTGTAACGATTTGATAATGATGTTAGTTTGTCAATTTATTTGCCAAAAACCCAACACCCAAAGACCCAATACCTAATTCACAAAACTACATTCTTCCGAATACGGCTCATATGTCGCGAGGAGATTCCTAAAAAGGAAGCCAAATAGCGCAGTGGAACTTCTTTGAGTAATTTTGGTTCGTTGGCAAGTAATTTTTTGTACCGTTCTTCGGGAGATAAGGTCAATAAATCAATTCTGTAATCGTCAATTCTGTAGATTTGATTTTCTATTAAATTGTAATAAAAACGATGAAAAGCTTCGTTGGTTTTTAGCAAATGTTGAAAGTTTTTTTGATCAATCACAAACAAATCGCAATCACTAATCGCTTTGATATTTTTACGTGATGGAATTTGATGCATAAAACTTTTCAATGCGGCTGTGGCAGAATTTTTTAAAGCGAGATAGGTTGTTTTTTCTTCGCCTGCTACCAAAATATGATGTTGTAAAATACCGCTTTCAATAAAACAGAAATATTGACAAACTTTACCTTCTTCCACAAAAAATGTATTCTTTTTCACATGTACATGTTTGAATGTTTCCAAAATTGCAGGAATTTGATCTTCCAAAGCAGTATCTTGAATGAAGGTTTTTAGATACGATTCGAAATTTGTGGTGGAATTATTCATGGTTACAAAAATACAAGGTTAAAAATAAGCTTTTTTAGTTGTATGTACGCCATATTATTATTTCAGTGATATTTGAATTTTATTCTTTTCTGGTTCTATTTTAATCCACGTTTTGTGCGCTCCGTCAGGTATACAATCAATTAAACTTAATCCGTTTATATAGTTGTTTATAGATTGTTTTCCGAATTTTATGTTCATTTCATAAATTCCTTGCCCGCCTTTTCCGATCCAAGCACGAGTCACTATCATCTTATCTTTTTTGATGCGTTCTTTGGACAAACTTTTTAAATCGTATGGATAACAATCAACTCCGTCACACCAATATCCTACCACGTTTTCCATACCTAAGCTGTCAAAATCTAGCTTATATTCTAAATGTGAACAAAATTCGCTATTGAAAACGGGTTCTTTGAAGTTAAAATTAAACGCTCCACACTTAATACATTCAATATTTTCCGAGTCTAATTCATCATTTTCACAACGATTACATGTGCCATAATCAGGATTTATGTGAGAAACGATAATTTTTGCCTCTTTATGACTTAATCCGAAATCATCAACAATTTTCTTGATTGCAAACAATTTTAAATCTTGTTTAACCATTCCCCAAATTTCAAATTTCTGTTCTTCCGTTAGATGAAGTAGGTAGATTTCATTTCCACATTTTTTGCAGTTCAGTTTCATTTTGAGTTGTTTAATTGATGGTAACGTAGTTATGCACAGATTTTTTGTCAATCAAGTTGCAAAGCTTTGTCAAACCTGATTCTATTTTTAATTCTTCTCTATGCAACTTCCAGAGGCAATTACTAATGTCTAGTGTTAATTACTGTTATTTTTGTTACCATATTCTTATCATATTCCAAAATTAACTTACTTGAAAATAATTCAAATTCGAAATTGTATAAATATGTATTCATTAGCTTTTTGGGCATTCCGAATAAATGCTGAAAATCTTCAACAGTCGAGCCAATACTTAATCCGTTTTTAAGAGGGAAAAATTCTTGGTCACTTTCAAAGTGATGTATTTCGAATCCATTTGTTCCAAAAGTCCAAGTTGAATCCGTTTTGAAGATAGAGGATTTCATTTCCGCTATTTTTTCCCCTTTATAAATATATTTACAGTCATAATACTTTCTTGATATTACTTTTACGTCAGTAGGATTTTTAGTTTCGCTAGGCGTACATTCCGTTTCGTAATCAAGTTTGTTAATTGCCAAATTGTTACGAGGATCTTTAAGGAAATTTTTAACTTGAATGGTGTCAATCTCAATCTTTGACTTTGCTATATTAACTCCATTTTTCTTATCTGTACAACTAAAGATACAAGTCACGGTTAATATGAAAATTATAGATTGAATTTGTTTTGTCATAATTGTCGTCAACTGTCTTTTGTATAACTCATTACTTGTTCTATTCTACGATTTTTAATCCCAATATTGATTAAATCATGGCAAAATTTATTGAATTTATTTTTGAATTCGGATTGTAGTTTGGTGTCTCTGCACTCAAATTCCCATAATGCACCAGCGCCACCAAAAAGTTCATTAGTTGAAACGTATTTTCTGAAAAGTTGAGCATCTTTTTGTATGGCTGACGCTAAAATATTTGTCAATTCTTGTTGTCCAACACTTGTTCCAATTTTGGTTCCAATATTCTTCAATTCCGTCACACTTTTGGTTAGCGAATCGATGTTTTCATCTGAAAAAATTTCATTTTTAATGTATCACAAGAATTCCTGTTATTTCTTCTAAACTACAATTATCTTGTGCAAAGTCAAAACCACACAATGGGTTTTCACATTTTCAATACCATCTTTCTTTAATTTGTTAAAAAAACCATCAAAATTTTGCCAAGTTTACAACATTAAGTACTTTGAAAGTCTAAACCAAAACCAACCATGAAACCTAAAATTCTACTATCCGTATTATTTCTTTTTATAGCACAATTTAGCTTCGCGCAAAGCACTGCAACTTCTGCTTCAACAGTGCAAGAAGCGTTAAATCAAAAAGCAAAACTTACACAAAATTCTACCGTAAAAAATATCAAATTTACCAATATTGGACCTACAATTATGAGTGGTCGTGTAGTAGATGTTGACGTGAATCCTAACAATACGACCGAATTTTACGTTGCGTATGCTTCAGGTGGATTGTGGCACACAAACAATAACGGAACGACATTTACACCAGTTTTAGACAGTTCGCCAACGCAAAACATTGGCGATATTGCTATCGATTGGAAAACAAATACCATTTGGGTCGGAACAGGAGAAAATAACTCTTCGCGTTCGTCGTATGCAGGAATCGGAATTCTAAAAAGTACCGACAATGGAAAAAATTGGGAAAACAAAGGATTGCTCGATTCGCATCATATCAGCCGAATTTTAATCAATCCGAATAACAGCAATGAATTGTTGGTAGCTGTGTTGGGACATTTATATTCGCCAAATGCAGAACGTGGAATTTTCAAAACAACTGACGGCGGAAACACATGGAACAAAACATTGTTTGTAAACAATGAAACAGGAATTGTAGACATTGCAGTTTCTCCAAATAATTTCAACATTCAATATGCGGCTTCTTGGGAACGCGATCGTAAAGCGTGGAATTTTGTTGGAAATGGAAACAATTCGGCAATCTTCAAAAGTACAGATGCAGGAAATACATGGAAAAAAATAAGTGACAATTCAGGATTTCCAGAAGGAGAAGGCGTGGGACGAATTGGATTGGCAGTTTACGATGAAAATACTGTTTATGCATTTCACGACAGTCAATTTAGACGTGAAACAAAAGAAAAAAAGAAAAGTGATTCCAAAGCATTGACGAAAGATGATTTTAAAACGATGTCGTCACAAACCTTTTTAAATCTTACAGATAAAGAATTAAACACATACCTAAAAACAAACGGTTTTCAAGAAAAATACAGAGCTGAAAACGTAAAACAATTGGTCAGAAGCGGAACCATCAAACCAATTGATTTGTCAAAATATCTAGAAAACGCAAATTCATTATTATTTGATACGCCCGTAATTGGTGCACAAGTTTTCAAAACGATAAACGGCGGAAAATCGTGGAAAAAAACACATGATGATTATTTAGATGATTTGGTATATTCCTATGGATATTACTTCGGAATGATTCGCGTAAGCCCAAAAAATCCTGATCAAATTTACATTGCAGGTGTTCCAATTATACGTTCGCAAGATGGCGGAAAAACATTCAAATCCATCAATGGACAAAACGTACACGCCGATCATCATGCACTTTGGATCAATCCGAATAATCCAAATCATTTGGTGAACGGAAATGATGGTGGAGTCAATATTTCTTATGACAATGGCGACAATTGGATCAAATGCAATACACCTTCTGTGGGACAGTTTTATGCGATTTATGCTGACGAACAACGACCGTATAAAGTATACGGCGGATTGCAAGACAATGGTGTTTGGGTTGGTCCAAACAGTTACAAAGCGTCTGTGAAATGGCATGAAGAAGGCGAATATCCGTACAAGCGAATTATGGGTGGAGATGGAATGCAAATTCAAGTAGACAATCGAAATCCGAACATTGTATATACAGGATATCAATTTGGAAATTACTTCCGATTGAATCGTGAAACTGGTGATCGTCAATACATTCAGCCAAAACACGAACTAGGAGAATCGCCTTATCGATTCAACTGGCAAACGCCAATTCACTTATCAGTTCACAATCAAGATATTCTATATTTTGGAGGAAACAAATTGCACCGATCGCTTGACAAAGGAGATACTTGGGAAACCATTTCTAACGATGTAACGCAAGGCGGAAAGAAAGGAAATGTAGCTTATGGAACGTTGACGAGCATTTCGGAATCGCCTTTTCAATTTGGACTAATTTATGTTGGAAGTGACGATGGATTGCTTCACGTTACCAAAAATGGTGGCGGCGATTGGCAAAAAATTTCAAATGGTTTACCAAGAGATTTATGGGTTTCTCGCGTGATTGCATCTTCACACAAAAAAGAACGTGTATATGCAACACTAAACGGTTACCGTTGGGACGATTTTACAAGTTATGTGTACATGTCTGACAATTATGGACAAACGTGGAAAAACATTGCAAACGGAATTCCAGATTCGCCAGTAAACGTGATTCGAGAAGATCCAGCAAACGAAAATATACTCTATGTTGGTACAGATAATGGTGCATACGCTTCGTTAGATATGGGGAAAACATGGCAACCGTTTCACAAAGGGTTACCAAATGTTGCAGTGCATGATATTGTGGTGCAAAAACAAGCAAAAGATTTATTGATAGGAACACACGGACGTTCTATATACAAAGCAAATATTGCCGTTTTACAAGAAATTGATGAAACTATAAAAGCAAAAGACGTTCATGTATTTGCCACTAAAAGCGAACGTTATCGTTCATCTTGGGGATCTACGTGGAGCAAATGGTTAGAAGCACGTGTGCCTGAAAAAGAAATCTATTTCCATGCGAAAAAGGCAGGAACTTTTACCGTAAAAGTGATGGCGAATGATGTTGTTTTACAAGAAGATAAAATTACCGCGGATGCTGGATTCAATACTTGGAATTATGACTTGAGTGTCACTGAAAAAGGACGAAAAAAGTACTTAGACAAAAAGAAAGATGCGGCTATTCCTAAAAAGAAAAATGGTGCGTATTACTTGCCAAAAGGTACCTATACTATTGAAATTTCTGGAAATGGTGGAAAAAGTGCTACAGAATTAATTATAGAATAAGTGAGTTGAAAAGTTTACTAGTTTATAAATTTAGTTTTTCAAATTCAGACGTCATCTTGAACTTGATTCAAGATCACAAAAGAATATAATAATTTCGGAATGCTCAATCAAGTTTAGCATAACGAAATAATATTACAAAAACGTACACTTAGCAATTTTGAGTGTACGTTTTTACTTTTACAGTATGAAAAAACAAAAACTCTATTTCCTTTCGGGAACCATGTGTACACCACTATTGTGGGAATTTGTATGTGCAGATTTGCCACAATTTGATTGTATTTTTATAGACACAACTTCGGCAACTTCCTTTTCAGCAATAGACGATTTGCTGGAAACAACATTAGAAGAAAACGCATGTGTTGTAGCATTCTCGATGGGCGCGTACGCAATGATGCATTTTGCAGTTTCGCATCCTAATCGGATTCAAAAAATGATTAGCATTGCCGCTTCTGCAAATGGTTTAGCTGCAAAAGAATTACAACTGCGAAAAAGCACGATTGATTTCTTGGAAACTCATAACTACAAAGGGATTTCTACCGCAAGAGCATTGCAGTTTTTACATCCAAAAAATCATCAAAATACCGAGTTGATTCAAGTGATAAAAGACATGGATGCGGATTTAGGAAAAGAAGTGTTAATCAGACAATTGAAAGCCACTTCACAACGCGTAGATTTACACCAAAAACTATCAAAAATTCGAGCAAAAGTTCACATTATTGCGTCAAAAGAAGATGCGTTGGTAAATATTTCAGACGTAAAAGAAACACAAAAGTACTTTTCCAAAGCGACCATTACCATCTTAAAAAACTGCGGACATATGATTCCGTTAGAAATGCCCGATTTGGTAAAAAATACAATCCTTCAATTCTTTACAAATTAACTCGTTCACGTGTTCAAAAAGGGAGTTTACGCATTGTAACTTTTCTTAACAATACTATCTACGTATTTTAGGAACCTAAAATACGCCAATGAAATTTTTATACTTCTTCCTTCTATGCAGTTGTTATGTTGTCAATGCGCAACCTGGAGATTATATGGCAATACGTAAAGCAAAATTGCAACAAATTGAAACCGAATTGCAAAATGATCCGAATAATACGTTACTACTTTGGAAACGTATAGATATTGTATTTCGACCAAATTTTGACATATATAAAAAACCAGGTGTCGTGCAAAGATTTCGTTACCGAGATGATGCAACTCCATATTATATTTTTGATGATTTGGATTATTTAATTGCAAAAAATGACACGATACAATATAGAAATCAAACCGTGTCATTAGCCGATTATTATCTAAGAAGAGGCGAGTTTTTCTATTTTCTTGGATATGTAGAATATGCGGTTGCGGATTATGAAGCGGCACTTGAACTGAATCCGTCATTTAAACTAAAACGGAAACTATGTTTGGCATTGGCAAGGTATTATTACACCAAAGAAGATGGCAATTCCATAGAAAATTATGAAAAAGCCTTGGCTTACATAGATTTGGTTACGCCAAAGGAAGATATTAACAAGTCGTATGTGCAATCTTATAAAGTCAATCGTGATTATTTTGAAAAGGAAAAAATACTATTGTTAAAGGCAACTCAGAATTCGGAACGTTTGGTAACCTATTTAAAATGTATTGCAAAAAAGTATGTGTCATTCTATCAAACAGAAAAAGAAAAATCAGAAGCGTATCAAAAAAGGCATTCGTATTCAATTCAACATGCTTTACGCTTAGGTTTTGATAAGTTACATCAAATTGCTGAACATTTTTATGAAAACGGTCAGTACGAAAAAGCCAAAAAAATCATTGAAAACGTCATTGCATTCTTGCCAAGAAATAAAGATGGATATTACTACGAAAGCTATGCATATGGAAATTACTATCTGTTACGTTCCAAAATATATCGTACAGCCATGTTTCATGATGTTTCCTTAGAAATTGACAACTTGCTCGAAGGTTTTGGCGATCCAACGCAAGGATTAGCTTGGCAAGGTAAAAAGTTTGCCGATCGTTTGGATGAATTGTTGCAACGATATCCGTATGAACCCAAGTTATATCTGGCGAAAGCGATCTATCTTAAAAAAACGGAATATAAAAAAGGAGCTATAAACGTATTCGAAAATATCTTTTCATACCTACACCAAAGTGAACAATTAGGACTAAAAGAGTATAGAATATACTATTTGAAAGCGTTATTGTTAAAACTAGAAAAAAGATACGAAGAAGCTTTGCGCGAAATAACAAAAGCTACAGTTTTATATGAAGGTCATACAAACGTATATGCGTTAAAATTACGTCTTTTAGAAAATCTAGAATCTAGTACTGAAGTAGAAATAGCAATGGCAAGAAAACAATTAGAAACTGCTAAAAAACTAGCAAAAGTTGATAGTATTGGTATTTTGAAAATGATTACGACATTATAAACTACTCCTTCAAAACAGCCAACACATATTCCTTATAACTAGCGCCAATAGGAACTTCTACATCAGTAAGTTCAATATCATGTGGCGTAAAAGCAGTGACTTTTTTACTATTAATCAAATACGATCTGTGTACACGTAGAAATGCATGTTTCGCAAGTTCAGCTTCCAAATCGCTAATCTTTTGTTTAGATACAATACACTTTGAAGCCGTATGAATCTTTACATAATCTTTTAAACTTTCTATATAATTAATAGCTGAAACAGCAACTTTGTGATACTTCGTTCCTGACTTGATTTGAATCAAGGTTTCCACTTCATTTTTTGGCGTAGCAACCGCAATTTGTGTAGGTTTAATATCTCTGTAAAATCGTTCCACAGCTCTAAAAAAACGATCAAACGTGATTGGTTTCAATAAATAATCAGCAACGTCCAAATCGTAACTTTCCAACGCATATTCTCTATACGCAGTGGTAAAAATAGTTTTGGGCGGATGACGTAATGATTTCAAAAATTCGATTCCTGTAATCGTTGGCATTTTAATATCTAAAAACAGCAAATCAATTTCGTGTGTATTCAAAATTTCCAAAGCTTTCATCGCATTATTGCAAGTCGCCACAACTTCAAAAGAAGCAATCTTTGAAATATGATTTTCTAGCAATTTTATTGCCAACGGTTCGTCATCAACTAGTAAACATTTAACTTTCATGCGCTGTAGTTTTTAAGGTAATGACAACCTGAAACGAGTTTTCTTGTTGTTCAATAGCAATGGTATGTGTATTTGGATATAACAACTCCAATTGTTTTTTACTATTCTCCAAACCAATGGCACCACCAGATTTTTCTTGTGGTAATTTTGCAGTAGTATTAAATACGGTAAAGGTCAATACGTCTTCTTCCTGTGTAAGATTAATGGTAATTTTAGGACTTCCAGAATCTTCGCCAGCGCCATGTTTAAACGCATTTTCAACCATAGACAATAAAATCAACGGTGCAATTTCTGTCTGCGGCGCAACATGATGTGTAAAAGTTACTTCCAAACGTTCGTCATAGCGCAATCGTTCCAACGAAATATAATTTTCTAGCAACGTAATTTCTCCCGCCAAGGGTACATATTTTTGATTGCAGCGATATAAAACATAATCTAAAATCTCAGACAATTTTCCAATAGATTCAGACGTTTTTGGCGAATTGATAATCGACAACGAATAAATATTATTCAAGGTATTAAACAAAAAATGCGGATTCAACTGTGCTTTCAACATCTTCAATTCAATAGCAGTTTTTTCCTTTTTCAAAGATTGTTCTTCAATACGTTCAAAGGTCAATTTTATCAAAAGAAAGAACAAAGCAATTGAATAAATCGTCAAAAAATAACCGCTAATCAATTTTCCCCAATCGGTTAAAATCTCTAAAATCGGTTCTTGATGAAACGGCATCGGACGGAACATGGGTTCCGCAATATGCACCATTAACACACGAGAAAAAGCACAAATAATATAGGCGCTTATCACTGCGTAAATCGTAAAAAGCACATACTTTTTAGTATACAAAAACTTAGGAAGTAGCCAATACGCTAAAAAATAGGAGATCATAATTTGCGGAATAATATGCGCTCCTCGGGCAATCACAAAAACCCAAATTGGATCATTATCTTCTATCGGATCAGAAAATATCAAGAATAAATACAAGATAATCCAAAAAATCACGTGTTTCAAAACGCGTCGGTTTTCTATATAGCTAAAAATATTTTTTATCATCTGTATCATAACATATCAAATCTAATAATATTCATAAAAGTACACATTACACTTCTATAAAAATTACAGATCGATGAATGCGGTCAAAAAAGACCCAAACACCCTAAAAAAGTAGACGAATCCAGTATTGGCGAAAAATATCCATGTCTGACGATTAAAAAACCATGTTCGGCTATTTGTAAAAATAGCGTTGGTTAAAGCAACATATTTGTGGCATCAATCAAATTAAAAAAACAACGAACATGAAAAAAATCATCATCCTATTAGTGTATTTGGCGGTAATGCTTGCCACTGCACAACAAAGCAAAAAACAAACCATTACAGGAAACGTATTGGACAAAACAACACAGCAACCGTTAGAATATGCCACAATTACCATACTGGATACCAAAACGAATACAGTATTAGAAGGTGGCATTACAAATGCAAGTGGAAACTTTTCGCTGACGATCGAAAAAGGAATCTACAATATTAATGTAGAATTCATTTCTTTTAAAACATACACATTAAAATCAGTTGCTATTGAAAAAGATATGAATCTGGGAACGATCAATTTGGAGGAAGATTTAGAAGCGTTGGGAGAAGTTGAAATTGTTGCTGAAAAATCAACGGTAGAATTAAAACTAGATAAAAAAGTATTCAATGTTGGAAAAGACTTGCTTACACAAGGCGGAACTGTGAATGATATCTTAGACAATGTGCCTTCAGTAACTGTAGATGCTGGTGGCGGAATCAGCTTGCGCGGGAACGGAAATGTGCGTATTCTCATCAATGGAAAACCTTCAGCGTTGGTTGCGAATAATGGTTTGGATCAAATTCCAGGAGAAACCATTGAAAAAGTTGAGGTCATCACAAATCCTTCCGCACGTTACGAAGCACAAGGAACAGCTGGAATCATCAATATCATTCTAAAAAAGAACAAAAAAGGAGGATTGAGCGGTTCGGTACAATTGGGCGCGGGAAATCCAAGAGATTACAGAGCGAATCTAAATTTGACGTACAAAACAGATAAAATAAATCTATTTACAAATGTTGGCTATCGAAATTCAAATTTCTTTGGAGAAGAAACTACACGCCAAGTTGTAACAAACAACGGAATTACAAATGGATTAACGCAACATAACGATCAAGATAGAAATGACAATGCACACAATATCTTTTTTGGTGGCGATTATTATATAAATGATCAAAATACATTAACAGCAAGTTTTTATCATACTTTCTTGAAAAATACGGATGAAACCCGTTTAAATTATTCCTTTTTAGACGCCACAGGAGCAATTGATAGTACGATTTCTCGTATAGAAAACTACAAAGAGCCGCAAAATTTCAATCGATTAGAAATGAATTATGTAAAAACATTTGACAAAAAAGGGCAGAAGCTAGAAATGGACGTACAATATGATTTTTGGAATGATGATGAGCAAGAAAGTATTCGTCAGCAACGAACCTTTCCAACAACGACAGACTTTACAACCATTCGTAGTGACGATGTGGAAAGTAGCAAAGACTTTCTGTTTCAAGCAAATTTTGTATCTCCATTAACAGAAACATCACGATTAGAAACGGGTTTTAGAGCCGAAATACGAAGAATCACAAGTGATTATATGGTACATATTGACGATCAATTAGTGCCCGATTTGGACAATGAATTAGACTACAACGAACGTATTTACGGTGTATATGCACAATACGGAGACAAAATAGGGAAGTTTAGTTACTTATTAGGATTGCGTGTAGAACACTCAAACATTGGTATTGATGATGAAAAACGATTATTTAGTGATGACAAAGACTATACAAATTTGTTTCCAACGGCACATTTTTCATATCAACTTGCAGAACGAACAGACGTACAATTAAGTTACAGCAGACGGATCAACCGACCACGATTTTGGCAATTGAATCCTTTTGGCGGATTGACAGATTTTAGAAATCTATTTGCAGGAAACCCAGATTTAAATCCTATGTATACAAATGCATTTGAAGTAGCATTTTTAAAACGTTGGGGAAAATTTTCGATCAATCCATCGCTCTATTACCAACACACCAACGACTTTTTCAACTTTGTCACTACACAAACGGATGATGGAAACTTTGTTACATTTCCAGTCAATTTAGACACGGAAGATCGTATCGGTTTTGAACTATCTACAACCTACAATCCATTCAAATGGTGGCGAATTTCAGGAGAATTCAATTTCTTTCAGTACGATCAAAAAGGAGATTTTGAAGGACAAAACTTTAATACCAAAGATGAAGCTTGGTTTACGCGAATCAACTCAAGATTTCGTTTCAAAAAAGGACTATCTATGCAAACGAGTTTTAACTATACGGGAAGAAATCAAAACGGACAAACCTTGCAAAAAGCACAATATTTTGCAGATTTCGCCATCAGTAAAGACATTTTCAACGACAAAGGCGCGCTTACGTTAAATATTAGAAACGTATTTGACTCACGAATTCAAGACAGAGTTGTCACAGGAGAAAACTTCCGTTTGGAATCTGAAAGAAAAGCCATTGGAAGAAGAATTTCGCTCACATTTGTATACCGATTCAATCGTAAAAAAGGACAACGTGATCGATTGCCAGATTAACGATTGTTGAATTTTAATTATCTACAGTTGTCACTTCTGTAAAGGTTAAGTAATTCGTTGACACTTTTGGTCAAACTTAGAAGTGTAAACTCTCATAAATCAACTGTTTCGTCTACATTTTACAAACTGTATCAAAAACAATCAAAAAATAATGGAAGTGTAACAAATTATAGGTTTTGTTGTCTACTAAGTATCAATCAAAAAAACAAAACCATGAAATCAAAATTACTACTCTTATTAGCGTGTGGCATCTTTACAACTTCTTGTATTTCGGTACGAACCAAATCCAAACGAACCATTGTCAAACAAGAAACATACACACCTATTGATCAAGAATTATACAATACGATTGTTGCATTAGACAAACGTTTTTTTGATGCGTATAATACGTGCGATTTAAAAACTCAAGCCGAACTCATTTCGGAAGATTTAGAATTTTTTCACGATCAAGGCGGACTGGCGACGTCCAAAACACAAATTATGGAAGCGATGAAAAACAATGTCTGTGGAAAAGTTACGCGTACACTAATTGAAGGCACAACCGAAGTATATCCAATTCCAGGTTACGGCGCTGTGCAATTGGGAACACATAAATTCTTCAACAATCAAGAGCCAAATGCAAAACAAATTCCAAGCAAATTTGTGACGGTTTGGAAAAACGACAATGGAATTTGGACGATGACGCGTATTATTAGTACACATAAAAGCTAACCCAATTTTGATCTTCAATATGATTATCATAGTTTTAGCATTTACAACGAATTTCCAGCAATGAGAAAAATCATACTTGTACTTCTTTTTAGTGTTTCATTCATCAATGTGAATGCACAAATGAGCGAAAAGACTAAAGAAGCTTTGCAAAAAGCTCAAACAGAACTTACGCCAGCGTTTCAATATTTCTTTTCAGATTGTGTAGTCAATAAAGATTGTGATGATTGTGTAGAAGAACTTGTGTCAAAAGTAACAAACGAATATCAAGCGTATGTAGTTGCGGGCGCATTGTACAATATTGATCCGAAAGCATCGTACACATTGCATAAAACAGCTTGTGAAAAAGTGCCAAATGCGCTCAATTTTAATTTAGAATATGCATTGGAAAGTCACAGAGCAGGAGATTACGAAACGGCTATTAAACACTATAAAATATACAAAAAAGAAGTTGAAAAAGATTATAGAGTTGATGTTTGGTTGAGTGAATGTTACCTCAATTTAGACAAGTATGCAAAAGCAATTGAACATTGGAAAGCGGCAAATCATGCAAAAAATCATGTCGGAATTGACAAAGCCGTTCATATCATTCATGGAAAAACAGACCAATTGCAAAAGCGTTCAAACTTAGTGGCGAACGTCAAGGAAAAAGATTCAAAAAGCGCGTACGAACTAATTTTTCTTGACATGAATTGGGAATTAGATTGGTGGAATTCAAACATTCAAGACTACTTTTTGGAGAAAGATATGGAAATCATCAAAAGTGTTTTTGGTGTTGAAAGTAAAGAATACAAACATGTATCGGCGTATAAAAAAATCAAGGAACTTTCTAAAGAATTCAGTAATAACGATGTGTTTAAAAAAGCATTCACGGAAGCAAAGCTCATTCTTGATAACAATCAAATTCCAGAAAATGGAAACATCGCTTCCGATCTTCTTAGAATTGCATTTCAAAACAAACTGTTGGATGAAACTACATTTTTTGAAAAAAGAGGAAAAGAAATAATTGCCTTAGCAGATACACAGAAAGATATAGAACTACTTAATATCTATGCATATTTAGAATCCACTGTTACAGGACGTGTTACTGCTGAAACGGATAAAAAAGGTTGGAACGAATACAACAGTGAAAAATTCGCGATTAGCTATTTCATTGGATTGGCAGACAAAAACACCTTTGACAATCCTGATTTGGCAAAAGCATTACAAGACTTTCCAAACTCGTCTAAAATTCATTGGGTAAAACTCAACTGTGCAAAAATTGAAGGAAAAGCTATTAAACAAGATCTCATTGCGGTTTTAAAAAAAGAATTTAAAACCTTGGGTTCTGATCCAAATACATATTCCTACGCGCTCAAAAGTTATTTCTACTTACTTGAAAACGAACTGTAGCTTACGAAGAAAAACTAACAATTACCATTGGTTTTAGTAAATTGTGTAAACGATCAATCAACACACTAATACCAACCAATTAAACAAAAAAGTACAATACTCAATTCATTTTCTGCGTATCTTTAGGTAACGAAACCTACCTAAAATGTTACATTGGAATCTATACAATACCACAATTTTTGTGGGCGCTATTGGACTGTTATGTCTAGTTCTGTATCATATTTTCACTCGTAAAATAAGTGACCAAACTACACGCTATTTCTTTTGGTTTGTCGTATTAACAGCAATTGCCATTTTGCAATACATTTCGTTCGACATTGGATTTTCTCGAAAATTTAAAGCGATTATGCTGTTCTTTTTTCCGTTCGAATTTCTAGCGCCAGTCATCTTTACGGCGTTTACCTGTTCGTATTTGCAAAACGAAGCACTCTTTCAAAAATACAAATATTACTTGCTCATTCCGTTCATAGTATTCTTCCTTATTTACACTGTTGTGAAAATAAATGTCTTTGTCGATTACACTATACTATCACGCAAAACGGTTAGCAACATTCGGATGGAATGGAATGAAAACCTAGCATTACTCTTTACATTTATCATTGAAGTCTGGAATTATAACATCATCAAAAATTACGAAAAAAGCTTGGGCGAACTCTCGTATCAAGTGGTCATTCGGAAAACAAAATGGTTGAAAAATATCTACATTACGTTAATCTTACTCAGTATATTTTGGCTCTTAACGCTTTTATACATAAAAATTGATGATAATGTCGGAGGAAACGATACCTATTATCCACTTTGGATCGCCTATCTCGTTTGTTACTATATATTTTTTATAAAAAGTATAACACACTTAGAAAACATTCAAAAAGAAAGAAATGCAGAAGAAAAGACCTTTAATCTCTCAGGTTTAGACGAACTATTTGAACCCGAAACCATAAAAATTCTAAAGCAAAATCAATCGCAAGTCATTGCTATTTTAAGCTACTTTGCGACGTCACTATTTGACAAAAACAAAACAAAAGAAGTTCTTTGGGATATCCTAGAAAATTGTATATCCAGACTACAACTAGAAGACTGCGTATTGTATTTATTAGATACAAAAAGGATGGTGTTGCAACAAGAAGCCGCTTTTGGAAACAAAAAAGAAGCTACATTTGAAATTTACAAGCCAAAAGAAATTCCTGTGGGGAAAGGCATTGTAGGAAGCGTTGCAAAAACAGGAAACTACGAACTTATTAAAGATACAAGCAAAGACAAACGTTATATTATAGACGACAAAGTTCGTTTATCCGAATTGGCGGTTCCAATTTTTATAGAAGACACACTGGTTGGTGTCTTAGATGCTGAACATTCCGAACGGAACTTTTTCACAGAAAATCATCTGTGTTTGTTTCAACTCATTGCAAAACTTACAGAAAACAAATTGCTACAACTACAACAACAGAAAAAAGGGCTCCACATTGCAGATGACAATCTTTATTACAAAAAAATATGTGTCTTAATGGAAGAAGAAAAACGCTATCGTGATCCAGAAATAAAACTTGCCACACTATCAAAAGAAATCAATATTAGCGCTAATTATCTTTCACAACTCATCAACACACTTAGCGGACATAACTTTTCTGATTTTGTCAATAGTTATCGTATTGAAGAAATAAAAGCCAAACTACTTCATCCAGCATTTGCGGAATATCCTGTACTGTCTATCGGACTAGAAGCGGGTTTCAATTCCAAATCGGCTTTTTACAATTCGTTCAAAAAACATACGGGAATGTCCCCCACGGTATTCAGGGAAAAACACCCATAAACGTCCTGATTCTTTTAGTTTCAACAATACGGGACACTCAGAACCATTGCCAACACTAGGTTTGCATCGTTATTAATTTTAAAAATCAAAATGATGAATACAAAAACAAAATTGGCAATCTGGGGAATGTTACTTCTATTTTCATTCTCCTTTGCAGGAACAAAAAAAGGCGAAAACGGTCACAATGAAGAAAAACCGTATGCAACAAAAACATTAAAAAGTCACAGAGCGCGTCATGCACTTTCGTCGGCACAATATCAAACGGAAGTAAACAACTTTGTGAGAGCAGGATACAAACTTACCTATGTAGATGGATATTATGTAAACGGGAAAACAAGATTTGCAGGATTGTGGGAAAAGGGAAATCCATCGGAACAAATATTGCGTCACAACCTAACGTCAAAACAATTTCAACAAGAATTTTCAAAAAATCACAATAATGGCTATCGTTTGGTACATATTGATGGATATTCTAATGGAAAAAAAGCACTATACGCTGCCATTTGGGAAAAGCAAAGTACAAGAGGATTACGTGCACGTCACGGACTCACAGGAACACAATATGCTGCCGAATTCAGAAAGAATAAAAGTGATGGCTATCGATTGGTACACATTAGCGGTTATGGTGTAAAAGGAAGAACATACTATGCGGCTATCTGGAAAAAAGGAAACCCAAACGGTTATATAGCGCGTCACGGTTTGTCAAGTAAACAATACCAAGAAACGGTTACTAAATACTGGAAACAAGGTTACCGAGTAACCCAAGTAGATAGTTATGATGTACGCAAAAAAACGTATTACGCTTGCATCATGGAAAAAAAATCTGGACGATTTACAGCGCGTCATCTTATGAATGCAAAAGACTATCAACTAGAATTTGACAATCATTACTATCAAGGATATGTGCCAATTTCAGTTAGCGGACACGACGCAGGAAAAAGTGCAGGCTATACGGCAGCTTTCAAAAATGTAACAACGTGGAAAAGTAGTGATACCAATCAATTGGATAGTAAAATCAAAAAAGTGATGAAAGATTTCAAGGTTCCTGGAGTTTCTATCGGAATCGTAAAAGATGGAAAACTGGTCTATGCAAAAGGATACGGTTATGGAAATAAAGAAGATAAAACCATTGCATCAGCGACCAGTTTAATGCGATTGGCAAGTGTGTCCAAACCAATTACGGCAGTAGCGATCATGAAACTTGTAGAGCAGAAAAAACTAAACCTTAGCGACAAAGTTTTTAGCAATAAACTCTTAGGAACAAACTATGGTAAAAAATCATTAAGCAATCGTGAAAAAGCCATTACAGTACAGCAATTATTAGAACATACAGCAGGTGGCAATACGTGGGACAACAACTTAAAACCAGAAGGAATCGACACTTGGGGCGCACCTATGTTTCAAAAGAAAAATCTAAGTCAAGACAAACTCATTGGTTGGGTTTTAGACGATCGCAATCCGAGTCACACACCTGGAACACGTTACCATTACTCAAATTACGGATATTGTTTATTAGGAAGAATCATTGAAAAGAAGACAGGGAAAAATTATGAAAGCTATGTTCGAAACAGCATTCTAAAACCATGTGGAATTTCACAAATGGTAATTGGCGCTAACGAAAAAAAGAAGCGTAAATACAAAGAAGTGATATACTATTCCAATGGAAATCCATATGCATTGCAAATGCAACGAATGGACAGTCATGGTGGTTGGATTGGTTCAGCAATAGACTTAATGCGATTCATGGTTCGTGTAGACAAGCAAAGTTCTAAAAAAGACATTCTAAAAAGTAGCACGATCACAACAATGACGACAGGTTCATCAGCCAATGGAGGTTATGCCAAAGGTTGGTCTGTAAATGGAAATAACTGGGCGCATGGTGGAAGTATGAGTGGAACAGGAACTTATATGAAAAAAATGAGCAATGGCGTGAGTTATGTGTTCTTAACAAACTTTTCAAAAAACTATGAAGAAGGCGATCCTACACACCGAAGCGAACTCAAAAAAGCAATGGAAGAAGGAATCGGAGCCATCAAATTTTGGCCAGACCTAGATTTATTCTAATGAAACTCAATTTTGAAAAGTCGAAGACGTATTCAAAATTGTTAGTTGAATTAGCTCCGCTGAAAAGCGGAGTCTTTTTCTAACGCAACTAATAATTTAAAAATTTACCAAGAAGCATTCTCATGCTTGATTTGCCACTGCTCGGAAAGCGATTTTCGTGTGGTGGTTTCTCACTTCATATTTTTTAATTGTTGCGTAGGCAGGAATCCATTTTAGAACGTCTTTGCGAGGAAACATGACGAAGTAATCTCTTCCTGCAAATAAAAATGTTCTTGTAAACATCATGCTAAACTTATTTTCAGCATCTCACTCACGGTAATGTGATCTTGAATCAAGTTCAAGATGACGTTTGTTTTTCCCTTTGTAAATAATGTGAGTTCAACGTAGGAGTGATTACTGTCGAATATAAAGCATCCAATAGTAAGTAGTTGTCAGTTCGAGCGCAGTCGAGAACACAAGAAAACATGAATTTTAATTGCATCTCGATAGCTTTGCTTTGTATTTTCAATCAAAAAATATTTCGATTTTAATAAAGCTCAATTTGATATTTTTAGTAAAGTGTTAATAATCAATCACATGTAAATAAAGGATTGTTCTTGTAAGTGTTATGTTTGTTACAAAAGTAACTGCCAGTGCAACACTACTTCACAAAAGTCTTCACGGGTTTTCTGTTCGGTTTTTATTTGTTAAATTAGATGCTGAACTATACAACAAAACAACACACAAACACGCTGTAGTGAACTTGAGAAAATGAAAACACTAATCAAAATCATACTATTTACATTTATGGGATTATTTACTTCTTCTTTGGAACAAAAAGACGAAAAACATATTTATTTGGCTGGTTGGGAAGCTGAATTTAATGGAGACGAACAATGTCAAAAATTTCTTGAAACCCAAGTTGTAGATAAAAAAACGGCAAACCATGTTTGGAGTTCAATTGACCTTGTCTTTAAAGATAACAAACTCATAAAAGCGTATGATATTGACGAAGGAATTAGAAGCGAAAGAAAATTAAAAGAAAGTGAGCTAGGATTTGAATTTCAAGAATTAGTACCCAATCAAATTTATGGCTTTACCCAAGTATCCAAATCTGAAAGTTACTTTGGTGGAGAAATCCCAAAAGAATTCTCTATTCCAAAATTTGAATTCAATGCACCTTTTCAATATTTGGGAAAACTCTCTAAATCAGACGAAGCGTTTAATTGGCTTCCTTTCGATTTGCATTTAGTAGCTCCAATCTATATAAATTTTGATAAATTATATATTGACTATTCAGATCCATTAAAACCAAAAGTTCTAAACATAGAGAAACTTAAAGAAACGGATAATTCATATGATGATATACAGCCAAATTCTGAAATAGTTTATGAAAAAGTATTCATAGCTACAGAAAAAACAAATGATTTTGAAAGTATCGGTTTTACAGGAGTTCCCAATTGGATTCAATATCCTGAAATTCCTACGTGTCCAAAATCAAAGAAAACAATGAAATTTCTTTGCCAATTGACCGACGCACTTGAAGTCAAAACCAAAAGAACAAACGTACACCCAAAAGACGAATGGTATACACAATACTTTGAAAATATGAATTTTTGGGGAGACGGAGATTTATACATATTCTTCGATCCTGAAAGTAAAGTAGCTTGTTTTATAATTCAAATGACATAAAACGGTCTATACATCACCGTACAAAATTGATTGTGAGTACAAGTCTACTCACGAAAATTCCTGTATGTTTTTCATACAAACTAAAAAAGCTTCCTCCTTAACTTTTTTTAAGTGACAATACATATTTAGGAGAAGTTTTTTTATATTTGGTTTGACACAAAGAAGTGAGTTTATTTTAAAAAATCTAAGTATTTATAATCAGTTAAAATATAAGGAAGATGAAGCATGTCAAATTTTAATATAAAATCATACGAAGTACACAAACATGCATAAATCAATCGTATTTTGCCTTCTTTTAGTTTCCCTCATTGGCATAAACAATAACAACGTTTTTTCTCAAGAAAACATCATTTCGGAAGTTTCATTCTTTGAAGACTCACAACACATACACGATCTAACTTCTGTTAAAAAAGAAAAATTTCAAAAAGCAAAAGATAACATTGTCCGACTAGGAATTACCAAAAGTACCGTTTGGGTACATATAAACTTAAATCCTGCCAAATTAGACACGACAGCAGTTCTTGAAATAGACAGTCCTTTTTTAGATGAAATCATCCTTTTTTACACAACACAAGAAGGAAAACAAGTATCTGATACTTTGGGAATCATGTATTCTCAATCTAAAAACAAACTCAATCATCACATTCCTGCATTTGAAATTCCGCTTAAAAATGTAAAATCTCCTGAAGTATTTCTGAAAGTAAACAGCAGATGGGCAATGGCCGTTTCTCCTGTCATGAAACAAAAAGAGGTCTTTTACAAAGAAAAAGGGAATATTTATTTCGTTACAGCTTTACTATTAGGCGGTTTAATATGCATGGCGATTTATAACCTATTCTTATTTTTTAGTTTACGCGATTATGGTTATTTATTATACGTGTTGGCATTGGTTTCTACCATTGTAACGCAAGGATATGTGTTAGGTTTTTACATTCACTATATCACTCCTGAATGGACAGAATTCTCTTTTCGAATTCCGGTGGTTTCTATGTTGACTACCTGTGTGTTTTCAAGCTGGTTTGCGCTAAAGTTTTTGAATTTTAAGAAACAAGATGGTATTTTTTATTATCTCCTTGTATTGTTTACTATTTTACCGATACCTGCGCTTATTATTGAGTTTTTAGAGTTTGATTATTTGTCTCGGAAAATAACCATTGTCATAAGCCTTGCAGTGTCGTTTGTTATTTATCTTTCTTCTTTAGATCGACTTATCAAAGGACATAAAATAGCGTTGTATTTCAACATTGCGTGGACGATTTATTTAATTGGTGTCGTGTTGTATGCATTCAATAGGATAGGAATTCTTCCTGAAAATATGTACACAAAAAACTTTGTCCATATAGGAAGTTTTATAGAAGTGATGGTACTGTCGTTTGCGTTAGGTCACAAATACAATTTAGTGCGAAAAGAAAAGGAAAAATTAGAAAAACAAACAAAAGAAGAACTGGAAGCATTGGTAAAAATTCAAACCAATGAACTTGCGGTGTCTTTAGAAGAAAAAGAAGTGCTACTAAGAGAAATTCATCATAGAGTAAAAAACAACTTGCAGATTGTGATTAGCTTGTTGGATTTGCAAGTAGCTTCCGCCAAAAATTCCAAAAATAAAAAAGTATTACTGCAGAGTAAATCTAGAGTATACTCTATGTCGTTAATACATCAAAAATTATATCAATCAGATAATTTGGCACGAATCAATTTAAAAAGTTACTTAGAAGAATTGTTGTATTATGTAAAAAACAGTTACACAAGTATCAATTCTCCTATTAAATATCAGATTTCTGTGGAAGATGTAGAATTGTCGCTAACACAGGCTGTTCCGTTAGGATTGATTGTAAATGAATTACTTACCAATAGTTTAAAATATGGTGTAGAAGAAGGAAATACGGCGAATCAAATCCAATTAAAAGTAGCCACCACAAATGAACAACTCGAAATGGTAATAGCTGACTCTGGTCGAGGATTTGAAAATAAGGAAACGCACGATTTGAAAGATTCGTTAGGTTTATTTTTAATAAAATCGTTAAACAGACAATTGCGAGGAAAAATGGATCGCTATTTTGAATCTGAGATGTTTATGACGCGCTTGGTATTTCCGATGACGCACTAAAAAATAGTTCATGAAAGATTGTAATATATTAATAGTTGAAGACGAACAAATCATTGCTGAAAATTTACGTTTCATCCTAAAAGAATACAAGTATGACAATGTAGATGTCGCAATTGATGCTGATGAAGCACAAGAACTATTCAGCCAAAAAAAATACCAATTGGTGCTTATGGATATCAACTTGGGCGAATATAGCAGTATGGATGGTATTGATTTGATAAAAATACTATCGCAGCAGCAAACGTTCAACTATATTTACATTACGGCAAACGCAGATGCCAAAACATTGGAAAAAGCTAAAACTACGACGCCTACAGGATACATTGTAAAACCTTTTACAAACAAAGCGGTATTTGCCAATGTGGAAATGGCTTTGAGTTCAGTTTCAAAAAGTGATTCGTTTACATTTATAAACAAAGGCATCAAACAGCAAATACAACTCTCTGAAATTACGCATATTGAAGCAGAAGGCGCATATTCATACATTTACAAATCTGATAGCGAACGTTATTTGGTACGGAAATCACTCTCTGAATTTATGAAGATATACCAAAGCTTCTTCATTAGAATACACAAATCTACCATTATCAATAAAGAATACATCCAAGGCTATACAAGTCAATTTGTACGACTAAGCGATTTAAAACTTCCGCTTGGCAGATCGTATAAAAAAGACTTTCTACAACACGTTAAAAACTTGTCATTCTAAAAAATAGCAGCTAACAATCACTTCAAAAGTTTACTTAATTAATATGAGTTCGATGTGAAAAATTTAGTTCTATACTTTTCTTTTCCGAAGTATAGCAGGGATTTTCCGTTAAAAATTTTTGAAGCCTTGGAAAAAATTTAGGGAAATTCATGCGGTTTTAGTTTTTTTCAGAAAGAAAAACTAAAAATACCTCTGGAAAAGTTCCCTTTCTTTTGTTTCTTTTCTTTGGGAAAGCAAAGAAAATGAAAATAAGATAATTAGTAGAGGGTTTCCAAACTTAAACATAAATTGAATTACCTACATAGAACTGACGCTAGTTAAAATATAAACTTAAGTAAAGTAACTTTCTAAAAAGTTGAAGTTTCGTCAAATCAAACTTGATTCAGACATGATTCAACATGACACCTTTTAAAACTTTTCAGACAATCTCTTTTATATCAACACTAGAAAGCATGTTGTTTGCAACAAAAAACGGTTGTTTATAACATATAATTTGCAGTTATGTGATGATTTGATACTATTGTAACGTATTGCTACACCAACCTTTAATTAAAATATATAGTTAGAAAATCTAAATCATAACTACAACTTTTTCAAAAACGAACGTGGAAAAAGTTGTACTACATCATAATATGGAGGAAGTCAAAAATCCTTCAAAAAAGCAGAAACAAACAATAAAAACCCACACAATGAAAAAACTAATTTTGATTCTTTGCCTTTTTATTTTCGGCTTGAACTCACAAAAAATAATGGCTCAATATTCTGTTGCCTCCTCAAACTTACAGTACAACCTTACCAAAGGAAAATTAAAAGATATCACTACTAAAAAAGACGCCAACCAAGATAAATCTAATATGAAATTAGGCACTAGAGTCTGTGTAACTGTTGACGGAACACCTACTAAAGGAATGGTTTATGGGAAGTCTATTTTGGATAAATATTTTGATGCGAAAAAACACACCTATAAGATACGGTATCTAGAAGGACCTAAACAAGGCCAAGAAAAGGATATGAAAGCTGATAAAATCAATTATGTTGGTAAATGTGTAGAAACGTATACAGAAAGACCGACAGATGTTTTGCCATCTAATATTGATATCAGAGCGATGGAAAAAGCAATCATAAAAGAGGTGAACATCGTACGACAAAATCCAAAAGCCTATGCAGCAGCGTTAGAAAAACTTTCTTTTAAAACATATGGACCAAAAGAAAACGCTGGTGAATTTATAGCAATAGGCAAAGGCTTTCTTTCAGTTTGTAGAGAAAATGATAATGCTTGTATTGCCGCCCGCCAAAAAAAATTACAAGTTGCAATTAATTATCTTAAAAGAGCAACTTCATTACCAATCTTAAAAGAAAATACAACACTCGCGAAAGCAGCAGAACTTCTTGCGGCGGATAAAGGAATCATAAATGGACCTGAACACCTTGATAGTAAAGGACGAAGTCCATGGGCAAGAGCTGAAGTTGTTGGATACGAAGGTGTTCGTGGAGAATGTTTAAACGGAGGTCATATATCACCAGCAGGTTTTGTAATAAGCTTTCTCACAAGTCCTGGGCATAGAGATATTTTAATGAAAGATAATATTGATGAAATAGGAGTAGATCTTGCCTTGCATAGTTCAGGTGACCAACGCTATTTACGAGATGTAATTATGGTTGGAAAAAGCAGTAATTCTTCTTCTAATACAACTACTACGTCCAATCCTGCACAAGATGATAGTAATGAATGGCGCAAGTTAAAAAAAATACGTTTTGAACTCAAACGAGGAGAAAGTATCAAAGGACGTCAGATGCTCATGTCATCAAACCAAAATTATTTGTTATACCTCAATAAAGACAACATCCCAGAATTAGGAAAGATTGTAAAAAGAAAAAGAAAAGAAGAACTGGAACTAGCCAAAACTCAGACGGTTTATGTGTTTCCTGTGGTAAGAGCTTCTTGGTTAAAAACCGATGAAATAAAGTTTTTTGTTCAAAAATCTGATGGAAATCTACAATATGCAAACCCAAACAAACAATATTGGGGAATGACGGATGGAAGAGATAAAAACAGAACTGTTCTACACAAAGTTGATAAACTAATCATTACTGATGATGGTAGAATTGTGTTGCTAGATAAAAACGGCAAAGAAATCTGGTCTCACAAATAACAATCAATTGGAAAAGGACGAATAACTGTCAATTTAAATAATATACCAAAATTCAATAACAAGGGCGGAATCTGAAAAGCCTCATATGAAATAGAGTAAGAATCAATAATTAATATACAATGAAACTTAAATTAATTTTCACTTTTTTTATCCTTATAAGTCAAATAAGTTTTGCGCAAAGCGATATAAGTGTAAGAAGTAAAGAATTTGCTAAAATTTTTGTTGCCGCTGATGGAAATTACAATCAATTCTATCTTTCTACAAAATTTAGAGGAACTGATAAAGTGTTGACACTCATCGAAAATAAAGGTAAATACACCGTAGCTTTAAAAGAAAAAGGAAAATATCCAAATCAAACATGGTACATACATCCTGGTGGAGATGATCCTAGTCCAAAATTAGTGAACATGGAAACAGACATGGAAATTTATGGGTCTGGAAAAAATGTAAAAGTAAAGAAACGCTCAAGATCACGTGATAAAGCCATGGTAAGAATAAGAAAATGGAATTTTAACTATTATCAGTTCGTATTTTATATTGATACTGACAGTACAACAAATAGAGAGGAAGATGATGGAGAAAGAGCATTAGATATTTACAATAGTAAAAGAAATGCCGCTTTTATGGCAAAACCAGGAAGATATACAGGACAAATGTGGTTTCTAGAAAAGAAATAAATAATCACTTATTGTCTTAAGAAACAGGTAAGCTACTATCTTATCACTAGTACCCCAAAGATGCTACGGCATCAACTTAAATGCGCTACTAATACAACCTTCGTATTCAGCAAACATGATAACTAACCAAAAACGCACTAATGGCGCTATGGAAACTATCAACGCTGTTAATATGGGCTTGAATTGGTAGCGCATTACTTATACTGTATACACATACGATTTAAAATATGATATCCAAACCAAATAATTTACAACTGAATTTATATCAATTATTTCCTAAAAAAAGCAGCTCAAAAGCGAAAATAATATTCATCATGAATTAACACTTTTACACTATGAAATCACTAAAATTCATTACAACATTTACATTACTACTAATTTTTATCAACAATAGCGTTGCGCAAGAAGTAAAAGAAGGTCAATGGGATATTAACAGCCAATCTGAGGTATCTGAGTATAAAAATACATCAAAGATTACAGGTATGTTTTGGATAACTGGAGAAGATGTACACGATTTAAGTCCATTATCCAATTTAACAGAAGTTGCAGCTTTAGTAATAATGGGGACTGATTTATCATCACTCAAAGGATTAGAGAACCTCTCCAAAGTAAAATATATTCATATTGAGAACAATCCCAAACTCAAAAACATAGCCCTTAACTCAGTTGAAGAAACTAATGTCATACAAATATTCGACAACCCTATTTTGGAGGCTGTACAGTTTGACAAGCTTAAGAAAATAACACCTACAGATGAAATTGACGCGTTCACATATATTGTTAATAATCCAAATTTAAGAGATTGTAGTGTTTTCATTCCTTTTTTGGATCTAACTGACTTTACAATTGGTAATAATGGCAAAGGTTGCAACAGTAAATCAGACATTCTAGAAACCGCCAAAAATAAGCAACCAACCGTAACAGATTGCAGTACCATCAATAAAAAAAGAAAACACAGCGTATATATTAAACCTGGAGAATACTATGCACAAAGTGTGGTTGTAAATAAAGCTTGCTACTCGGGAAGTCAATTCAAATCATTTTCTTGGATATCGCAAGGCAACAGTCCCTTTTCCATCAATGTAGAAATATATAAAGGAGAAACAACGTCTGGAAATCCTGTATACATACAAGAAGGAATCAAATTCCAACCTGGAAATTTTGGTACAGAAAGAACAATCAATTTTCAAGGAGGAAAAGGTTCATTAGCTTTTCAGGCTGGCGAAACCTACACATTTAAATTTTATATGAAATATGGCAATCAATTAGTACAACTGATAGGTGATACGACCAATGGGAAATTTAACCAAAAAGGCAACTTCGATAGCACGTACGATTTAAAATATGATATCCAAACCAAATAATTAACAACTGAATTTTCATAAAATCATATTTATAAAGCTGTAGAATAACAGAAAAGCAGGAATATCTAAGTTCTTGCTTTTCTGTCATACATACGCCAAACTCCTTAACACAAGAAATACGTCTAAAATCAAAACAACATTTAATTATTGAATCCTTAAATCTTTGAATGGAGCGAATCGAATCGAATCTAATATTCTAACAATCTAAGAAGTCCAGATTCCTGCCTTCGCAGGAATGACAAAGTTATTGACCTATATGAAACAACGCATCTCCCTGATTCACAACTGCTTGATTGTTAATGCAAAACACAAAACCGTTATACGGAGCTTTCACTTCTTCACAGTAGCTGGCAAAAGTATCTGTTACAAAACCGAGCACTTCTCCCTTTTTTATAGAACTTCCATTCAACACTTGCGGAACAAACATACCAGCCGTTGGCGCTCGTAACCATTTGTGTTTGGTTAGCAATTCGCTCTCCTTACGTTCTATCAGCATGGGATCAATCTTGTCAATCATACCCACAAATTTCATGACATTCAGCACACCTTGTATGCCTTCTTTAATGGCATATTCGTCAAAACGCATGCTTTCGCCACCTTCAAATACTATAATCGGAATCTTTCGGTCATATGCCGTTTTTCGAAACGATTTTGAAATCAGCGGTGTTGCAAAATAGAAAGGCGCATGAAACACTTCCGCAAGTTTTTTACTCTCAGGCATACTTTCAGTATAGCGAATCTGTGGATGATTGTGACGTTGTGCGCCGCCTGTATGCAAATCAATACCAAAATCTACTTGTGGCAATACGTTGTGTGTGACTTCATAGGCAATTCTCGCGGCAAGCGAACCGTTCTTGACACCAGGAAAACTACGATTTACATCTTTGCCATCAGGTACTTGACGTGAAAAATGTACAAACCCAAAAATATTCAATAAGGGTAAGACAATCACAGCGCCACGTTTGATTTTATAACAACCTTCAAACAGCATTCTACGGATAATTTCCACACCATTTATCTCATCGCCATGCAAACCGCCTTGTACCAACAATGTCGGTCCAGGTTGTTGTGCATTAAACACATATATAGGAATATCAATCAATGTTCCCGTCGGCAACCGATCAATAGGAATCTTAATCCATTTGGCTTCGCCAGGCTTCACAGTTTCTCCGTGAATGCTAATATCTTTATTTTCCGAATCTTCGAACATTCTTTTCTAAATATTTAATAATCTCGCCAGCTACATTAATATTGGTGTGCGATTCAATACCTTCCAAACCTGCGGACGAATTGGCTTCAATAACCAACGGACCACGTTTGGAGCGAATAATATCAACGCCACAAACAGGCAATCCTAACACTTTTGAAGTATGTATGGCAATTTTCTTTTCGTAAGCTGTCAACGTTACAGATTCTGTCGTTCCGCCGCGATGCACGTTACTTCTAAAATCTTCCTCTGTACTACTTCGCATCATGGAAGCCACAATTTTATTTCCCACAATATACACACGAATATCTTGTCCGTTAGCTTCTTCAATAAATTCTTGTAAAATAATATTTACGTTCATATTATACAGCGACTCAATAATCGATTTCGCCGATTTTTTACTTTCTGCAATCATCACGCCCAAACCTTGTGTTCCTTCTTGCAACTTTATAATAATGGGAGCGCCACCAAGCAACTCAATATGTTCTTTAATATTAGCGGTATCTTTTGCAAACAAGGTTTTCGGAATTGGAATGCGCTTTCGAGCTAAAATTTGCATCGTACGCAACTTATTTCTCGATCGAATAATGCCTAAAGATTTTGCAGTAGTAAAAGCGCCATTCATTTCAAACTGTTTTACAATAGCAGAACCGTGTCGTGTTACCGAAGTGCCAATACGCGGAATAATAGCATCTACACCATGTGTAATATTTTCAGAACCTAGATAAATTTGAGGTTTCGCTTCTCCGAGAAGTACAGCACAACGCGTGTGATCTACCACACGGACATTATGTCCTTTTTTGGTGGCTTCATGGTACAATCTATTCGTGGAATAAATTCGGGAATTAATAGAGAGAATATAAATATTCATTTTAGGTTGAGTCAAGTAAGAATTTTTAAAAATAAGTAAACTTTCTTACTAAAAAAGACTCGTTCGATAAAAAACGATAAATATTTAAAAATCAATTATGTAAAAACATACTAAAATTTATAAAAAAGCCGTTATTCTTTCATATATTTTGGATTGAAAAATAAATAAACCGATGAAAAAATTTCTGTATCTCGTAATCGTACTTTGCACATTTTTCTTGTCTTGTGCATCTGATGAAGACTGTTGTTTACCAAACCCAGGAGAAGCAAATTTGATTATAAAGTTCAAGTTTGATGCAACACAAGCGCGTTTAGACAATTTGGGACAACCTGCTGTTATTCCAGCAGGAAATGCGGCACAATCGCCAAACTTTGCAAAAATGAGCGCTAATTATATAGAATTTGCGTCAAGCGCGAATACACTCTTAGGAGCTGGCGAAATCATATATTCAGGAGCAGAAACTACGCAAGGTGGTGCTACGGCAATTGATTTTCAATCGGCACAATTTGCAGGAAATGATGAGGTTTTCTTGTCAATTCCTTTAAGTGAAGTTGCTTCAGGAAACTACAATTGGGTGCGTGTTTCCTTGGCATATCAAGAAGGAAGCATCAATTTTTTACAAAATGGAAATGATATCACAGGAACTTTGGCAAGTTTTGTTGGGTACAACAATTACATCACTAACTTTGATGTCAACGGAAGTACATTCAACATTAATGAAAATAAATTACAAGGATTTTGGACATTTGAAGCCTTAGGATTTACCACGCAAGGACAAGCGCCAGCAGGAGCAACGACTGTTCCAAATCCGTTATTCAATTCGTCGCCAGTGCCACAAGGTTCGTGTGTAGTTACAGGACAATTCGAAAATGCTTTCATCATCACAGGAAACGAAATAGCAGACGTAGAAGTCACTTTATCTTTTTCGGTAAACAATAGTTTTGAATGGACAGAAGTAAATGCCGATGGTAAATATGAACCTGCCATTGGCGAACAACCTGTCGATATGGGATTGCGAGGACTAATTCCTTCTGTTTCAAACTAGACAAAAGAAACTACAAAATAGCCTCATTTTTTTACAATCTAAAAGCTAATTCGCGCAAACGTTATAGCAAAACAATCAAATAGCCGATTTTTTAGCAAGCAAACTACTTAAATTCATTCTAAATAGACTTCAAAACAATCATTAAAACTTGTAGAGATTCTTAGCGAGCCGTATATTTGTGAAACAAATAATTAATCACAATTATAATGAGCGGAATTTTAAATTCTTCGATTGGAAGAAAGTTTGCGATGGCACTTTCGGCACTCTTCCTAATGGTTTTTATCCTACAACACTTTGCAATCAATATTCTTTCTGTGTTTAGTCCAGATGCTTTCAATGAAGCATCACACTTTATGGGAACGTTTTGGGCAGTACAATACCTATTGCAGCCAGTTTTAATTTTGGGAGTCATCTTTCACTTCGTGATGGGATTCGTTCTTGAAATAAAAAACAACAATGCAAGAAAAGTGAGTTATGCCAAAAACAATGGAAGCGCAAACTCTTCTTGGATGAGTAGAAATATGATTTGGAGTGGAGGTTTTATCTTGATCTTCATCGTCATACACATGATTGACTTTTGGGTACATGAAATGAATGTAAAATACATTGCAGGCGATATGACAGGATTAATCAATCCAGCAGATCCAGGAAGTGGATTTAGATATTATGAAGAATTGGTAGTAAAATTTGAGCCAATTTGGAGAGTTGCTTTGTACTGTGTAGGATTTGTCTTTTTGGCATTACATTTATTACATGGTTTTGGTTCAGCATTCCAATCCATTGGAGCAAACAACAAATACACAAAAGCATTACAAGGTATAAGTAAAGTATATTCTATCGGAATTCCAGCAGGATTTATTTTCATTGCATTATATCACCATTTCACAGGAACACATTAAAAAATACTTATCAAAACTATGGCTTTAGATTCAAAAATACCTCAAGGACCACTAGCAGATAAGTGGACAAAACATAAAAACGAAATCAATCTTGTAAACCCTGCCAACAAACGTCTTATTGATGTGATTGTTGTAGGAACAGGACTCGCAGGTGGATCTGCGGCAGCGACATTAGCTGAACTAGGATACAACGTAAAAGCGTTTTGCTTTCAAGATTCTCCACGTCGTGCACACTCAATTGCAGCACAAGGAGGAATCAACGCCGCAAAAAACTATCAAGGAGATGGAGATTCAACCTACCGACTTTTTTACGATACTGTAAAAGGTGGCGATTACCGTTCGCGTGAAGCTAATGTATATCGTTTGGCTGAGGTTTCTGCAAACATCATTGATCAATGTGTAGCACAAGGAGTTCCTTTTGCACGTGATTATGGCGGATTACTTGACAACCGTTCGTTTGGTGGTGTATTAGTATCACGTACGTTTTATGCCAAAGGACAAACAGGACAACAATTATTATTGGGAGCTTATTCTGCCATGAACCGCCAGATTGGTCGTGGAAAAATCAAAATGTACAACCGTCACGAAATGTTAGATGTTGTTGTTGTTGATGGAAAAGCTAGAGGAATTATAGCACGTAACTTAGTTACAGGAGAAATAGAAAGACATTCGGCACATGCAGTTGTATTAGGAACTGGTGGATACGGAAACGTATTTTTCCTTTCTACAAACGCTATGGGAAGTAATGTAACGGCAGCTTGGAAAGCACACAAACGTGGTGCATACTTTGCAAATCCTTGTTACACACAAATTCACCCAACATGTATTCCAGTTTCTGGAGATCATCAATCAAAATTAACGTTAATGTCAGAATCATTGCGTAATGATGGTCGTATTTGGGTGCCAAAACACAAAAAAGATGTGGAGGCAATTCGTGCCAAATCATTGAAACCTACCGATCTTAAAGAAGAAGATAGAGATTACTACTTAGAACGTCGTTATCCAGCCTTTGGTAACTTAGTACCACGTGATGTTGCGTCGCGTGCAGCTAAAGAACGTTGCGATGCAGGATTTGGTGTAAACGCTACAGGTGAAGCAGTGTATTTAGACTTTGCGGCAGCCATTGAGCGTTACGGAAAAGAGCAAGCACACGTAAAAGGATTGGATGAAAATGATGCGGCTTTAGTGAAAAAACTAGGACAAGAAGTTGTTAAAAATAAATATGGAAATCTATTCCAAATGTATGAGAAAATCGTTGACGAAAATCCATACGAAACACCAATGATGATTTACCCAGCGGTACATTATACAATGGGAGGAATTTGGGTAGATTATAACTTGCAAACAACCGTTCCTGGATTGTATGCTATCGGAGAAGCAAACTTTTCTGATCACGGAGCCAACCGTTTGGGAGCTTCTGCATTAATGCAAGGATTGGCAGATGGTTATTTTGTATTGCCTTACACCATTGGAGACTTCTTAGCAAATGATATCCGTACAGGACCAATTTCTACAGAAACAAAAGAATTTGAAGAAGCTGAAAACAAAGTACGCGAAGATATCAATCACTTAATCAATAATAAAGGAACGAAGCCAGTTGACTATTTCCACAAAAAATTAGGAAAAATTATGTGGAATAAATGTGGAATGGCACGTAACGAAAAAGATTTAAAATCTGCTATTGAAGAAATTTCACAACTAAGAGCAGAATTTTGGAAAGATGTACGTGTTCCTGGAGAAGCTGATGAATACAACGAAGAATTAGCAAAAGCAGGTCGTGTAGCAGATTTCTTAGAATTAGGAGAATTGTTTGCAAAAGATGCTTTAGTAAGAGAAGAATCCGCAGGTGGACACTTTAGAGAAGAACACCAAACTCCTGAAGGAGAAGCAAAACGTCGTAAGGAATTCCAATTTGTTTCTGCATGGGAATATAAAGGAGAACCAAAAGATGCTGTCTTACACAAGGAAGACTTGGCATATGAGAATATTGAAGTAAAAGAAAGAAGTTATAAATAGATGTCAGTATTGAGATATGAGATGTTAGAAAGCTAACTGCTCAATACTCAATACTCAATACTAAAATCTAATAGTTATGAATTTAACATTAAAAATATGGCGTCAAAAAGGCGCAAACGCTAAAGGGAAAATGGTTGATTATCAAATCAACGATGTTTCTCCAGACATGTCTTTTCTTGAAATGTTAGACGTTCTTAACAGCGAACTTATAATAAAAGGAGACGAGCCCGTAGCTTTTGATCACGATTGCCGTGAAGGAATTTGTGGTTCTTGTTCACTATATATAAACGGAGAAGCGCATGGACCAGATCGCTTGGTTACTACATGCCAATTGCACATGCGTAAGTTTAAAGATGGAGATACAATCTACATCGAACCATGGAGAGCCAAAGCATTTCCTGTAATCAAAGATTTAATTGTAGACAGAAGTTCTTTTGATCGGATTCAACACGCAGGAGGATTTGTTTCTGTAAACACCTCAGGAAACACGCAAGATGCAAACTCAATTCCAATTGAAAAAGCAAATGCAGATGCAGCGTTTGATGCAGCAACATGTATTGGTTGTGGAGCATGTGTGGCAAGTTGTAAAAACTCAAGTGCCATGCTATTTGTTTCAGCAAAAGTATCGCAATTCGCATTACTACCACAAGGACAAGTAGAAGCAACTGACCGTGTGATGAACATGGTAAATCAAATGGACGCTGAAGGATTTGGAAACTGTACAAACACTGGAGCTTGCGAAGTAGAATGTCCAAAAGGAATTTCGCTTGAAAATATTGCACGTATGAATCGTGAGTATTTAAAAGCATCTTTCAAAGGATAAACGCTAAGCCTATACAATCATATCAAAATCCCAAGTACAACCTGCTTGGGATTTTTTAATTACATTCATCAAAAAACTATGATACAATCAAAAAACATTTTAATTGTCCTATTACTGCTTTTTATAAGTTGTAAAACGGAGAAAGCATCTAAAAAAGAAGCAAAAGAACAATCTGAAGTACAAACGGAAATCGTGTATGATTTTGATAAAACGATCTTGTTAAATCATGTCAAAGAATTATCATCCGATGCATATGAAGGACGCGAAACAGGAACCCAAGGTGCTACAAAAGCTAAGAATTACATTATCTCAGAATTCAAAAAACTAAATGTACAACCATTAGGAAATGATTTTGGACAAGTATTTCCACTAAAAGAAATGCAAGGAGAAAACATTTTGGGACTCATCAAAGGAAGTGAAAAGCCTACTGAATACATAGTAATATCTGCACATTACGATCATGAAGGAATCAAAAATGGAGACATATACAATGGTGCTGATGATGATGCTTCTGGAATCAGCGCATTAATAGCGTTCGCAGCATATTTTCAAAAAAATCCACCAAAACATTCAGTCATTCTTGCAGCGTTTGACGCAGAAGAGAAAGGCTTGGTAGGTTCGTTTTACTATGTAAAAAATCCAATAGTAGAACAAACGCAGCTCAAACTAAATATCAATATGGATATGATTAGTAGAAGCGACAAAAAAGAATTGTACGCTGTAGGTCCGCAACACTATCCACAATACACATCAATTATCGAAAACACCAAAACAAGCGGAGATCTAAGCTTAAAAATTGGTCACAAAGAATGGACACACATGAGCGATCATGCTGGATTTCATCAGGCTAAAATTCCATTCATATATTTTGGTGTAGAAGATCATGAAGACTATCACAAACCCACGGACGATTTTGAAAACATTCATCCAATATTCTATACAAATGCAGTGCAAACCATCCTCACTTTTTTCAAAGATGTAGACAATAGTTCATTGTAAATAAAATCAAGAAAAAATAAAGATCGAATATCGTAATAGGTATTCGCTTTTTTTGTTTCATAACATCACAAAGCGGTTTAGAACATTATAGAAAACGTTCAGAACATTTAAGAAACTGTCAAGTGCTTTTCGGTATATATTTGTCGTGCTAACCTACAGTAAACACTCAAATCTTAACTACAATGAAGCAAAAATTACTTTTTCTATCGTGTGTGCTTTGCACATACATACTCACAGCACAAGCTGTATTTCCTGATACATTCGAATTTCGAGGAATAAACTCCAATGCGCCCGATGTGGGCGCAGTACCAGCTCCAGGACCGAATCCTGCGGGTTTAGATGTAGCCGTTTTGCCAACATTAACTGGAAGACTCAGCGCACCAGTATTGGTCGATTTAGATGGTGATGGTGATTTGGACATGGTTTCTGGCGCACAAGCTGCGGAAGGAAAATTATTTTACTATGAAAACACAGGTTCTGCTACGGCTCCAAACTGGGTGCAAACAGCACAGCCAGCATTAGACGCCGTTGCCATTGCTCCAGGAGGAAATAATGAAACAAAAGGTCAATTTGTAGACATCGATGATGATGGAGATTTTGATTTATTCCTTGCGACTAAAAATGATATAAATCAATTTAACTTTAATGATATTCATTACTATGAAAATACGGGAACCGCTACCGTACCGAATTTTGTAGAAACGACCATTCCTGGGATTTTGAATCAGAATATAGCAAACTTTCCAGGTCTCGGATTTGTCGATTTAGATGACGATGATGATTTAGATATGGTAGGTATCGGAAGTGATTCTATATCCTATCTTGAAAATACAGGAACTAAATTAGTGCCAATGTATGAACGTAGATTGCATTTAGACAATCCTTGGGATATGAACACAGGTACAGGAGTATTGGATCGTAACTGGCCACACGGCGACATATTGGTAACAATGCCTAGTTTTGAAGATGTAGATCGTGATGGCGATTATGACTTAATTGTGGGAACTGATACAGGAATTGTACGTTGGGTAGAAAATATCGGTTCGCCAACAGCACCAGACTTCGGAACATATGCGTATCAAAATATGCCAGGAGATTTAGAAACATTCGATTTTGGACAATTTGCAACAGTTAGTTTTGGAGATGTAAATAGTGATGGAGTTTTAGATGCTATCTTAGGATCGTTTAGCCCTGGATATTTTGCATGGTTTGAAGGTGTATTGACAACGCCATTAAGTATTGAAGAAGAAAACGTTGCTGTAAAAGTACAGGTAAGTCCAAATCCTGTAAGTGATTTGTTAACGATACAATTTGAAAACAATCAAATCAATAAAACAAACATAACGATGTATACCATTACAGGACAAAAGGTATATGAAAGTAACAAACTCGTTCAGAGTGATAGAAGTGTAAAAATTGATGTGTCAAAATTAACATCAGGATTGTACTTTTTGCAGATAAAAAATGACGGAAATGAAACCATCGTGAAAAAAATTACCGTTCAGTAAGTATAACATATATACTGAGTACTACTTTAAGGAGACACTTTTAAAAAGCTGTCTCCTTAACATATTTAAAAACATGTGTATTTTTGTGTAACCAAACGAACCTTTAACCTGTCTTTATGAATTTCAAATCACTAAAATTCAGTCTTTCATTTTTGATGTTATTATGTGTTATTAGTGTAAAAGCACAAACCACTGAAATTCAAAAAGAATATGACAGTATTGCTGCAATACTTGAAAAAACAAAGCAAAAAGACAGTATTGTATCCTTATTAAATCTTCAAAAAGAACTTGCAGAAAAAGCAAATGACAAGAAACGATTAGCTGAAACAATCTTTACCATTGCTTTACGAAGTAATTATGGAGAAATGAAATCTATAGAAAACTTTGAAAAAGCAATTTTACTATATGAAGAACTAGATGATATTGCTGCACTGAGCAAAGCACATGTGGCTATAGGAAGAGCGTATCAATCGCAAAGTAAATACAATGAAGCATTTCAGGCTGTAAATAAAGCATTGGAATATGCAGAAATGGCTGAAGACACTGAACTCATCATCAATGCATACTCTTTTCGATCAAATGTATATGGAAACTTTTCACAAGTTGACAATGCCATCAAAGACTTAAACAAAGCACAAAAATTAGCATTACAATACAAAGATGGAGAGAAGTTATTACCTATTCTTCAAGCAAAAAGCTTTCTATATTACTCAAAAGGATATTATAAAGAAGGAATAGCCGCTGTTAAAGAAATGATTGCTTATTTTGATCAAAAAAATAACAAGCGAAGTGTTGTTGTATGGCGAAATAACTTAGGGATGATTTATGCAAGTTGTAACTGTACTTCGTTAGATGAGCAAAAGAACAATATGCATGCTTCCATAGCATTATCAGACAGTATTAATTTTAATTATGGAAAATCGTATGCTTCAGTACATATGGCAAGAGCTTTAATGAAACAGAAAAAGTTTGATAGTGCATATACATATCTTTCTACTGCAAAAGAAGGTTTACCAAAAAAAATAAATCCTAGCTTTTTAGGATACTTATATCAAACAACTGGTGATTATTGGGGAAACCTTGGAAACAAACGAAAAACAATTCAAGAATTTGAAAAAGCATTCAAAATTTGGGACAAGCTCAATAAACTAAAAGATAAACAATATGTTTCGCAACATTTAGCGAGTTTGTATCAAGATTTAAATAATGATAAAAAGGCGTTCTTCTATCTGGAAAACTACACCACGACAAAAGATTCTTTAGTAAATAAAACTAAAATTGAAAAAGAAAAAGAATTAGAACTTACGTATACTTTTGAAAAGCAACAATACAGAGACAGTATCCAAAATGCCGAAGCGCTAGATATCATGGCGTTAGAACAACAAAATGAAATTCAACGTGAGCAACACATACAACAAATTCTTTTAGGATTATTCTTGGCAGCATTAGCGCTTGGCGGATTTGCCTATTACGCATACCAACGAAAAAAGAAAACCTCTAAACTATTAGACGAGAAAAATAAAATCATAGAAAAAGCATTACAAGAAAAACAACTTTTACTAAAAGAAGTACATCACAGAGTTAAAAATAATTTCCAAATTGTATCAAGTTTGCTTGAATTACAAACGAAAGGTATTGAAGATGAAAAAGCACTGAGTTTGGCAAATGAAGGAAAAAACAGAGTCAAATCGATGGCGTTAATTCATCAAAAACTCTATCAAAATGAAACAGGGTTGATTGATTTTGACGAATACATCAACGTATTGGTAAAAGAACTATCATACATGTATGCTTCTGAGAAAAAAGTACAAACGAATATCCATACAGAGAACATGCAATTTGATATCGATACGGCAATTCCATTAGGGTTAATTGTGAATGAATTGATTACAAATGCGTACAAATATGCGTTTGATGCTACCAAAGAAAATCAACTAAACATTTCGATCAACAAAGTCAATGAAGAAGAATACAAACTCGTTGTAGCCGACAATGGAAAAGGAATTGATGATACAATCGATTTGGCGAAAGTGAAAAGTTTAGGATTGCGTTTGGTAAAACGACTGACGAAACAATTGCAAGGAAAATTTACACTAAATAACAGTGATGGCGCTTCATTTGAAATTACCTTTAAAGACACACAACGAAGAGCATTATTAGACTAATCAAGCTATGAGTAAAGTAAAAATATTAGTAGTTGAAGACGAAATTATCATTGCCGATCACATATGTGATACACTTGACGATTTAGGATATGAAGCGTTAGAACCTGTAATCAATTACACAGAAGCCATAGAAGCGATAGAAGCTGAAAAACCTGATTTGGCAATCTTAGACATTCAACTTTCTGGACGAAAAACAGGAATTGATATCGCAGAAAAAATCCGAAAAGAATACGATTTCCCATTTATATTTCTAACCTCAAACTCTGATCCACTAACGGTTTCGGAAGCCAAAAAAGTAATGCCACCAGCGTATTTGGTCAAACCGTTTACCAAAGATGAACTCTACTCTTCTATAGAAATTGCACTCTACAACTATTCCAAACGTGTCGGAGAAGTCAATGAAGAAGAACTCATCATCAAAGATGCATTTTTCATCAAAGAAAAAAACGTATTTATCAAGTTGAAATTTGAAGACATTCTATTCATCAAAAGCGAACATGTATACGCGGAAATTCAACTAAAAAACAATCAAAAACATGTCATTCGTGGGAATTTAAACAAAATCATTACGAAGCTCAATCAAAAATTTGTACGTGTACATCGCAGTTACATTGTCAACTTAGAATACTTAGAACAAATAGATCAAAATACCATCGTAATTAACAAACAAGCCATTCCTATTGGTAAAAAATACAAGGAAGAACTATTAAGCAAAATCAATTTGTTATAAACAGCAGCTATCTTTTTCCAAGCTACCTATAAAATTAAATAAGCGCATTTAAATAGTACATTCAGAACATTAAGTAAGCAGTTCAGAACATTTGTAAGAAACATGACAAGTAGTTGAATACCTTTATAGTCTTAACCTAAATCTTACATGTTATGACAAAAAAAATACTCGCTTTTGTGATGCTTATAAGTGCATCATTATTTTTAAATGCACAATGTGGACCTTCTTTCAGTGACAATTCAAATTTTGATGCTGCAGGCAACTCAACAGGAATCTCTTTTACTACAGATGGTACTTGTAGCGGAATATTAACAAGCATCACATTCAACTCAGGTTTCTCTGTCATAGCAGCAAGTCCTGATAATATGATTGGTCAAGCTATCGTACGTTTGTATGAAGGCGACGGATTGGGAGGAACTGTATTAGGTACATTAAATATTGCTGACATAGGCGCTAGTACTACTTTTGACTTTTCTGCATTGATGATTTCTATGAATACTTCTTCACAATACACAATTATAGTATCCGATTTTACACTGCCAACCTTAACAGGACGAGGATTTAATGGCCCTTTTTCTACAAATTACACAGGTGGAGTACGATACAGAAATGGAGTTGCGCAAATTGGAGAACACTTGGCTTTCTCTGTTAATATTGATGATTCTACACTAAGCGTAACTGATGTGGATACAGCTGAAATGAAGTTACGCGTCTATCCAAATCCTGCTACAAATAGTATTCAGTTAACAGCTTTGCAAAAAACAGAAAACTATACAATTTTGGATATCTCTGGAAAAAAAGTTGTGGAAGGAATTGTAAACGAAAATGAACCAATTTATATTAAACAATTAACCAAAGGAATCTATTTCATCCAACTAGAAAAAAGAGTACTAAAGTTTATTAAAAAGTAGATTTGACAACGGTAATTGTTAAACTTTTCTTAGGATGAAATACTAGCGAACGCAAAGCTATTTGTTTTGCGTTTTTTTTTGTTTCTTGGCGAGATATTTCTCAGAATACCATCATGCAGAACCCAATAACTTTTTACACAGCACAAAAAGCCAAATTTGAAGCCGAATTAAAAGTACAACGACGAAAACTAAACCAATCTAGTTTCTTGCGTTTGCTCGTTTTTTTAAGCATTGCTTTCGCGATATATCTCTTATTTGGACAATGGCACTATGTAATATTGGCGTCCATAGTTGGTATGGGAATCTTTCTGTTTTTAGTCTTTCGTCATTCAGATTTAGTCTATCAAAGCAACAAACTAAAAGCATTAATACAATGCAATCAGCTTGAAATAGATGTCATCAATGGCGATTTGTCAAAACTACCAACAGGCGAGGAATTTCTAGACGCTTCACACGAATTTAGTTACGATATTGATCTCTTTGGAAATGCTTCTTTCTTTCAATATCTCAACAGAGCAACCACACGCGAAGGAAAAAACAAATTGGCAGAATTACTCGCAAGTAACGACATTTCAAACATTACTACACGACAAGAAGCCATCAAAGAATTAGGCGAAAAAGCAACGTGGCGACAACATTTTTCAGCCATTGCATTGCTCATCAAAGTAGATGCAACTTCAAAAAGTATCACAACATGGTTACACGAATACAAAAGCTTCATTCCAAAAGCAGTTCGTTTCTTGCCAATGCTATTTTCAGTACTTTCTATCACAATCATAACCTTATCGTTTTTAGAAATCATTCCGTTTTTATACGTGCTAATGTGGATAGGATTGGGCTTGGGAATTACAGGGAGATTTCTAAAAAGTATCAATCTATTATCGATCAATACGAACAAAGCAAAAGATACATTTCAACAATACGGACACTTGTTGCAACGTATTGAAGAAGAAACATTTACAACAACACTGTTGAAAGAAAAACAACAAAACATTCACAGCGATGTACAAAAAGCATCTGCCTTAGTGCGCGAATTTTCAAAACGAATTGATGCATTGGACAATAGAAATAATATCTTAGTTGGAGTATTTTTAAATGGATTGTTATTGTGGGATATTTCAAAATCATATCACATCGAAACATGGATTGCAAAACACAGTACAAAAGTGGCGCAATGGTTTGATGTCGTGACATTTTTTGATGCATATAACAGTTTAGGGAACTTTGCGTTCAATCATCCAGAATTTAATTATCCAACGATTTCAGAAAACGCAACGCAAGTACTGAATGCTTCACAATTGGGACATCCATTATTGCGAACGACAAACAGAATTGACAACGATTTCAACATTGGGAACTCGGAATTTTTCATTGTTACAGGTGCAAATATGGCTGGAAAAAGTACCTTTTTACGAACGGTTTCGCTCGGAATTGTCATGTCTAATATTGGTTTGCCAATTTGTGCAGAAACCGCCGAATATTCGCCTATAAAACTTATTACAAGCATGCGTACGACGGATTCGTTGGCAGAAGGTGCTTCGTACTTCTTTTCAGAATTGCAACGCTTAAAAATGATCGTAGACAAAATTGAAGACGATACGTATTTTATCATTTTAGATGAAATTTTAAAAGGAACCAACAGTCATGACAAAGCGATGGGTTCAAAAAAGATCGTTCAAAAACTAGCTTCACAAAATGCTGCGGGAATCATTGCCACGCATGATTTAAGTTTGTGTGAATTGGAAAAAGAAATTGACCAAGTAAAAAACTACTTCTTTGATGCCGAAATCATTAATGATGAACTCTTCTTTGGCTACTTACTCAAAAAAGGAATCTGCGCCAATATGAATGCTTCGTTCTTGTTGAAGAAAATGGAGATAGTGGAGTAGTTCTCGATACAAGTTTCAATCAAGAATTACTCAAACTCACGATTGTACTTTCATTGTTAGTCATTTGTTATTTGTCATTTGTCATTCCGCACTTGATGCGGAATCCAAGATTAATTTTAACTATTTGAATACAAACTACAGTGTATAAGATGCTACTAATTAGGATTTTCAACATCTTCAATCCGTAACACTTTTTCAAACGTTAACTGTTTTCCAGAATGCATTTGAGCTACAATTTTAAGCGTAACTTCATTGCCCGACTGTGGTTTCAAATTAAAATTTCCATTTCCTTTATTGAGCAAGCCTGGCGCCATTACAGCAACATTTTTTGCATTCGGAACTACAATTTTTAAAGGATTATCAACGCCACGATAGACAATATTCATCTTTTTAAGTTCAACAATTGCTTCTGGTTGTGTATTAGAAAATTGTTGAAGCGTAGCTAACGAATCTTTAAGCATAGCATTTTCTTCTTGTAATTTTACACAATTATTGTGTTGCGATTCGGTACAACTCACAAAAACGGTCAAAAAAATAATCAAAAGGTTAAAAGTATATTTCATTACGACTTGATTTACTTATAAAAACTGAATGAACAACAATTTAGTATATTTTAAAATAAATAAGACGCATAAAGTATTCTTTTCATTTTTATGTCACATTGAGCGCAGTCGAGATGCAAGTTTCTATCAAAAATCACTCAAACTGACGCTTGTGACTTCATTGTTTGTCATTTATCATTTGTCATTCCGCACTTGATGCGGAATCCATTTTAAAGTATAGTAGATTCCTGCCTTACTGAATCCAGTTCAGCACAGAAAATAATTCGTAACAAAACGTATTAAGAACAGCTTTTAAAACGAACAACTTCATTTTTTTTATAAAAAACTGTAATAAATAAAACAGGTCTGTACTAAAAGGAAAATACAAAATCAAAAAACGATGAAAACAATACAATCTATGCTCTTATTCTTTTTTGCTTTCGCGAATGTACAAGCACAAGAAGTTACAACACCAACTGCTTTTGAAGTTTCCATACACGGAAAAGGCGATACTATGTTCCTAATTCCAGGCGCTTCCTGTTCAGGAAATGTTTGGAATGAAACAGTTGCCAAATACCAAAAAAACTATCAAATTCATGTCATTACACTTGCGGGTTATGGCGGCACAAAACCAATTGCCTCAAATACCATTTTGCAAGAAGTAAAATCACAATTAATCAATTACATCAAAAAACAAAAAACGGACAACTGTATTCTTATCGGGCACAGTATAGGTGGATTTACAAGCTTGCTTATGGCAATTGAGGAAGAACGTATCGTTTCTAAAATCATCATTGTAGACAGTTTACCATTCTTAGCTGGCGCTTCCAATCCTGCCATAACTGAAGACTTTGTAAAATCGTCTTATGGAATGCTCAAAGAAATGTACATGCCTATGGACAGTATAATGTTGCGAAATACGCTAAAACAAACGCTAAACGGTATGATGCGCAACAAAGAAAAAATTGGCTTCGTACTCAATGATGCTGCAAAATCAGATCGTAGAACGTTAGGATATACCATGTTTGAAATGATGAGTACAGATTTACGGGAAGCCATCAAAACCATCAAAACGCCAACATTGGTACTCACAAATTGGAACGAACCTATTCCGCAATTTCCTAACTTTACCAAAGAAGCCAAACTAAAAATGTATCAAGATCAATATAAAAATTGCAATTCGTGTACGGTAAAAATTGTAGACAAAGCGGAACATTTCATCATGTTAGATAATCCATCTGCATTTTACCAAGAAGTTTCAAACTTTATCAAACAATAGCTTCAAATTTTTTTCTAGTGTCATATCGAGCGCAGTCGAGATACCGTGATAAGAAGAGCAAAAAAATGTAGAAATTAAAGTCAAAAACACACAATACAACGCGAATGCGAGAAGAATATTTCAAAGAAATCATCACACATCACAAAGATAAAATCTATCGAATTTGTCTTGCCTATCTCTACGAAAAAGAGTTGGTAGATGATTTATACCAAGAAGTGCTCATCAATGTTTGGAATGGACTCAAAAACTTTAAAGGAAACTCAAAATTAACAACGTGGTTGTATCGCGTTACGCTAAATACCACCATTACCTTTAATCGTCACGCCAAAAAACATGTGCAATTATTCAATAGCGAGCTTCCCGATACATTTGAAGAAGTTTTAGATACAGAACGGCAAGCCAAAGAAAATCGAGTCAACAAACTCATGCAATGTGTGCAAAAACTCAAAAAAGACGAACGCCTCATTATCAGTTTGGTCTTAGAAGAATTGAGTTACAAAGAAATTGCAGACATCATCGGAATAGAAGCCAACAATGTCGGTGTCCGAATCAACAGAATTAAAAAACGCCTTTTAAAAATATACAATAATGAATGATTTTAACGACATCCTAAACGACTGGAAATCGGTTTCTTCAACAGAAATTGAAGTCAACAGCGAAAGTGACTCGTTGTTTGCAAAACTCAAAAAATTACAGCGAAAAATAGTCTTCGGAAACTTGTTCATGAGCATTTCATTTGCCGCAGTATTTGCCGTTTTCATTTGGTTATGGAACGCAAATTTGGGCAAAGAACGTTCGGATAACTTCTACATGGGTTTAACATTCATGTTTGTTTTATTGAGTATTACCTTAGTCATGATGTGGTATCGTGTATTATTTTGGCGAACGCCGAATGATATCTCAGAAAATATGAAAGCCTTTGCGACAAAAATGTTGAAAAAACTACGCTATTTTAAATGGATTACGAGCTTTTTTATGCCAACATATTTAGTTTTGTTAGCTGTCGGAATCACAATTTACTACCAAGATGTTTTGCAGGAAACGAGTCTCACCATCAAACTTATTGCTTACGGAGCAACGTATGTATGGTTATTTGTAGTAGGTTTTATAATGGTGCGAAAAAAACGAAAAAAGAACAACAAAGACGTTGATCCTATCATTGAAAACCTAGAAGAAGTATTAGACACACTAGCCTAATTTTCATAAAAAAAACTACAAGCGAACCAAATTTCGCTTGTAGTTACACATCCATGTATGTCAGTATAAATATGATAATAAAAAGAGTGAACCCAAATTTTATTACTACTTTAAGAAAGTAATCAAAAATATACTGAATACAAAGCTATATTATCTGTTACGTACTGGAGATGCTGGCTCTTTATCAATTGGAGTTGAAGTATCTACTCCATTACTACAAATACAAGATAACTCAAATGTATCTGTCGGGCAGTTTGTTGCTACAGGAAGTGATACTAAATCAGAATGTACATCTGAGTAATTTCCATAATTAGCATGATTAGAAGCTAAACCTCCGTTAACGAATCTTCCGTTAATAATTGACACTGTACTTTTGTTTAATGCGATTTTACGTAAACTCTTTTTTTTCATAATGTTTGTTTTTGTGGTTAAACATGGTTCAAAGGAATCACAAAAAAATACACCAACCAAGACAAGCCTCTGAGCTTTTATAAAATGTCATCATGAAAAAAGAAGCATTATTTTTGATAAGAATTAAAACGTAAATTTTCAACAATAATTAAGTTTAAAAAACTACAGATATAATTTTAAATATTTGATTTGCAGCTAATTATTTAAATTATTTTGTATAAATATTTTCTGATTGTATTCAAATTAAGAGATGACCTTTTATAAAACAGTAGGTTCGTTTTTTCAATACAGAAGTATCTTTTCAACTGCTATAAAAAAAGCAAGTACAGTTTCAATTTTTGTGGGTGTAACAGCCTTCAAATGCGAATTAAATTTGAACTAATAATTTTTTGAATTACTTGGGTAACGTTTTTAAACTTCCTGTACTTTTAGGTATAAACTTAAATTATTATAATTATGAAAAAAAGAAGTCTAAAAAGTTTAGCACTGAACAAAAGAGCAATTTCTTCTCTTGAAACTACGGATCAGTCTAAAGGAGGAGCAAGTTACCCAACATTGAGAAGAACAGAATGTACTTGTGACACAATGTATTTTTGTGATACATGGGCATTATGTGATCCATATGAGCTATAGAACTATATGATAAAACGAACTTCGGTTTGTTTTTAGTAAATATAATTCTGTAAAAAGACTTGAAAGAGACTATTTGAAAAGCTAAATTTTCGTCAAGCCAATCTTGATTCGGTTTCTCATAATCATTGAAAATCAGTGTAATGAGATTCTGAATTGAATTCAAAATGACGCTTTTTTATACTTTTTAGATAGTCTCTTTTTTTGTAATATACATTTCTACACTTATTAAAATAGGAATCGAAAATTTTACCAAAACTGCTGCATAGCTTCATGACAGCGTAATTTTTAATTTATTATGCTTAATTTTCCGCCAATAAGCAACCAAAATGATACAACATACATCCAAACTTCCAAATGTAGGAACCACCATTTTTACGGTAATGAGTCAGTTAGCTGCCAAGGAAAACGCCATCAATCTTTCGCAAGGATTTCCTAATTTTCCTTCAGATCCAAAACTAATTGAAATGGTGCAGCAAGCTTTGCGTGAAAATTACAATCAATACGCGCCAATGCCCGGCGCAATGATATTGCGGGAAGCCATTGCTGAAAAAATGGAGCATTTGTATCAAAAAAACTACAATCCAGCTACGGAAATTGTGGTTACAGCTGGTGCAACACAAGCTATTTTTACCATTGTAAGCGCGTTTGTACGACCAACAGATGAAGTAATTATATTTACACCAGCCTACGATTGTTATGCGCCAGCTGTGGAAGCGCATGGTGGAAAAGTAGTGCCAATTCAGTTAAAAGGAAAAGAGTTTGCCGTCGATTGGAATGAAGTTCGAGCGAAAATAAACGACAAAACTAAGTTGATGATTATCAACACGCCACACAATCCAAGTGGAACAGTATTGTCGAAAGCAGATATGTTGGAACTTTCTTCAATTTTAGAAAATACAAACACTATTTTACTCAGTGACGAAGTATACGAACATATTATTTTTGACGGTGCACAACATCAAAGTGCGGCATTATTTCCGAAACTTGCCGAACGCGCGTTTATCACAGCTTCTTTCGGGAAAACATTTCACAATACAGGTTGGAAAATGGGCTATTGTGTAGCGCCAAAAGAACTCATGGACGAATTTAAAAAAGTGCATCAATTCAATGTATTTTCTGTAAATCATCCAATGCAAATTGGCATCGGGAAGTATCTCAAAAATCCTGCACATTATGAAGCACTTCCGAGTTTTTTTCAGCGAAAGCGAGATTACTTTTTAAATGCGATTAAAGATTCACGTTTTACATGGAAACCATCGCAAGGAACGTATTTTCAAGTGTTGTCTTATGAAGATATTACTGACGAATTGGATACCGAATTTGCCAAACGCTTAACACGTGAACATAAAATTGCGTCCATTCCACTTTCTGTATTCAACACAAATAAAGAAGATCATAAATTGCTGCGTTTTTGCTTTGCCAAAACTGAAGAAACATTGCAACAAGCGGCTAAAATTTTGAATCAGATATAAAAAAAGCTTCTCGTTTGAGAAGCCTTTCTAATCTGATAATTCACTACTATTTTGGAGCTGTACAAATTCCTGGCGATCCAGTATTGTAGCACCATCTGTTGTATGTAAAATTGCAAAACTCTGGTTCTACAGAAATTACAGTTGTGTAACCACCTTTGATTGCAGTATTTGCCTGAAGATCAGTTACTTTTTCTTTTGATAATTGTAGGTTTTTTAAATTCTTTTTTTTCATGGTTTTAAAATTTTTAGGTTATTAATGTTAAGATTAGTGTGCGTGGCAAGAAGTTGGACACATCGAATCGAATGTTAAACAACCAGTCCAAGCGCGTGTGCCACCACCAACAATTCTATCTTGTTTTGCTACATCTAAATTTGCAATTGATGCTTTTGCTAATTGTAACGATTTTACTTTTTGAGTTTTCATAATTGAATAATTTAATTTTTAGTTGATCTCAATATATGATTCGTATGCGCTGAAAAAAAGGAAACGTAACTCAAGAGAATTAAAAATTGCGAGATTTGAGGTGCGATTTTAGTAGCTAATTTTAGTGACACACATCAAAAAAAAATCGGAAGCTTGGCTCCCGATTTTGTACATGTGAATTGATAAGCGTGTATTAAAAGCAAACATAGTTTCCGCAATGCGTTCCAAGTCCGCTTTCTTCTCCGTCAAGCGTACGTGTTCCGCCTTTTAACTGAGAAGCTGTTATTTGATTAATTTTAGCAATGGTCGATTTTTTTAAATACACTTTTTGTAAAGTTTTCACTTTCATACGTATTGGTTTTGAGTTGTAATTTATACAAGTAATATAGGCTATTAATGTAATTAGTACGCAGCGTATACAACTCAAATTAGTTAATTTGAGGCAACGTTTTTATCTGTATCTTCAAGATTTTTAATATAATACGAAGGATATAATTTTGTGTAAGCTTTAAAATATTTTGTGAACGAATTTGTACTCTTATAGCCAATTTCTTCCGCAATATGCTTGATAGAATAGTTGCGAAATTTTGAATCTTCCTTCAAACGTTTCAATACATATTCAATGCGTAATTCGTTGATGTATTCGTAGAACTTTTTATGCTTATAAGTGCTTATGATTTTGGATAAATACGTTGTATTGGTCTTTACTTTTTTAGCCATATTTTGCAAATTGCAATTGCTGTTTAAAAAATATAACGACTGTTCTAATTTTTCCAAACCATCCAAAATAGCATTGACTTTTTTATCTTTTATGACAATATCCGTTTTCTTTTCAGGAGCTTTTTCTGCTTCAATTTGCGATACTAATTTTTGAAAAATGATCTTGTTTTGTTTTCGAATTTTTATGAATTTAAACAAAAAGAAACCACACAATCCAACAACAAAAACACTAAAGAGAATTACGTAGATTAAACGGTTTTCTAACTTCGAAGTTAAGGAAGAAAGATCGTCATTTTCTTTGCGAACCGTTTCGTATAAATCTTTAATGACTTCTATGTTTTTAACTTCATTGTGTTTGTTGAGTTGTACATATTTTTCGGTGTAAAATAAATGTTGCTCATTGTTTTGCAATTGTTCAAACGAATTTGCCAATGCGCGAAAGGTTCCTAACAATTCTGGCGGATTGAAACTATTTTGATCGTTGGAATTTTTAGTCGCAACAATAGTTTCAACCTTTTTCAAAAAGGCAATAGCTTTGTCATAATCCTTCAATTCGTAATATGATTTTCCGATGTAATAATAAATTTCGGTCAATCGTTTTTGGTTGTTAAGTCCTTTTGTAATTTTTTCTGCTTTTTGCAAATAATCAACCGCGATTTCAAAATCTCCCTTGATGAAATAGGCAATTCCAATATCGATATAAAAATAACTTACGCCTTCGTCATCATTGATTGCCAAACTTTTTTGTAAGCCAATTTTTGAATAGTGTAAGGTAGAATCAGGTTGTTGCAAACGAAGAAATGTACCGCCGATTCCCATGTATGAATTTATGGCAACTAATTCGTCTTTAAACGTATGTTTTTCTGCCAAAAGCGCATTGTTTTTGTAAATTTCTAACGCTTCTTCGTAAAATTCCATGCGTCTTTTTACTTTGGCAATATTGGCTTTTGCACGCACAATGATTTCAATTTCTTTTGATGAATTTCCAATGTCGAGCGCTTTTAAATAATTTTCCAATGCACCTTTATTATCGCCCAAATACACAATGGCATTTCCTTTAATGAGCAATGGAAAAGCTTTCAAAATATCGTCTTTTAGCGCATCGGCAGTTAAAATTGCAGCATCTGCATGTTGAATGGCGAGTGAATAGTTTCCTTCAATATTGGCTATACGACTTTTTTGAATGTAAGCATCGTATACACCACGTTTATCATTATTATTTTTACTTTTTTCGAGTAAAATTTCAGCATACTTATTGGCTAAGTCAGGATTGGAATATTTGTGTTGATTGATAAATACGACAATGTCTTCAGCAGAAGCATCTTCGGGCATTTCTTGTGCAAAAAGAGTTGAAGCAGTAAGCATGAAAAAAAATAAACTCCAAAAGTTGGACACTTTTTGCATCATAAACACTCTTTTTTAGGAAATTGGTTCTTTTATAAAAATAGATTAAATCGTTGGTAGGATTTTTAATCAAAAAAGTTTGAATCACTTCAACGTTAAAAATAATAATAATAAAAGATATTCATCCTGTTTTGGAGTTTTTCTACATAAAAAAAGCTTCCCAAACGAGAAGCTTTTCATATTATTTTTGAAATTGAATTTCTTATTGACAGTTGGTTTGATTTCCTGTAAGACACCAAGAACCTGTTTGTCTTGTGGTTGTTTCTCCACAATCAAAACATGAACGTGTTGGCGTTTGCCAAGGCAATGTTCCTCCTTTTAATAGGTCTTGCCCTAACTGACTTACTTGTTTTTTATTTAAGGCTAATTTTTTAAGTTGTTTTTTCATGATTTTAAACTTTTAAGTTTTTCAATTTGGTTTATAATATCATATGTAATTTACTACTTTTTTTGGATTAAGCTGGCATACTTCCACCACTGTAAACTCGTGTAGTTAAGAATGGAGGACACGGATCCATCGTACAACCTGTATCATTACACATATTACCTCCTTTTACATTGCTTTTACTTCCTGGCGTGATAGCAGAAATTTTTTCCTTTTTAAATACTAGCTTGTCAAAAGTAAATTCTTTGTTTAGATTTTTTTTCTTCATGAGTATAAGTTTGATTTGTTAATGTTTTTAATATACGCATGAAATAAGAATTGAAGTAATATTATATAAGTAGATTCTTAAAAAATTCACGAATTTGCGCACAAAAAAACCAGCCTTATGTAGCTGGTTTTGAGTTGTATTGAACGTTTGAAAGTGTCTGTTTTTTTTAAGCCGACATGTTGTGTTCACAAAACATATAACCTGGGCAAATAGTAATTGGTACTGATTCTAAGTCGCTTTGAGAGCGAGTTCCACCTTTTAACGCTTCCAATTCATTGGCTTGCATACTTGCAATAAGACGCTTACGTAAATGCATGGTTTTTAAGTTCTTTTTTTTCATAATTGATTATTTAAAGTTTAAGTTTTCGGTTTGAAAATAAACATATTTTATTTGGGAGTTTGCATGTCAGCAGTAGTCTATAACTCAAATTTATAAATTTGCGTCTATCTTTTTCTCTTTTTCGTTCAAGTTTTGAATGTAAAATGAAGGATAGAGTTTGGTATACGCTTTAAAGTGTTTGGTAAATGAATTAGTGCTTTTATACCCAATTTCTTCTGCAATGTTTTTAATGGAATATTTTCGAAACTTAGCATCTTCTTTTAAACGTTTTACGACATATTGAATGCGTAATTCGTTAATATATTCCGTAAATTTTTTCTGCTTGTGCGAACCGATAATCTTTGATAAATAGCTTGTATTTGTTTTTATCTTTTTGGCAACATTTTGTAACGTACAGTTACTATTTAGGAAAAATAGAGAAGCTTCTAATTTGTCCAAACGCGCTAAAATTTCATGTACTTTTTTATCTTGAATCGTTACCTCACTTTTTTTCTTCTCCAGATTTTCTTGTTCTATTTTTTCAAGTAATTGCTCAAAAATGATTTTGTTCTTTTTACGTACCTTAATCCATCTCCAAATAAAATAAATACAACATGCAAATACTAAAAATGCTAAAACGGATATTATTTTGACGGTATCTTTTAATTTTGATTCGGAATATGTTAATTGCTTTTTTTCTTGTTGCACATTATCTAACAACGTTTCATATACATTGGTACGATCAATATCTTTGAGTTTGTCAAGTGCTTTGTACTGTTCAAAACTAGCATTCGATTTTTCAATTTTGCCTTGTTTTTTATAAACATCTGCTAACAATTCGTGCGTGGAAAGTAAAATATGAGGATTGAATTTTAGTGCATTTTTATTATTATTTTCTTGTGTTACAGTTGTCTTTGTCAATTCTAAAAATTCAACTGCTTTCGTATAGTTTTCCTGTCCCAAATACGATTTTCCAAGATAATAATACACTTCCACCAAGCGTTTTTTATTCTTTAACTCAAGTGTAATTGTTGCTGCTTTTTTTAAATACATGATGGCTTTTTCAAACTCACTTTTCATGTAATATGCGATGCCCATATCGATATAAAAATAGCTTTCGCCTTCTACATCCTTATTTTCAGAAGCAAAATGAAGTCCGGGTTTTGCATAAAAAATTGTAGAATCTGGTTGGGATAAGGTTAAAAAAGTTCCTGTCAATCCTAAATACGTATTGATGCCGATGGTTTCTTTTTCGAGTCCATGTTTTTGACATAGTTTAAAATTTTCCTGAAACATTTCTAAGGCTTCTTTGTCAAAATGTACATTGCGTTTCACTTTGGCAATATTGCCGCGCGCCATAATTTGATTTCGAATGTGCTTACTTTTTTTAGCAAATTTCAACGCTTGTAAATAATAGAGCAACGAATTTTCGTCATCACCAAGATACACATATGTATTTCCAACAGTAAGTAACGCTTTGCAGATAAACACATCGTTTTGCATTGCTTTTGCAACATCTTCGGCACGTTTAGCGTGCAACATTCCAGTTTTATGATCGCCTTGAATATTGGCAATACGTGCCAATTGATAATAGGCTTTAAATATAAATTCTTGGTTATTTTCAGTTTCGCTTTTTTGCAACAGTAACGTTGCATTTAAGTGCGCTCCTTCAGGATCGGAAAATTTTTGTTTCAAGATAAACGCGTATCGTGCTGCTAAAGAAGCATTTTCTGAAAGTTCTTGCGCTTGCGCGGAAAAGGAAAAAGTAATTATTAATAAAGTCGTAAAAATTAAAAATTTAGCAACTATTCTCGTCATAAACCTATTTTTAGGAAATGGATTTTAATATACGTTTGGTGTTACAATAGCATAATCGTGGTAGTGCCATTTCACAAATTCGTTCTGAAAAACGAATTGCGTCTAAAATAAGAATAATATAATTGAATACTGTTTTAAAAAAGACAAAAAGCAACGCTATATACTCACAAGGAGAAGCGTTGCTTTTCAAACAAACTTTGCTTTTATGTTAATAATCTTGCATTTTCGCTAACATTGCCTTCGCATTTTTATCATCAGCATCTAATGCTAAAACTTTGGCATATAATTCTTTAGATTTTTTATAGTTTTTACTAAAGAAGTAAGCTTCTGCCAAACTATCATAACTATTTTTATTTTCAGGAAAGAGTTTGGTATTTATGGTAAAAACAGTAATCGCTTTTGAAATTGCATTTGCGCGAAGCAGTACATAACCATAGGTGTTTAATTCCTTTAAACTTTTAGCATATGATGTAATTTTTGAAACGACTTCATCAAGATTTTCAGCAACATAGTTTTCGCCTTTTTCCTTAAAAATATTATCTAATTGCGTTACAACTTGATAGTTATGCTCGTATGATTTTTTTCTGCAAATTTTTAGCAAATCAGCTTCCAAACTTTCTACAGGATGTTCTACAATTCTACCAATTTCTTTACCTTTTTTATCATACACAATAAAAGTTGGCACGCGATGAATGTTCATGCCAATTTCTTCGCCATTTGGACCTTGCTTGTACTGCTCTTTCCCATTATTAAGTCCAATAACGCGTAGTTTATTTTCAGGAAAATTAGCGGCTTCCAATACTTTGTAAAACTTAGGAACTTCACGTTTACTGTCGCCACACCAAGTTCCCATGAACACGGTAATGGTGTATTTTTTTAATTTTCGTTTCAGTTTTTGAATGGTTTTTTCATCAGGTTGATACGCTTCGTAGTTTGGCGTAAACCATTTGTCAAACGAGTTTTGTGTAAACCCTTTTTTGTTGATTTCCCCTAACATTTTTTCGCGTCCTCTAGCGTCTTTCGTCACTTGATTGATTTCTTGCGCAAGCGAAATTTGGATGCATAAAAGCGCAAAACCTAGTGTAAAAATTCTGTTCATTTCTTGGTTGTTTTTGTTGATGTTTCAAAACTCAGCCAATGAACACTTAAAAACTAAAAAAATGTACAGCATGCACACATAGCTTTATAAAAAGCAATTTTTGAAAAGATGTAGTTCTTTTGCTGAAAATGGAAGTTTGTACAGTGAAGCATGCATTTTATCCGTGTATATTTGATCAATTCTAGCTTTCTTAGTACTTTGACTGCTTGTAAGCTTTTGAGAACTCCGAGTTTTTTATGAATCTCAATTAGTGTGTAAAAACAAACCTATGAACTTTTTTAGTTACCGAATTTCTAAAATCCTGATCCACATTCTGTTTTGGACCTTGTTCATTTTTGTTTCGTTATTTTACTTCTCAGATTATTATTGGGCAGAAAATCCATTTTTGCAATACATGTCCATTTTAGTCATCATTGTGTACACAAACGATTTTTTATTGTTGCCTTTTTTTGAAAAGAAAAAATGGTACACTTTGTATATTTTACTCATTGCCTTGATTAGTTTTTTGGCGACACAATTGTACTGTAATGCGTTTGCGCAATGTGGTTGTAGTGTGGTAAAATGCTTGTCGGATTATGTGTGGCAAACCATTGTGCCAATTATCTTTTTCTCGTTTATTTGGGTATTATTTCGTTATTTAAAGAAGAAAGACGAAGTAGAAGCCATTCAACAAAAACACACAGAAATGGAGTTAAAATTTTTGAAATCACAGATCAATCCGCATGTGTTATTCAACAATTTAAACACGATTTATTCCTATTCGCTAGAAAAACCTACGCACGTTCCCGAATTGATTTTAATGTTGTCCAATAACTTAAAACATGTGTTGTATGAAAGCAATGCAACCTTTGTTTCTTTAGAAAAAGAACTGACGTTTATCAACAATTATATCAAGTTTCAAGAAATTCGTACGGAAGGCATCAAAACCATCAAATATACCCAACAAATTGATCGGGATGATTATAAAATTGCTCCTTTATTGTTAATTACTATTATTGAAAATGCTTTTAAACACAGTGTGATTGATAGTGAAATTGACATGGCAATTCGTGTAGAAAACTACGAATTGAAATGTGTATGTGCCAATGTGTTTGATCCTGCAAAGGAAACAACAGACGACAAAATTGGCTTGCAAAACCTTAAAAAACGCTTGGAGTTAATTTACAAAGATCAATACGAATTGAAGATTGAAACCGAAAATTTGTATTGTGTAACGCTGAAATTGAAACTCACATGAAAGCTCTAACACACATGAAATGTATCATTATTGAAGATGAAATTCCTGCACAGCGTATTCTGAAAAGTTACATTGAAAAAGTATCGTATTTGGAGTTGATAGGCACATTTAATGCAGCATTAAAAGCATATGATACTTTGTATTCGGAAGATATTGATTTGATTTTTTTAGATATAAATCTACCCGATATTTCAGGATTGAGTTTTCTGCGAACGCTTAAAAATCCGCCAACAATCATCATGACGACTGCATATCCAGATTATGCCGTGGAGAGTTTTGAGTTTGAAACCATTATTGACTATTTAGTCAAACCATTTTCATTAGAACGCTTCCTAAAAGCCATTCAGAAAACACAACGACAGCAACCAAAAACAGTCGTTTCAGAAACGGAAAAAACACCTTCGGAAACATTATTTTTAAACGTAGATAAAACCTTTCATAAAATTCAATTTCAGGATATTTTTTATGTAGAATCGGAACGAAATTACTTAACGGTTGTGAGCAAGCAACAAAAACTATCGTTCATTGGAAGTCTTCGCACTTGGAAAGAAAAATTACCACAACAGCAATTTATTCAAATACACAAATCGTTTGTCATTAATATAAAATACGTAGATAAAATTACAGGAAACGAAGTGTATATTCACGACAAGCGTATTCCAATTGGAAGAACATTTAAAGCAACATTGTTTGAGGTGTTGGAAATTCATGGAAAATAATTAGTTTACAATTAGTATCTTTCATACCAACATACCAACATACCAACATACCAACATCACATGAAAAACCAAGAATTACACGTTGCGCTTGTTCAAACCAATCTCGTTTGGGAACATCCTGCGGAAAATCGTATACAATTACACAAAAAAATCAACACGATTGCTGATACGGTTGATCTTATTATTTTACCTGAAATGTTTACTTCTGGTTTTACCATGAATCCTGCGTCAGTTGCTGAAACCATGGATGGCGAAACAATCGCGTTGTTGAAAAATTTGGCAAAAGAAAAAAATGCTGCAATTACTGGTAGTTTGGTTATTTCTGAAAGCGGAAATCATTACAATCGTTTTGTATTTGTATTTCCTTCTGGCGAAATTGAAACTTATGACAAACGCCATACATTTACCTTAGCTGGCGAACATGAAGTGTATACGGCTGGAACTTTCAAAAACATCATTACGTATAAAGATTGGAAAATTTGCCCGCTAATTTGTTATGATTTACGCTTCCCAGTTTGGGCGCGAAATGTAGAAAATTATGATGTTTTACTGTATGTTGCCAATTGGCCAAAGCCAAGAATTAGCGCTTGGGATGCCTTGTTAAAAGCACGCGCCATTGAAAATATGAGTTATTGTATTGGTGTCAATAGAGTAGGACTCGATGCAAATTCGCATGAATATCCTGGACATTCTGCGGTGTATGATGTGTTGGGCGAAAAGCTAACAAATTTAGAATCGGGTAAAGAAGAAATTGCGTTTGCTACGCTGACAAAATCGAACATAGAAACTTATCGAAATAAGCTAAAATTCTTAAATGATAAAGATACTTTTGAGTTGTTGTAATTGTCAATTAATGCCAGTTCGATATAACCGATTCGATTTATAGTTATAATTAAGTCTAGAAACTTTCTACTATAAAACACATTTTCAGTGTTTTATTTTCGTTTTCTTTGCTTACCCAAAGAAAAGAAACAAAAGAAAGGGAACTTTTAGTTCATAACATTTACATTTTAAATTAAAGTATTCATGAATGCAAAGCATTTCCAGAGGTATTTTCAGTTTTTCTTTTTGGGAAAAACTAAAACCACATGAATTTTTCTAAATTTTTTAGTTCACAATCTTTATATTTTAAATTAAGGAGTTCATGAATCTTCGATTTCCAAGGATTCAAAAATTCTTAATGAAAAATCCCTGCTATACTGCGGAAAAGAATAACTTCAAACTAAACTTTTTACGTCGAACTCACGTTACTTACTTAAAAATAAGCGTTTCATCCCAATCCCAATTGGCTCTTAATTCAATTTTCTTCGGATTGTACACAACACGTTCGGGTTGTATATTTTTCAAGTAATTCCCCGTGTCCCATTTTCCGTTTTTATTGGTGTCCAATATGGCTCTAATGTAAACGTTTTGCGGCTCTATGTTTGGAAAATTATAACTTGGCTGTGCTTCCGTAACGTATTTTTCAACAAGGATTTCAAGCTTTTCATTTACAATTTGAATAATTAATGGATATTCTTTTGCATTTTGAAGCGTCAATTTAATGTTTGCATAATCCTTTTTAGCTTTCGTGCTCAGTCCGTAATCTAGTGTGTCATTGACTTCTCCGAAGAAATCTGTAATGGTTTTTGGAAGCATTTTAATTTTGTAACGCTGACTTTCTTCTTTTTCAAATAAAATTTCCAAACGATTTTCTTCTTTTATAAATTTTGAAGTAAACGCTACCGCAACAGAATCTTTATTTTCAATAGAAATTAAGCTTTCATCCGTTGCAACAATTGGCGTATTGGCACTAATGCTAAAGTTTTCAGTTAGCGGAAGATTACCTCTATGACTCGGTTTAATTTGCAAAGAATCGCCTTTAAGTTCCTTCATTTTTACGGTAAATTCTTTTTCAAAATTCTTTTTAGAAACTTTAAAAATCAACGAATCTGTTTTTTGTGGCAAATGCTTAAACCAATAGCGAAGAGTATCTTTTTCAGGATCTTGCGTGATGCTGTATTGAAAACTATCTGATACTTTCGAGACCAAATCAATCTTCATGTCTTTCGCTTCGCCTTCATAACCAAACACAATCATTTCTTTGGAAACCAGCGCTGGACGCGTCGCTCTAAATTCAGGAATTTCTTGAAATAATGTAATTGTGTATGAAGAATCTGTTGGAATCGTTACTTCTTCTTCAATATAACCAATTTTGTCTGTTTTTGGGTTAAAAAGGTAGTTGTTGGCAACATCTTTCATGGCAACCATTTTGTACTTTCCAGCACGTAAGTTTGAAAGTTTAAAGTCAGATACACTATCTAAGGTATTTGTAATATATGTTGGAGTTTCTTTGTAAATGGTAGAATCATTATACGTAGAATCAATTTCATATAACATCACAGAAACGAAGGTTTCAGGACTATTTTTTAAGGCATCTTTGATAACGCCGCCAACTTCTAAAGAATCAATATAGCTTCCTGTAGAAAATACATATTTGAAATATTCATATGGATTTTCCTCATTATTATCTACAATACTTTGCCCAAAATTGAATGAATATGTAGTATTTTCTTGAAGCGTATCTGTAATTTGAATATCTATATATTTACTCGTGCCACCTTGCGGATATACAATGTAACCGCCTTCTTTAATTGGAGGCGAAATAATCAATTGCTTTCGAATGTCTTTTACTTTAATATATTCGTCAAAGTAAATTCGAATCCGTTTTTCGTCAAAATTAGTTGTAAATTCTTCAGGTTGCGATTTTACCATTTTTGGTGGTTCTGTATCAGGATCTCCACCAGATGGAATGCCTCGTTTTGCACAATTTATCAATGATAAAAAGAGAAGTGTAGCAATACTGAAAAATAATAATCGATGTTTCATTAATGATAACTAAATAATGTGGTACAAATAAACTAATTATTTTTGGTACATACGAACGTTTTAACTTGCTATTGACATTGTTGCAATACTAATTTTGATATTTGGTATTTTTTTAAGTGCATTGGCACAGGCTTCTAGCGTTGCGCCTGTCGTAATCACATCATCTACCAGAAGAATATGCGCATCGGTTAACAATTCGGCATTTTTAATTTCAAAAGAATCTTGTATCGTTGTCCAACGTTCGGCACGATTTTTAAATGCTTGTGTTTTGGTGTTATTTATTTTGATAAGGATTGTATCTGCATACGTAGCATTTAGCTGTAAAGCGAGTTGTTTGCCAAAAGTTGCCACCTGATTGTAACCGCGTTCTTTCAAACGTTTTTTGTGTAAGGGTACAGGAATTACATGTGTAATTGTTTGGTAAGATGGTTCATTTTTTAAATCGTTTCCTAATATATTTCCTAAAATTACACCAACTTCTTGTTGTCCTTTATATTTAAGCTGATGTAACAAGTGTTGTACAATACCATTTTTCTTGTAGTGTACCAATGCTGTAGCATTTTCTAGTAAAACACGTCCGTAAAAGCTTTGTAACACAGGATTTTCAGGATGTTTATGATACGAAGTAAAAGGTAAGTTGTGCCTGCAATGTGTACAAATGTGTTGTTCGTGTTGTATCAATTTTGACGCGCAGCCCAAGCAAGTTGCTGGAAAAAAGGCAGAAACAATATTATTTAATATCTTTACCAACTTGAAATTTTAATTTAGATCTTTAATTTAGTTTAAAAGTACTACTTTTTTATGAGTGGCGTCACAAAAGATACAATTCAGAAAATCCTACTATTAGCGCTAGCCGCGATGACTGTATCAATGGTGTTCATCTCTATTTTCAATTACAATGACAACATAGAAAAGAATGATTATTTAGACAATGAAAAAATACTTGTCCGTGAAGAACTCATGGATATCATTAAAAATTATGATCATTTAGGCAAATTACAAGTTGTAGATCATTCAATTCTAAAATCTGAGCGCAGAAAAGCGAAAGAGCTGCTTCGTAAAATTGAACAATCTGATTTAGACTATGAAAGCATTATAAAATACAGGAAGCAATTACTTACATTGCGAAAAACCAACCGTCAATTGCATCGAAAATTTGACGGAAGCCTGTAAGGTGCAAAATTTCAATTCATTAGTTGTACAGTAGTAATTTTCTACACTTCTTTTATTTCAATGAAAAAAACTAAAGTATCGACTAAAAAACACCTTATTTTCTGATTATTTTCTTTACTTCGCGTAACATTCAAAAATTCATCATCAAAGTACTAAAATCTCCAGCAATTGGATAGCTTAAAATTTTTTAGAGAAGCCATACGCGATATCAAAACTTCGGGAACTATTTTCCCAAGTTCACGATTTTTATCTCGAAGAATCGTTAATAATATTGACTTTTCTAAAGTGAACGTCATTGTGGAATTTGGTCCTGGAAATGGAATTATTACCAAAGAAATTTTAAAAAGGATTCAACCACAAACAAAACTCATTGCTTTTGAAATTAATGAGAAGTTTGTAGAATCGCTTGGAAAAATTAAACATTCGCAACTTTTTTTAGAAAAAGCATCCGCTGAAGATATCACGTCAATTTTAAAAAAACATGGGTATGACAAAGCCGATTGTATCATTTCGAGCTTGCCATTAACGAACATTCCAACAGAAATAAGCGATCGTATTTTAGACAATTCTTACGACGCCATGGCAAAAGGAAGCTTGTTTGTTCAGTATCAATACAGTCTTACCTACTACAAAAAACTCAAGGAAGTTTTCCGTGATGAAGTGAAGTTATCCTTTGAAGCGTTTAACATTCCGCCTGCTTTTGTGTACATCGCTAAAAAATAGCTTGTAGCTCATAAACAAACGTTTTATATTTGCGCCATGGCAAAACAAGACGACCAATTTAAGAAGGTAATATCGCACGCAAAAGAATACGGTTATATATTTCAATCAAGTGAAATTTATGACGGGTTAAGCGCGGTATACGATTATGCTCAAAATGGAGCTGAATTAAAGAAAAACATACGCGACTATTGGTGGAAAGCCATGGTGCAAATGAACGAAAATATCGTTGGAATTGATGCAGCAATCTTAATGCATCCAACCACTTGGAAAGCTTCAGGACACGTAGATGCATTCAATGATCCTTTAATTGATAACAAAGATTCTAAAAAAAGATATCGTGCCGATGTTTTAGTGGAAGATTATTGTTTAAAAATTGAAGCTAAGATTGAAAAAGAAGTCAAAAAAGCAGCCAAACGTTTTGGAGATGCATTCAATAAAGAAGAATTTGTATCTACTAACGGACGTGTTGTCGGATATCAAGAAAAAATAGATACCATTTTAGCTCGCTTAGGAAAATCGTTAGAAAATGAAGATTTAGCTGATGTAAAAGCTTTGATTGAAGAGTTGGAAATTGCAGATCCTGTTTCGGGTTCAAAAAATTGGACAGAAGTGAAGCAATTCAACTTAATGTTTGGTACAAAATTAGGAGCTTCCGCAGATACGGCAATGGATTTATATTTACGTCCAGAAACGGCACAAGGTATTTTTGTAAATTTCTTGAACGTTCAAAAAACGGGTCGTATGAAAATTCCGTTTGGTATTGCACAAACTGGTAAAGCTTTCCGTAATGAAATTGTAGCGCGTCAATTTATCTTTAGACAGCGTGAATTTGAACAAATGGAAATGCAATTCTTTGTAAAGCCTGGAACGCAAAAAGAATGGTACGAAGCGTGGAAAGAAAACCGTATGAAGTGGCACTTATCATTAGGAATGGGCGCAGACAATTACCGTTTTCACGATCATGAAAAATTAGCACATTATGCGGATGCTGCCGCAGATATTGAGTTCAAATTTCCATTCGGATTTAAAGAATTGGAAGGAATTCACTCGCGTACAGATTTTGATCTAAAAGCACACGAAAAGCATTCAGGTAAAAAGTTACAATACTTTGATCATGAAGCCAAAGAAAGCTACGTTCCATATGTTGTAGAAACCTCTATCGGATTGGACAGAATGTTCTTAGCAATCTTTTCAAACTCATTAGTAGACGAAACTTTGGAAGACGGTTCAGAACGTACCGTTTTACGATTGCCAGCCGTTTTGGCGCCAACAAAAGCAGCCGTTTTGCCATTGATTAAAAGAGATGGCTTGCCAGAAATTGCACGTAAAATCATGGATGATTTAAAGTTTGATTTCAATGTGATTTATGATGAAAAAGATGCTGTTGGACGTCGTTACAGAAGACAAGATGCTGCTGGAACGCCATTTTGTATTACTGTTGATCATGATACGTTAGAAGATAATATGGTTACCATTCGTCACAGAGACACCATGGAACAACAACGTGTAAAAATTGAAGATGTGCGTAGCATAATCATGAAAGAAGTTGACATGCGTGCTTGGTTAATGAAAATGTAAATTAGTACAACATTTATAACTCAAAGGGGTTTTCTAAAAAGTAATAGAAACCGTCATTCTGAACTTGATTCAGAATCCCATACTCTTGATTTTCAATGATGATGAGGAACCGAATCAAGTTCGGTTTGACGAAATTTCAACTTTCTAGAGAACCTCTTTTTTTGTTGATAATATCGTCTGTTTTGTAATATATAACTATTTAATATTTAGTTTATTAAAAATTAAATTCATTTAAAATATCGTTTGTTTTTATCAATAATTGAGTTTAAAAAAGCAAAATGAACCTTCATATTTGTATGCAAACCAACTAGAGATACTTATATTCACTTAGAAATTCTCGTGAACGAAGTATTTATAAACAATCAACCATGCAAGATTATTCAGAAACGATACGGCAACTTACACGAAAGTTAGACGTATTATCGCAAAAACAGCAGCAATTTTCTAGAGAAATCAATGATTTGCGTTTTCAAATTGAAAGTTTAAAAGCTGCACAAGAACGAGAAATTTCAGAAACGAAAGAAGTAGTTGCAGCAAAACAACCTGAAAAAGTAGTTGAAGAAGTACTAATTGAAGCTCCAAAAAAAGAAATTAAAGAGACTATTTCTACTCCAAAAGTAGTTTCGGAAACGAAAATTCCAACACCAACACCTTCGTTTACTAATGAAAAATCGAATCTTGAAAAATTCATTGGCGAAAACGTATTAAACAAAATAGGAATTATCATTACCATTATTGGTGTGGCAATTGGCGTAAAATATTCTATTGAGCACGAACTCATTACACCTACAACACGAATTATTTTAGGATATTTAAGTGGAATAGGATTGTTAGGTTTCGGAATTAAGCTAAAAAAGAAATACGAAAATTACAGTGCCGTTTTAGTTAGTGGTGCTATCGCAATTTTATACTTTATAACCTATGCAGCGTTTAGTTTTTACGGTTTAATCTCGCAATCGTTGGCATTCTTTATCATGGTTTTGCTTACGGTTTACGGTGTGTACACGGCAATATTGTACAATCGACAAGTAATTGCGCATATTGGTTTAGTAGGCGCGTATGCTGTTCCGTTTTTAGTCAGTACAGACTCAGGAAATGTCTTCGTTTTATTTACTTATATAACGATTATCAACATCGGAATTCTAATCATTTCATTTCAAAAATATTGGAAAGGTTTACTTGGTTCTGCATTCGGAATTACATGGCTTATTTATTTAAGTTGGTTTGTTTCAGAATACGTAACAGCTGATCATTTTAGTATTGCATTGAGCTTTCTATTTGTATTCTTTGCGATATTCTACACGACAATTTTGGCGTACAAACTCATCAAAAAGGAAGTGTACAGCGGATTGGATATTGTACTTTTACTAGTCAACACATTTTTAGCATACATCATTGGTTATTTCTTATTGCTTCGACATCCTGTGGGAGAAAAATTTCTAGGAATTTTCACCTTAGGAAACGCATTCATACACTTGCTTGTAAGCTACATTTTATTCACTAGAAAAGATGCAGATAAAAACTTACTATATCTCGTTTTTGGATTGTTCATTACGTTTGTAACCATTGCAATTCCTGTAGAACTCGATGGAAGTTGGGTTACGATATTATGGGCGTTAGAAGCATTTATATTATTTTATATTGGACGTACAAAAGGCATCAAAATTTATGAAAAACTATCCTATCCACTAGTATTACTAGCTTTTCTAAGTCTCGGACACGATTGGTTTACTTTGTATCCAAATCATTATGATTATAAAAGTATTGCGAATATAACACCAATTTTTAATTTAAATTTCTTAGGTTCTTTGGTGTTTATGCTTTCGCTTGGCGCAATAACATATTTGTTCCATAAAAAAGAGTATACAACACCTTTACAATTATCACGAACTATAGAAGAGTTTTTATCGATTGCCATCATTGGAATTTTCTTATGTTCAGTATATTATTCATTCCGAATTGAAATTGCTAGCTATTGGAATCAATTATATATCAATTCAGAAACGGGAAATAATTTTGAAAAACTTAGCAATTCAAACTATAATTTATTAGAATTCAAAAGTGTTTGGATCATTAATTATTCGCTATTTTTCTTTGCTTTACTTTCGTTTATAAATATCAAAAAAATTAAAAATGAAACATTTGGCTACGTTAATTTAGGCTTCAATGTGTTTGCCATTTTTATATTTCTCACGCAAGGATTATTCGCGCTAAGCGAACTCAGAGATGCATACATTCAACAAGATGCAGGAATTAGTGTGTATGCACTTGTCATACGATATATTTCCTATGTATTTGTAATTGCACTTTTACTAGTTACCAAAATATATATTCGTCAAGAGTTTATCAAAAGAAGATTGCAAATTGTTTTTTATGGAATATTTCATGTAACTATTTTGGCAATTTTGAGTAGTGAATTGATTCATTGGTTAGACATTGCTTCTAATGCTGCTTCGGATAAATTAGGATTGAGCATTTTATGGGGAACATATGCGTTATTTGTAATTGTACTAGGAATTTGGAAAAGGAACAAATACTTGCGAATTGGCGCTATTGCACTCTTTGGCATCACACTTGTAAAGCTATTTTTATATGACATTGCACATTTGACAACCATTGCAAAAACAATCGTATTTGTGTCGTTAGGTGTATTATTATTAATCATTTCATTCTTGTATAATAAGTACAAAAACAAAATATTTGATGAAATTTCCGATGAAAAATTAACCTAAATATACGTGTGTTTTTTATCGAGCAATGCTAATTAAAAGTACGCACGCAATTGTACATTTCCAGTATGAATGGTACGTGAAGTTTCACTTTTTCGTCCAAAGTAAGAAAGATTTAAATCGAGGAATTTGGTCAATTTTTTTTGAACGATCAAATTCCACGTAAAGTTGGTACCAGGTTGCAAACCTTCTAACATTTGATAGCCAACAGGTGAAAAGGCATTTCCAGTAAAATTGTTTTGAAAATAGCTAAATTCTCCATTCAATGCTACTTTTTGTTGATTGCTATATGCAAATGAAATTCCTGCTTTTTGCTGTGTCAATGATTCCAAATCGCCAATTAGATTTTCTTTTTGTTCATACTTATAAAAAACACTGAATCGGCTATTTCGATTAAAAATATAGGAAAGTGTTGGCGTTACTTTAAAAAGATTAATATCGAAGTTTTTATTCAAGAAATTTTCTGAAATACTTTCGGTTTTTCCAGTACTTGTAATCAAATCGGTAAGCCAAAATTTGCCAATTTTATGTGTAAACTGAAGTTGATGCGATGTATTGATATTTTCCTGCGAACCAATAGACAATAAGTTCTTGGATTTGGCATTTAAATACGTATACGAAGTTGTATATCGTTGCTTTCCACGATTGTAAAAAAGAGCATTTCGTAAACTTTGATTCAAGCCTAAAACATTTTCACTTTCATCGCCATCAAACGGATTCAAATTAAAACTTTCATTCGCGCGTCGGATCTTTCGATCTATTAAAAATGAAGATTGATTGTAAAAATGCGATAAAAACTTTTGAACTCCTTTTTTATTACTCCATTGCGAAGGATTTAAGGTTAATACTTGACTAAATTTATTTTGATGCGTTTTGATGAAAATCTGATTTGGAAGTAATACACGAACGTAAATTGCTTCATCGGGAAACTGTGCCAATTCGAATTCGTCTAATTCCTGAATGTCATTATCGTTATAATCATTCCAAGTATATACACCTTGTCCTTGATCAACTTGTACATATGTAAATTCCTGTTGTGGTAAGGCGCCAGAGTTGGTTTCGTAAACCGTATTTAAGGAAACAAGTTGGTTAAATAAACGTTGTTGATACACCAAACGTGAATTTAAAGATTGTTCGTCTTCAATTGTTTCATCTTCTTGATTTAGCGTTCTGTAATTGACAAAAAGTGAAAGTTGCGTGTTTTTATTCTGAATTAAGCGTGACTTTAAAAAGTACGTATTAGAGGAATTTACACGTTGCAAATTGTCATTTCGCAAACTATCATTCACACGATATGTATAGCCAATTTCTGCATGAATTTTTAAACTATCGCCTACACCAGCAAAAGCTGTATACGCTTTAAATCGTTGACTCAATGGTGTAAAATTTTGCGTTGCAATTTCCTGTTGCTCATTGCTTTCTAAGCTCAATTGTGCGCCAGCCCAACTTTTCGTAAAACTATAAGTAGTACGTGCAAACAAACGTAAAAAGTCAGACGTTGTAGTTACGGTTTCGTTGGTTAAATAACTTCCGCTGGTTTGTAGTTTTAGTTTCCCAAACGTTAAATCGGAAAGAAGTACATGCCGATTTCCTGTTGCATTATTAGCAAAATCTAAATACTCAAAACTGTACCGCGCTGTTCCGTTTTTCTCGTTAGAAAAATCCAATCCAGTTGCCAAGAACTGCTGATTTCCTGCATTGAACGTATTTTCTAAATTCCAATCGCGATTAAATTCAATAGAATACAAACGCTCAATAGTTTGAAATTTCTCATCAATGTAATTAAAATTGGCAAAACTGCGAATCTTCCAATCTTTATCTAGCAATTGTTGTTGTACGTTCAATTGTGTAGCCAATCCTTGATTGTCATCATCATCAATGGAAGAAAATAAATTTTGATCATTATTACTAAAACCAACTTCAAACTGTACATCTGTTTTTTTACTTGGCGTGTACGCACCTTTTACAACAGCAACTTGGGTTTTCGTTGGCGACACGAGTTGAACAATTGGCTCATAATTTCCTTGTAAAACACCTGCAATTGGTGCTACATATTCGTAAATTCTACCGTTAGAAGCCGCATTTGCCAAGATATAATTTCCTTGATTATCGCCAACCAATGAAAACCGAACATCAAACAACGTATCATCAGGATTGTTAGAAAATACAAAGGTTTCCACGCCGCCGACAAGTTCTTTTTTATATAAAATTCGATTCTCTGAAAATGCTTGTTCTACCGCAGAAGGCGCCGTCATTAAATCTCTGTCGTCTCCAGCATCACGTAAAATAGCAACTTGTTCTTCGGATAAGTTCTGCTGAATTGGCTGATTTTTAGAATCATTTTCAGAATAAATATACCCAGCAATGTTCAACTTTTCAGATTCATACTTGGCGCCACCATAAGCGACAAAACGTGTATAATTGTTATCGGTAAACTGATATTCTACGCTAATTCGCATTTCGGAAGTAATCGGATATCTTGAGGTAAACGTAATTTCTCCCGCGTTGTAATCAATAATATAATCGTTGTTTTCACCACGTTCTACAGGCAATCCGTTTACATACACGGTTTCACTTCCTGAAACAATCAAGATAAATAATTCTTCGTTTGGTCCTGTTAATTTGTACGGTCCTTGGTTTCCTTCTTGTCCTTGAAATCTACTTTGTGTGTAGCGTCCACGAACCAATGCTCCTGAACCAAAAATACTTGTTTTACTATTTTCATGCGGCAAATTGACCACGACGCCAACACCTTGCACTTTTTTTTGAAAACGCATAAAACTTGTTTCTGTATTTTCCAGATTCACATCTCCTGCACGCACTTTCCAGTTTTTACTTTCCAGTTCTATAAAAACCTGATCAAACTCATCCAAACGTTGCGAATACCCACTTTCTTGAATGGGAATATTTGCATCTTGAATAGAAGCGCGCAAGGTAACATTTTGAGATATTTTCCCAGAAATTTGCAAATCGAGTTCCGAATTTAATACGGTATTTTGATTATTTCCAACGGTAACACCACGTGAAATGCTTCCAGAGGTATTCAAACCATCAAAAAGTCGTGTTTCAGAAGCTTCTCGATTCGATTTTAAGGAGACAATTTTATCAATATCAATTGGATTTTCAACAATGACATTCTTATTAAAGCCTGTATATTTTTTTGTTAAGAATTTTGGGTATTGTGTATAGCTTACGCGAATGGAATCGGTGGTAATTTTTGAAAGATCGAGATATAGGATTGCTTTTTCAAAATCAATTCGAAAGGCGGTAGTATCAATTTGTTTATTTTTTTTATCGGTCAGCCGAAATAGATACGGATTAATACTGACCGAATCGAGCACAATCGCATCTTTAACGGCTAGTTTTTTCGTACGGCGATTACTTGTTTGTCCCTGTAACGAAACAGAGCAAAACAGCGCAATACAACAACATAAGAAAAATAACCTCATCTACAACTAAACTAATTCCGATCAAAAATATTTTAATTTTTGCAGGAAAAGAAGCTTTTTAGTCGAAACGATACATTTCTCTTGACAATCGGCGATGAAAAATGATAGGAAATGTGTGAAATAGCGGTTTGTGAGTTTATAAGTTTATAAGTTTAATTTTTGAATAACTAATAACGAACAACCAACAACCAACAACCAACAACCAGCAGTTGGTTAATTTATGTATACCTGATTTTTAGTAATTTACGAAATAAGGAGTCCGAAAAAGGGTCGATTTCTATGCTTTTCGGTACTCTGAAACGGTACTCTTTTGATGCCCTAAAATCACCATATTTTCGATTGATTTTTAACTGTTTATCCATTGCTAAAAAGTATCCGTTTTCTCATGTAATTATAACAAAAATACACGGAAAAATGGTACGTAAAGAACAAACTAAAAGAAAGTCAATTTTAGACAAGCTAGATTTGGATTCGATTCCTAGATCTACCAAGCCACTCATTGATACAAATAAGATATTGAAGCACCCTGTGACTAAAGTAGTCATTTGCGGTGTGGCAATTTATGGAATCCTTAAAGTGTCAAAATACTTTGTAAATGCTTATGCAGAACTTATTCGGGCTTCAAAAAATTTGAGCGATGCTTGTAAATAGTAAATAAAACATAAGCTTTTCCTTTTATACTGACTTTGATCAATTTTTTGCTGTTTTATCGTGACCCCTTTCATAAGAGTATGATATTTCCT
>NZ_LBMG01000031.1 GCF_001005315.1 Kordia jejudonensis
ATGCCTACTCTTGCGTTTTTCGGCTTCCACGGCTGTTTTTTGGGATATACAGCTACTTGCAATACAATTATGATATTAAAAAGTGTGTTTTGTGGTTCATTGCTACTTCAAAGCGGTTCTTTATTGGTCGTCAGCCCTATTGCAACCCTTTTGAAGCGGTTCGGAACCTATTTTATGCGGTTATCTACCATTTTGAAGCGGTTCCTTAAGGGGCTTACCCCCTAAACGAACCCCTTTTTTTAGGTTTGGAACCTATTATAATGATTACAGAACCGCATCAAACTTATATACAACCGCTTTGTATTATTATAAGACCATTTATAACTTACAAACAACCTTAATGATGCTTTACTGAACCCAATTGCACCTTTAGGAAACCTCCTATATTTGGTCTATAACCTAAAATATTACGTATCGGTCATGTTTAGTAATTCGTTCATTAAGGCTACACGTCTTTCGTTCTTTTCTATGGTTTGATGAAAGAGTTCTAGAATGGCATTTTCTATTTTTTCATTTTTATTGAGTCCGTTAAATACATTTCTGATCATCGATGTTCCATAGGGTTTTCCCTGTCGGTTGGTAATCTTTTTTTTTTAGGACTTTTAACACCTTCCCCGTATAATGATGACCGATTGCTTTTTTTAGTTTCTGCCGTTGTTCTTCGTGTATCATGCGTTGTATTTATTTGACTGTGAAATTTTTTTGTTACAACTTTTCTTTCATTTTAAAATTTAACCTTTAATTTAGGTATCAGATTTTTTTGATGGTGTAAAGTAACTTTGAAAAACTTTTCTATCAAAGTGTATACCTTGAACATTCACGGAATATTCAAGGTAATTTCATGGAATATTCAAAGTAATAGGCTTTGGTTTACACAACATTAAATAATTAGTAATCAGCTTATTTTTTATGCATTATGTTTATGTGATATGTTTTTTTGCTTTCTCCCTTGTAGGAAATGCACAAGAGAAAATAAATAATAATAAAGTTTCTGTTGAAGGCAAAAGTTATGATCAATTAGCAAATGAAATATATAAATTTCACGCTTTAAACGATACCATATCTGTAGATGTTTTAGCAAGTAAATACTTAAGAAAAGGAATCTATGATAATGATTCAATACGAATTTCCGAAGGTTATTTATTTATGTCAGGATCTACTTTAGAAAAAAATAAAAGATTAAAATTTTTAGATTCCTCACTTTTCTTTTGTGGAAATAAGAATAAATATTTAGTTCCAGCAAGTACATATTTAACTAAATCTGTAATTTATTCAAGAAATTCTGATTACAAGAAAGCTTTAAATAACTTTATATTAGCTCACAATAGTGCAGAAAAATCTGGAAATGATTATTATAAGAGCTTGGCAAAATATAATATTGGTATAATAAAGAGTAGAATAGGTTTACATGAGGAAGCTCTTGTCTACGCTAAGGATTCATGGAACTATCACGAAAAAATGCCAGTTAGTAGAAATTATCTATGGTCTTTATCTTTATTGTCAAGTGAATATTCATATACGGGAGAGTTAAATAAAGCCACCGACTTAAATACAAAAGGTATTATTGATTCAAAATCAGTAAATGATACCGTTTTGTATAGTATGTTTGTCTTATTAGAAGGGATAAATCAATATCACAAAAAAAATTACAAATCATCAATAGATAGTATTAATAAATCACTCCATACGCACATCAAAAATGATCATAAAGTTTATGAAGCTGCATCTTATTTATATTTAGGGAAATCATATTATGAAAATAATGAATATAGTAAGGCAATATCAAACTTTAAAAAAGTTGATTCAATTTTTCATATAAATAATGGATTATTACCAAAAAGTAGAGAAGCCTATATTTTTTTAATTGAAAATGCAAAAAAAACAAATGACTTAGAAACACAATTATATTATACGAATCAATTATTAAAATTTGATAATTTACTTCAAAATAATTACCAATACATAAGCAGTACTATTTATAAACAACATGAACAACCTATTTTATTATCCAAAAAGCAAAGAATTATCAATGTATTAAAATCTAATAATAACAGATATCTATATTATGTTAGTACTTTAATGTTAATATCAATAGTGATATTGATCATATTAATAGTTAATTATAAAAAGAAAAAAAAGTATAAGAGTAAATTTGATGAGTTGATGAGTAACTCTAATATTACTAGTAAGTATCAAATGGATAAAAAAAATCAATCTAAATCAATTGATATAGATGAAAAAAATATCTCTTGGTAGATTATCTGAAAACTTTAATACCAATTCAAAGTATATCTCAAAAATAATTAATGAATATAAAGGTAAAACAGTTTCGCAATATATTAATTCGTTACGATTAGACTATTGTATAAATAGATTAAAAAATGATAATAAGTTTAGGAAATATAGTCTCGATCATATTGCTGATGAATCTGGATATAGTACGCGTAGAGCATTTAATAACGCTTTTTTGAAGAAGACAGGTATTAGTCCATCTTATTTTATAAAGAAATTAAGTGACTGATTTTAAGATATTTATATTAGAATAGTCAAAATATTTTTATAATATTTAGATCAAATTTTTCAAGATAGCTAGTTTAAATAGATTAACGAAAATCTTAGGAGGAAATGATTCGCAGATACAACAAAACTGTGAAACAAATACGAATACAACAACAGATTTATGTCCAGTGCCGCCTACAGCAACTTGCCCAAAAGATGTAAACATATAGAAACTGAAAGTTGTTAAAAGTTAAATAAATGTTTTTAAGAAAGACTTTAATTATAGTATTATTAATCTTAATAGGATGTAAAACTTTTACGTCCGTAAAGATTGATAAATCATTCCCTAGAAAGAATTCAAAATTAACTATTCAAGAATGGCGAAATTGGATTCACAAAGATATTATACGAGATACCATAGCAGGAATAAGTTTAGATAAGGCATACAAAGAATTATTGGATCATAAAAAGAAAAGAAATACTATAATTGTCGCATTATTAGATAATAGAATTGATGCTAAACATGAAGATATAAAGGATTTCATCTGGAAAAATATTCATGAAATCCCAAATAATAATATTGATGATGACCAAAATGGTTACGTTGATGATACCAATGGATGGAATTTTCTCGGTACTACTTTTGGACAGAATGTCGATAGAGCAAGCTTCGAATTCACTAGAATAGTTAGAAAATATCAGAATGATTTTTTAAATAAAAATATTCTTGAAGTTCCTAAAAGTAGGAAAGAGGAATTCATTTTATATACTAAGGCTAAAACTCTTTATGATGAGTCCTTAAAACAATTAAAAAATTCCATTTTCTACCTAGACTCTATAAAGAATAAAAAAACAAAACTTTACAATGATCTAAAACTTATATACAATGACACTTTACTTTCTCAGGCTAACATAGAAAAAGTTTTTTCTAAAGATAGTTTAATCAATATCAAGATAAATAATTATAAAAATCTTTTAAATTATGAAGATTGGATCTCTAATACTGAAAAAACACAAAAAAGATATTCAAATATTTATTTATCGCTATCATTTAATGATCGTGAACGTATTGGCGATGATGTAGACAATATAAAGGATACGAACTACGGTAATGGAAAAATCACTGCTAAAAATACTTCAAGTCATAATCATGCAATAAAGGTAGCTGGAGTTTTGGGGGCAAATAGATATAATAATATTGGGATTAAGGGTATTAGTAATGCTTTAAAAATTATGCCAGTATGTGTTTCTCCTTCAGGAGATGAGCAAGATAAAGATATAGCTTTAGGGATTAGATATGCTGTTGATAATGGTGCGAAAATCATAATAATGACATTTACCAAATATATTGTACAACATAATAATTGGATACAAAATGCCATAAAATATGCAAACGATAAAGATGTGTTAATTGTCTTATCTGCGGGTAATTCTTCAAAAAATAGCGATATTGAAATAACTTATCCTAATGATGTAGATAAACAAAATAATGAATATGTTAATAATATTATTGTAGTAGGTGGTTCTACTTCACAAGCAAATGAAAAGCTAGTTGCCGACTTCTCCAATTATGGGAAAAACAATGTAGATATTTTTGCTCCAGCTAAAACTATTTATACAACTAAAAGAAATCAAAAATACGGTTACGAAAGCGGAACATCTATGTCAGCCCCAATAGTAGCAGGAGTTGCCGCACTAATCCGTTCCTACTACCCAAACCTAACCGCATCTGAAGTAAAACAAATTATCATGGAATCTGGTGTTTCCTATGATATTATGGTCAATAAACCTTCTGCAAGCAAAGAAAAAGAACTCGTTCCCTTTAGTTCCTTATCCAAATCAGGTAAAATAGTGAATGCCTATAATGCGTTGTTACTAGCGGAAGAGGTTTCTAAGAAGAAGAAACGCAAGTAATACCCAATAAAGTATAAAGCGCAAATGTAAAGTATGTTACAAAATTTTTATTCAGTTTTTGTGCAGTTGAGCACATAAGAAAAATAGGTGTTTCAATGGAATTTCAACAGCATTCGAAGTAACATTTTTAGTGCCTTAAAAACCAATTCTTTAGACTTGTTTATGTATGTTTAGGTTTAGAAAAGAGCCGAACTTTAGTTATGAATAGTACGAATACAAATTCACTAAGCACTTTCTTTCAATTCCTGATTTTCAAGTTGTTTTAAGAAATACGAAGGATGAATTCCTGTTTTTTTGTTAAAAGCTACTGAAAACGATTGTGCATTGTTAAACCCAACATCAATAGCAATTGCTTTGATAGTATACGATCGGAACTGTTTATTTTCTTTTAATTGTGTAATAGCATAATCAATTCTGATTTCATTCATATATTTCGCAAAGTTCATGCCTTTGGTCATATTAATGATTTTTGAAAGGTAGGTACTATTGGTATCCAGTTCTTTGGCAAGTTTGGTAAGTGTGTAACTTCTTTTGGTAAACTTATGCGTTTTTTCAAACTTATCTAACTTGATTAATACGGCATCAATAATTTCTTGCGGAATGCCTACAGCCGCCTTTTTTATGGTTGGTATTTTTTCAATAATAGGAATTTCTTTTTCCTTTTCTTTTTGTTCATATTCTAGCATGAGCGCGTCAAAACGTTTTTTGTACACGGCATTTCTTCGATAAAAGTAAAAGATGACGCCAGAAAGCAACACGGAAAGAATAATAAGAACCAAAATGGTTTTTTGTGATAAGAAGTTGGAATCTTCTAGTTTGGTAATTAATTCCTCTTTTTTGCTGAGTAATTCTTCTTTTTCAGAAATCAGCAACGGAGTTTCGTATTTCGTGACAATCTTTTTTCCTAAATTTTGATAATCTTTAGAAATCATATCATCTACATCGAGTAATTTTTCAATGGCAGACAAGCGTGCAGCATCATTGCCAGAAGTTTTGTGTGCTATATTTAATAACTCATACGCTTCCCGTGCTTGAAATATAACTTTTGGATGTTGCTGGAAAATAGAATCAACTTTATATAAATAGGGCAACGATTCTGCATTTTTTCCTTGTTTGTTCAAACACTTATATATATAAAGGTATGTAGAAGACAGTGCTTTTTGATTGGTTTTAAAAAATGTAGCTGCTTTTTGCAAGCTGTCATTTCCTTTAGCATAATCTTCTTTATAGTATGATGTAATTCCGTACGATAACAGGAACCAAGGATATAAATATTGATCAGGATGTTTCAAACTTGCGGCAATTCCACGTTGATGTGCTACTTCCGCAGAATCTAAAAGTCTATTTTTATTATACGAATCAGCTAATGCAAATAACGATTTTAGGTATTGTTGCTGATCTTTTTGATGCTGATTGTTTTTTGTAATAAACGCTAAATTTTCTTGAAAAATGGTTAGTGCTTCTTCCTTTTCATCACTTACATTCTTTAAGAGTCCTATGTAATGTTTTATAGAGATTTGTTGTGCAATATCTTTCGCTGCAATGGCAAAATCATTAGCAATGGCAAAGTTGTCTAGCGCTTCATTGTACTTAGAATTATAGTACAATTGGATTCCTTTTAATAAGTACCCTTTCCCTGGATAATCGTTGAGTTTTGCATTTTTAGTGAGCAAAATAATGCTATCAGCATACGAAATAGCTGTTTTTGTATGACTATAATGTGTGATGAATTGCTCATAACCTGCAACAATTTTCTCTAAATCGTTGTTTCTTTTAGCGTTTTCGAGATATAATTTGGCATCATTTAGCTTTTGTTCCGAGTTTTTAGGCAATGGAATGAAGTCAGATTTCAGTTTATCGAACTCATTTTCCTGTGAAAATGTGCTCCACATACCAAAAAGTGTAAAAAAAACACTAAAAAATAAGGTTCGTATGGATGTTTTTGTATGATTCGAAGCAATAGCCTCCAAAAAAATGGATCTTTTTTTACAAATAATCTTCATTTTTTTTCAAAAATTTTCTTTTAGAGTTTCAAAACACTCCCTTAAATGTTTTTTTGTAAAAAATACTAACTCTAAAAAGTAGGTTAAATAATACAGTTCTGGTTACTAGAGCATTAAAATGAATATTCTGCTCGCAAATACATGATAAAGATATCAAATTTTGAAAGAATACTAACATTTTTATGGCAATCTACTGTTTACAAGACTTCTTTTAAAAAAGTGCAACATGATATTTATAAATACCATGCCTGCATTTATAAATGGCAGCACTAACCATTTGAAAATGTGAATATTACGCCATTATTTAGCACTGTCGATTTGTTGCAACAATCACATAAGGCGGAATCCGAAAAGCCTAAAACAGAGTAGGAGATCAAAACTTTATAAACTTTAATATTATGAAAAAATTAATCAAATTAACAGGAGCATTAGCAGTAGTAGCATTATTCGCAGTATCTGCAATCAACACTACAAATGCACAAGAAGTAACTATGGATGACGTAAATGTATCTACAGTAGAGAACTTAGACAACATGTTGAAAGATGAGTGGACATTTATCTCAAGAGATTTCGTATACACTGGATCTAGCGAGCGTTAATCAACACACAATATCACATTAGTAATCAAATTAGTATTTAACCAAAATTTTAAAACACATTATTATGAAAAAATTAATCAAATTAACAGGAGCATTAGCAGTAGTAGCATTATTCGCAGTATCTGCAATCAACACTACAAATGCACAAGAAGTAACTATGGATGACGTAAATGTATCTACAGTAGAGAACTTAGACAACATGTTGAAAGATTCATGGACATTTATCTCTAGAGATTACGTTTATACTGGAACTTCAGAAAGATAGACTTCTCAGAATTGAAAAAGAAAAGACCACTTTTCGGTCTTTTCTTTTCAATCTTAACTCAAGCATTTTCAATCCAATAAAAAAATATATAATCATGAAAACAACCAAAAAAATATTACTCGGATATCTTGCCGTTCATTTATTGTTTATGTTGATTATAGGATTTGCAAGCTTTACTTCATTTCAAGATGACGAATCACAAGCCAAACTAAATCCTGTTGGAAAATTCATCGCAAACAAAGCATCACTGTTTGAAACACCGAAACCGGTTACTGATTTTATATTCTTTTATGCAAAATACACAGGAACCAATAGAGGATATTCATTCTTTTCTCCAAATATTTCACCAATTAAAGTAAGCATGCGATTTATGGCTGATGGCGAAGAAATTCATCTTCCATTTAAGTCTCCAGAATCTTTCTTAAAGTTCAGATCGGCAAACTTACATTTCAATTCAAACATCTTTGATGTAGAAGAACGAGAAGTTATACTGAAATCAATTTCATCTTCCTTATTCTCAGATCATCAAGATATAGACAAAATAGACATTTACTTAGATTTATATCGTTTCAACACACTCGAAAGTGCAGCAACCGATGGACATCAAGTGATGTATAAAGAAATTTTAGGATTTTCTACCACAAAAAACAAGGAAGTTGCTATGCAAACCAATTCCTTTAAAAACTAAACACCATGAAAACTTTAGACACTTTTATCTTTGGAAAATCTGCCAGCGTTAAAAAAGACATCGCTATCAAAATGATTGCTGTATTCGCTGTTGTCAATGTACTCGTAATTTTACCAGATTTATTCTATATTTTTGGAGAACAAAGATTACTGCAAGAAGCTGTAAATGAGCGTTATGTATTTTGGTATCAACCTGTATTAGGTTGGTTTTCAGATATCTTTTCATACATTGGATTTACAGAAAATATGACTTTCTTATTCTTTTTATTCGTATATGGAATTAGCTTGTTTTGTTTATGGAGAAACTACAAAAGACCACTTTTTGCTGTCATAGCTTGGTTTATCCACTTCATGTTTGTAAACTCAACATACTTATTTTCGTATGGAGCAGATTACTTCGTTTCATTCATGCTATTCATAAACATTTTAATATGTGCAGGATATCTATTTAATAAAGAAGCTCGCAAGCCACTATACAGTTACGTGATCCGATTTTTACAACTACATTTATGCTTGGTATATTTCTTTGCAGGAATAGGAAAAGCATTAGGAACCGATTGGTTAGATGGAAATGCCATTTGGATGGTTATCAACACGTACACATCTAGTAGTGTGGTGGAAAGCTCTATAGGATTGGCAGCGTATCCAATAATTTTCAAACTATTAGCTTGGGGAACTGTGGCTTTAGAACTATGTCATCCTGTGTTAATATACATGAAGAAAACCAGAAAAGTGACACTTGTACTTGTCATTATGTTACATGCCGGAATTGGAATATTCATGCAATTTTACACGTTCGCAGTCGTAATGATTTTACTAAACCTAATTGCTTTTGGACACTATTTCAACTGGAAATCAGTACTTAGCAAAGAAGAAGAAACAACCAATTTAGCATTGGAAACGGCAGTAGCCTAAAAAAGTTTCTCAAAATACATTGCATTACTATGTATTTTGTTTATATTTGAAATATGAATTCTGAATTTGTTCAAAAATGGCAGTCACAGGTTAAAAAAGGAACCTTAGCATTTATTCTATTGAATATCCTAAAAGACAATGAGTTTTACGGATATGAATTAATGGAACAAGTTCGAAAGTTCACAACCATAGAAATAGCGGAAGGCACACTATATCCTTTAATGAATCGATTAAAAAAAGAAGGATTGGTTACTTCTAAATGGGTAGAACAGGAATCTGGAATCCCACGGAAATATTACCAGCTCACAGAAACAGGTGTAGCAACATTATTAGAAATGCGCGTATATTGGCAAAATTTGGAAACATCAATTCAAAAGCTTTTAAAATAAACAGATGAAAAATATTGAATTCAACGATAAATCAGCACAAAAAATATACGATAGTTACTTCAGAAGAATCCGTAGAACGATTGCTGTATTAGCTAAAAGTGATAGAGAAGATGTGTTGATGGAGTTCAATAGCCACATATATGAAGGCTTACAAAATGAAGAAGAAGGTGCAGAAGTAGAAAAACTACTTAAAATTACCCAAGGTTTAGGCGATCCAGAAGAAGTGCTAAAACCTTTAGTAGCAGAGAAAAAATTACAACAAGCTACACGAACGTTCAACCCAATGCACATATTTCAGGCAATATTCCTGAATATTAAGAGCGGAATTGTATACTCAGTTTTTGCCATCTTATATATATGTTTATTTGGTTTTGGGATCTTAATGTTTTTAAAATTTACAAATCCTGATAGTACAGGATTGTTCCTAAAAAATGGCGAATTTGTAGCCTTAGGTTCATTAAAAACGTCCGATCCAGCAGTTACTGAAGTTTTAGGCAACTGGTTTGTACCAGTAATGTTCTTTAGCGCTTTGGTATTATATATCATTATAACGTTAATCTTAAAATTGACACGAAAGAAAAAAGAAGAATAACCTTTTTTTTACACCTATACATAGCAATGCAAGGTAAGTAGTATACAACATCACATTGTTAGTCACAATAAAAAGCAAAACAAAAATGTTACCAATAAAAATCAAACATATTACCCTCTTATTTCTCATGATGCTCTCAGGATTGTGCCTGGCACAATCCAAGAGTATCCAAGGAAAAGTAACCGATACACAAGGTGTACCTGTTGATGGTGCTGCGGTTGTACTATACAATGCAAAGAAAAGTATCATTACATATACTGTGACAAATGAGTTTGGAGCATATGCTTTAGAAGGTGACGTAAAAGAAAACTACATTTTAGAATTTACACACATATCCTTCTTGAAGCAATCAAAAACAATTACGGCCAACCAATTAACACAATCGCCAATTGTAATTGATGTAATGTTAGAAGAAAATACAGCTTCGTTAGATGAAGTCATCATCATCTCCACAAATGAAGTAAAAGATACCGTTCGTTTAGATCTTGATAAATTAAAATTATATGAAGATGATAATTTAAGAGACATCTTAAACAAAATTCCAAACTTCAGATTAAGTGACGACGGAACAATTATCTATAAAGGAAAAAGTATTGATAAAATACTCGTAAACAAAAAACCTTCTTTTGAATATCAAAACAGTATTGCGTTAGAAAGCATTGAAAAAAATATCATTGAAGGAATTAGTGTCATCAATAACTACAACGACGATTTCTCGTTAGATTTTGAAGAAAATGAAGAAAGTGTATTAAACATTGACACAAAAAACCAATCGCAAAGTATCATGAACGGTTCGCTTGAACTAAAAGCAGGATACCAAGATAAATATGAATTTAAAGGAAAAGGATTTTTATTCTCTAAAAACTTAAACGCGTTCTTAACCAATAACACAAACAACATTGGAAAAACAACGGTTACGGCTGGAGAAGTAAAGAAATTATTCAGCGAAGGACAACCATTTTCAAGATACCAAGGTGAGACGCTTAGCGGATTGTTTGCAACGAATGAAAACTTACTAAAAGATTTTTATACAAGTACCAACTTAACGCTTCGCAACCAATCGCAACGTTTAAAAACATCAGGTTTATTTTACTTCATTGCGCCAGACAGAGTGAATAGTATTGTTCAAAACACAAGTACTTTAGATAATGTTTCCTTACTAAACACACTTGATGAAACGCAGGCAAAAACAACGTCATTTTTAGGAGCTTTATCTGTAGCTTATAAAATTTCAAACAAAACAATTGCTACGTATAACATCAACGCAAATTACATCAACAATAAAAACAATAGCGATGTGCGTAACGAATTGTTTGACAACGGAACGCCAAACGGAATGAACACAACATTCGCTAACAATAGAAACAATATTTTCTCTTCAAACCATGTACTTTCTGTAAAAAGTAAATTGAAAAAGAATCTGATTTTAGAAACAAAAGCAGCATACTATCACGAAGGAACAAAGTTGTTAAACGATTACACCATCTCACAAAACAACAGCATTTTTGACACAGCAACACAACGCTACCGTTTTGACAAAAATCAAGTATTGGGAAGTGTTGGACTCAAATACAAAGCGTCTGATCAGTTTATTTCTTTAATCTCAGCAACGTATCACAAAGAAAATGAGGAAATTAAAGACAGAAACTTAAACAATACGATGTTGATCAAAAGATCACAAGATAATTTCTTAGTAGACGTAGAAGTTACAGGAGAAGACATTGTAAAAGGATTGGATTATGAAGTTTCTTTAGGATTGAATTCATTCACAAACAACTTAACGGTTGATCAAATTGAAGCTTCGGAAACGTTTATTCCTGTGGACCTTTGGGTAGATTATGAAAACAGATTGAATCGTTATGCGGTAAGTTACACACGTACACGTACATTCAATGACATTGTCTTGGGAATCAACAGTATACAACCTTTCAATAGCATTTGGAACGGAACAAACCTTTTTGCTTTAGGATTCAATACCTCAAACAACTTTCATGCAAGTTATGACTACGACAATCTGTTTGATGGAGAAATATTCTCAATATCAGCAACGTACAAAAACCAAAAAGATGTGGTGCGTAGAAACTTTGTAAGTCAAGCAAACGGAATTTCAGAATTCAACTTTTTCATTGCAGACAAAGCAACAGATTTTAAACTAAGCACATTTTACTCAAAAACGATATCTCCGTTGAAATATCCAACAAAAATAGATATCTCAGCAAGTTACAACCAAGTAGAATATCCAGCAATCATAGCACAACAAGAAGTGGATGTTGTTACAAAAACCATTGCGCCAGAATTACGCGTAGAAACCATTACGGACAACTTTGTAAACTTTAGCTTATCATCAAAAGTATCATTTAGCAGTGATGAAATTCAAAACACCACTTACGATGCTACATACACAAGAAACAGTGTTGCAGTATTGCTCAAAAACAAACAATGGAAAGGGAACATTACATTTTTATATGACAACAATCACATAAACAATGTAACCTATTCAAGAAAGAACTTAAACCTAGGGTTATCATACACAAAAAACAACATGGTTTTTAGTATGGAAGCGAGACACATTGGCGAGTTGTTATCATTCTTTGAAAACGATGCATACAATTCTCAATTCATCATAAGCAACGGTATTACAAATACTATCGTAAACAACCAATCATTAAACTATATCATTTTCGGAATCAAATTTAAATTATAACATATAACCATTTTAAAACTCAATATCATGAAAACTATCAAAATTTTAATCGCAATTTTCTTCGTAAGTATCACAGTAAATGTTAACGCACAAACGAAAGACAAAAACATTTTAAAAGTAAACTACACAACAGGATGTGTATCTGATTTCCTAGTAGGAATGTTAAAAAAACAAATCAAAGATCCGGCGCAATTATCAAAAATGTTGACAATGATGGAAGGATACAAAGTACACAGTAGCTTTTACCAAAACATCAAAACGAAAGAATCATTTTTTGTAATTGACTCTATCAGTGAAGTAGAAAAACTAAGCACGGCAGGATACACGTATTACACATACAAAAACGCTGCAGGAGATTTACAAGGAAAAGAAATCTTCATGGGAAAAAAGATCAACTTCGAAGGGAAAGTAAACGAATTGAAGTGGAACATTACAGACGAGCAAAAAGAAATCAACGGATATCAGTGTAAAAAAGCTCACTTAGAAGGAAATCCAGCAATTTATGTTTGGTTTGCTCCAGAAATTCCAGTAAGTGGCGGACCATATGTATTTTACGGATTACCAGGATTGGTATTAGAATCTGACAACTACTTTGAATCAGTTAGTGCAACAACTATTGCATACGAAAGCAAAGAAGTATTTGAAAAGAAATTAGCAGAAGTAAAAGACAAAATCAGCACTAAAAAAGCGATCTCTTTAGCAGAAGTATTTGCTAAAAAAGAAAACTTCCAACGTATGATTTTAAAAGGAAAATAAAAACAAAGAAAACACGGAATATTCACTTTAATACGAAACAACATGGAATTAGCTATCAACAATTTAACAAAAAAGTACGGCTCAAAAAAGTTAGGATTGAGTGACTATTCAATCAACATAACTTCTGGAATCTTGGGCTTACTCGGGCCTAATGGAGCAGGAAAATCTACTTTAATCAAAATGATTTCCTCGATCAGTAAACCAACCAAAGGAAGTATTTCACTCAATGGAAATGATATCCTAAAATCGCCCAACTACATTCGTAAGATGTTAGGATATCTTCCACAAGATTTTGGCGTCTATCCAAACTTAAATGCCTTTGAATTTCTGTCGTATATGGCAGCAATGAAAGGTGTTGGTGGGAAAGGATTGCATAGAAGAATAGAAAAATTATTAATGGAAGTAAATCTTATAGAATCGGCAAACAATCAATTGGGAACCTATTCTGGCGGAATGATTCAGCGTATCGGAATTGCACAAGCCTTGCTAAACGATCCGAAAGTGATCATTTTTGATGAACCAACCGTTGGACTCGATCCGGAAGAGCGTTTACGATTCAGAGATTTAATTTCAGATTTGGCAAATGATAGAATCATCATCTTATCATCGCACATCGTATCAGACATTGAGACCATTGCAGATGAGGTTGCCATTATGAAACAAGGAGAATTAATTGTAAAAAACTCGCAGGAAGACATCATACAACTCGCCGAAGGAAAAGTATATGAAACGACAGTGAGCAAATCTAACATTAATAACTTCAAAAGCTACCATACTGTGGTAAGCTCACACAGAACACAGGACAACTTTAGAGTGCGTTACATCTCTGAAAATCCTAATGTTGGCGCAGAAAATGTGACCGCAACCTTGGAAGATGCATATATCTATTTAACCAAAAACTAATACGTTACTACCATGTTTCAATTCAAAAATATCATCAAAGGAAATTATTTACAGTATGTACGAAGCTATTCGTTTCTCATCACTGTAGCACTAAGTGTATACATTGCGTTTAGCTTTGTACCATCGCCAGAAGCCAACTATACTACAATCAGATTGGGTTCATTTACAGGAGATTACAACACGGCTTGGATCGGTTTTGTTACGGCAATCATGTCAAGCACCATCCTATCATTGGTTGGTTTTTTCCTCATCAATGGAAGCATCCGAAGAGATATTGAAACACGAATTGGACACATCATAGGAACGACACGCATATCGAATACGGCATACATTATCACAAAATTATTGAGTAATTTTTTAATACTATTCTCCATATTGGTTATTGTGGGAATAGTAAGTGTTATATTATCATTCCTTTACGGGAATGGACAACGTTTTCAGCTTTCCGATTTTGTATTGCCGTATACGATTATTACCATACCAACACTATTTGTAGTAGCTAGTTTTTCGCTATTGCTAGAAATACTATTGCCTAAAAAAACAATCCTTCAATACGGAATCTTTTTAGTAGGATTCTTCATGATACTCTTTGCATCTTCGCCAGAAAAACAAGGTCTTTTTGATGTATTTGGAATGCAATATCCAACTGCCGTTGTGAGCAACCAAATTCAGGCAATGCACGTTGGCGAAAACACCGAATTGGCTATTGGTTTCATCTCAGGAGGAAGAAACATAGACAAAGTGGTTACTGTGGAAAGTATTTCATTTACAACCGCATACATGCTCAATCGTTTATTTTGGGTAGGATTTGCATTTCTCTTAGCTATAGCAAGTTCACTATTCTTTCATAGATTTAACATCAAAGAACGATTAACAACGCAACTAAAGCCGAAGCAAAAAACTAACGGAAAAAGTGCCGATTTCCAACTTGGAAACATCACAGAAACTCCCGAATTTTCTTCGCAACTATCGCCATTAATTGGTGCAGAAATACTAATGCTTGTACGTAAAAGTCCAAAATGGCTTTGGGGAATTTCCTTTGGTTTAATGGTAGCAATGATATTTGTTCCAATCACATTTGCACATCATTACATGTTGCCATTGCTATGGTTTTTACAAGTGGGTGTTTGGTCAGATTTGGTGACTAAAGATATCGCGTTCCGAACACACTATTTCACAGCTTCATCGTACCAACCTGTGCAGCGTTTATTTATCTCAAGAATCATTGCAGGCGTTTTCATTGCACTATTCATTGCAGCGCCGTTACTCGTACGATACATTGTAGAACTAGACTTTCATACGCTACTAAACATAGTACTTGGAGCATTATTTATCATTCTATTGTCTGTATTTTTTGGAACACTGACAAAATCGAAAAAACTATTCGAAATTGTATTTTTCTTCCTCATTTACAGCAACATCAACCTAGTTTCAGTAACTGACTACTTCGGTGCAGTACACACATCATTCAGTTACACAGGAATCATGGCAGTGTTAACGATAGGATTATTTACAGGATCATACTTCTTAAAAAAACTAAGTTATGACTACTAAAAAATTAGATGAATTGATCGAGGCTCACATCATTATCATTTTTGATGGTGTTTGCGGATTTTGTGATGCTTCGATTCAGTTCATCCTTAACCAAAACCCTTCAAAAGAAGTACGTTTTGTATCGTTTCAATCAGAAACAGGACAGCAACTCATGGCAAAATTGAAACTTGAAATCAACTTAGATACCATTATTCTTGTAGAAAAAGGCATTGTGCATCAAAAAGCAAAAGCTTTCTTAGGAATTCTAAAACACGTAGAAAGTCCGTATCGGTTTGCGGGTTACTTTACGATAATTCCATCATTCATAAGCAATGTATTTTATGATATAATCGCAACATACAGATATAAAATTATGGGAAAAGTTGAACAATGTCGCTTGCTTACACCAACGGAAAGAGCTTTCTTTTTGGAGTAAACTAATAAGTATCTCTATAGAATCTGTTTATTTGTTTTTGTTGATTTATGTATTTGAAACTACTAGCAATTCAATACATCATAAACTCTTCAACTCATGAACCTTTATACTAGTTCCTTTGGAAGCTAAAAGATCAAATTTTACACTAAATCGTCTTGATTCTATACTCTTGACTCTTAATTCTATTTCAAAACCTACTTCAACTTATCCGCAAATAACTGTCGTAACTTCGTTAATTTTGGCGTAATCACATAACTGCAATAGCCTTGTTGCTGGTTTTCTCTATAATAATTTTGATGTTCCGCTTCCGCTTCATAAAACGTTTCTAACGGCGTAATTTCGGTAACAATAGGCGCATCATAATAATCAGCCATTTGCTGCAATACAACTTCCGCAATCTTACGTTGTTCGTCCGTATGATAAAAAATTGCCGAACGATATTGTGTGCCCACATCTGCTCCTTGACGATTTAACGTAGTAGGATCGTGTGTCGCCATAAACATGATTAAAAGTTCTTCAAACGAAACCACATCAGCGTCAAATGTCAATTGAATCACTTCTGCATGACCTGTAAGTCCTGAACAAATTTCTCTATACGTAGGTTTTCCAGGAACGGTTCCGCCAGTATATCCTGAAACTACAGTTTCTACTCCTTTTACCTCTTGAAAAACGGCTTCTGTACACCAAAAACATCCGCCACCAATAGTTGCTGTTTGTATATTTTTATCTTTCATAAATGTACGCTTTTGTTCTTTTTTATAGCATGGCAAAGATACGCATAAAACAGATTATTTTATATCGTATAAAAATGCTTTTTCGATTGTATTAGTCGTAATACATACAAAACCTTATAGGAGTTAATTTTTGTGTTTTTTTAGGCTTATTTTAAAAAAAAGCATCTAAATAGATACAAAAATACTGTCAGTATCGTCACAAAATAATGTTGTTTTTTGTAGTCTAAGCCTAACAAAATCAAGTAGCTTGACATAAGTTTGACAATTTTGATTTCATTGGTCTATAAAAAACATTCATTCGTCGAAGGTTTGGTAGTTATTGTCTAATATATAGGGTTTTATATATCAGAGAATAGTATATTTGGACTTAACTTTTTTTCATGGTTAAAGTAATTTATTGGTTATAAATTATTTCCCTTATTACCCTAAGACCCCAAATAAGTATAACCAATTTTTGGTAAAAGAAAAGAGCTTCCGCAAGGAGGCTCTTTTTGATTTAGTGAAACTCGGTTTTGTGAAGTCGAAGACGCCCACAAAACCGTTAGTTGAACTAATTCCTTCGCAGGAAGGAATATTTTAATATTAATTTCTAAATTTAAAGAGTAACTGCTTTTTCTTTAAAGCAATTTTTAGAGAAGTCGAAAGACGTATTCAAAAGTAATAGTTGAATTAATTCCGTCGTAGGACGGAATCTTTTATTTTCTACGAGATCTATTTTAGAATTCCTGAATTACGTGTCTAACTCGTAAAATTTTGCAAAGTCGAAGACGCCCACAAAACCGTTAGTTGAACTAATTCCTTCGCAGGAAGGAATCTTCAATTTACAATGAAGTCAATTCTTTTCGTCAAATCGAACTTGATTCGTTTTCTCATCATATGAATATAAATACAATAAGATTTTGAATCAAGTTCAGAATGACGTTTCTTTTATAAAATAGTTACTTCTGTTAGCGCGAGTTTTTAATGCGTGCCAACAACCATAGAGCTTGATGCAATACTGAACCAAGTTTAGCACAGGCTTCAACAAAAAATCAATTCTGCCTGTTTGTTCATTATTTCTTTAGGTAGACGTACGATGTCATTACAACTTTTTTTTTCTTTTGATTTCGGTATCTGAACCTGTAAAAGCTATAACGTTTATGTTTCTCAATGATCACAAATAATCTAACTTCTAAAAGCGAAGCGCTCTAAAATCCAATAGTGAAACGGTCTAATTTACCAAAATAAAATACTGCCAAGGTTGTAATGCAACATCTTGTCCTTCTCTAAACATGATCATGTCGTCATTCATATAATTTGTAAAACTTCCGGTAAGATCAATTTTTGTAATTACAGGATCTTTTGAAAGATTTCCAATATAATATACTGACTTACCATCCTTTTCACGTTTAAAGGCTAATACCTTATCAGCAACACTGCTTGTTAGTTTTGTATACGAAGCCGCATTTTTTCCACCATGCAACGCTACATGTGTATTTTTTAACGTTCCTAACTTTTCTAAAAGAGGCCACATAGCACCTTTTTCCTTCGGAATTTCGTCTTTCTCAAAAAACTTCAAACGATGTTTCATATCATATTCCTGTCCAGAATATATCAATGGCATTCCTGGTGCTGTGTATGCTAATGCAGTAAATGCTTCAGCACCTTTGCCCAAGCGTTCTTCAATAGTTCCATTCCAAGAATTTTCATCATGATTGGTTACAAAATTCATTAAAATATCATCACTTTCATACAACGAATCAATCTGTTTCATACGTTTGTCCCAATCTGCAACGGTTTCTTCGCCTTTCGCAATATGATTCATACGATGGTGTGTATCCCAACCGTAAGCCATGTCAAATAAATTGTCTTTCAACAATTCAGGTTCCCAAGCTTCAGCCAGCATAAAAATATCTTTGGTAGCGCGCAATTGTGGCACAGCTTCTACCCAAAAATCTGTTGGAACTGAACCAGCAACATCACAACGAAAACCATCAACACCTTCTTCTGTCAACCAATATTTCATGTCTTTCACCATCGCTTTGCGCAATTCTTTATTGTCATAATTTAAATCGGCAACATCTGCCCAACCAACGGGCGTTCCATCTTCGTTTAACGGATCGGTAATTTCGCCTTTCGCATTTTTTGTGTAGAATTCAGGATTTGTTTTCAACCAAGTATGATCCCAACCTGTATGATTTGGAACCCAATCCAAAATTACATAAATGTCATTATCATGTGCTGTTTTTACCAACTCACGGAAATCTTCAATCGTTCCAAATTCAGGATTTATCTTTGTAAAATCTGAAACAGCGTAGTAACTTCCTAAGTACTTTTTGCGTTCTTCGGGATCTTCAATTTCGCTAGCAAATTCTCCACCTGTCGCTTTACGCTTGGTTTCTGAAATTGGAAAGATTGGCATTAACCAAATTACTTTTACGCCCAATTGTTTCAATTGTGGAATGTCTTTCGTAAACGCATCAAACGAACCTTCTTTTGAATATTGACGAATATTAGCTTCATAAATCACGGCGCTTTCCATCATGTCAGGAGAAACAGCAGCAATTTGCTTTTCTTGCGTTTCAGGTGTTTTTTCAGCTTCCTTTTTCTTCGTTTCACACGAAAAAAACAAAAGTGTTGTGAGTACAAATAAAGTTAGATTTTTCATTCTATGTTAGTTTATAAATAATATATTAGTTTGGGTTTGATTTTATAATTTAATGGTAATTTCTCGTTCTTTTTTAGTGTTCCAGCGTACTTTAAATTTTAGCATTTGTGTGTCTGAATTCCAATCAAATTTGATTCGTTTTCCGCGAAATTTTACTTTTCTAGGTTTTTTAGGTATGTTGTGAATTACCATCGTAATTTCCTTTGCCTGCGAAGAATAATTTGTACCAATTTCAGCTTCAAGCTCAATGTTTAACTTCGTTTTTTTAACTTCACTTTCAAACTCTAGTATTTCATACATTCCTTTTTCAAAAGCATTTTTGGTTTCGCCATCATCCATATACAACATACGTTCACTTTCGGTAATGCTTTCATCGTGATAATAATGTAGTTCAAATGTATTTTGATCGTAATTTGCCGTTGTTAACATTGGTGTTGCCATCGGAATAAACGCGCCAGCACGCACATACGTAGGAATCGACGCTTCTTTGATATCTACCACTTTGGTTTGTCCACCAGCAACTTTTTCATCCGTATAAAAATTGTACCAATTGGTACCTTTTGGAAAGTAGACTTCTTTCATTTTTACGCTGTCTTTTACAATGGGCGTCACTAAGAAATCGTGTCCCCACAAATAGGTTGAAGCGTTTGTGTACAATGCTTTGTTGTCAGATTCTTCAAAAAATAACGGACGCATTAACGGTGTTCCTTTTTGATTGTTTTCAAACGCAATGGTATAATTGTACGGTAATAATTGATAACGCAATTCAATAGCTTGTTTGGCTAATTTTTTCGCTCGTGGCGAACGAAATACAGGTTCGCTAGGCACTTCTTCTTGTGCATGTGGTCTGTAAATTGGTTGAAAAACGCCGTATTGTAACCAACGGATGTACAAATTATCGTCCAAATTCGCGCCAGCAAAACCACCCAAATCAGAATGCATATAGCTTAAACCTTGCATCGCCATTTGCATGGCAATTTCTGTCTGCGATTGCAATCCGCCCCAAGTTCTGTTTACATCGCCCGACCAAGGAATGAGTCCATACCGTTGCGAACCAGAATAGCCAGCACGCATCAAAATAAACGGTCGCACAGTTGGAAAATCTTTCGCGTAACCTTCGTAGACCAATCGCGCCCAATCGTGTCCGTAAATATTATGTTTTTCGTTGGCTGTTCCTGTGTGATGAAGTAATTTTTCAGGATGCACTTCTGGTTCTCCCAAATCGCCCCAAACGCCTGCAATGCCTAATTCTGCTAGTTCTTTATAAATTGACCAAAACCATTCTTCGCCTTTCGGATTGTAAATATCGATCAATCCTGTATTTCCAAAATAGAAATCGAATTTAAACGGATTTCCAACAGAATCTTTTGCTAAAATGCCCAAGTTTGAAGCTTCGTGCCAACGTTTGGAAGTTGTTAAAACAAACGGCTCTGTAATAAACACAGTTTTCACACCTTGATCGTTTAAGTTTTGAATCATCTGTTTGGCGTCAGGAAATGAATCTTTATAGACTTGCAAATTTCCCATTGTGCCTTTGATGTCTTTCCCAAACCAATACAAATCTAAAATAATCGCATCTACAGGAATTTTTTCATCCTTAAATGCTTTGATAGTAGCTTCCGTTTCTGCTTGCGAATGGTAGCCAAATCGGCTTGAAAAGTTTCCAAATGCCCAACGTGGCGGCAAAGGTTGTTTTCCTGTTAAATCCGTATAATTGTCAACAAGATCGTTCCAAGAATCGCCCACAATTACTTGATAAGTTTTGCGTCCCGAAATGGTTTCGTAGGTAAGCGTATTGTCTTTTTTACTATCTAAATCCAAATATCCAATCGGCGCATTGTCAAAATGAATCATGTATTGGTTGGAAGAAATTACAATTGGCAACGTAAAATTCATCAATTCTGAACGTGTTTCGTATCCGTAATGCGCTCTGTTGTAGAGTTTCAAGCGATTTCCACGACGATTCATGCCCAACGCGCGTGCGCCACCGCCAAATAGAATTTCATCTTTCGTTAAATTGAAATCAATTGCTTCGCCACCTTCAACTTTTTGATAGCCATTTTTCTCAGAAATGATCGGTTTTCCTTTGTAACTGTATGAAATTTGGAATGGCATAACACGAATAGTTGCGGTAATTCCTGTGGTATTGAATACAATTTCCTGCTTGTTTTCCCAAAATTCGGTATTTGGTAACGAAGATTCCATGACAACGGCATGCGAGTTATTTTGTTCGGCTTCTCCTTTCGGGATAAATGTAGTTTCTATGATTTCATCCGAATATGCCTTTAAAATGTAAGTGCCATCAGTAACTTGAATCTTCAATGATGCGGTTGTTTTATCATACGTCGTGCTTGAAACTTCACGTTGGTAGTTTTGAGCAACTGAAATTTGCCAAAAAAGACTGAATAGGATGAATATTTTAAATAGTTTCATGTGTTACTTTTTAAGTAAAAATGTAAATGGAATGTGCAATCGTTTTTGCCAAGCATTTTCAGAATGATTTGCGCCTTCAAAGAATAAATTTTGATAATTTTCGTCTGTATATCCTTTTTTCTTAAAGATAGTATCCACAATTTTGGCATATTGCGGATAGTATTGATCTAAGGTTTTGTTTCCGTAATCAAAATAAAAACGATGCGTTTTTGGCGATGGCAAATTGTCACTCATATAGGCAAAAAATGTATCAGGAATCGGATTGTTTTCCATTGGCATAATGCCAACCCAATGTGTAGAAATACACGCCGCCGCACTGAAAATTTCAGGATATTCACACATGGCATACATTGAAATGAGTCCGCCCATACTAGAACCTGCGACAAATGTATGTTCGCGATTTGTTTTTACGGAATACGTGTTGTCAATATACGGTTTTAGTTCTTCCGTAAGGAATTTTAGATAATTATCAGCACTAAAAATCATATCGAAATTGTTCTTTTTAGCTTCCGTTATGAGTTCGTTTCTTGTTTCTTCATTTAAATACCCAAATGCTTTTTCAGGAAAGTAGTTTTGCCAACGAATTTCAGGAATGTTGTACGGTGCCACAACAATGAAATCTTGCACTTTTCCTTCTTTCATGAGTTGTGAAGCTACTTCGTCTACTTGCCATTCTTGACTGTTCCAAGTAGTTGTGGCATCAAACAAATTTTGTCCGTCGTGCATGTACAATACACTGTATTTTTTGTCTTTTGAATAGTTTTCAGGCAACCAAACATCAACATTTCGAGAACGAATATAGTTTGACGGAAAGTCTGCAACACGCATCAGTTTTCCGCTTGCCAGTTTTGCTGTTTTGACTTCTTTGGCAATCGGTTTTTTATTTGTTTTAATTTCTACGTCTTCTGCAAATAACCAAAGGATTGCTTTTTTGAATTCACTTCGCCAAAATACTTCGCTATGTGTTCCACTTGGTGTGATTTGTACATAGAAATTGTCTTTTGGAAAACCGTTTGTTTGTATAGCGTTTGTAACTTTTTCTAAGTTTTGAACCATATTTTCTCCTTCTTTTCCACCCATGAGGTAGTAAAGTTTAGAGTTGTTGGCTTCCGCCAGATTGTTCTCAGTAAACGGAATAATTTCGTTAGAAAACCAAAACGAAGGTGAAAAGATACCTGCTTTTCCAAATACAGTTGGATGTTCAAAAGCGGCGTAATGTGAAATGAGTCCGCCCATAGAACTTCCCATGATTCCTGTGTTTTTGGCGTCTGGTTTTGTTTTATATTTCTTGTCAATAGCAGGTTTTAAAGTGTTTGCAATAAAGTCAATGTATTCTTTTCCTTGTGGAATACCATATTTTTCATGTTTCCAAGGTGTGTATTCTTGCATGCGCTTTTCACTATTGTCAATAGCAACAATAATGATGTCTAAACCATTGATATCATGCAATCGGTTCATCGTTTCATCGACTTCCCATTCGCCTGAATACGACGTGGCTTTATCAAATACATTTTGTCCGTCATGCATGTATAATACAGGATAGGTTTTATCCGATTTTGTATAGTTTGGCGGCAAGTACACTTGAATTTTTCGGGTAGTATTGAGTTGCGGAATTTCAAAGGCTTCCGCAAATGTTTCTACATTGGGTTGTTTGGTAGACACGGTTTCGTTACTATTTCCATGTGTCCACGCACCAATAGAAATGTTGATGGTTTCAGGAGTTTCCTTAAATGTGTAGCTTCTATTTTCAACATTTTGTCGTTTCGCGTCTAGCTCAACACTTTCCCAAGTTCCCAATGTAAATTTGAACAGAATGGTTTCTTTATGATTTGGAAGTGTAATTTGATATGTTTTGTCTTTCTTCTCAAGTTTTAATTCGTCTCTTCCGCCAGACCAACCTTCAAAATCTCCTGAAATGTAGATATCTTTGGTATAATCGTGATCGGCTGGTAAATTGTTCACAATCATTGTGACTGATTTTTTACCATCGGTTCGATCATCTTTTTGCTGTCCTTTACAGGAAAGGAGAACTAAAGAGATGAGTATGATTGCGAGTTTTGTTTTCATGATATTTTTGTCATTTCCGCACAGGCGGAAAACTATTTGTTTACTATATTTTTGTTTCTATTTGCATCTCGACTGCGCTCGATGTGACATTTTGTTTGACCTTGTCATTCCGCACTTGATGCGGAATCTATTTTTGTTTTGTGGATTCCTGCCTTTGCAGGAATGACATTGTTGCTCGATCTCAATACAAATATCTCAATTCTCACTACTGTATCTAAAATCACTCGACGTGACATTTTGTTTGGCCTTGTCATTCCGCACTTGATGCAGAATCTATTTTTATTTTTGTGGATTCCTGCTTACGCAGGAATGACATTGTTGTTCGATCTCAATACTAACATCTCATTTCTCAGTACTTATTACTTACTTCGTTGTTAGTATGATGCTTCCTTTTTCTGTGAACTCAATATCTTCATTCCAAGTAAACGTTTTTCCTGTGATAACATTTCTCAACGTTTTTCCTGTTAGATTCATTTCTGCATAGCGTTTGAGATCAATGGTAATAGGTTTTTCATTTTTGTTGATGATATGTACAACTGTTTCATCGCCAAGCGTTCTGAATAAGAAATACGTTCCCATGAATGGTGCAAAATGTGTTGTTTGTCCTTCATGAATTGCTTTGCTCGTTTTGCGATAATTTAATAGTTTTTTGAGAAAATCTTGCATATCTTTTTGCTGCACACTTAACCCTTCGCCTGTAAATGCATTTATGGTATCATCTTTCCAACCGCCTGGGAAATCTGTACGAATTAGTCCATGATCGCCAGGTTTTTCAAAATCGTTCATTAATATTTCTGTTCCGTAATAGAGTTGTGGAATTCTTGGTAATACCAATTGGTAACTCAGTGCCATTTTAGTATTCGGAATATCTCCATTGAGTTGTGTAAAGATGCGACTCATGTCATGATTGTCTGGAAATATCATAATGTCTTTCGGATTTGCATACTGAAAATCATTTGCCAAACCTTCATACATTTTTACCAAACCGTTGTCCCAAGATTCTTCTTCGTTTAAGGCGCTGACGATGTTTCGTTGCATGGCAAAATCCATACTTGAACGTAGATTACTTTCGTATCCATCTTTGTTGTTTGCGCCAGTTTGCCAATAGCCAATGAGTAACGGATTGTAACTCCATTCTTCGCCAACGATAGAAAAATTTGGATATTCTGTCATGATAGCGCCTGCCCAATTGCTCATAAATTCTTTATCAGGATACGGATATGTATCTTGTCGAATGCCACCAAGTCCTAAAGCTTCAATCCACCAAATACTGTTTTGGATGATGTAGGTTGCCATGTATGGATTTCGTTGATTTAGATCGGGCATTGCACTTACAAACCAGCCGTTTGCCATACCTTCCTTGTCACTTTTTGAAGCATAGGTATCTTGATTTGACGTACGTCTGTGATTTGAAAAGTTCAATTTTTCGCCATTTTCAAATTCCTTTTGATTGTTTACCCAATCGCTGAATGGTAAGTCTTTCATCCACCAATGTTGCAATCCGCAATGGTTTGCCACTTGATCCATAATAAGTTTGATTCCTTTTTTTCGAGCTTCATCGGCTAGATTTCGATATTCGTCAAAAGTTCCAAAACGTGGATCAACTTCGTAGTAATCTGTAATGGCGTATCCGTGATAGGAACTGCGCGGCATGTCGTTTGTAAGTAATGGACACGACCAAATTGCCGTAAAACCTAAATCGTCTATATAGTTTAAGTGATTTGTAATTCCTGTGATATCGCCACCGTGACGTCCATAATCATCTTTTCGATTGATGGTTGCTTCTCTCAGCAGTGTTACTTTTTCGCCTATTTCGGTAACACCAGATTTTTTTAATGGAATGTCGTTTGAGGTGTCTCCATTGGCAAACCGGTCAGGAGTTATGAGGTATAAAACGTCTGAACTGTCAAAACCAATATAGTCTTTTGCGACTTTTTCACGTGTTTTGAGTTCGTAGGTTTGTGTGAGTGTTTTGTCGTTTTGAAGTTTAAATTCGATATTGAATTTCCCTGGGGTTGCTTTTCCAATGTTTAGATCGATGAATAAGTAGTTTGGACTTTCGCCTTTTTGTACTTTTTCGATGTTGATACTTTTGTCTGCAATTGTTGGTGTTGCGTTTGCAATGTTTGGATGTTTGACTAAGAGTTGCAGTTTGGTATTTTTGAAACCTGTCCACCAATACGGTGGTTCTACACGTTCAATATCGTTTTTTGTTTCTGTAACTTCTGTTGTTTTTTGTGCTGCATCAGATGTTGGGTCTTCAGTTTTTTTACAAGAGAAGAAACAGATTAGTAGTATGAATACGATTGCTTTTTTCATCTGATTTGCTTTTTAGTATTTAGGTTTTAGTATTGAGTATTGAGATGTGCTTGCTTCTCGATACAATTTTCTTCATTTTATTACGAAAATCACTCGAAGTGACGTTTTATTTGACATTGTTGCTAATCTCAATACTAATATCTCAATTCTCACTACTCAATTTCTAGCCCTGATTGCAGTGGCATCCTCCCGATTTTCTCGGGAGATACAACGGAAAGCAGGAAATAGCTCCAAATCATTTACAGTCAAACTGTAACAAAATTGTTTGGCGAAACGGCTACTTTTTTACCATCGACAAGAATGACTAAATCGTCTCCTTTTTCGAGTTCAAAAGAAGTTCCGTCTTGCGTAACGTTTATTTTGAGTATGTGATTTCTAAAGTTTACTTTGAATGAATAGCCTTTCCATTGCCATGGAATTCGCGGTTCAAACGAAAGTGTGTCGTTTTTCATACGCATACCACCAAATCCTTCAACGATGCTCATCCAAGTTCCTGCCATGGAGGTAATGTGCAAACCTTCTTCCACTTCTTTGTTGTAATCGTCTAAGTCTAAACGGGAAGTTCGGAGATAGAAGGTATACGCCATGTCCATTTTGTCCAGTTTTGCCGCTTGAATGCTGTGTACACAAGGTGAAAGTGACGATTCGTGCACGGTAAATGGTTCGTAGAAATCGAAGTGTTTTTCGAGTTGTTCTTTTGTGAAATGATCTTCAAAGAAGTAGAAACCTTGTAAGGTATCGGCTTGTTTGATGTATGGCGAACGTAGAATGCGATCCCAACTCCATTTTTGATTTATTGGTCGCTGTGATGTGTCTAAATCGGCAACACTTACTAAATCTTTGTCTAAGAAACCATCTTGCTGTAAGTACACTCCGTATTGTTCGCTGTACGGATAATACATGTTTTCGGCAACTTCCATCCACGAAGAGATTTCTTGATCGGATAGGCGTACTTTTTGCATGATTCGCTCATAATCAGTGTTGTATTCTGATTTTACTTTTTCGATGTGTTCTTGCGCAAATTTGATACACCATTGTGCAATGTAGTTTGTGTACCAATTGTTGTTTACGTTGTTTTCGTATTCGTTTGGACCTGTAACGCCAAGAATTACATATTTGTTTTTAGCGGTAGAGAATGTTGCTCTTTGATGCCAAAAACGTGCAATTCCGATCATGACTTCGAGTCCCATTTCTGGAATGTAGCTGTAATCGCCTGTGTAACGTGTGTAGTTGTAAATTGCGAATGCGATGGCGCCATTTCTGTGAATTTCTTCAAAGGTAATTTCCCACTCGTTGTGGCATTCTTCGCCGTTCATGGTTACCATTGGATATAATGCAGCGCCATTGTTGAACCCAAGTTTTTTTGCGTTTTCGATCGCTTTTTCTAAGTGATTGTAACGGTATTGTAATAGGTTTCGCGCTACTTGCTGATCTTTTGTGGTCATGTAGAACGGAATGCAATAGGCTTCTGTATCCCAATACGTACTTCCACCATATTTTTCGCCTGTGAATCCTTTTGGACCAATGTTGAGGCGTGAATCTTTTCCAAGATACGTTTGGTTTAGTTGAAAGATATTGAAGCGAATTCCTTGTTGCGCTTTTACATCACCTTCAATGGTAATGTCTGCCATTTCCCAGATTTTTGCCCATGCTTCTTTTTGATTTTCCAGCAAGGCATCAAATCCTAGTGTAGTTGCATTTTGCAATGCTTTTTTAGCGGCATCAATAAGATTGTATTTATCGTGATTTGTACAAACAGTGTAGCCACCAAATTTATGAATGGTAAGTGTTTGATTTGCTTTTACGTTTTGTGTATAGTGAAACGAAATGTCTGTTGATTTTTGAGAGACATTCGTTGGTATGTCGAGTTTTTTGTCATCAAGTTTGATTTCGGTTTGCATGAATGTACATGCATAGAAGTCTGTTTTTAATGTTTTGGCAACAATAAAAGCTTGATTGTTTTCTTCTTTTACTTGGATAGTTTCCCAGAATTTTTCTTCCCAGTTGGCATCTTCATTTTTGATGCCTGAATCTAAGTATGGTGTATATTTTATGGTCGCATCATTGTTGATTGGTTTTACGCTGTATGCGATGGCTCCAACTTCATCAATATCTAAGCTTAAGAATCGTTTTGAAGTGACTTCAATTTCGATATCGTTTTGTAATGTAGCGGTAAATGAACGTGCATACCAACCTTCTTTCATGTTGAGTTCGCGACGGAATTTTTCCACTTTTTTACATTTGAATAAGTCTAGTGGTTCGTCGTTGATACGTACATTGATTCCGATCCAGCTTGGTGCATTTAATACTTTTGCGAAATATTCTGGATAGCCGTTTTTCCACCATCCAACTTTTGTTTTGTCAGGATAATACACTCCTGCAATGTAGCTTCCCTGAAATGTTGGTCCAGAGTAGTATTCTTCAAAATTAGCTCGCTGTCCCATAGCACCGTTTCCGATACTGAATAGGCTTTCAGAAGATTTTACACTTTCGGTGTCAAATCCTTCTTCGATGATGGACCAGTTGTCTGGTTGTATATAATTCTGATTCATTTTTCTTTAGGTATTAGCTGTTAGGTATTAGGTCGCTTCGCTTGTAGGCTTTTTGAGAGAAGCGATCTGATTCCAAGCTATCTATTTATTAATTCGTTTATAAAACTGGTTTGTATTTCTGTAAAATCATTGAAAACGTAGTCTGCATGGCCGAGTGTTTCTTTGAAACCAATTCCTATAGAAATCATGCCTGCCGTATTTGCGGCTGTGACGCCAGCGACTGAATCTTCAAATACAATACAATCCGTTGGGACTTTGTTTAATTGTTGTGCAGCAATGAGGAATACTTCTGGATCGGGTTTTGCTTTGCTGACATCGTTTCCGTCAACAATACCATGAAAAACTTCGAATAGACCTACTTTTTGTAGAATTTTACGAGCGTTTTTGCTGGCTGAACCAAGCGCAATTCCTTGCTGTGTTTCTTGTAAATAGTTTAGTATTTTTGGGACATCAGGAAGAATTTCTCCAGCGTCCATTTGTGCAATATGCGATAAATATTTATCGTTTTTCTCTGCCATGTATGTTGTGAACTGCTCTTGTGATAGCGTTGTATTTCCCCATCCTAAAATAATTTCAAGAGAACGTACTCTACTGACACCTTTGAGTTGTTCATTTTGTTCTAGTGTGATGTCAAAACCTAGTTCATTGGCAAGAGCTTTCCATGCCAAGTAATGGTATTTTGCAGTATCAACTATGACACCATCTAAATCAAATATAAATCCTTTTTTATTCATTAATAAGTTCTGTTGAAGTTTTATCATTTACGGCTAATGAAAGTAAGCCAGCTAGAATCATAGAAGCACCACCAACGAGTAATGCATATACTGGTTGATTTTGAAAAAAGTACGATACCATAAATCCTAAGATGGAAGCGGCAACTAATTGTGGAATTACAATAAAGAAGTTAAAAACGCCCATGTAGTACCCCATTTTTGATGCAGGTAACGATCCTGAAAGCATTGCATATGGAATAGATAGAATACTTGCCCATGCAATTCCTACTCCGATCATTGGTAACCATTCCACCATAAATGTTGAAGGTTCGGTAATAAAGAAAATAGAGATCAATCCGAAACCACCTGCAACTAATGCTAAAAAGTGTGTAAATTTTCTACTTGTAGCTTTGGCTAATACAGGTAATAAAAAGGCTACGATTGCGGCAATTAAATTGTAATTGGCAAACATTTCTCCTACTTGATTTGCGCCAGTATTGTATGCTTCTGACGTTGCATCTGTAGTACCATAAATGTATTCTGTTATTGCTGGTGTCATGTAAATCCACATTGAGAATAATGCAAACCATGAGAAAAATTGAACCCAAGCCAATTGTTTCATCATTTTGGGCATGGATTGAAAATCATTTACAATGGTAATGAATCCGTTGTCTGTATTTTTATTTTGTTGCATTAATCCTGAAATGATCAAAGCAATTCCACCAAGTGTTATCAATCCTAATGTTAATACGTATAAATCTTTTTTGAGCTCAAAATGATAGATTAAATATGTAGTAATTAATCCGATAATAACTGCAATGCATCCTTTGGTAAGGTGTGATTTTCCATTGGCAGCAAACCACGATTCGGAACGAGCTTCTTTAGCGAAATTATTATTTTTTTCATCGGCTGCTTCAAAAGCTTCCATTTCTTCAGGAGTATATTCTTTAGAAAAAACTATAGTCCAAAGTACTGCAAAGAGAAAAGCAGCTCCACCAATGTAAAAAGAATATTTTACTGAATCTGGAATGATTCCTTCGGGTGCAGTATTGGCAACTCCCAAATATGTAAGGATATTTGGAAGTTTAGAAGCCACGTAAGCTCCAATTCCAATGAAAAAACTTTGCATAGCAAAACCTTTTGTACGTTGCTCATCAGGTAGATTGTCTCCTACAAAAGCTCTAAAAGGCTCCATAGAAATGTTTATTGAAGCATCCATAATCCACAACATTCCTGCGGCAAACCACAATACTGGTGAGTTGGGCATTATGATCAAAGCTAACGATGCTAAAATTGCGCCTACTAAGAAATAAGGTCTGCGTCGTCCCAATTTTGGATGCCAAGTACGATCACTGAAATATCCAATGATAGGTTGTACAATTAAACCTGTTAATGGAGCAGCAACCCACAGAATCGGTATATCATCTATTTCGGCTCCTAGTGTTTGAAAAATTCTACTGACGTTGGCATTTTGGAGTGCAAAACCCATTTGTATTCCTAAGAATCCGAAACTCATGTTCCAAATTTCCCAGAAACTTAACTTACGCTTTTCCATTATCGTAATGTATTAGTTAATAACTATGTACGATAAGCGCTATGACTTATCAAAACTTACTTTTAATTTGAGAGATAAAAATATAAGTCTTGATTTTATGCTGTAAATATAGGAGTTTTTTTGAAACAGTCGCTGTTAAATTTAGAATCTAGCTGTAAATTCTTCCAAAATTCAATAATTTCATACTTGAAAATCATATGATTATCGTGTAGTATCACGTTCTATGAGCGTTGTATTTATCACTTCCGTGTGGTACTGTTCTTCTTCTACAATTTCTTCTAATTTGTCAATTAACATGGTTGCTGCTTTTGCGCCCATTTCTACTGCATGTTGGCTAATGGTACTTAATGAAGGAATGGCATGTTTAGATAATACACCGTCTGTAAATGCAATGATTGATAGGTCTTCAGGAATTTTATATCCTTTGTTAATTGCCGCTTTCATTGCCGTAATAGCGTACAATTCATTTACTGCAAAAATACCATCAATTGATTTTTCTTTGTCTAACAATGCTGAAATTTCTTTTTCTAAGGTTTCGATTTCAACTTCTTTGTCTTTGTTTTCTTCTACTTTAATTATTAAGGAAGCTTTTGGATCAACTTTATGCTCTTCCAACGCTTGCAAATAGCCTTGTGTTCTTAGTTTTCCAACATTTACATAATCTTTTGTAGTGATCAAGGCAATGTGTTTACAGCCGCTTTCTATTAATTTGGATACCGCTTTTTTAGAACCGAGTTTGTCATCAACGACAACTTTATCGCAGGCAATTTCATTGACAACTCTATCAAACATTACAATAGGCATTCCTTGATTGATGGTTTCATAAAAGTGATGATAGTCTTGTAAAAGCAAGGTTTCTTTAGCAACCGACAGGATAAAACCGTCAATACTACCGTTGGCAAGCATTTCAATATTAATTACTTCTTTATCAAACGATTCGTTCGATAATCCGATAATAACATTATAACCTCTATTATTGGCTTCTTTTTCAATTCCACTAATTACTTTTGAGAAAAAATGATGTACAATTTCTGGAATAATAACACCAATGGTTTTTGTGCGTTTATTTTTTAAACTTAGTGCGATATTATTTGGACGATAATTATACAGTTTTGCAAATGCCTGAACTTTGCTTCTAGTATCCAAACTTATCTCTTTACTATTTCGTAATGCTTTGGAAACAGTTGATACAGAAACGTCTAATTCTTTGGCGATTTGTTTAAGAGTTACTTTTCGTTTCATAAGGGTATATTATAAGATCAATAATTAAAGCTACGATTTTTTATTTTTTTGTTAAAAATACACCGTTTTATATTAGAAAAACCCAATGTTTATAAAAGTTTTCAACACGAAAACGTTTGCGTAAGATCAAAAGTTATGCCTATATTTTGATTTACTTAAAATTTACATAGTTTTAACATCGAGAGGTAAAAATATATAGTATTAAAACTAAAAATATTACGTATATTAAGAACAGTTTGTTCTGAAATGTTTATAAAATACGTGATTATTTTACGACAATTTGAAAACAAAAAACTTAACAAATGAAGAAAATGCAAAAATTTATTTTGTTTTTGGCTTTTTTAATTCCACTAGGAATGCTTGCCCAAACAAAAGTGACGGGTGTTGTTACTGAAAAAGCGACCGGAACTCCTTTATTGGGAGTAAACGTGATCTTGAAAGGGACAACAAACGGAACCACAACTGATTTTGATGGAAACTATCAAATAACAGTTCGTGACGGACAAACCATCGTATTTTCCTATGTAGGCTTTAAGGATAAAGAAGTCTTATTTACAGGACAGGCTACTATAAATGTTGCACTTGAAGAAGATGCGTCCAGCCTTGATGAAGTTGTCGTAGTAGGATACGGTTCTGCGGTCAAGAAAGATGTTACAGGGTCGGTTGAGTCTGTAAGCGCTGATGATTTCAACGGAGGAGCTATTGTTTCACCAGAACAATTAATTGCGGGTAAAACTGCCGGAGTTCAGGTAACGCCACCAAGTGGAGCACCAGGATCAGGTTCGTCAATTAAAATTAGAGGTGGAGTTTCTTCATTAGCAGCAAACTCAAATCCTTTAATCGTAGTAGATGGAGTTCCGTTAGATCCTGCAAGTAGTGGATTAAACTACATCAATGCAAATGATATTGAATCGTTTACAGTATTAAAAGATGCTTCTGCAGCTTCTATCTACGGATCAAGAGCAACAGGAGGAGTTATCTTAATTACAACAAAAACAGGAAAGTCAGGACAACCATTTAATATCAGTGTAAATCATTATACAGCGGTTGGAGATAACTTTAATGAAGTAAATGTTTTATCGTCAACGCAGTTTAGAGATTTGGTAAATGCTAATGGAAATGCAAACCAAATTGCACAATTAGGAAATACAAGCACAGATTGGCAAGACGAAATTTATAGAGGATCATCAACTTCTGATACAAACGTAACAGTTTCAGGAGGTTTCGGAGATTCTAACTATAGAGCATCTGTTGGATATGTACAACAAGAAGGAACATTAAGAGGTTCTAAAGTAGATCGTTGGTCTGGTTCTGTAAAGTTCATCCAACGTTTATTAAATGACGATTTAAAAATTGAAGCAAATGTATTGGGATCTTTATTAGAAGATACTTTTGCGAATACAGGTGCCATTGGAGCAGCCGTTTCTTTTGATCCTACACAATCAGTTTTCGACCCAACAAGTCAATTTGGTGGATATACTGAAAATGTAAATGCAGATGGAACCATCAATACTATAGCAGTTCGTAACCCAGTTGGTTTATTAGAACAAAATAGCAATGTTGCCAATACAAAAAGAAGTACAGGAAGTTTAAAACTTGATTATACGTTACCATTCCTAAGAGATGTGAAGTTAACAGTTCTTGGAGGATATGACTACAATGAAGTTAGAGGAGATACATTTATTCCAGCAGAAGCAGCATCAAACTTTAACCAGCAAGGTGTAACAGGTTTCTATGAAAACTTAAACAGAAACAGACTTTTAGATGTATATGCAAATTATAGAAAAACATTTGAAGATGCAGGTATCACAGTTGACGCTACTGTAGGTCACTCGTTCCAACGTTTTTACAGATCAAACATATCTGAATCTACTACAGGATTAGGCGAAACCAATCAATTTAAAAGTATTGGAGAAAACGCTTTAGAATCATACTTCGGTAGAATAAACTTAGATTACAACAGCAAGTACTTATTAACGTTAAATGTTAGAAATGATATTTCATCTCGACTAAATCCAGATGACCGTTCAGATATTTTTGGAGGAGCTTCTTTTGGTTGGAATATTATTGATGAAAATTTTATGAAAGATTCAAAAGTATTCTCTCAATTAAAGTTACGAGTTGCTTACGGAGAAACAGGACAGCAAGAAATTGGTCCTGACTACGGATATCTTCCACGTTTTACTACAGGTGATGCTAGAGTTCAGTATCAATTTGGATACAATACAGATGGTTCGCCACGTTTCGTTACAACGCTTCGTCCAGAAGAATATGATGAAAACTTACGTTGGGAACGTTCAAAATCGATCAACATTGGTTTGGACTTCGGATTTTTCAACGATCGTTTAACAGGTTCTGTGGAAGTATATGAACGTAAAGTAGAAGATTTATTAAACTTTATTCCAGTTCCAGCAGGAACAAACCTTTCTAATGCATTATTAACAAACGTTGGTAACTTAGAAAACAGAGGTTTGGAAGTTAGCTTAAACGCTGCACTTGTTCAAAATGATAAATTCTCTTGGAATACCAATTTCAATGTATCTTTCTTTGACAACGAAATTACAAAGTTATTCCTAACAGATAATACAGATTCTCCAGGAGTATTAACAGGAGGTATTGCAGGTGGTGTTGGAAACACAATCCAAATTAACTCTGTAGGTCATGAAGTAAACTCGTTTTACGTATTTAAGCAAATATATGATGCAAGTGGTGCGCCAATTGAAGGAGCATATGCAGATATTAACGGAGACGGAACGGTTGATATAGATGACCGTTACAGATACAAAAGTCCAAATGCGGATGCAGTTATCGGTTTCTCATCTAACATGCAATATGGAAACTTTGACTTTGCGTTCACAATGAGAGCAAGTCTTGGAAACTATGCATACAACAACGTAGCTTCTAACACAGGAAACGTACAATCGTTATTTGGTGCAAACTCTATCAACAACGTAAATGCTTCTATTTTAGAAACTGGTTTCCAAAATCAGCAATTATTCTCTGATTATTACGTTCAAGATGCATCGTTCTTAAAATTAGACAACATTACATTTGGATACACAATTGATAATTTATTCAAAGACGCTAGAATGCGTGTATATGTAGCAGGGCAAAACTTATTTACAATCACAGATTACGATGGTTTAGATCCTGAAATTAGTGGAGGAATTGATAACAATTTCTATCCAAGATCCCGAAACATATTAATGGGACTTAACTTGAATTTATAATAAAGTAATACCAAATACAAAAAATGATGAAAACAATAAGAAAACAATCAAACCGTATAGGTATTGTACTATTACTACTCGTAGCGAGTTTCGGATTCACTTCATGTGAAAGCGAACTAGACTTAGAGCCAGTAATAGAACAAACGGCAGCGAACGCCTTTGACGATCCTGCAGCGTACGAACAATTTCTTGCAAGAATTTATGCAGGATTTGTAGTGAGTGGACAGCAAGGTCCTGCGGGAAATCCTGATATCTCAGGAATCGACGAAGGATTCTCAAATTATTTGAGACAATATTGGAAACACCAACAATTAACTACTGATGAAGCATTAATTGCTTGGAATGATGGAACAATTCACGATTTAAACTGGCAAGTATGGACACCAGCAAATGAATTCATTACAGCAATGTATAACAGAATTTATTTTCAAATTGCCATCTCTAATGAGTTTTTAAGAACTGCAGCAGATGTGCCAGAATCAGAATTTTTACCAGCAGCATACAAAGCTGAGGTACGTTTCTTAAGAGCTTTGAGTTACTGGCATGCCATTGACATGTTTGGAAATGTTCCTTTTGTAACAGATGCAGATCCAGTTGGAGCATTTTTACCAACGCAAGGAAGTAGACAAGAAGTGTTTGACTTTATCGTGTCAGAATTGGAGTCAATAGAGCCAACAATGATTGATGCACGCCAAAACGTATACGGAAGAGCAGACAAAGCAGCCGTTTGGATGTTATTAGCAAAACTGCACTTAAACGCAGAAGTATACACAGGAACAGATCAAAGTGCACAGGCAATTCCATACCTAGAAAATATTATTGGAGCTGGATATACACTTCATGATAATTATGAAGAATTATTTTTAGCAGACAACAATACCAATGGAGCACAAAACGAATTTATCTTTACATTCAATTCTGATGGTTTAAATACACAAGGATTTGGAGCAATGACATTCTTAGTACACGCACCGGTTGGAGGAAACATGAGCGCAGCATCTTTCGGTATCAACGGAGGTTGGGGAGGAATTAGAACGACAAGTGCGTTTGTTAACAAATTCTCTGCAACAGAATTGGTAACTGACCAAAGAGCAAACTTCTTTACCGATGGTCAAGAATTAGAAATTTCAGATGTATTCAACTTCAATGATGGATATGCAGTAGAAAAGTTCAAAAATGTAACAAGCAACGGAATTGCTGGATCAGATACATCAGGAGACTTTATTGATACAGACTTTCCAGTATTCAGATTAGCAGATGCATACTTAATGTACGCGGAAGCAGTAAAAAGAAGTGGAACAGGCGATCAAGGATTAGCCGTACAATACATAAACTTAGTAAGACAACGTTCTAATGCAGCACCAATTGGTGGTTTCGCAGATATTACAGACGAATTCTTACTAGCAGAACGTTCAAAAGAATTACACTGGGAAGCACACAGAAGAACAGACCTTATTCGTTTCGGACAATTCTCAGACCAAGGTGTATGGCCGTGGAAAGGAAATGTAGAAAGTGGAACTACAACGGAATCATTTAGAGACTTATTCCCAATTCCGTCTACAGATATTACCGCAAACCCTAATTTAACTCAAAACCCAGGTTACTAAAAAAAATCAAAATGAAAAAATTAAATAAAATATCAGCAGGCTTTTTAGCATTAGTCGCATTCGTTGGATTCAACGCATGTAGTGAAGATGATAACTTAATCATTGCTTCTCCAGAAGGAGGACCAGAATTGGTGACACCAGCATCTGGAACTTCATTAGTTTTAAGCGCAGCAAACGAACAAAGTGTAGCAACAACGTTGGTGTGGAATGACGCAGATTACAATGCGCAAACTGCAATTAGTTATGATGTAGAACTCGCTTTATCAGGAACAGAATTTGCTGCTCCAATTGCAGGTGGTTCTACCAATGAAAGATTCCTTTCTTGGACAAACCAACAATTAAATGATGCATCAATCGCCGCAGGATTAAGTCCGTTTGTAGCTGGAGATATAGATATTCGTGTTATCTCTTCTATAGGAACGCAAGATGCACAAGAGCAAGTATCTAACGTAATTACAGTAAATATTACACCATACACAACTTCATTGCCTAAAATAGCAGTTCCTGGTAATCACCAAGGATGGGATCCAGCAACAGCTCCAACATTAGCAGCTTCTGAATTTGGAGCTTCTGACTATGAAGGATATGTTTGGTTAGAAACTGAATATAAATTTGTTGCTCCAGATGAAACAGGAAACTTTGCTTGGGGGAATTTAGATTGGGGAGATGACGGAAGCTTCTCAGGAATATTAGTAGACGATGGAGAATCAAACGTGCCAGCTACACCAGGATATTACTACTTGCAAGTAGATACTGAAAATTTAACGTACAGCGCTTCTCAATATTCAAACTGGGGATTAATCGGATCAGGAACACCAACAGGTTGGGATAGTGATAACGATATGACATATGATCCAGCAACACAAACATTCTCAATTACAATCGACTTAACTGCTGATGAAATCAAATTCAGAGCAAACGACGGATGGGATTGGAATTATGGAGACACTGGAGCTGATGGAAAACTTGACAATGGTGGAGACAACATTGCCGTACCAGCAGCAGGAAATTATACAGTGGTACTCGACTTTAGCAATCCAAGAGAGTATTCATACACATTGACGCTTAACTAATTTAATGATCACTAAAAAGGCTGTAACAACAATTGTTACAGCCTTTTTTATCTAAACATATTAAAAGAGTAAAAAAAGTAATCGCTATGAAATTCGTTATGATATATTCATGATTAAAATGAAATATTGCATAACAAGTTCCATCTGACCAAAAACAAAAACAGATGAAAAAAAAATTACACATACTATTCTTATTACTTGCAAGCATTACATATGCGCAAGTAACCATAACACCTACACCGTTTGAAGTAAATCAAATGATTACCATTACAGTAGATATCAATAGTACCGCTACAGATTGTGATGGAATTACCAACCCAAACAAAGTATACATGCACTCAGGTGTTGGAACCGACAGTAATCCGTGGACATACGTTACAGGAAACTGGGGACAAGATGATGGTGTTGGAGAAATGACAAACTTAGGTGGCGGTTTATGGCAAATTCAAATTGTGCCTGAAACACACTACAACTTAACGGCGCCACAAGCAGCAACCATTACAAAAATGGGAATGGTTTTCAGAAACGAAACTGGAACACAAGAATTTAAAGCAAGCGGATGTGCTGACTTCTTCTTTGATGTGGGCGCATTTCAAGCTACATTAGTAACTCCAAACGATGGAAGTACAACCATACTAGCTTCAGGATCAAACCTAGCAATCTCTGCAAACAATACAGGCGGAAGTGCCACATATGTATTAAAAGCGAATGGAACAACTATAAATTCTAACAGTGGAACATCGTATGCATATACAGATACGAACATCACAGAAAATAAAAATTACGCATTAGAAGTTACACTAACTGGAACAACGATTACGAAAAACTTCAATGTCATCATCAATCCTGGATCGGCAACACAAGCAATGCCAGCAGGCATGGAAGATGGTATCAACTATGATGCTGATACTTCAAAAGCAACATTGGTGTTAGATGCGCCAAACAAAGACTTTGTCTACGTTGCAGGAAGTTTCAATAATTGGCAACCAAGTGGAACATATGCCATGAAAAAAGATGGTACAACAGGGAAATTTTGGTTAGAACTTACAGGATTAACGCCTGGACAAAACTATACTTACCAATATTGGGTGGTTGACGAAACGCCAATTGCAAATTCGCCATCATTAGTAAAAACGGCAGATCCGTACTCAACATTAGTATTATCTCCGTTTGATGATCCTTTCATTCCAGCAACAACATATCCAAACCTTCCAACGTATCCTACTGGGCAAGAACGTGAAGTAACGGTATTGCAAACAGGACAAACACCATACAACTGGCAAGTAACTAACTTTGTGAAGCCAAAAAAGGAAGACTTAATCGTATATGAAGTATTAATTCGTGATTTTGATGCTGATAGAAACTATCAAAACCTAATTGATCGTATTGACTACTTTAAAAACTTAAATGTAAATGCAATTCAGTTAATGCCGATCATGGAATTTGAAGGTAATGAAAGTTGGGGGTACAACACATCTTTTCATTTAGCATTAGACAAATACTACGGAACGGCTGATAAATTCAAAGAATTTGTGGACTTATGTCATCAAAATGGAATTGCAGTTATCTTAGATGTAGCTTTAAACCACGCCTTTGGAAGAAACCCAATGGTACGTATGTGGATGAATGATCCAGATAACGACGGTTGGGGAGAGCCAAGCTCAGAAAATCCATACTTCAATCAAGTTGCAACGCATAGTTACAGTGTAGGTTCTGATTTAAATCATCAACAGCCAAGAACACAATACTATACAGAACGTGTTGTAAAACATTGGATTGAAGAGTACAAAATTGACGGTTTCCGTTGGGATTTAACCAAAGGATTTACGCAAGAATGTACTGCAAGTGATGAAGGTTGTACAAACGGATATAGAAATGATCGTGTAGCCATCTTAAAACAATATGCAGACTATTCATGGAGTTTGGACGATAGTCATTATGTCATCTTTGAACATTTAGGTCAAGACAACGAAGAAAAAGAATGGGCAGATTACCGTTTAGGCGAAGGAAAAGGAATTATGATGTGGGGAAAAATGACTAATGAATACAACCAATTAACGATGGGATTTGCTTCCAATGCAAACATCAACCGAATGGGACATACAAGTAGAGGTTTCAACGGTCCACGTTTAATGGGGTATGCAGAAAGTCATGATGAAGAACGCTTAATGTACAGAAACTTACAATTTGGAAACAGTGCTTTATCATCTCATAATGTACAAGATTTAAACACGTCATTATCTAGAATGTCTGCACTTGGAGCAGCATCTTTAACAATTCCAGGACCAAAAATGATTTGGCACTTTGGAGCATTGGGTATGGAAAATTCAATCTTTACGTGTAACAATGGAGTTGTAAATACGCCAACTGATCCAGCACCAGGCGATTGTAAATTAGACACAAAACCACAACCACAATGGACAGACAACTGGTTGGGTGATCCAAACAGAGCAAAAATCTATAACGATTGGGCACGAATTATCAAGTTAAAAGTTGGTGAACCTGTATTTGAAGGAAACTATTCTATCAGTCCATATATCAATGATATTCGTCAACGTATCTATGTTTGGGATGACAACATTCCTTCAACACAATTGAAAAACGTAGTGATTCTATGTAATTTCTCTGTGGCAGATTTAACAATTGTTCCAGATTTTCCATACACGGGAACTTGGTACGATTTAATGGACGAAACAGGAACAACAAGTATCAACGTAACCAATACGGCTGATCCAATTGCGATTCCTGCGGGACAATTTAGAATGTTTGGAAATCAACAAACAACGTTAAGTACCGAAGAATTCCAAAATATAGAAAGTGCAATCTCGTTATATCCAAATCCTGCTTCTGACAGTTTCAAATTGAACAAAAACGTAGAAGAAGTACAAATTTACGATATCACAGGAAAGCAAATCAAAACATTTGAAGGCGGATTTTCTGCTGGAAAAACATTTGATGTTTCAGAATTATCAAGAGCGTTGTATGTGGTTAAAATCATTTCCAGCAATGGAACAGCAACAAAACGATTGCTCATTGACTAATATTTTTCTCTAATAAAGAATCGGCTATATTATTATTTGACTAAACTTGTTCGTAGCTAGTGTTACAATAATATTACGAGAAAGGTATTTAAGGAAAGTCGCTATGAAAATAGCGGCTTTTTTTTGTTTTACTATCCGTTGCTGTGAGTGTTTATTTAATAAAATGAAGGAAATTAAGTTGAGCTTTTAAAATTGAAATCGAATACTGTACCAACAATCTAACATTCCAAGAGCAAAGCGATACCAAAAGCAAAGCGCTCTAACACCAAATTACTCCTCAAACAAACGAAAATCGTCATCAATCTTAATATCAGGAATGCCTTCGTATTTGCCTTCTAGGTAGTCTTTTTCAAAAGAAGCATCTTTACGAATCTTTTTATCATATAAAGATTCCAAATTGGTCACGCCATAACTGTCTTTTTCGGCAATCATAATCTGATCTCTTCTAAAAAGTTTGCGTTTCGGATTGATTAACGATGAATTGTGTGAAGCAAAAATTAACTGTGCACCATGCGGATTGTTTTTTTCAGAATTGAACAACTCAATAATAGCTTTGCTCAAATGTGGATGCAATTGCGCATCAAATTCATCAACAATTAGTGTTTTTCCGTGTAATAAGGTATCAATAATAGGACCTGAAAGTGCTACATATTTACAAGTTCCTAGCGATTCGTTTGCAAAAAGGTTGAAATAAATATTGTCTACTTCTTCATTATTTTCATCGTACACAACATGTTTTGTACTAACCACAACATTTTCTTCATCCGATTCTAAAATCATTTTCCGAATCTCTTTTGGCACATTTCCTTTCTCTAAAATTTCTTCGGTAAGCTTAAAACGTTCAACTTTCGTTTCGGTAAATCCTAAACTAGCGCCCGCAATAAAATTATCGATATATTTTTTCTTTTCAGGATTGTCCATCATATCAATCGTAAAATTTATGGTATGACGATCTTGCATTCCCGAAATATATTGCACCGTATTCATCGCTTTCAAAATACCAATACCTGTAGGAATATTAAATTGCGCACACACAGAAATAAACAAGGCATTTTTACGTGTAATAGAAGTCAAATTAGCACTTGCTGCATCAAACTTTTTCGTGATTTTAATCTCTTGAAATTCACGTTCAAACAACAATTGTTCTTTATTTTTTGTGGTGGCATACAACCATTCGTTATGAATTTCTTCCTCATCAACCTTAAAACCATATCGATACTTTACCGCTTCATGAATAAAAACGAGTTCAAACAAACTTGGTTCTTCAATAGAAGTTGTAGACAAGCAAAACGGTTGTACATTAATTGCTTCATCGGCTTGCGAATCTTTAGACGAATTCAAAATCATCTTTCGCACAAAATTGATGGCTTTAAATAAATTGCTCTTTCCATTAGAATTTGCTCCATAAATAACCATACTTTTTAAGAGTGTTACGTTTTTCAATGGCGTATCAAAAAGGTTGGTCTTTCGTAGTTCAGTTAAAGAAGTTGCAGTCAAATCAATAGTGGATCTATTTTTGAACGACAAATAATTTTCTACTGTGAATTTTACGAGCATTTAAGTCAATTTTTCATGTTTGATATCACAAATATATAAATTCACACGATATTTTCGTGTAAAAAGGCAAATTTATTTTGGTTAGAAAAAATAAAAATATATATTTGTACGTGTTTTTCTCATAAAGCATTCAGTTTTTAGAGTAAATACACGAATAGTTGAGGAGATTTCGTAAATATCGTATAAAATTGACGAAATAATGTTTACAGCTTGAAAATCAGTTACTCTCCATACTATAAGAAAGCATAAAAAGTTACCAAAAAGAATAAGTTACACTAGAAAAAAAGTTAATGATAAAAAGAGAATTTCCTTTTTACCGACAGTTAGATCAGATGGATTGTGGACCAACGTGCTTGCGTATGGTTGCAAAACATTTTGGTCGTGCGTATGCCATTGATTTTCTACGGAAGAAAGCAAACATTACTCGTGAAGGAGTTTCACTTGGAGGAATTGCGGAAGCTGCCGAAGAAATTGGATTGCACACACTTGCTGTTAGTGTCGATTTTAAAACCTTAGTCGACGAGGTTCCATATCCATGTATTGCACACTGGAGACAACGTCACTTTGTAGTGGTGTATAAAATAAAAAGAAATACGGTATATGTAGCAGATCCTGCTCACGGATTGGTAAAATACTCCAAAGAAGACTTTATTAAAGGTTGGATTGGAAGTACAGCTGATCCTGAAGCTGCCGAAGGATATTTGCTATTGTTAGAACCAACTCCTGAGTTTTACGAAATGGAGAAGGAAGAAAAAAAAGAATACGGATTCAAGTTCTTATTCTGGTATTTCAAACCGTACAAAAAATATATAGCTCAGCTAATTTTAGGACTACTGGTCGGAAGTTTGCTGCAATTGATATTTCCGTTTTTAACACAATCCGTCGTCGATTACGGTATCAATTATCAGAATAAAAACTTTGTATTTCTGATCTTAATTGCGCAGCTAACCTTATTTATTTCGCAAACAACGGTAGAATTGATTCGAGGTTGGATATTACTCCACATGACAAGTAGGATCAATATCAACCTGATTTCCGATTTCTTAATCAAGTTGATGCGCTTGCCAATTGCCTTTTTCGATTCCAAAAATACGGGAGATATCATTCAGCGTATTTACGATCACAACCGAATTCAAAGTTTCTTATCGTCTACAACGTTAAATACACTTTTCTCGGCGTTTAACATGATTATTTTCGGAGCCGTATTAGCGTATTACAACATGCAAATATTTACCGTATTCTTTATCGGTTCTGCATTGTACATCGGTTGGACGTTATTATTCATGAAGAAAAGAGCTGAACTCGATTACAAACGATTCGATCAATCTTCGGACAATCAAAGTAGTTTGTATCAGTTAATTTCTGGAATGCAAGAAATAAAATTGAACGGTTCTGAACGCAGAAGACGTTGGGAATGGGAAGCAATTCAGGTACGATTATTCAAAATTTCCATCAAAGGATTGGCACTTTCACAAACGCAAAATACTGGTGGACGATTTATTAACGAATTAAAAAACATTATCATTACATTTATCGCGGCAACGTCTGTAATTGACGATCCGTTATTTACGTTGGGTATGATGCTTTCGGTACAATATATTATTGGACAGCTAAACTTGCCAATCAATAACTTTATCACGTTTATTCAGTCGGGACAAGATGCAAAAATCAGTTTAGAACGTTTATCTGAAATTCACAACAAAGATGATGAAGAAGATCGTTTTGAAGAAAATATTAAAGAACTTCCAGCAGATAAAACCATCAAATTGACCAATGCAAGTTTCCGTTACGGAGGAAAAAGTTCGCCATTAATTTTGGACAATTTAAATGTGGATATTCCAGAAGGAAAAGTAACAGCAATTGTTGGAGCGAGTGGTAGTGGTAAAACTACATTGATAAAATTATTATTGAAATTCTACGAGTTTAACGAAGGTTCACTAAGTATTGGACCGCACAAAATTGGCGATATCAGTACCAAAGTTTGGCGTAAATCCTGCGGTTCAGTAATGCAAGATGGTTTCCTTTTCGGAGATACCATTGCACGAAACATTACAGAATCGGATTCAGAAGGAATTATTGACAAGCAACGATTGGTCAATGCTGTAAAAGTGGCAAACATTGAAGAATTTATTGAAGATTTACCATCAGGATACAATACAAAAATTGGATCGAGTGGTGTAAATGTTTCTGGAGGACAAAAGCAACGTATTTTAATTGCACGTTCGGTATACAAAGATCCGAAATACATTTTCTTTGATGAAGCTACAAGTGCCTTGGATGCAAATAATGAGAAGGTAATTATGGAAAACCTTCAAGAATTTTACAAAGGAAAAACAGTAGTTGTGGTAGCACACCGTTTGAGTACGGTAAAAAATGCAGATCAAATTATTGTATTAGATAAAGGAAAGATCATAGAACTCGGAAATCATGAAGAGTTAACCGCGAAACGTGGAGCATATTATACATTAGTAAAAAATCAATTAGAGCTAGGAAACTAATATGGCTAAGAAAAAAGGAGAACATAAAGAAGAAGAAAAGAAGGAACAAAGACGCAAGAAAATCAATGACTTGGACGAACGTTCGGATCAGGTGAAAGAAATATTGGGTCAGGCACCAAATTGGGTTATCCAATGGGGAATTTCAGTGGTGTTTCTTATTATTGTAATGTTTTTAGTAGGATCTACTTTAATAAGTTACAACGATATTATTCCTGCGAGAGTAACCATTACTTCAGAGAATCCACCAGCGCATTTAACCGCAAATGCTTCTGGGAAATTAACGAAAATCTTTGTAGAAGCTGGTCAAAAAGTAGAAGCAGATCAAATATTAGCCGTTATTGAAAATACAGCTGATTTTAAAGATGTACAGTTTATTAAAAACAAATTAGAAAACTTTACACCTGATTTAAGCGACTTTGATTCACTAAAGTATTCATTCCCTTCAAAATTAAAGTTAGGGCAAATACAAGGAGCTTACAATGCTTTTAGACGTGAGTACTTATCGTATTTAAATTATAATATTCAAACACCAGAGAAAAGTCAGGTTATTAATTTGCGTTCACAAATCATTACTGCGCAAAATCGTTTGAATAATAGAAAAACAGAACTTTTTATCTACGAGTCAGAGCTCGAAAATGCACGGGTAGAATACGAAGCGCAAAAACGTTTGTATGAGAAAGATATCATTACACGCCAGCGATTTCAACAAGAAGAAAACAAATATGCAACCGCAAAACGTAGCTATGAAGGTTTAAAATCGTCTATAAAAAGTGAAGAAAGTTCGTTGTATGCTTTGCGTGGAAATTTGAAGCAAGCAAGTATTGGCGATAAAACATCGTTTTTGTCTACAGATCAAAACTTAGAACAAGCCAAGCAAGATTTGGAAAACCAAATTATACAATGGGAACAGCAATTTGTATTAAAATCGCCGATAAAAGGAGAAGTCACTGTTTTTGATATTTGGTCACAATACCAAAATGTAAATATTGGACAAGATTTATTCACGGTCATTCCAGATGATATTGACGGTATTATCGGACGTGTAACGGTTCCAGTGCAAAATTCTGGAAAAGTAAAAGTTGGGCAAAGTGTACTTATCAAACTTGACAGTTATCCGTATCAAGAAAACGGAAGTTTATCTGGAGAAATTGTAAGTATTTCTGGAGTGCCGCAACTCAGTATGCAGGGCGGACCACCAACATATGTTGCGTACTTAAAAGTTCCGTCGTTAGTAAGTTCGTTTGAAAAACCTATTGATTTTAAACAAGAAATGGAAGGAACTGCCGAAATTGTCGTAGAAGAATTAACGGTAATGCAACGAATCTTCTATCAATTGCGCGAAGTATTTAGCAGAAAATAAATTTTCATGATTCTATACATATATTAGTACATTAAAAAGCCTCAAACAGATACATGTTTGAGGCTTTTTGTTTTTTTAAAGCAAGTTGCTTAACAAGAGAATAAGCAAGATAAAATAGCTTGAGTATTACATGTTGGGTCATTAGAACCACAGTTACCACTTGGTCCGCCAGTACCTGGACAATCATTTGCAGTTACATCACATCCATCAAATATTCCAGTCAATAAACAGTTTGGATTCGTAGATACTCTAGTTCCACCTTTTAGACTGTTTGTATTTAATTCTGCAATTCTTGACTTTGTTAAGTTTAATTTTTTCAATCCTAATTTTTGTTTTTTCATGATCTAAATTTATTTTAGTTAATAAAAAATACAATTAGAAAGATTATTGGGGAAAACTATAATTTTTTAGCAATCTTCATAACATGAAATCAATTCAAGTCGTGTTTGGCAATTGTTGGAGCCGCAGTTATTGGTGCCACAATTATTGCTGCCACCACCGCAATGATTGGCTGTGTTACAATTTTCGGTTACATTACAACCGTCATCATAATATCCTGTTGCTAGACAAAACGGATTTGTGGAAGCAGTATTCCAACCACCTGTAACTTTTGAAGAATTTAATTCAGCAATTTTCGATTTCGATAAACTTAACTTGCTTACTTCTAATTTTTGTTTTTTCATAATCTAAATTTTTTAGTTACTAAAAAATACAATCATTAGACACTTTGGGGCTCACTTTTCATAAAGATAACGAACAAACGAAAAAAATCTTATAAAGTAAATGTTAATTAACAAAAAAAGCTTTCACAAGTAGTCGTGAAAGCTTCTGTGTAGTAAAAATATGTAAGTTAGTGTTAGTTAGTTTTGAACGCCACTGTGAGCAGGTTGTGCAACACCAGTTCTATTTGTTCTATTATTATTAGTCTGTGGATTACAATCTCCATAAATCTTAGTATCTCCACACAAATCGAAATCCGTAATTCTATCTGCTTGTTGAGCGTCTTGTCTAGGCAATGCTCCTGCGACGATATTATTTATCTTAGAAATTTTTATTTTCTTCAATTTTAATGACCTCTTCATAATTTTATTGTTTAGTTAACTTTATAAATATCAGTAAATTTTAGTGAAATGTCACATTTTTGTTGTGATATTTTATAAAACGTCACTTATGTATTTGTTTGATTTTCAAGACTTTTAATATAGTAGGACGGATACATGCCCGTTTGTGCTTTGAAGGCTCTGGAAAAGGTTTCCGAACGTTTGAAGCCAAATTCTTCAGCAATAGCTTTGATGGTATACGAACGTAATTTATCATCATTTTTTAGTTTTACCAAAGCGGCATTAATTCGCAACTCTGATAGGTAAGATTTGAATGATTTTTCTTTGTAGGTATTAATTACGTTTGACAAATAGGACGTATTCGTTTTTACTTTTTTGGCAACATATCCTAGCGTACAATCTTGTCGTAAATACAATTCTTTTTCTTCAAACGTTTCCAAGGCTTTTAGGATTTGTACCACATTTTCATCGGTGACAGGGTTGGTATTTTCTTTAACTATAACTTCAGGAATTACTTTTTCTTTAGGTTGTTCTAGCTTTTCAATAGTTAATAATAGTTCTTGAAAACGCGTTTTATTTTGTAATTGTTTGCGTTTATACCATATAAAAAATCCAATAAGTGAAAGTAATAATAGGATGGAAGCTCCGTATAAATAGTTGGTATATTTCCCTAAAGAGTCAATTTCTTTTTGCATTGGGATAATGTCGTATTTCTCATGAATTTCATTATTGAGTTCCATGGCAATGCTATCATTTATCCTATCTATTGTTTTATATTTATTCAGATTTTCCTTAGCCTTAGCGGAATTGCCAATTTCTGTGTAAGAAAGATGTAATAATTCATGAGCATCTTTTTGATCTGAAAATCCAATATTATTATCAGCAGCAATTTGGATGGCATCTTCTAAGTATTTGATGGTTTCTGGATATTTTTTTAACTCAAAATAACTTTTTCCTAAGTAAAAATATGGGGTTATTAATTGATCTTTGCTATCTATACTCAAATAATAATGTGCTGCTTTTTTTGAAATTTCAATAGCTTTATCATAATTTTTTTGCTGATAATTGATGATAGCATCATTTATGAGCAGTAAATGATAAAACAATGTAGCTTCTTTTTCACTAGATATTTTTAATGCTAGATCATTAAAAACTTTAGCTTCTTTGGGTTTTTTTATGCGTAAATAACAATCGGCAAGATTGGATAAAATTTGTTTTTTATAGGTTTCTTTTTTTGGATCAGAAGTGTTAATTGTTTCAAGAAACGCTAGACTTTCTTTGAACATAGAAATAGCTTCGTTATGATCGTTATGAATTTTTTTAAGATAGGCAACATTAACATCAACAACGATTGTATTTAATGGATTCTTAGTTAAATCAGCATATTTTTTTGCAAGTTCATATTCATCAAGTGCAGAGAAGTCATTTTCTGTTTCTGATAGTATATTTCCTTTTAAGTTGTGGTTTTTGAAAAGCAATACATTATTTTTTAGCTTTTCTGCAATTTGAAGTGATTCTTCAATTCCGCTCAATGCCAAATCAAATTCTGCTATAAAACTATTGGCATAGGCAACATGATATATTGACCATGCTATTTTTTCCTCATCATTTTGTTTGTTAGCAATATAATTGGCTTCCAATGCATACACTTTAGCATCGTTGGCATTTCTAAAAAGAGCACTTTCATATAGTTGAGTTAACTCTTCATACGATTTTCCTTGCAGTGAATCTGTTTGTGCATGAAGTGAAACAAAACAGGAAAGCATCACAATAGTTACTACAAATACAAGTGGAGGAAAAAGTGATTTTTTAGGTTGCATAGTTTAGATTTCTGTGGCAGTAAACCAACACAAGTATAACGGTTTTATGTGTAGAAAAAAAATAAGCTGGTTAAAAGACGCATCTTTTAGGATGAAGTATTTATCATAAAAAGTGGCTGTTTTAAAAGCTAAATAAATCGTCAAACCGAACCTTATTCGGTTTCTCATCATACTTAAAAATCAGTTTGATGAGATTCTGGATCAAGTCCAGAATGACGTTCCTAAGAAACTTTTAAGACAGCCAATTTTTTAAAATAGTTGCAAAAAAAATTATTTCTTCTGCTTGTCTTTATTTTTGTTCATGTGCTTTTTACGCGCAATCATCGATTTGTAATAACGATATAAGAAATCGTAACATACCATTTCATGAATACGGTTTTTAGACTTGAATAATCTGTTCATTAACATGTGCAAATAACTTCCCATAAGGTCGTTAAGTGGCATCATTAAGGTTTCGTCATCTCGGTGTTTTAAAATCCCAGCGGCAATGTCTTTGATACCTTCTTCTTTTTCTTTCAGTACATCAAGAATTGGCTCATAATCTGGATTTTCCTCGGCAGTAAACACCATAAATTCCTCGATTTTTTTACGTTCGGCACGGAATTTATCATCCAATTGTTTTTTTAATGGTCGTCCCATCCCAAATTCGTTTCCGAATCCAGTTTTTAAACGATCCATGATTTCAAGCTTCTCATCATCATTGTATCCGTAACTCGTTAGATGTGAATCCATGGCACGAATAGAGAATAACCAACGTAATTCTTCGCCTTCGTCACCTTCAATCATATCTACGAAATCAACAATCATTTTACTGTCATGGTAAAATAAATCTTCGGCTAAGATCATGGTATTGGCTCCATAACGTTCTATTTCACGTTGATAGGTGTCAATTTGAATTTTATAAATTAAATCCTGATCAATAAATTCTTTAAACTTTGGATATAATCCGTTAATGATCATTCCAACATGTTCAGGTTTAGTGTAGTGAAAACGCACGCGTATGTGGTGTTTTGGATCCGCGTATCGTATAAAAAACCATTTGTCAATGATATTGTGTTCAATTAGCTGTTCTGCTATTGGCTTTATAATCTCCGTTAGCACAGCATCTGAGGTTTTTGGTCCTGTATAAATTTTATAATACAGCCAACTATCTCCTAAAATAAAATTTCTTTGTATTTCGTTATTCATTGCTCTGCTTACTTTGAGTTAATTTTTTTTCGTTATAAAATGAAACTACTACTTGATTGGTGTAGTATTCTTGCCCTTCTTTTACGACTCCGCTTTCGCTGAAAAGGAATTCGGTAAGTTTAAATGAACCTCGTTTACTCACAGTGTTGAGTAACATGCGCACAGAAGTAAGATTTCCAAAGTTTACAAGCAATTCGTTGTCTCCATCAGCTAACATTACGTATTGCGGAATCTTAAGACTTTCTCGCAATGTTTTTATTTCGGCAGTTAATTTATCATTGTCGTTTTTACTTTTTAGTAACGGTTCAATGTGACTTTTCTTTAAGTTCCAAGTTGCATCATGAAGGATAAGATTGTTAAATTCTACACGTGGTAAAAAGTCAAAATCTCCTGAAAAAGGTCCTAATCCGAAACCAACTCCACTTCGAATTCCTTGCGTCTGCATGTCAGCTAGGAAGTGATAAATTGGAAGTGAGTTTGCAGAGTAATTGTGTGCATTTGTTAAATGTGGCACAACTTCTTTGTTGTATTTTTTAGAACGCAATAATACTTTGCTATGATTTTTTACAGAAACCATTAAGTCATCAATAGGAAGTTGATCTTCTTCTTCTTTAATTGATTTTGCTAAGTATGGAATTTCGTATTTACGTAAATCTGGACGCATTAAAATGTTTCCTACTCGTGATTCTGGTAAATGCACAATTTCCGCTAAGATTTTATCTTTGTTCATCTCCGCTTCCATGTCTACCATTTCTTGCGTATAATCAAATAATTCTTGATCTCCATGACAAAAACGTCCTAGTAAGTTTGCCGCACTAGATCCGCCACCACCGCTAAATTTGATTTTGTGACCACCATCTTCGCCGTCTAAAATTTCAATCATGCACGACATGGTATCTGGAAGATCGTCCCAGTTAAGATCGTAATCTTTGAAATCATTATCCGTTAATGTGATTACATAATCATCATTTTTGAATGCTTCAATAAGCTTTTTCTGCAAGAAACCATTGATAGATGACCAGCGTACTTCCATCATTGGATTTTTTGCTTGTCGCCCAGGAATCATAATATTATCTACTAACGGGTTTACGTCTCCTGCACCTTGATCTTGCTTGTAGCCAATTCCAATTTCAACGTCTAACGCGGTAGAAAGTGGCACTTCACGTTCTTCAAATCGTTCGTGAAACGCATCTCTAAATTTCGTAAGTGTTGTGGTATTTTGTGGAAATGTAATTCTGTTTAGTAAGGCATATCCTTTTTGAATATCATCAACCACAGACTGACTAAGCGTATTTTTTGTGTTTTGTAATACCATGTCTGTTTGGAACATGAATTTCAATTCAAAATCAGTGTCTAATTGCTGTAAAAATTCACTAAGTTCCAGATATACTTTAGGATTGTTTCCTATAGATTGGTCAATTGCATTGATTTTTTTGTCTGCTTCTTTCAGTGCTTTCAAAATGTCTTCAACACCTTGCAAACGTTCTAAAACAGCACAAATTTGATCTAGGAATTCAGGTCCAGAAACGGATGGTTCTAATTCGCTAATCAGCAATTGACTTGATACCAATTCTTCAATAAATTCGGTAGCTTCTTCGATGGTAATTTCATCATCTACTAAAAGTGCTGCCAATTGTGAAAGTGAAGCTCCATGTGAAGCTTTTTCTAACACAACCGCTAAGTATTCCGTATCATCAACGGCTACAATATGGTGATGTCTTCTACTATTGAAGTATTTGTATTCTATGTATCGCAATTGTGGTCCAGCTTTGTAGATACTAGAGTTTGGAAAGAATAAGAGTTGTTCTCTAATTTTCTTGTTCGTCACTAAATCTTGCGAAAGCGCCACCAAATAGTTCATATCTAGTCGTGTATGACGCTTATTTTGGGCAGAACCTTTTAGTTGAATATCGGTTTCTTCTCCAAATTCTCCTACAGAACATCCTGCAAATAGTCCAAAAGGTGTACATCTTGACGACATTCTGGAAATATATTTTAGGATGGAATACCGTAGTTTTTCTTCTTTCTTTTGATCTTCTTTTTCGCCATCAAGCCATCTGTTCATTTCTTCATAAAGTGATGGAGAAGCTAAGAATAGAGCTTCTTTTACGATAGGATTTTCACAAACTGTTTTGAAATCTTCATCTGAAATTTCAGTGTTAGCTGTCAATTCTTGATAAGAAGAGAATGAGAAAAGAGGTGTTCGTAATATGTATTTTGAAAAATTCTTATATGGATTCTTACTCATCTGTTTTTTAGCTTATCATTAAACATTCATCCCAATTTGTATCGTAATCTGCCAAGTAGTCTAGGATTGAGAGTCCAATACCTGCAATTCCTTCAAGTAATGAAGTTTCAGGTTCCCAACTCTTATCAACACCTTTCCACTGTTTGTAACCAGCGTAACCGTCTTCATGAATTGCTCTATCGATTCCGTCTTGAATCCAAAATTCGAAAGCATCTTTGAAAACTTGATCGCCAGTTTCTTTGTACATTCTTAAGAACATTTGCGCATTTCCGTAAGAACCGTGGCATAATCCAGCATCTCTTACCATGCTATCTTCTTGCGCAGTACGAGCAGCAGAATGTTTTAAAACTTCTAATGCCATATCTCCAAGTTCTTTGTCGTTTAAGGTTTTTGAAGCATACCAAAAACGCATCGCTACACCCAAATCTCCGTAACACCAAGCCAATCGACTTTGTCCATTTTGATCTTCTTCTTTACCAGTAATCCAACTTGGGAATATTGAGAACGGATCTTCTTCTTCAGTTTTATGGCTTTTAATATAATTGATTGCTCCTTTGAGCATTGGTTCGGCTCTTTCTTTGAAAGCTTCATTTTCATGAAATTTTGTCAAAATCCCTACAATACTCGACATTCCGTGAGATAAACTTAAGTTGTATCCGCGTTCTTTGGTTTCGATGCTCAATTCAGATTCCCACTTCAGCATGTCGTCCCCTTCTTTTTCTGATAAACCTTCCAACAAGTCCATAAATTCATTGATGAAACCTTTGTATTTTTCTTTCAATTCATCCGATTTGGTATTTCGGTAACGATTTAGGAAGTAAAATGCATATCCAATAGCACCGTGAAGGAAATCGTAGTTTCCATTTTTCATATCGGTAACCATGAATGTGTGTATATACTGATCTAATTCTGGAAGTAAATCATCATTGTCAGCATCCATAAATTCTTCTTGCTCTAAGTGATCTAACACCCAACCTGCACCAGCAATACCAGTACAAAAAGTTGGATAGCTATATCCTTCATTGATTTTATCAATACAATCTGTAAGCATTTCTACACCAACATCAGCATGATCGTCAATGTCAAGATATTTAGAATAGTAAAACTCAAATAATGAGATGCCCGCAAGTCCAGCAAGTACTCCTATTTGTGTTTCTTCTGCACGTTTTGATTTAATAATTCGGTCAATTTCTTTTAACTTTTTTTCTAATAGCTCTTTATTCATAATTTTATAAGTAATTCGTGTTTTGGTCTACCTCAAATTAAAGGCTTTTTTTGCTGTATTACAAGTGTATGCGAGACTATAAATGCTAAAAACGCAAATAAGTCCTCGAAATTTATAAAAATGGAGAGAATATTATATTTATTTTAACTTTTTGAGCAGTACTTTTGCTTTTTCAGAATTGTAAAAGTTAGGATGTTGCGCTAGCGTCTGTAGCGTATTTTTTGCTTTTTCTGTATTTTCTTGTTTTAAATGTACAAGCGCTATATACCAATATGCTTTGTGATGATCAATGGCATCACTGTTTTTTAACACATTAAATGTTTTTAAAGCTTCTGTGTATTCTTCAAGTTCTAATTGCGAAACTCCAATATACAAAGCTACATTAGGATTGTAGATTTCACCTTTTGTATAGGATTTGAATAGAGAAAGTGCTTCAGAATACTTTTCGTTTTTAAACAAGTTACGTGCTTGTTCTAAACTCGTAGTGGTATCGCTTTTGGTTTGAAACGCAGGAAGTGTGCTCCAATCATGATATTGATCAAAAGCGTCAGTTGCAGTGAGCGATTGCATAAAAGAAAAATAAAACAACGTAAACACGGCAGCTATTGCAACTGCTGTAGAAATATAATAGAAATAGGTTTTCTTTTTGGATGATTTTTTTGGATGATTCTCTTGTTGAATGGCGCGTATTTTTTTGGATATATTTGCCACATCATCAGCTCTAAATGCTTGTGCAAGCTCTTTAATTTCTGTTGCGGATGCTGTAGTGGTTATTGTCCATTTCTCATCATTATACACACCTTCTAATGTGCTATAAGTTTCTAAAAAAGAGGCTAAATCGGCATCACTTTCTAAGCGTGCTTCAAAATCTTTTTTTGCGGTGTCATCCATTTGATTGTTCAAATAAGATGCAATTTGGGCATAAGTTTGATCGTCAAAACTCATAATTTCTTTATTTTAGAAAACGAATCGTCTTCCTTTATTAGCTTGGTTAATTTTGCTTTGCATTTAAAAACACGTTGTCTAGCTACTACTTTCGATGCGTATGAAAATGTTTTTACAATTTCGTCATACGAAGTACCATTAAACAACAATGTCAATACTTTTCTACAATTTTCTGAGAGCAATTGAAACTTTTCAATATACAGCTCCCATTTTTCTTGTTCAAGTAATGCATGGGCATTTTCTACTTCTTCACTTTTCAGTTCAGTAACCTTCATTTTTGTTACCCGTTTTTTATTTAATTCTCTTCTCCAAAGATTTTTACAGGTGGTAAAAAGGTACGCTTCAAACGAAGATTTAATAACTAATTGTCTTTTTTTTAGGCGAACAAATAATTGAATCAATGCATTATGAAAAATATCTTCTGCATCGGTAGCATTGCCTTTATTTTGAATCACAAAGGTTTTTACTTTTGAAAAAAATGTGGTATAAATTTCTTCTAATATTGTTTCGTCTCCAGAACGTAATCCTTCAATAAAATAAGTATCATTTGACATAAAAATAGGGTTCACTATAAGCTTTCCTAAAATTAATGAAATAAATCGGGTAACAAAATTTCTTACGCCTAACTATATGATAGTCGACTTATTTTATGAGGCGGAATCCGAAAAGCCTTTAACCATAATAGAGTAGGAACTAACCAAACTAACATATTTTAAGCATGAAAAAAGTTATTTTAAGTATGTTTTGTATACTCATGATGAGTTCTTTTTGCCAAATAAGAGCCCAAGCACGAGTTGACAATTCTACGAAACAGCAACAAATGTTGCAAGAAGAAAAAAAAGTAGATGCTTACATAAAGGAGAATCTACGAAAATCACTGCCAAGTGATATAAAACAACAATTTATAGAGGGCTTTAATAACTCTGAACGCGAAATAAAGTATAACCAACTTTCAAGTAGTGAGCAAAAAGCTGAATTACAATCTTTTAAACAAGGATACTTACGTTATAAGTATTTTAGTGAAAAACCAGGAGCTTGGGTTCCATATCAAGCAGAAGCAGTTCCAACATGTGTAAACGGAAGTTTTGAAGATGGAAACTTTAACAACTATCAAGGAAATACAGCTTTTGGAAGTCCAGGAGGCTACACATCAGGGGAATGTGGAGCAATTCCAACTACAGGATTTGGAAACTTTACTTGGACTCCAAATAATTTATTTACAACAAGTGTAGATAACTTTGATATTGTAGGCGCAGGAAATGATCCTATTGTAGCAGCTGGCGGACAAACGTTAAGCATGATAAATCCCAACAGTCCTACTATGGGAAATCAATTTGCAGCTAGAATCAACGGTCCAAAACCTATGGTAAACCCTACGAATGATACTTATGGAAGGTGTTGGCCAGATTGGGGAATTAATAGATTAACAAAACCAATAACACTTACAGAAAGTGGTATCCAAACGGTTCGTTTTTACTATGCATTGGTTGCTGAATTTCCAGATCATAACAATGGGAATCCAATTTTTGTAGCTAGAGCTTTAGATGGAAACGATACTGAATTGGATAGAGTTTGTGTTATTTCAAATCCAGCAGGAAACCCTTTCTTTAATGAATTAAATGGTATTGTAAATGATGGTTGTGGATTATCAACTGTTTTATGGCAAAACTGGACATGTGCTGAATTAAAAATCTCTGGAGAAGTAGGGGATGTTATTAATTTAGAATTCATAGCAGCAGACTGTGGAGCAGGTGGACATTTTGGATATGCATATGTAGATGATATTTGTGCTGATGAATGTGTGCCAGGATCAGATTTTCAAGGAAGTATTCGTTTAAATGAATTTGATCCGTGTGAAGTTGACTTTCCTTTTGATGTATGTGCAGATTTTACCTTACCACAATTAAACGGAGAAACAGGAACACTTACCGCAAATAATACCTCTTTAGATATTGTACAAAACGGACAGGTTGTAAACACGTTAACAAATGGAGTAATTACAGGAAATACAGTATGTTTTTCAGTTACAGCTGGAGATTTTCCATCGCAAACTGGAGGTTATGATTTTCAAGTAAACGCTACATTTGGTATTGCTGGAGAAACACAAGGTTCAGATGATGTACATACAATTCCAGGACAAAACAACGATTACATTTTTAACAATCCTGACTGTTGTGATATTGATGCTGTAATATCAGATATTATTTGTGACGATCAAGGAACTACAGATCCAAGTGATGATACATGGTCTTTTGTATTAAATGTAACCAACTCTTCGGGTACTTTTTGGAGAGCAACTACGCCAGATAGTGATGCAGGACCTTACAATGATCCTAAAACCATTTACATGGGATTAATCTCAGATTACACTAACGGAATAGCAAACTTTGTAGTATTTGATGATGGAGACAATGATTGTCATACAGACGTTACAATTCAAGTGCCAGAAGCATGCTCACCACCTTGTGACTTAGATTACGCAGTAACAATAGGAGAATGTGATGACAATGGTACACCATCCGATTATTCAGATGATTTCTATCACGTTACAATTACTGTTACAGGAACAAACGGATTGCCTTGGATGGCAAAACAAAAGCTTGAAAGCGATGGTTCTGAAACGGTAATTTATAGTGGTACTACTAATGTTGTCGACTTACAATTAGGACCTTTTGATGTCAGTGATGGCGATTGGACATTATGGATTGGTCTTACCGATTATTTCGACTGTTTAAAAGATGTATACATCGAAGTACCTAAATGTTGTAATGATGAACCATATATTATTCCATATTGGCAACATCCTAGTTGTCCAGAAGTAGTTTGTACTGCTGATCAATGGCCAGTTCATGTATTAAGTAGTGACGGAAGTACCATTTCAAATGGAAACGGAATTACCATTGTTTGGGATAACTTAGATACACCTCAAGATGAAAACGATATTCAAGATTGGATTTTCGTTTCAGCAGAAGAAAACTGGCAAGCAACAATTACATATCCAAACGGATGTCAATACATTGTTACATATTATGAAGACTGTTGTGATGAAGATATTTTTATTAAAGTATACGAATGTCCATCTATTCCTCAGTTACAAGCATACCAAACTGCACTTGAAAAAGCAATGGAAGCTGCATCAGCAAGTCAATCTCTTGAAAAAAGTAGCGCACAAAATGCACAACAAGCACAAATTCAAACGGAGTTAGACAGACTAAGAGTCTACAGAGAACTTCGTGCTAGCAGTGATGATGGTGAATGCGAGCCGTGTGAAATAGGATTCATATTCATAGAGTTGGTAGACGCAAATGGCGATTCAATAGATATCGATGATTACGACTCATTTAGTTGGAATAATGGATCAATGGCAACAAATGTTTTAGTTGACTTGCCAATGGATGATGGTCCAATTTGTTTCACTGCCACAAAAATTGAATATGGTAAAGAATGTGTATATCAAGATTGTTTCTTCTACGAATGTGAAAAAGAATGTTTATGTGACGAATTAACACTTGGAGACTTAAATATATTTGAAGTAACTGACGACTGTTTATACTCAATATCAGCGAGTTCAATTGTTAACTGTTCTTCTGATCAAATTGCTGATGAAGAATATAGTTTCACAATAAACAATGGAACACCAATTACATCTTCAGGAAACGGAATTTACTATACATTCCCAGGTAATGGAATATATGACATTACGATGACATGGACGGTAACCGATATTGAAGGATGTGAAACTACAGTATCTACTTCTAAATCAGTAGAAATCAAATGTGAAGAAAGACCATGTGATGTGGCTACAGACTTACGATTCGATTGTAGAAGAGCAGGAATGAGCTGGATAGGTGATCCTAACCAAACGTATATTGTTCAGGTAAATTGGGATGCATGTTGTGAACCTTTACGTCCGCCATCATCACAAGTATCTAATCAATGGGAAGTTATAGGAACTTCAACACAATTGCCTTTCATTAGAGAATCTAACTGTTTCAGCTGGAAAGTTGGAGTGAAGTGTGAAGATCAGATTTTATGGTCTGAAGCAGATTGTGTAACTTGTTATGGTCCTACCAAACCACATGACGCAGCAGTGGATGTGAAAACTTCAGCGAAGATTTCGCCAAATCCAAATGACGGTAATATGAATATCGAAATATCAGGAAGCGACAAAACTAACTTTACAATTAAAGTATATCGTTTTGATGGAATCCTAATCAAATCTTTCGATAATAATCGTATAGAAAATCAAAATACCACCATCTCTTGGAATGGAAAATCAGTATTGTCACCAGGAATGTACTTCTTCGTGATTACGACCGATTCAGAAACCATTACTAAGAAAGTTATTATAGAATAAAAAAGTAAAATAATGCAAGAGAATTCCAGTCAATTTCGATTGGCTGGAATTTTTATCATACCTAAACCATTATTACACACTTAGTATTAATTTAAACTTTAAAAAAACATGAAAAAAGTATTTGTAAGCTGTATTGCCCTATTATGCATCATTTTATATGGTTGTCAAACAGAAGCACTCAATATTGAAGAAACAGCAAAAGAAACAAAAACATTTGAAGCACCTGAAAAAGGTGGTGCTTACAACACTTCCAACTCAGAAGGTAATGAATTAGTCATATTATATCCTGACGGAACTACAGAAGCAGAAAAAATACTTAAAAGACAAGAATATAATATAGAAGATTATAAAAAATGTGAATGTGCCGATCCAAATTTAGAACTATGGATTTTTGACAAAGGAGGAGCTGCTGGCGGCGGCTTGGAAGAAAGAAAAGGAACTGCCAAGGCTGATGAAGAAATAGAAGGTGCAGAATACAATCCAATCATACGAATTCAAGAAGATATTTTTATAGACTATGGCGGAATCGCTTCCACAGAACAAGGTTTAGCAAAAACAGTAGCTGCTAACCAAGGTGTTACAGTTGCAGTGTTAGATACAGGAATCATGTATGATTATCCAGGTTTTACACAACCTTTTTTATATAACAGTAATCAAAATGCATGTGTAAATAATGGGCAAACTGAAATGTTTGGTTGGAATTTCGTTGAAGATAACAACAATCCTTATGATAACCACTACGGACGACATGGAACTATCGTAACAGATTTAATCATGTCTAAACTTGATGCTACAAATACAAGCTATCAAATACTACCAGTAAAAGTGGCAAACAAGTTTGGAAATATTCGATATTTTGATGCGTTGTGTGGTTTTCAATTTGCGGCAAACAAACAAGATGTTGATATCATAAACATGAGTTTTGGTTGGTATCACCAAGAGCGTGAATTATTACAAAAATTTGTAACGGATGTAGAAGATACAATTCTTGTAGTTACTTCAGCAGGAAATAGCGGCGTAAATACGGATCAAGTCGCTCATTTTCCATCTTCTTATGATACTGATAATATTATTGCTGTCGCTAGTTTAGGAATGCAAAATTCAGGATTCAATAATCCTCATTATGCAGCAGATGTAGTTGGTTTTCCTAGTGGAAATTCTAATTCACCATTAGCTGATTTTTCTAACAGAGGACAAGTTACAGTAGACATTGCAGCACAAGGACAAAATATTCCGTTTACTTACAATAATCAAGTGGTGTATATTAGTGGAACTTCTTTTTCAGCAGCATTAACCACAGGATATGTAGGTTCATTATATGTAGATGGAATGTCCACAAATATGTTAAAATCAACATTATTGTCAAACTGTATATACAATCCAGAATTACATGAAATAAGATATGCCAAGCATATTCCTCAATAATATATAGTTTAAATTAGGTTTAGGTAATCTTGCATTTAGACTATTCAAAAGGGGAGTGTCACAACTCCTCTTTTACCTTAATGAAACTCAATGTTGAGAAGTCTGAAAGACGCACGCAACATTGATAGTTGAATTAATCCCGTTGGATAACGGGATCTCAACCTTTACGGAGTTTTGAGAAGTCTGAAAGACGCACGCAACATTGATAGTTGAATTAATCCCGTTGGATAACGGGATCTCAACCTTTACGGAGTTTTGAGAAGTCTGAAAGACGCACGCAACATTGATAGTTGAATTAATCCCGTTGGATAACGGGATCTCAACCTTTACGGAGTTTTGAGAAGTCTGAAAGACGCACGCAACATTGATAGTTGAATTAATCCCGTTGGATAACGGGATCTCAACCTTTACGGAGTTTTGAGAAGTCTGAAAGACGCACGCAACATTGATAGTTGAATTAATCCCGTTGGATAACGGGATCTCAACCTTTACGGAGTTTTGAGAAGTCTGAAAGACGCACGCAACATTGATAGTTGAATTAATCCCGTTGCATAATGGGATCTCAATCTTTATGGAGTTTTGAGAAGTCTGAAAGACGCAAGCAACATTGATAGTTAAATTAATCCCATTGCATAACGGGATCTGAGTATCTAACATTGATAGTTGAATTAATCCCGTTGGATAACGGGATTTGAATGTACAACATTGCAAAAGAGATGAACTTTTTAAGTTTATTCAATTTCCTCGTCAGACTTCGCTGTTGCTCTTTTATCTCCACCATTTATTTTGGCGCTAATAGTTGAAGATATTTGAAATTGTTTTAGTTTAAAAATACGGTGTAAATTTTTCATAATAAATGTTTTAAATAGTAATAACGTAAGAAAGATACCAAATATTTTATAGATTTATGTCAAAAGCCTAATACTCCTATTTATATGATTATTTTTAATTCAAAAACTCATAAATTCACACTCACAATACTTTTTTTACTCGTTTGTTATTCACTTCAAGGACAAACTATAGAATTGTCTAAATACTATTATGAACAAACTAATTTAAAAGAATTTACCTTAGTTGAAAAAGAACAATTAGTAGACAGTTTGTTACTTCAAGAAAACATAAAAGTTGATACACTAGAGTTAGTAAAAATTTATCGAAGTATAATTAGAGAATTAGTTTTCTCAGATCTTAAAAAATCATTTTCATATATTGACGAAATTGAGAAAATAGCTATTGAACTCGGAGATCCTGATATTGAAAGTTTTGAAAAGAATCGTTTAAATAAAATAGTTTTTTTAAATAAAGATCAACAGTATTACAAATGTTTAAATACAATCAGCGATTATTTTAAACGCTATCCTAACGAAAGTATTAATCATGGAAAGGTATATCGAATTGTAGGCAATATTTACAGTAAATTAGGAGATTTTAAAAAAGCTACAGATAATTATGATAAGTCTATTTCTATTTTAAAAAAAGTTACTGATTCAAAACTAGAAGATATTTACAAACAATTATATAAAACATTAGTTTCAAAATTAGAATTATTAGTGAATGATTATGATTCAAAGTTTATGAGCGAGATAGTTAATATTGAAGTGCAATTAGATAGTATTGGTTTAAAATATGATATTAAAGTGAACGATAAAGTAGTTGCTTATTGGAATTTAGGATCATATTATGACTCAAATAAATTTTACTTAAAAGCTAAAAACAGTTACCAAAAATCTTTACAATTATCTCATTCAATTGAAGATTCTTCAAAAACTTCTATCAGTTATATGAATTTAGGTATTATTAGTAAGAAGGAAGATGAGTTTTCAGTTGCCAAAGAGTACCTAAATAAATCTTTAATCTACGCCAAAGACGATATGACATTGATGGCAATGATTTCAAACAATTTTGCTGACATTTATCAAATCGAAAATAACCACAAAAAAGCACTTATTCACTACCAAAAAGCAATTACGCAAGCACTTCAAATTAAAGATATTGACTATCAAAAACTGCCAAATTATAAAGATCTCCAATTTTCTGTGAATAAAATTGACGTTTTAGGATACCTAATAGACAAAGCAAACGGTTGGATTGCTTACTACGATGTCGAAAAAAAGTCCGAATACCTCGAAAATGCCCTAGAAACGTTCACACTTGCCGATCAATTAATTGATATTATATATGTAGAAAGTAGAGAAGACTTATCAAAACTATTCTGGCGAAAAAAAGGCGCTACGTTCTATCCAAAAGCTGTTGAAGTGTGCAATAAATTACAACAACCCGAAAAAGCATTCTCCTTCATGGAAAAAAACAAAGCGATGGTATTGTTAGAAAACATGACAAATGCCACCGCAAAACGCTTATCAAAACTCCCTGAAAACATTTTGGAACGTGAACAAAATCTCATCAAAGCCATAAAAACGATAGAATCTGAAATTCAAGAATATACAAATAAGGAAAACCCAGTAGTTGATTCACTTAAAAATAATGTCTTTCAATACAAAAAAGAATATACAGCGTTCATCGATTCATTAGAAACAGAATTCCCAAAATATTACAACTACAAAAAAAATATCAATACTGTAAAACTTGAAGAAGTTCAAAAACAACTCAAAAGTGACGAATTAATACTACAATACATTGTTGGAAAAGAAAAAGGATTTGTCACCTTAATAAATGCTGAGAAGATTCAATTAAAAGAGTTGCCAATTACCAAAGAACTTATTGCTACAGCAACAACGTATAAAAATGCGGTTTCAAAGCCTTTTGTAAATACCAATGATAAAAATACGTATACGGAAGTTGCCAAAAAACTATACCAACAATTAATTCCGTTTGACGATGCGGAAACACTGCTCCAACAAAAGAAAATTACAATCATTGCTGACGGAATATTACAATACATTCCTTTTGAAGCATTGCTGACTTCCAATGAAGAATACTTCATCAAGAGTGCTGAAATTCACTATAACTATTCGTTGTCTTCCGCAGCGCAATCACAACAAAATGCCACTAAAATCCCTAAAAATTTCATCGCAATCGCACCAACAAAATTCAAAAACGATCAATTTGGCGCATTGGCAACAAGTACAGATGAATTAGAACAGCTGACCGATATTTTTAATGCGAATCATTTTCAATATGAAAAAGCAACAAAAGAACGTTTCAAAAAAGCATATGGAAACTATAAAATAGTGCATCTTTCCACGCATGGAGGTATTAATAATACAATTCCTTGGATGGCTTTTCATGACGAAATAATGACACTAGACGAACTCTATTTTACCAAAAATCAATCCGAATTAGTTGTCTTGAGTGCATGTAAAACCTCCGATGGCGAACTCAAAAAAGGCGAAGGTGTCATGAGCTTAGCAAGAGGATTTTTTAACGCTGGTGCAAAAAGTGTCGTATCTTCCCTGTGGGATATCAACGAAAAAGCGAGTAATGATATCATTCAAGAATTTTACAAAAATATCATCAACGGAGATACCAAATCGGAAGCCTTGCAAAAAGCCAAATTGACCTACATTGAGCAAAACAAAAACACAAGTGAAGCGTCGCCATATTACTGGAGCGCATTGACCATTACAGGTGATGTGCAACCCATAAAAAATTTGCAAAATTACAACTACATATACTACAGTTTTGCAAGCATATTTCTAATCGTACTTGGTGTATCAATTCGTAGAAAACGTAAAAAAGGAAAAACAGCGTAAATAGAAGTTAAAAAGTAAAAGTATTTTTAAAGACCCAAGACCCAAGACCCAAGACCCAAGAAAACTACCTCAAATTTTCAATCATTTCAGCAACAATAGCCTTTGTGTCAAAATGTGCAGACCAATTCCAGTCATTTGCAGCATCGGTATCATCAATACTTTCTGGCCAACTATCAGCAATCTGTTGTCTAAAATCAGGAGCGTACTCAATAGTAAAATCAGGTAATAATTTTTGAATTTCGGAAGTCAACTCCTTTGGTGTAAAACTCGTTGCCGAAATATTATATGACGATCTAATTTTGATAGCTGAAGATTCGGCATTCATAATAGAAATCGTAGCACGTACCGCATCATCCATAAACATCATTGGAAGCGCCGTATCTTCTTTCAAAAAACAAGTGTAAGAACCTTTTTCAAGTGCTTCGTGAAATATCTCAACGGCATAATCTGTCGTTCCTCCACCTGGTCTAGCTTTCCAACTAATAATACCTGGATAGCGAACACTTCGAACATCAACTCCATGATTTTTATGATAATATTCACACCAACGTTCACCCGAAAGCTTACTAATTCCGTACACTGTAGACGGATCCATAATCGTATGTTGAGGTGTTTGTACTTTTGGAGAATTTTTACCAAAAACTGCAATTGAACTTGGCCAAAAAACCTTTTCAATCAACTTATCTTTCGCAAAATCGAGTACATATAACAAAGAATTCATATTCAATTCCCAAGCAAACTCAGGATTTTTTTCCGCTTTTGCAGAAAGCAATGCAGCCATCAAATACACATCTGTAATTTGATGTTTTTCAATGCAGGCTCTAATTTGCTCCTTATTCGTAGCGTCAAGAATTTCAAAAGGACTATCTGCAAACACGTCATTGTCACTTTTTCGGATATCCGAAGCAATCACATTTAACGCACCATAAGTAGTTTGTAACGCAGCCGTTAACTCTGTGCCTATCTGTCCGCAGGCGCCAATAATCAAAACTTTTGTACTCATCAAAAAAAAATCAACTATGTCAGGACAAGTCCACAAGACATTTATAAAGAATCTACATTCATATAATGAGGTAAGCCTCACAGCATTTTAAATCTCGATTATCGAGTAAAAAATGATTACAAATATATGTAAATCTATTTCTGGTTTCTGAGAAAAATGAAATTAAATCGACATTTGTTTGATAAATTCATAAAATACAATGCCTTAGATTGGTAAACTTTGTTAAAAACACACTCAAACTTAAAAAACTAGCTATATTTGTTTATAGTTCGTTAACAGATCAGATTGTAAAGAATTAATGAAAAAAGTCATTACATACATATTCGTCGTTTTTACTTTTTTTGCGTGTGAGGAAGCGCAACAAAATACGAGAGAAGAAGCTACGCAAAACAAAGAAGAATTTATAGCTAAAAATAAATTGAATATTCCTAAAAAAGGAAAACTCAAAGAACTCAACGCTACGCAAAAGAAATTAGTGCAAGACTGGATAGAGTTCAAAACCATCAATGAAAGTATGCGACTCGTCAATGCGAGTTCTCGGTTTGCTATTGTTGAAGATTTGGGACAATTGGCGGCAAATATTGAAGCCATTAAAGACAAACAATTTCCTGATGATTTGGACAAAACACAAATTCGTAGCAGGTTTTTAGTGCTCAAAACAAAAGCGCTAAAACTTCAAGATGATGCTGGCGATGAAGCCGTAACAAATGAAGACATTTCAAAGAAAATAGTAGAAATGAATCGGGTGTTTCATGCCATATGTTATCAAATACAAGAAGCTTCCGAAAAAGGCATTGATCCTAGAGAAATACTTGGCAATTCGTTACCCAAAGATTCTACGTTGGTTGAAAAACCTACTAAAGAAATCTTTAAATCTACCATCACTGAAAAGCCAAAAGTACAGCAGAAGCCGAAACCAAAGGCTAAAAAAGTATTGCAACAGCAAACAACATCCGAAGAAGAAAACGAGTAAAGTTTCATAATTATATATGTATTACTAGCGAACACAATCGCTCATAAACCAACACCTAACAAATGAAAAAATTACTGTTATTGCTCACTATTCTAGCAGTTACCGTTTCGTGCGATACTGAAAAAGCAAGAAAACAAGTTGATAGTTTTCGTGCAGAAAAAAGTAAAAAAGCAATCAATGAAGTCGTAGATGCTTGGCACAAAGCTGCTGCAGATGCAAATTTTGATGCATACTTTTCCAAAATGACCGATGATGCCATCTTTATTGGAACTGACGCTACCGAAAATTGGAAAAATGAAGATTTCAAAGACTTTTCAAAACCATATTTCGACAAAGGAAAAGCGTGGAGTTTTACGGCATTAGAACGAAACGTCTTCATTTCAGAATATGGAGATCTCGCTTGGTTTGATGAACTACTAGACACGCAAATGGAATTATGTAGAGGTTCTGGAGTACTCAAAAAAGTGAATGACACTTGGAAAATTTCACACTATGTACTTTCAATTGCCATTCCAAATGATAACGTTACGGAAGTAGTAAAACTCAAAAAAGAAAACGATTCTATCTTAAAAGCAAAGTATTAGAAATCTTAAATAAATGTTAATGTCGTAAATCTCAGTAACATAAATCGTGTTTATTCTACTAAATGATATAAATCTGAATTAAATCAATCAAAAATGAAGACAACTAGCTTAAAATTAGCACTTTGTATAACTGCAAGTGCTTTTCTTTTTTCTTGTGAGGGAGAAAAGAAAGAAGACACTAAAACTGCGGAAGTGGCAAAAGTGCCTGGAATCAATCTTGAATATATGGATACCTCAGTAAGTCCAAAAGATGATTTCTACACATATGTAAACGGAAAATGGATGGAAACTACTGAAATTCCAGAAGACAGAACTTCTTGGGGAGGATTTGGAGTATTGCGTAAAAAGACAGATGATGATGTATTAGCCATTTTAGACGAAGCAGGAAAAAGCGGGAAATATGCGTCAGATTCAGATCAAGCAAAAGCACTAATGATCTACAATACGATGTTAGATACCGTAGCCAGAAACAAAGCAGGAATAGCGCCAATACAGCCTGTACTTAAAGCCATCGCAGGAATCCAAAATATAAATGATATGCAAACTATTTTGGCAACAATGCCAATTGAAGTTTCAGCACCTTTTATGGGATTATCTGTATTCCCAAACTTATCTGACAGTAAAATGAATGCTCCGTATCTTACGGCTGGCGAATTAGGTTTGCCAGAAAGAGATTACTACCTAGAGCAAGATGAAAAATCAAAAGATATTAGAAAAAAGTATGTAGCACACATTACACGTATGTTACAATTTTTAGGCGATGATGAAGCCAAAGCTAGAAAAGACGCAGAAACCGTTTTAGCCTTAGAAACTAAATTAGCAAAACCACGTCTTAGCAAAGTAGAAAGCAGAGACATGCGTAAGATGAACAATCCAAAATCTATTACAGAATTAGGAGAAATGGTACCTGTAATTGACTGGAAAAAACTATTTACAGACTTAGGAACAAAAAAGTTTGAAACAGTGATTGTAACGCAACCAAAATACATGGCGGCACTACAAGAAATTTTTACAACTACCGATATTGAAGACATCAAAACATTGATGCGTTGGTCTACTTTAAATAGTGTGTCAGGACAACTAACCACTGATATTGACAATGCAAATTGGGAATTTTATGCAAAAGAACTAAATGGCGCAATAAAACAACGCGATCAGAAAGAAAGAGCATTAGTTGCGGTAAACGGAACAGTAGGAGAAGCAATTGGTCAGCTATATGTTGATGCTAAATTTCCACCAGAAGCAAAAGCGAAAGCCGAGAAAATGATTGCTAATGTTATTGAAGCGTATAAAACACGTATTCAAAATTTAGATTGGATGAGTGCAGACACGAAACTCAAAGCCATTGAAAAATTAGACAAATTCACTGTAAAAATTGGATATCCTGATTCATGGGAAGACTATTCAACAATGGCAGTAAAAGAAGGAAATTCATACTACCAAAATATGATTGCCGTTGGAAATTGGGGCTTAAAAAAGAATCTTGCAGAAATCAATGAGCCAGTTGATAAATCTAAATGGGAAATTTTGCCACAAACGGTAAATGCATATTTCCATCCTTTAAACAATGAAATCGTTTTCTCGGCTGCCATCTTACAACCACCTTTTTACAATTATGAAGCTGACGAAGCTGTCAACTATGGAGGAATTGGTGCTGTAATTGGACATGAAATTTCACATGCTTTTGATGACTCTGGAGCGCGTTTTGATGCAGACGGAAACCTTAAAAATTGGTGGTCAGATGCTGATTTAGAGCAATTCACTAAAAGAGGAGATGCATTGGCTGCTCAATTTAGTGCAATTGAAGTGTTAGACAGTCTGTACATCGATGGTAAATTTACGTTAGGTGAAAATATTGGCGATTTAGGTGGCGTTTTAGGTGCGTATGATGGATTGCAACGTCATATCAAAGAAAACGGACGACCTGATAAAATTGACGGATTTACAGCCGAACAACGTTTCTTCCTTTCTTGGGCAACCATCTGGAGAACAAAAATGAGAGATGAAGCATTGCGTACACGTATCAAAACAGATACACACTCACCAGGACAATACAGAGCATATGTGCCACTTCAAAATATCGATGCTTTCTACGAAGCATTTGATATCAAAGAAGGAGATGCAATGTACCTTGCTCCGGAAGATAGAGTTCGAATTTGGTAAAACAATCAAATGAATATATACGAAAGCCTGAATGAAAGTTCAGGCTTTTTTTATTATCATAAATCTTCTGAATTGTCACATCGAGCGCAGTCGAGATGCAATAAACAATCTCTTCTATCATCTAAATAAAAACTATAAACGAATCGTTTTCTTTACTAAAACAGCATCATTCAATACAAAAGGTCTTGGCATCATATTTTTTGATCGTTCTGGAATAGAAAACAACGAATTTGTCATTAAATCAAAAGAAGCTTCATAAATGATAAATTCAGGTTTTTCATTCGGTTTTACCGTAAAAGACAAGGTTAACGGCTCATTATCTGAAACATAATAACTCACCAAACGTCTACTGCGTAATCGTGGAATTTTATCAAAAGTAATTCCATTAACTTGTAATGTTTCCAAAGTTTTTCCTACACCAAAAACTTCCATACGATTCACGTTTCGTTGTGGTGTAATCTTTACATCAATATGTCTAAGGTTGTTATAAACAGTGTCTTTTGAAGTTTCTATCAAAGGCATCGGAATAGCTTTTACAGGCGCTTTTTGTGTGTATGTAAATCCAGCTTGATACTTACTGTCCATCACTTCTTTAGTATTGGACACATTAGTTTCATCTTTGATATAATTTTTGGTCCAACTATCTAATTTTAAATCATACGTGCTCCATGTTGCCGTATTTTTATCTGCATCTAATGTATATACCAAGCTATTTGGTTTTTGTCGTGTTTCTGAAAAACCAGCTGTTGAATGTGCAATGAAAAAAGTTACCAATGTTGCAAAAAAGAACACATACGACGTCCACTTTTTACGTTTGTACAGTCCAAAAATTGGCATGAGCAATCCAATAATTAATGTAATTAATAATCCAACGACGACAAGAATATCCAAGCCCAATCCGACAGGAAATAATTTAATAAAAGGTACTAAAATAAATACCGCAGGAATTCCTAAAAGTGTCAATATAATTGTAAATGGACGTTCTTTTTTCTTCACAATCAAACATACTAAAGACAGCAAACTAAATAGTATCGGAATCGTTATAAAACTGGCGCCGTCTAAATATAAAGCGGCAAGCAAAGCAATGACAATCCAAAAGAATAATGGCGCAATCGTTAAGTTCGCAGCTGTGTTATTTTTTCCTAATTTATGATAGGTGTAAAAAGCAATTCCTAAGGATAAAAAGGCAAACATATAAATATATGTATATCCGTTGTACGTAAATCCATGTTGAATTTCCGCATAATGTGGATACAACCAATTGATACACATCCAAATTAAAATGATTGCTACGCAACTAACCACAAGTGTTGCTAAAAATGGTAAAAATCCTTTCATCATTCCGTTTACGGACACTATTTTTTTCTTCAAACCATATATAATAATACCAATGAAGATAATTACAACCAATATAAACATTGGGAAAATCCAAGCATACGGATATGTGTGAAATCCGAAAGGTGTGTTGAAATAAATCAAATCTTCCGAAGTGGTCATTTGGGTTAAATCTTGTTTTGAAAAATAGTCTAGTAACGGCATCAAATACGTTCCTTGATGTGATAATGTATTGAAATCTAAATTTTTTACATTGTCATTTTGGGTGTGATAATCATAATGATCGTCAATAAATGCAAAGTTAAATCCTTGAATGTTTCCATCTTCCCTAAAAACTGTCAAATCTGTATCATTCGGAAGCATTTTATAAATACTATATGCCAACGAATTTCCAACAGGATATTGTGGATTAGCATCTTTAAACGCTTTGATAAGTTTGGCATTTCCATTATTTGTTTCCAAAAGCATGATACTTGGTCCGCCACTTCCACGCGCTTCAAAATTTAACACTAAACCAACATCTTTTGCCCAAGGATGTTCATTTACAAACAATTCGGCACCATTCAAACCTAATTCTTCTCCATCAGAAAGCAATAGAATAATATCGTTTTCAGGTTGTTCATTTTTGGCTAAGAAAGCACGAATTCCTTCTAAAATTGTAGCAACTCCACTTGCAGCATCACTTGCGCCAATAGCAGAATGTGGATCACTATCGTAATGTGACAATACTAAAAGTGCTTCCTTATTACTTTTTCCTTTAATTCGAGCTAAAACATTCTTAGGTTTGGAAATATTTCCCCAACTATCAAGCGTAAAACCTTCCTGAATTTCGGGTTGTAAACCTAGTTTTTTTAGTTCTTGAACAATATAATTTCGAACCTCTGCATGAGCTTTTGAACCTACATAATGCGGTTCTTTGGCAAGTTCATTTACATGTGCAAACGCACGAACGGTAGAAAATTCTGTTTCAGGAACTTTTTCTTCGGAAGTTTCTTGTGGCATTGCCATCTTAAAACTTAGGTAAACGGCTAAGGCTACCATTAAAAAAGAAAGAAACGTATAGCGAGGTTTTAATTGATTCATGAGGTTGCTAGTTAAGTTTTCTAAAAATAAGAAAAACTAAAGGATATTATGTAGATCTAAAAAATATTATCTACAAACAAGCATTAGCTACTGATATGAATTTCAAATAAAAACTATTATCCTTATTTTAGAGATTATAAACTTTTATAGTTGATTTTAAAAAAGATCAAATGGAATATAAAGAATTTTTGCCTAGTACCTATTTAGAAGAAATCATTCAGAATTACTGGGTTTTTAATGTGTTAGTGAATGAAAATGTAAGTTTTCCAGTTGCACATGAAACACTTCCTGAAAGTACTGTTTCTATTGTTTTTATTCAACAACCGTATTACAAAGGGATACGTATTTTAGGTCCACGTACTAAAAAATTTAATCAATCTATATTTCCTAATTCAATCTATTTTGGAATCAGATTACACCCTTGGTTAGCGATTACACCTGATATTTTTCATAAAAATGAAATCATAAATGAAACAATAGATGCTTCATCTTTAATTACAAATTATTTAGATATTGACAAAGATGTAGCGGAATATAGTTCTTCTCTTAATTTGGTTGAAAAAGACCTTTCTTTACTATTTGATACGCTGGTCATACAAAAAGACGATTTGGTCAAGTTTATATGTTTGGAGTTAACGCAAGGAATACCAATTCGCGTGATTATAGAAAAACTTCCATTCTCCGTTCGGGTTATTCAAAAACGGTTTAAAGCTGTAGTTGGAATTTCGATGAGACAATTTGCTAGCAATATAAAACAACGAAATTTATGGATAGATTTATTGGAAAATCAGAATAAAAAAACGGATGTTATCTATAAATATAACTACTTTGATCAATCACATTTTATAAATGAATTTAAAAGAAAAATGAAACGATCTGCATCAGATTACGAAGCGTATTTAAAAACGATTACTATTTCATTAGTGTAAAACTGACGCAACTTTACAATTTTATTTCCTTCCTTGATTTTATATTTACACAAATTCTAAAACATGAGAACACTACTTTTAATTTGTATTACGTTTATAAGCATTTCTTGTTTCGGGCAAGAAGTTGTTTCACAAGATTCTTTAACAACAATCGATCAACTAAGTTTTATGAAAGGAACTTGGAAAGGAGAAGGTTGGATTTATGTAAATAGAGTAAAAAAACAATTTACACAAACAGAAACCATAACGCCTAAAGTTGATAATACCTTGTTGATGATTGATGGTTTGGGCTACGATAAAGAGGAAAAAAGCAAAGTAATCCATAATGCCTTTGGTGTGATCTCTTATAGCAAAGAAAAGCAGGCAATGACAATGATTTCTTTTTCTTCTACAGGAGGAAAAATGGAAAACCAGATGAAACTTATTGGAGATAAAAAAATAGAATGGTCATTTAAAAATGAGCAAGGCGGCACCATTCGGTTTAGAGAAGATTTTTCAGAAGAAGGTGTTTGGCTTGAAAAAGGAGAATATTCGGCAGATGGTAAAAATTGGTTTCCTTTTTTTGAGATGCGATTGGAAAAACAAGCAGAATAATTATGTTAGAAAACAGCTACGTATTATACACTTGAAAAATAACTTCAAAATAGATTTGTGTTAACTAATTAAAAATGAGTAACTTTAGTAAAGACTAAATCGTAGAAATTATGGGTATTAAAAGTTTTCAAGGTGCGCGAAAAGAACAAACAAATAATGTAAATAAAGCAGAAGCATTTAAAGTAAGTGATTATATGACTAGAAATTTAATCACATTTCAACCGCAGCAAACTGTGGAAGAAGTCATTCAAAAGTTAATTCAACATAAAATTTCTGGCGGTCCTGTCGTCAATGAAAAAAATGAATTGATCGGAATTATTTCTGAGGGCGATTGCATCAAGCAAATTTCGGATAGTCGTTATTATAACATGCCTTTTGAGCACAATACCATTGAAGCACACATGGCAAAAGATGTGGAAACTATTGATGGAAATTTGGATATTTTTGATGCTGCAAATAAATTTATTCAATCCAAAAGAAGGCGTTTTCCAATTGTTGAAAACGGAAAATTGGTTGGACAAATAAGTCAAAAAGACATCTTAAAAGCTGCAATGAAGCTCAAAGGACAAAACTGGAAATAATTTACAAACGTCTATCTACTCGTTTCATGGCTTTTGGAGCATCCGTTACGAGTAGTTTTTGTTCTTTTGTACCTGTTAATGTCAAAATTCTTGAATCAGAATAACCATCGGAAGGAATATCAACAGTTTTCCATTTTCCAATTCCCATCACGGCAATTTCTTCATCCAGTTCAATAATACTTTCCTTGTAACGAAGCGTTCTGTTCATTCCTAAAAACCCAGTACTTTTCTTTCCATGCGATGCTAAATAGCGTTCTATTTCAGGTGTAGTTTTTTTAAAAGTACCAGAACTTGAAGAATGATCGGTAACTAAGTAAATCCGCTTACTATTTGGAACTTGTTTTTGAATATGTACAATGGCATGCTCCGTTCCTGTGCTGATGAAAAAATCATAATAACGAACATCATCGACAATAGTGCGCCAATGTTTTCCTCTTTTTTCTTCAATTTTTACATCATAATATACACATTCGCGTTTACTTAAAGGAGCTATTAAAGGCTGACCAGCATGTTTGGCTTTTCCAACAATCTTTACATATTCGTTTTCGCGTGCGCTACCAATTTGTTTTCTCCGTACTTTTTTCAATTCGCGTAAAATACGATACTTATCACTAAAATAAATTCCAGTAAAAATTAATACGGCAACACCAATAATAATGAGTCCAGGAACTAAAAATTCAGAAAAATCCATATAAAATTAATTCGTTTGTAATTTCTTTTTTTCTTCTGCTTCTAGTTTTTTTACCGCTTCTTGCATTTCTTTCATCTTCGCATCCATTTCTTTTTTTCGAGCATTAAAGGCAGAATCCCGCTTTTGTTGTGCTAATTCTTGTTGTGCTTTATAGGCAGCTTCACGTTGCTGTTTTTGCACATTTTGATAAATTTCTTGATTGATTTGTTGCGAAGCTTTTTGCGTTTCTTCTCGTTCATACTTGCGATACAACCGAATGCTAACCAACGCTAAAACTAAAAGAACACCAATAATGACACGACCTTTTTTCATACTATGCTTCTTTTTTTACTAATAAATAATAATCATTATCTAGTGATAAATAACCTTGGTCGTACACATAAAAATAGGTGGTGCCAGCTTTTGTAATATAGATAGAAGTAAAGTAACTAAAATCAAATCCTTTTTCCAAAAGTTTCGCTTTAATCGTTTTTGTTTTTTGATGTATATTCAGGTTTTCTAAAATGCGCCAATTTTTTCGAAGCCGATTATTTACATTCCGAATTAAATTCTTTCCATCTTTATTAAGTCGATTATTATATGCATTCCGACAATAATCGTTGCAAAATTTCTTATCGATTCTGCCTTTAAAACTATCGCCACATTCCAAACAATTTTGCTTCATAACTATTCAGGTTTTGAAATGGCATACCAACGGAGTTCCATTTTGTAAGGTGCATAATAAAAATCTTCTACATACGTCAGTCCAATCTTTAACAATACGTTGTGCGAAGCTTCATTGCCTTTTTCGGTAATACCGTATACTGTATCAAGTTTTAAGCCGTTCCAAGCGTATTGTAAACATGCTTTTGAAGCTTCTGTGGCGTAGCCTTTTCCCCAAAATTCAGGTCGTAATCGATACCCAATATCATGAAAATTTGTATGATTATTAAAGGCGTAATCGGTGTACAAACGCAAGCCACACCAACCGATAAAATCGCCAGTTTCTTTAAGTTCAACAGCCCAACGTCCAATGCCACGTTCTGCATATTGTGTATTGACATCTTTAATATAGTACAAGGCTTCTTCTTTATGTGTGATTGGCGTATTGCCTAAATATGTATGTACTCTTGGGTCGGAATCGAGCGCAAACATACCATCCAAATCGTTTTCTGATAAAGCGCGAATGCGAAGTCGTTCAGTTTCAATATGTATATCCATGAATTTTGAATTTGGTTACAAAGTATTAAATAAGAATGATTTAAGAAAAAGAATTATACAAGCGTAGAAAAATAGCAATAAGCGTTGATTTTTCCGTTTGCAAACGCTTACAAATGTTTGTAAACGAAAGCAAATGCTTTAAAACCGAATAAAATTTGTGAGCCGATTCATATTTGCACTGTCGAACACTAAAGCAATTCGATATCAATTACACATAAAATTTAAAACATACATTATGAACACACTTAGAAACAAAGTACAGTTAATTGGAAACTTAGGAAACGATCCAGAAATCATCACCTTAGAAGACGGAAAGAAATTAGCAAAATTTTCTATTGCTACGAATGAAACCTATAAAAACGCACAAGGCGAAAAAATTGAAAATGTTTTTTGGCACAACCTAGTTGCGTGGAACAAAGTGGCTGAACTTGCAGAAAAATATTTAGTAAAGGGCAAAGAAATTGCCATTGAAGGAAAATTGACGAATCGTTCGTATGAAACCAAAGAAGGCGAAAAACGGTATGTTACGGAAGTTGTAGTAAATGATTTATTAATGCTGGGGAAATAGGTTCTTTGAATCTAATGTGGGTCTGTAAGGCGACCGATTCTTTGGAATTGGTCGCTGATTTACAGATATAGAATTAAGATTACTTTTCGTCTTTTTTGTTGTCTATTGTATCTTTTTTAGTGATCACAGGTTGTGTTTTTTCCTTTTTCTCTAAACTAAAAGCATTGGCAACATCAACACTTTCAGCATCAAACTCTAAATAAAAACCATGTAAATTTTTAGCTTCATTCATAATATTCGAGTGCAACTTACCAAAGCTGATAGAATCACCTTCTGTAGTTAACGAAGTCGCACAAAAATTGATTAATTTCTTTTGTAAATTATCGTAATCAATATATGCATTTGCATTCTGATCAATACTAATTTTTTGTTCAAAAGTACTCAACGATAATCCGAAGAAAGAAGTAAAAGCAGTACACACTAAAAATGATACTTTAACAAGATGCGCGGTATTTTTCCAACCTTCTTGTGTAATTAAAAATAACGCCAATGCTGATAAAATGGAAAATACTAAAAATAAGGTCGAAGAAGTAAAATGATACTCATATAACTTTAAAAAGGTAATTTCATGTTGTTCTTTATATTTCTGTAATGTACTATTAAGTATAATCAAATTTTGAGACTGTTTCTCAGTAATATTAATACAGTCTTTAATTCCTTGTTTCGAATGAAGCATGCTTACTTCATTCATAGGTTTCATAAGTTCTTTTCCTTCATCTTCTGCATGACTTTTTAAAAAGAAAATTGCAATGGCTGTTAAAGCAACCATGGTAAGAATTAAAAATACAGTTTCTTTCAGTTGTTTCTTTTTTGAAACTTGTAGATCAGTTTCCATAATAGAGCGGTATTAGTTTTCACGACTAAAGTTAGGAAAAAGATTGGAAATAGTGTTAAACAAGATATTTGATCCTATTTTAGTTTCATTCAACTGGCACTCTAATTTTTGTAGTATTGACTTGCATTCTCTTTTTATTAAGTGTAATTTTTATAGGATCTTTACGTTCTTTTTGATATTCTTTATTTTCATAAACCTTAATTTCTTTAATGACTACAATTTTAATATTTACATTTATACCCAAACTAAAATTATCGTTATTTAAACCAATATAGAAGGTTCCTGAATTTAGATTTGTGTTTTTTCCATAAGCAGCAATTCCTTTTCCTTGATTAAATACTGAAAACCTTTGCCCGCTTTCAAATAATACTACATTTTCATAGTTTGGAATGAACCAAAAAGATACATCTTCCCCTATATTTGGTAGTAATAATTCAGATATGGCGCCAACTGCGACACCTCCAATCGGACTAGTGTAGAAGCTAGCTACACCTTTAGCCAAAGTAGTTATTGCATCAACATTTCTAGTATAAGCTTCGTTAGCTTCTTCTCCAACACCAATCCAATACGCCCATGCAATTATCTTTTCTTCTCTTAAATCGGTTGATGTTAAGTAGGGTAAATCAACCCTAACACTTGTGGAATTACTATTATCTAAATTAGTTTGAGAATGCACTCTTTCTGATCTGTTCATTATTAATTCTTCTTCTTTTTTAGATGCCACTAATTCTCTTCTTCGTTCAATATATTTTACAATATCATATCCTGTGATACTGTCAATTGTATAAGGAATATATGTAGTGTCTTTTTGTACCTCCCATTTCCAATTAGTATTAAAATCCTTAGTACTTTCTGGTCCAGGAATTCGATGAATTTTAATTTTGCATACACGTCTCGTTAAAGAAGAGCTAAAAAAGCGAAATTTATAAATACCTTTATTTCTAATCGAAACTTGTTTTTCATTTAACTCACGTACTTTAAAATCTGAAAAAATGGAATTTGATGGTAACTCAATAATTTCTACTTCTTTAATATGTTTTCCTTTAACCATTTCTAAACTAATGGTAATTTGATCGCCTTCGGCAAAACTAAAAAAGAGTTCCTTTGTCTGCTGAAAATCTAAAATTATGGTCGATTCATTTACAAGGATTGATTCTGAGGAAGCAGATAAATAATGAGAAATAAATACAATAATGAAAAGGGTAAAAGTTTTTTTCAAAATAATGGTTTTTAATTTTTTGGCTAAATAAAGATGTATTTATATAAAACAATTACGGTTTACCGTAATATTTAAAAAAAATAATGCTCTAATAAATTTAAATTACAGCGTATGACAAAAAACAAGTCATGACAAATATCATATTTTAAAACTACTCAATTCATAATATTTGTGTTAGGTATAAATGAGCAATATTATGAACAAAGAAACTACATGTTTCCATTGTGGCGATACGTGTGTGGAAGAAATCATACAACTAGAAGAAAAATCATTCTGTTGTTATGGTTGTAAAACGGTATATGAATTATTTTCAGAAAATGATTTATCATGTTACTATGATTTGCAAGCTTCTCCAGGAGCAATTCCAACAGAAATAAAAGGGAAATACGATTTTCTATCAGCGCAAAATATCATTGATAAATTATTAGAATTTAATGATGATACAACGCAAATTGTCACTTTGTACATTCCGCATATTCACTGTAGTTCCTGTATTTGGATTCTTGAAAATTTGCACAAACTCAAACCTGAGATTTCAGCTTCACAAGTGAATTTTGGCAAAAAAACAGTTCGAATTACCTACAATGCAAAATCCTTTTCATTAAAAGAAGTAGTTATTTTATTAAGTCAAATAGGATATGAACCTTATATCAGTTTAGAAGATTATTCAGCAGGGAAAAATAAAGTGAATCGCAGCTTAATTTATAAATTAGGAATTGCAGGATTTGCCTTTGGAAACGTCATGTTTTTATCCTTTCCTGAATATTTTCAAGTTAGCGGATTTTGGATAGAACAATACAAACCTGTCTTTCGTTGGTTGATGTTTGTCTTTTCGCTTCCAGTTGTTTTTTATGCCGCACAAGACTATTTTGTGTCAGCATATAAAGGTTTACGAGCCAAATTACTAAACATAGATGTGCCAGTTGCCTTAGGTATTTTAGTATTATTTGTCAGAAGTTCGATAGAAATTCTGTTTGATCTTGGCTCAGGTTTCTTTGATAGTCTTACAGGATTGGTTTTTTTCTTGTTACTAGGTAAATTCTTCCAGCAAAAAACATACACTTTTCTATCATTTGAACGCGATTACAAATCATACTTTCCTATTGCAGTTACAAAAATTGAAAACAGAATTGAAACTCCATTACAAGTGTACGATATTGAAAAAGGCGATCGTTTACTCATTCGAAATGAAGAATTGATTCCTGTCGACGGAATTCTACTCAATGGAAATGCGCAAATAGATTATAGTTTTGTCACAGGAGAATCAGAAACGGTGCAAAAACAATCAGGTGATAAAATATTTGCAGGCGGAAAACAAACGGCTGGTGTCATAGAAATGGAAGCAATCAAATCGGTAGAACAAAGTTACCTAACACAATTGTGGAGCAATGCCATTTTTGATAAAAACAAAGAAGAAGGTTTTACAACGCTAACAAATACGATCAGCAAACATTTTACACTTACGGTGTTAACCATTGCCTTTGTTGCAACGGCTTTTTGGCTGTATTACGATCCTAGTAAAGCGATGAATGTATTTACTGCGGTGTTAATTATCGCCTGTCCATGTGCAATTGCTTTAGCTGCACCATTCACCTTTGGAAACCTATTACGCATCTTTGGGAAGTTGAAATTCTATGTAAAAAATGCCAGTGTTATAGAACAATTAGCGGCAATCAATACCATAATTTTTGATAAAACAGGCACCATAACGTCCAATCAAAAAAGTACAGCAAGTTATGACGGCGAAGTGTTGACAAGTGCAGAAACTATAGTATTAAAAAACACATTACGTGGTTCCAATCATCCGTTGAGTAGAACACTATACAACATTCTGGATGAACATAATATTGTAACGTTAGATCATTTTGAAGAACACTTAGGAAAAGGAATGACCGCAAGTTATCATGATACAAACATCAAAGTTGGAGCGGCAACATTTGTAGGTCATACAGAAGAAACAGGCGTGTTAAATACAACGGTTCATATTAGCGCAAATGATTCATACAGAGGAAAATATACATTTTACAATTCGTATCGAAAAGGATTGTCAAAACTATTTAATAATCTAAAACAAACCTACGATTTAGCGATCCTTTCGGGAGATAATGAAGGCGAACGCGAAAACTTAAAAAAACTATTGCCTGCAAAAACAAAACTCATCTTCAATCAAAAACCAGATGACAAATTAGAATATATCAAATATCATCAAAATGAAGGTGCAAAAGTACTCATGGTAGGCGATGGTTTAAATGACGCTGGAGCCTTAGCACAAAGTGATGTCGGAATCGCATTATCAGAAAATGTTAATGTATTTTCTCCTGCTTGTGACGCTATTTTAGATGCTTCAAAATTTAATCAATTAGACAATTACATTAAGGCTTCAAAATCTGCCATAAAAATCATCAAATGGAGTTTTGTGCTTTCGTTTATTTACAACACTATCGGATTGTATTTTGCAATCACGGGACAATTAGCGCCAGTCATTGCGGCAATTTTAATGCCGTTGAGTTCTATCAGTATTGTAATATTTACGACCATTTGCACGTCATTTCTAGGAAGAAAGCTTACGTAAATTGAACACTGAGTTGAGTCGAAGTGTTAAAGACAATCAGTTCCTAATCATAATAAATGTCTAGTCGAGACTCAATACAAGTAATACGTTAACTAACTTATCGACTGCGCTCGAAGTTGTAAAGGTTAAGT
>NZ_LBMG01000032.1 GCF_001005315.1 Kordia jejudonensis
CGAATTACTTAACCTTTACAACTTCGAGTGATTTTCGAAGAAAATAGTATCGAGAAGTGCAGTTAGGTTAGAAGTGAGTATTGAGAAGTTAGAAATGAACACAGTTTTAATCCTTTAATTCTTCAATCTTTCAATTCTTCAATTTTTCAATCAAGCAAAGCGATCTAAATATTCGAAAGTGCTTCGGAAAGTTCCACCTTTTTATTTCTACTAAGTGGAATCAATTGTCCATCTATTTCAACATTTTTACTATTAAAACGATCGACTTTGTCTAAATTCACGATATAAGATTTGTGAATTCGTAAAAATTTATTTTCTGGCAATTGCTTTTCAAAAGCTTTCATCGTAGAAAGTACTACAATATTGCTATCGTCAGTAACTAACTTTACGTAATCGCCTAATGCTTCAATCCACTTGATGCTATTCAAAATAACTTTACGCTTTTTCAAATTGCTTTTCACAAAAATATGATCGTCATCTTCAGCGCTTTTTGCTCCGTAATTAGATTTGTCTAATGCACGTGCAATGGCTTTGTCAAAACGTTCTTTCGTTAAAGGTTTGTGTAAGAAGTCGGTAACGTCATAATTAAATGCTTTAAACGCATATTCTGTTTTACCAGTTACCATAATTACCTGTGGCGGATTTTTTAACGATTCAAGTAAATCGAATCCATTTAGAACAGGCATTTCAATATCCAAAAAGATTAAATCAACGTTATTAGTCTTCAACCCATTCTTTGCCTCTATAGCATTGCTATATTCAGCAATTAGGTTTAAAGATGGATGGTTCAGCGTCAACTTCGCAACAGCCATTCGCTGTATGGAAGAATCATCAACGATAATACAGTTAAGCTTCATATTAAAAAGCGATTTTATCAAATTTGGGTACATGCAATGTTATAAAAAATAAATCAAAGTCGCAACAAAATCAGGGATTTATTACTAATTTTATTACATAATTTAGCGAAAAAAAGATAGTTTTTTATTTGTAATCAAACAATAAAACAGTACTTTTGCGCTCAATTTTAATTAAAAAATAGTATTTATGAATCATTATGAAACTGTTTTCATTTTAAATCCCGTTTTATCTGAAACTCAGATAAAGGAAACAGTACAGAAATTTGAAGATTTCGTTGTTTCAAGAGGTGGAAAAATGATTTCAAAGGAAGATTGGGGACTAAAAAAGTTAGCCTACCCAATTCAGCACAAAAAAAGTGGTTTCTATCACTTATTCGAATTCCAAGCACCAGGAGAAGTAATTACTCCTTACGAGCTAGAATTTAGACGTGACGAGCGTATCATGCGTTATTTAACTGTAAGGTTAGACAAACATGCAATCGCTTGGGCAGAGAAAAGAAGAAATAGAAAAACCGCTAAATCTTAAGAAATATGTCTTCAATAGAACAACAAGCAAAAGGAAAGAAAGAAGGAGAAATTAGATATTTAACTCCTTTAAATATAGAAACTACGAAGGCAAAGAAATATTGCCGTTTCAAGAAATCTGGTATCAAATATATCGATTATAAAGATCCAGACTTCTTAATCAAATTCGTAAACGAGCAAGGTAAATTATTACCACGTCGTTTAACAGGAACTTCATTAAAATATCAACGAAAAGTGTCTGTAGCTGTAAAAAGAGCACGTCACTTAGCATTAATGCCATATGTTGGCGATATGTTAAAATAAAATAGAGACAGATTATGGAACTTATTTTAAGACAAGACGTTGAAAATTTAGGATTTAAAGATGACGTTGTAACAGTGAAAAACGGTTACGGAAGAAACTATTTAATTCCACAAGGATTTGCAACATTAGCAACAAGTTCAGCTAAAAAAGTTTTAGCAGAAAACTTGAAACAAAAAGCATATAAAGAACAAAAATTAGTTGATGAGGCTAACGCAACTGCAAAAGCATTGTTAGACTTAGAGATTAAAATTACTGCAAAAACAGGCGCTGGAACGAAACTTTTCGGATCAGTAAATAATATTAACTTAGCAGAAGCACTTGAAAAAGCAGGTCACTCAATTGAGAAGAAATTCATCAAAGTGATCGGTGGAAGTGTAAAAAGAACTGGTAAATACGAAGCAAAAGTAAGATTGCACAGAAGTGTAGTTGTTGACTTACCATTCGAAGTTATTGCAGAAGCAAAATAATAACGCAACGCGTTTATACAAAGCCACTCAATTTTGAGTGGCTTTTTTTATGGTTAAAAATTTGAATAATTGTAAATTTGCAACTCATTTTTGAAAAGCATGAAATACACAAGACTTACAAAGGAACAATTAGAAGAATTACACCAAGAATTCATCAATTTTTTAGCAACACAATCCATTACTGCGGATGAATGGGCAAGCATAAAAGCGGAAAAACCTGAAGTTGCCGAACAAGAAATTGATGTGTTTAGTGATTTGGTTTGGGAAGGTGTATTAACACGCGCAACATATCTAGAAAATATCTCTCCACAACACATGTATTTATTCCACTTGCGTGAAGATGAAATGAAGCTAATTGCAGTAAAAATCCTCAATGAAAACATCAATATCACGACGAAAGAAGGTTTTGCTTGGCTGCGTGATAATTATTCTACAGGAGAAGTTGAAATCTTAACAGCAAACAAAGCGTATTCAGAGGATAGAAATGCAGATAAATTTACATTAATACAACAAGGTTCAAATATTACAAAAGGACAGCTATTTCAGTGGTTTGAGGGAATGTTGGCTTAATGAATAGTAGTGAGAAATTAGTATTGAGTATTGAGAAGTTTCAAATGCACATCTTCACGAAAAACAAATGAACAGCAAAAGGAGTTTATAAGTTTCATGTTTTAAGAAATAGTAGTGAGAAATTAGTATTGAGAATTGAGAAGTTTCAAATGCACATCTTCACAAAAAATAAATGAACAACAAAATAAGTCTATCTGTTCATGTTACCTAAGCACCTATTTTACCAATACCCAACATCCAACACCCAATACCCAAACCTCCTTATGTTTTTAATATTCCCAAGTGTAATACTCTTCCACCAGTATGTGATACAGGATTCACATTTTTCCCTATAATAACCCCTTTTTCTGGCGCGAAGTATTCTTCTACAATATCTCCAAAAATATTTCGTATTGTGGCAATTTTATCGCCCTTTTCTACAAGTTCGGTCAGTTGAGAATGCACTGTAAGCAATCCGCCTTTAGCCGTATAAATCCAATATGATTTTTTGCAAATAATAGGCGCTACAATATCTTCTTCTACTTCACAATCGAGCAAATTTAGGTATCCAAGCAGATTGTAAATGCCTGTAAGTCCATCACGAATCAATCCTTTCTGAAATAGGTTTGGATTGCCAACTTCCATCGTAATTGCGGGAATTCCAAGCTCGTTAGCAGTTCCTCGGAGTGTTCCATCACTTGGTGGATTGTGTACAATGATTTGTGCATTTTGTAAAAGCGCCATTTTTTGTACTGTCACATCATTCATATCTGCCCGTACATAATACGAGTTTACACGACCATTACTAGCCGTATGTAAATCCAACAAATAATCAAATTGATTGATGATTTTATTTACAACTCTCCAGGTATATACATGACTTACGTTACCAAATTCAGCTCCTGGCATGATGTGGTTTAAATCAACATCATCAATAAATCTACGTTGATTACGTATGTATGATGGCACATTTACCACAGGAATTCCAACAATAGTTCCTTTGAGTTCACGCGTGTCAAGTTCACTAAAAAGTTTTTGAATTACAGAAATTCCATTCAATTCATTTCCGTGTACAGCCGCTGTGATGCCAACCGTTTTTCCTTCTTTGGCACCTTTAGCAACAATGACAGGAATACTAATAGGAGTTCCTAGCCCATCTTCGACAATTTTAAGCCAGTATCGAGTGATGGTTTCTTTCTCAATAGTTTCAATATTAATTTCCTCAACATACAGAGGAGTAGGTATGCGATCATTTTTCATTTGTTTTGTCTATAAAAAAAATCATTAATTCATTTACAGCCTCTTGAATGACTGTAATTCCTTTGTTTTTGTGAAGTTGATAGATTCCACCAACACTTGTTACATTTATTTCTGAGAGAATTCGTGTTCCTTCATCGTTGGTTAATGTATCAATTCCGTACATTCCAATTCCTAATTCTTTTAAAAATGGATTTACTTTTTGAACAATTTTTATTTCATCTTCTGTAATATCAGTATCAACAGAAGTTCCACCGCTAGCAATATTACACAACCAAGAATTTTCAGCAGGTATGCGCAATGTAGCTCCGAATATTTTTCCATTAATCACTACAATTCTTTTGTCGCCTTCGTGTACTTTTTTCAAGTACTTTACTGCTAAATATTCAATCTCTTTTTGGTTCAATTCTTTTAAAAAAGCATATTTCGACACTTTTTTATGCTCAATCCAAACGTTTTCTTTGTCTATACGAATCAATCCTTTTCCTCCGTAAGAATTCGTTGGTTTCAACACAATTTCTTCATGTTTTTCAGTAAAATCAATGATGTCGTCAACAGTTTTACAAAATTGCATCGGAGGACATAATGTTGGAAAATTTAGTAAGTATTCCTTTGTTCCTGCAATTTCAATCCCTGATGGTTTATTAATAATAACTTGATTTTTGAAAGTTTCTTCCAAGAAATCAAGCTGATCTTTTGATAAAGGCGGCGGCAATCGCAACCAAACAAAATCATACTCCGTACTTTCTTTTTTGTTAAGTCCATCTTTAAAAAACATACCATTTTCCACGAATTGAAAAGTAGCATCAATCGGTTTTACCCATAAAGAACTACTGGACTTGTTCTTTAAAAATGCACCATTTTCAGAAATGCCTAAAGAAGCAACATCTACAGATGCGCACAGTTCATGTTGTACTAACATACTCGCCATAATATAAAGTGAGTTTTCTGCTGTATGTGCGCTATGATTTGTTATGATTAAAACGGTAAACTTTTTCATTAATGAATTTTTATTTCATCTAATAAACTCTGATCATTGTTTAAACTTTTAAAAAGATTGTACTTAAAAACACCTTTGGTATTGATTAACATTTTCGCCATTTTGTCAATCGCAACCGTTGACAATACCGTTTGGATGTAAGCTTCTATCAAATCGTCTAATCCTAATCCTAGTTTGTTAAAGTCGCGTCTGTCCATCAACATTAATCGTTTTGCATCACTTCCCCAAGAACCATCTTTTTCTTTGTATGAAAGGTTTGTTCCTAACATTTCCCAACTATCTGAGCCATCGTGAATTTGATCTTTTAAAGGCGCTTTGGCTCTTCTTGCATATGCTACCAAAGGCAAAATTCCCTTTTTTGTAGCGCTTACCATCAAACGAACATCAGCAATATAGGTTTCATTCTTTTGGTTAGGAATCATGCCTACATGATACAATCTCCCAGAAGACGTAACGCTACTCCAATTAGAATTTCCGATCAAACTTTGAATGATAAATAGGTCATAATCAAAATCAATCGCCATAAAATTCTCTAATTCCTTTTCATTGATAATTGTATATACACCTTGTCCAGCGTTGCTATACGGAACTTTTATAACTGCTTGTCCGCCCAATTTATTTACCCATAACGGAATTTCTTCTTTTCTAACATCCCAAATGGTCTCAGGCGTATTTATTTTTAGTCCAAAAGGTTTTAATTCTGCATTGAATATATCATATGCTTTTGCTGCGACCATTTTATTTCGTCCACCTGCCAAACACACTATTGTAGGATTCAAAACCTTTGTTTTTGTGTTCAATGGAAGTCTATTCCACGGTTTTTGTGTCAAATAACGAAAAGCAGCTCTGATCGGAATTGGTTTTTCTTCATCAGATTTTACATGCATCACTCCATCTTCAAAAAACACTTTTGGAGCTGTATCGCCATTATGAAAAGGAACACAATACACAGGTTCGTTCATTACATCCGCAATAACTTTGGCGTATCCAAAAACTTCAATTTCATTTTTATCATATATTACTGCCAAGCTTCCTTTTACATCTTTAATCGTTTTAATGTACGGTTTAAAAGTTCTTTCGATAAGCAAACGATAACTTCCTTGTTCATCATTATCGTCTAATAATGGCATCGATTTTTGTCCTGATGGACATGAATTGTTTTCAATAACCACCATTTGTCTTTTGCCTCCTGAAGAAGTTACATTTAACAAATCGGCACCGCCCCATAAAAAGTATTTAGCTTTATAATTGAGGATTTCACGTAATTTCTCTGCACTTACCGATGGATGCATGTGGCAGTATCGTGTAATGATTCGATCTCTGTCAAGATTAAAAAAGAAATTAACCATTGGATGAATAGTTGCATTCAAAGCTTTAGGATACCAGTGATCAGTTGGCTCAAAATCATTTGGATGAAAAATCATTTTTAAATTTTGTTTGTAATATATTGTTTATAAAAAATTAATGTATGGCTAGGGAACAAAATATATTCCCTAGATTTTTTAGCATTACTTTTCTTCTTTCAATTTTAAAGCTGTGATAACATATGAAGTGTATTCTTCGTCTCCGTCGTCTTCTACCACTTCTTTATAGGTTACTTGAAATACTTTATTTTCGAACTTTTTTGACATCAAATCGTAAGTTTCTAAAACACTCTTTTCAACGTCTTGAAATTCAAGTGACTCGTCTTTTGTATCCGTGAAGTAGTAAATACCTTCTTCGTATCCGTCATACGTAGCTTCTATTGTTTTGTTTTGAGTGTTGGCAAATAAAAAGACAGCCAAGAAACAAGTAATTGTTGTGATTGTTTTCATTGTAATAAATTTTTTAAAAATTAAATTAATGGTGTTTCCGATTTTTGATATTTTGTAGCGCTCGGATGACGCAAACCAATCAATCTTTTAGAAGTATATTTTGCTGAATGTAATGCTGTTTTTAACGATACAAATCGTTGTTAAAAATTGATAAACAGTTGTGAACTCTAAAAAATAATTGGGTTATTTTCTATGCTGAAAAAATTAAGCAATAAAACATCGGGCGACAAGAATCGCGTCTATATACTTTAATAAGAAGTTTTTTGCGGAAGTTGGCTTTATATTTTGGTTACTTATCTGATAAGTTGTTAATGGATTTGACTTCCAAATATCCATAAACCCAAAATTGTAAACACATTTCATAATGTATAGCAAATAGCCAATGTAAATGTATATAAAAATTTGATATGCAATATTTTTTTTTCACTTTTTTGAAAAAAAAATAAAAAAAGCTTTTTGAACTCTTTTTTTCACTATGTTTGTTTTGTAAATGAGTTCATAAATAGAACGCATTGCCTATATAAATGAATGCTTTTTTCAGATTCGGGCTCAGGAGAATAAAGAAGTCTACTCCAAAAGCTGTCTTACGTATCAGACGCCGAATTCTCAGGCTGACTTCTGAAACAGAACATATTTTCAAGTGCTTATTACAACGCACTTTCATGCCGTTTACGGTATTTGCTTTCCGTATTTGAGAAAATCAAATCTTTATTGCTTTTTAATTACTAGTTCAACACCTAGTAATCCTTGATTATTTCTTTAATTCTTTACTCATTTTAACTAATGAAAACAAAATACATTGATCTCATTGAGCAAACATTTGATTTTCCTCAAAAAGAATTCACGCTTGATGAAAAAAAACAATTACAATTTCACGGCATTGACCTTTCCAAGCTCATTGCTGAATATGGTGCGCCTTTAAAATTTACGTACCTACCAAAAATATCGGAAAACATCAACAATGCAAAAACATGGTTTGCCAACGCGATGCAAAAACACAACTACGCTGGAAACTATAATTATTGTTACTGTACCAAAAGTTCACACTTTAAACATGTACTGAACGAAGCATTAAAAAATAATATTCATATTGAAACGTCTTCAGCGTTTGATATTGATATTGTAGAAAACCTAAAAGCACAAGGCAAAATTACAGACGAAACATTTGTCATAAGCAATGGTTTTAAACGTGATCAATACATAAAAAATATCGGAAGACTCATCAATAATGGACACAAAAACTGTATTCCTATCATTGATAATTATGAGGAAATCAGCTTGTTGAGCGAAGAAATCAACGGGAATTACAATATCGGAATTCGAATTGCTTCTGAAGAAGAACCAAAATTTGAATTTTATACATCGCGTTTAGGAATTGGCTACAAAAACATTGTACCTTTTTATAACCGAGAGATCAAAGATAACCCAAAAGTAACGCTCAAAATGTTGCACTTTTTCATCAATACAGGCATTCGCGATACAGCATATTACTGGAACGAATTGTTAAAATGTATGAAAGTGTACATCAACCTAAAAAAAGTATGTCCTTCATTGAACAGTCTTAATATTGGTGGCGGTTTCCCGATCAAAAACTCATTAGCGTTTGATTATGATTACGAATATATGATTGATGAAATCATTCAACAAATCAAACAAACCTGCGACGAAGCTGACGTGCCTGTTCCAAACATCTTTACAGAATTCGGAAGCTTTACCGTTGGCGAAAGTGGCGGCGCTATCTATGAAGTTTTATACCAAAAACAACAAAACGATCGTGAAAAGTGGAATATGATCAATTCATCTTTTATCACAACAATGCCAGATACGTGGGCAATCAATAAACGTTTTGTGATGTTACCAATTAATGGATGGCAAAAAGAATACGAACGCGTATTATTGGGCGGATTAACGTGTGATAGTGACGATTATTACAACAGTGAACAACACATGAACGCTATTTATTTGCCAAAATATAACAAAGAAAAACCGTTATACATAGGCTTTTTCAATACTGGCGCATATCAAGAAACCATTGGTGGTTTTGGCGGATTGCAACATTGCTTAATTCCACAACCGAAACACATCTTAATTGACCGTGATGAAAATGGAAAAATCGTAACAGGCTTGTTTTCACAACAACAAACATCCGAAAACTTGCTGTCGCTTTTAGGCTACGATTACCAAATCAACAATGAACTTTCGGATACACAACAAGAAAAAGGCATTCAAAAAACAACAATAGAAGTAATATAACCAACATATATAGTAAACTAAAAGTAGTAGTAACAATTTTAAAAAAAATGAAAACCACAAAAACATACGCAGGTATTCCTGACGAGTACGCAAACTTCGAAACATCAAAAATCATGTTAATCCCAGTTTCCTATGATGGAACAAGTACTTGGGGAAAAGGTGCCGATAAAGGACCAGAAGCTTTTTTACACGCTTCTGAAAATATGGAATTGTACGATATTGAAACCGATAGTGAAGTGTACAAACAAGGAATTTACTTAGCGGATACCATCACAGAAGATACATCACCGGAAGCTATGGTAAACGCAGTTCATGAAGTAACAAAAACAAACATCAAACGCAATAAATTTGTAACCCTAATTGGTGGCGAACACTCTATTTCCATTGGCGCTATGAGAGCTTTTGACGAATGTTTTCACAATTTAACCGTATTGCAAATTGATGCACATGCCGATTTGCGTAAAGAATACGAAGGTTCTAAGTACAATCATGCTTGCGCGTTATACGAAGCGAATCAAAACACAAACTTAGTGCAAGTTGGAATTCGTAGTATGGATGCGATTGAGCGCACCGAAATGAACGAAGACAATGTGTTTTTTGCACACGATATGGTCAATGATGATTATTGGATGGACAATGCCATTGAAGCAATGACTGACACGGTATATATTACTTTTGATTTGGATGGGTTTGATTCGTCTATCATGCCATCAACAGGAACACCAGAACCTGGCGGATTATTTTGGTACGAAACGTTAGAGTTTTTAAGACGTGTATTTGAAGAAAAAAATGTAGTAGGATTTGACATTGTAGAACTTTGCCCAAATCCGAACAATAAGTCATCAGATTTCTTGGCTGCAAAATTATACTACAAAATGTTGAGCTATAAATTTTTAGCGCAAGATGAAGATGAAGAAAATGAAAACTTATACAAAACAGCAAACGAAAATAAAATCAATCGTTTAAAATACAATGATGACGAAGATGAAGACTAACGGCGCCATTACACAATTCATAGAAAAATACTTCTTACACTTCAATGCAGCGTCTTTAGTAGATGCCGCAAAAGGATACGAAGCCAATCTTGAAAACGGTTCAAAAATGCTTGTATCGTTAGCAGGCGCTATGAGTACTGCTGAATTGGGGAAAATATTTGCAGAAATGATTCGTCAAGACAAAGTACATATCATTTCCTGTACAGGTGCGAATTTGGAAGAAGATATCATGAACTTAGTCGCGCATTCTCACTACAAACGTGTGCCAAATTATCGCGATTTAACGCCGCAAGACGAATGGGATTTGTTAGAAAAAGGCTTAAACCGTGTGACAGATACTTGCATTCCAGAAGAAGAAGCATTTCGAAGATTGCAAAGTCATATCTATAAAATATGGAAAGATGCGGAAGCGAAAGGCGAACGCTATTTGCCACACGAATACATGTACAAAATGTTATTATCAGGTGTATTGGAAGAATACTATGAAATTGATTTAAAAGATTCTTGGATGTACGCTGCGGCGGAAAAAAACTTACCAATTGTATGTCCTGGTTGGGAAGATAGCACAATGGGAAATATTTTTGCTAGTTACGTGATGAAAGGAGATTTGCAAGCAAGTACCATAAAATCAGGTATAGAATACATGACGTTTTTAGCAGATTGGTACACAGAAAATTCAGAAAATGGAATCGGATTTTTCCAAATTGGAGGAGGAATTGCAGGCGATTTTCCAATATGTGTGGTGCCAATGTTATATCAAGATATGGAACGAACTGACACACCATTTTGGAACTATTTCTGTCAAATAAGCGACTCAACTACCAGTTACGGATCGTATTCAGGAGCTGTACCAAACGAAAAAATAACCTGGGGAAAACTTGATATTGACACGCCAAAATTCATCATAGAAAGTGATGCTACCATCGTGGCACCGCTGATATTTGCTTACTTATTAAACATGTAATTCAAAAAAAATAAACTGTGAAACCACAAAGAGAAAATTTAAAACGCGTCATTGTTGACTTTAAAAAGCTGACACCTGAAATTTTAGGACTTTTAGTAGAAAAATATCCTTTTGGCTACGAAAAAGAACACATTATAAAGTTCAAAAATGCCAAAGGAGAATCTGTAGAAGCTGTTGAAGTCATAGCTGGCGACACAAAATATTTAGTAAAAGTAAGTGTCAAGCTCGAAATGACAATGGAGAATTATGATGAAGATGATTATGCAGATTATGACGACGACGATCCAGATGCAGTGCAAGCTCCTTCAATGGATGATGATTATTAATCGTAGTAACGTTTGCTAGAATGAAAACGATTCAAAAAACACGTTTGCTGGCAGTAAAAGGAGAGCAACTTTTAGTCATTGAAAAAAAAGATGCTATCAAAAGATTTACACTTGCTGGTGGCGTAAAAAAACGTAACGAATCACTTGAAGAAAGTCTTGTTAGAGAAACACAAGAAGAAATTGGGTTGTATCTAAATGCTAAAACACTTGCGCATGTAATTTCGAAAGTAAAATTGAAACAAAACATTACAACTATAAAGCATCATTTCGTAACAACAATAAAAACCAATGTATTCAAAGTAGTTGAAACAGAAAAATTTAAAGCTGTATATTGGTGTTATTGGGAAGACGCATTGCCATATTTAGATAAAGAAGACAAAAATGCAGTAAAAAAGTATTTCAAAAGTAAATTTAAAAAGAAAGTAAAATCAAAAAATTATGAAAGCAGCATTCCACCTCGCATTGCCATGTGATGATATTCAAAAAGTAAAAGAGTTCTACGTAGATATTTTGGGCGCAATCCAAGGACGTGGAACCGACACATGGCTTGATATCAATTTGTATGGAAACCAATTAACGTTTACCAATGCAGGCTCTTTTAACTTTGATTTTAAAAACTATCGTTTAAGCGGGCAAGTATTACCATCATTTCACTTTGGTGTTATTGTCGACATGGAAACTTGGGGGAAACTCTACACAAAATTGTTTTCCATGGACATCGAAGTAACTACCGAAGTAACCTTTTTGGAAAACAAAGCTGGAGAGCATATTTCCTTTTTTGTGACTGATCCTGATGGGTACAAAGTAGAATTTAAAAGTTTTAAAAACGAAAACGAAATATTCACGCATGCATAACTACAGATGGTAAGGTTGTGTCAAAAGCAATCTTACCATTCTAAAAACATGAAACCAACAAACATAGAAAACATTGAGCTTACTTTTTTAAGTATTGATGATTATCAAGAACTAAAAGAAGCAATGATTCAAGCATACAAAACGATGCCTGATTCATATTGGCAGGAGTCACAAATTGAAACCTTACTGACAAAATTTTCGGAAGGGCAAATTGTTATCAAAATTAACGGGCAATTGGCTGGTTGTGCGTTGTCAATTATTGTTGATTACAATTCGTTTGAAGATTCACACACGTACAAAGACATTGTGCAAAAATCATTTGATGCACACACTAACGAGGGCGATGTATTGTATGGAATTGATGTATTTATCAAACCTGAATTTCGTGGACTGCGTTTGGGAAGACGTTTGTATGATTATCGTAAAGAATTGTGCGAGAAAAGAAATTTAAAAGGAATCGCTTTTGGCGGACGAATTCCTAATTATCACAACTATGCGGATACTCTTAGCCCAAAAGAATACATCGAAAAAGTAAAGCGAAAGGAAATTAACGATTCTGTATTGAACTTTCAAATTTCAAATGATTTTCATCCGACAAAAGTTCTAAAAGGTTACTTAAAAGGAGATGAAGCTTCGAATGAATTTGCGGTATTGATGGAGTGGGACAATATTTATTATGAAAAACCTACTAAAAAGGCAACCACGAAGAAAAAGATTATTCGTTTAGGCTTAATTCAATGGCAAATGCGTCCGTACAAAGATTTGGAAGAATTATTGCAGCAAGCCGAATTTTTTATTGACGCTGTTGCGGGATATCGTTCAGATTTTGCTCTATTTCCAGAATTTTTCAATGCACCTTTAATGGCGATCAACAATCACATGTCTACGCCTGATGCAATTCGTGAACTCGCGAAACATACCAAAGCCATCGTTGATAAATTTTCAGAATTTTCTATATCCTACAACATCAATATCATTTCAGGAAGCATGCCCGAAATACGTGATGGTAAGCTGTATAATGTCGGTTATTTATGCAAGCGTGACGGAAGTATGGAACGGTATGAAAAACTGCACGTTACACCTGATGAAGCCAAAGTTTGGGGAATGCAAGGTGGAAACAAATTGCAAAGTTTTGATACCGATTGTGGCAAAATAGGAATCTTAATTTGTTACGATTCAGAATTTCCTGAGCTTAGCCGATTACTTGCAGATGAAGGAATGGATATCTTGTTCGTTCCGTTTTTAACAGATACACAAAACGGATATTCGCGAGTGCGAAACTGTGCGCGTGCGCGTGCTATTGAAAACGAATGCTATGTAGCTATTGCAGGAAGTGTAGGCAACTTGCCAAAAGTGCAAAATATGGACATTCAATTTGCACAATCAATGGTATTTACACCGTGTGATTTCTCTTTTCCAACCAATGGAATTAAAGCAGAAGCCACGCCAAATACGGAAATGATTCTTATTGCAGATGTTGATATCGATTTGTTACGTGAGTTGAATCAGTTTGGTGCCGTAAAAAACTTAAGAGATCGTAGAAAAGATTTGTTTGAGTTGAAAAAACTGAATGTGAAATAAATTTGAAAGTATTTGTTAGCTCTATTAATTCACGAACTTTTGTAGAAATATACTTTTAAATAGTACTTGTGCAGAAATATCAAAAAAGCCATCTCAACGAGATGGCTTTTTAACAAACAACTAAATTCTAAAACCTATCAAGTGTATTTAGAATTACTTTTATATACTTTTTGAATACTAGAAGCAGTATTCGTTTTCTGCTGACATTTTTTCTGCAATTTGGTTACGCAACGCAACTACATTTGGCATGTTTGCGTATTTTGTAAAACGCTTTAAGCCCATTAACATCATACGTTGCTCATCGCCTTCAGCAAAAGATACAATTCCTTCTTTTGCTTTGGTTGTAATTTTTTCTACGGCGTTGAATAAGTTCAAACGTGTCATTGCAATTTGAAGTTCTTGCGAATCTTCTCCGAAACGTTTTGCGTTCTTTTCCGTACGTAAAATTGAAGATTCAATCATGTAAATTTCGATCAAAATATCAGAAGCTGCCATGAGTAATTGTTGGTGCTCTTCTAGTTTTGGTCCAAATTTTTGAACTGCCGATCCAGCAACCATTAAGAATACTTTTTTCAGTTTCCCTAACAATTCTTTTTCTTCAGAGAATAATTCTGAGTAATCAGGAATGTCAAATGAAGGAATTCCCATCAATTCATCCGCAACTTTCATTGCAGGTCCTAATAAGTCAACATGACCTTTCATCGCTTTTTTCACTAACATTCCAACGGCTAACATTCTGTTGATTTCGTTAGTTCCTTCATAAATACGAGAAATACGCGCATCTCTCCAAGCAGATTCCATTGGTGTATCTGCCGAGAATCCCATTCCACCGAAGATTTGAATTCCTTCATCTGTAACAAATTGTACGTCTTCAGATATTTTTACCTTTAAGATAGAACACTCAATTGCGTATTCTTCAACACCTTTTAATTCTGCTTCTTGGTGTGTATTTCCTTCTGATTCACGAATTGCAATTCTGTCTTCAATATTTTTTGCTGCTCTGTACGATCCAGATTCTCCAACGTAACAAGCAGTTGCCATTTCAGCTAATTTTGCTTTGATAGCTCCAAAGTTTGCAATTGGTGTTTTAAACTGAATACGCTCGTTGGCATATTTTGTTGCTTCTGTAATGACACGACGTTGTGCATCTAAACATGCCGCCGCCAATTTGATACGTCCAACGTTTAAAGCATTCATGGCAATTTTGAAACCGTTTCCTCTTTCAGAAAGCATATTTTCCACAGGAACTTTCGTTTCGTTAAAAAATACTTGACGTGTAGATGAAGAGTGAATACCTAATTTGTGTTCTTCTTCTCCAAGCGTCATTCCGTTTGGATTTTCTTTGTCGAATTCAACAATAAATCCTGTAATGTTTTTATCGTCTTCAATACGAGCAAATACGATGAATACTTCTGCAAAACCTGCATTAGAAATCCACATTTTCTGACCAGAAATTAAATAGTGTTTTCCATCGTCAGATAAAACAGCTTTTGTTTTTCCTGAGTTTGCATCTGATCCAGCTCCTGGTTCTGTAAGACAGTACGCGCCAAATTTTTCTCCAGCGGCTAAAGCAGGAACATATTTTTTCTTTTGTTCTTCTGTTCCGTATAGTGTAATTGGCATAGTACCAATTCCTGTATGTGCTCCGAAAGCTGTTGCAATAGAACCTGTAGCGCCAGAAATGTAATCACAAACTAACATGGTAGACACAAATCCCATTCCCATTCCGTCATAGGCTTCAGGAACTGCGATTCCTAAGAATCCTAGTTCTCCTGCTTTGCGCATAATTTCTTCCGTAAGTGCATAGTCTTTCTTCTCAAACTTTTCTTTGTTTGGCCATACTTCACGATCGATAAATTCTTTTACCGATTCTTTCATCATGATTTGCTCCTCGGAAAAATCTTCAGGAGTAAATACGTCTTCACATTTTGTTTCTTTTACTAGGAATTGTCCTCCTCGTAAGATGTCTGTTTTTAATTCTGTGCTCATTTTTGTAGGATTATTATTTTAAATGTTGAATTATAAATTTTAAATTATTTTAAATTCTGTTGTGCCGTTTTTACAATTTTTGTCAAAATGCTTATTAAGTGCTCAATTTCTTTTAAATGAATATCAACATTTGTATTTGTTAAATTGGATTTATTTAATAATTGTAACCAATATCTGGTTTCTCTTGCTTCTTTTGATGCTATTGACATTTTGTGTGTGAAATCTTTTTTAGAAAATCCAGCAGTTGCTTCTTGAACATTTGCTCCGATACTGGTACCACTTCTTAATATTTGTTTAGAAATGATAAATTCATTTTCTTTTTGTAAGATTTTATATAGTTCAATAATTTTTAATGCGAATTCAAAACTCTTATCAACAATTACATTTTTTTTATTCATGGCGATAATTCAGCATTTATAATTCAACATTTAACATTCGTGTTAAGCGAGAAACTCAAAAACTCCAGCAGCGCCTTGTCCAGTTCCTACGCACATGGTAACCATTCCGTATTTCCCTTTCATATCGCGCTTGCGCATTTCGTCAAATAGTTGCACCGATAGTTTTGCGCCTGTACAACCTAATGGATGTCCTAATGCAATGGCGCCACCATTTACGTTTACGATGTCTTGATTTAAATTTAATTCGCGCATTACAGCTAACGATTGCGAAGCAAAAGCTTCATTTAATTCGATAAGTTCAATATCGTTTTGTTGCAATCCTGCTTGCTTTAATACTTTTGGAATTGCCGCTACAGGTCCAATTCCCATGATACGTGGTTCCACACCTGCCGCAGCATAGTTTACTAAGCGTGCAATTGGTTCAAGATTTAATTCTTTGACCATTTCTTCGCTCATAATTAATACAAACGCAGCTCCATCACTCATTTGAGATGAGTTTCCAGCCGTGACACTTCCGCCTTGAGCGAAAACCGCACGCAACTTATTTAATACCGCAGTACTTGTTCCTTTACGTGGTCCTTCATCTTTGGTAACAGTATAGCTTTTTGTCGCTTTTTTACCATTTTCATCAATGTAGGTTTGATCTACCGTAATTGGCACAATTTGATCTTGAAAACGATCTTCTGCTTGTGCTTTCAACGCTTTCATATGTGAATTGTATGCAAATTCATCTTGATCTTCACGAGATACGTTGAATTGGTTGGCAACAGCTTCTGCCGTATTTCCCATTCCCCAATAGTAATCTTCGTGACCTGCATTTACGATATCGTAGTTTAATTCCGTTTTGAATCCTGTCATTGGAACAGAACTCATGCTTTCGGCACCACCAGCAATGATACAATCTGCCATTCCTGCTTGAATTTTTGCGGCCGCCATTCCAATCGTTTCTAATCCTGATGAACAGAAACGGTTTACGGTAACTCCTGGAACATCAACAATATCTAATCCCATTAAAGAGATGAGACGTGCCATATTTAATCCTTGCGAACCTTCTGGCATTGCGTTTCCAACAATAACGTCATCAATACGTTTTTTGTCAAAATCTGGCAGTTCATTCATCATGTATTGAATCGTTTCGGCTGCCAATTCATCCGTTCTTTTAAATCTGAACACACCTTTTGGAGCTTTTCCAACGGCAGTTCTGTATGCTTTTACTATATATGCTGTTTTCATTTTCTTTTGAATTTTGAATTTTGAATGCTAAATTTTAAATCAACTAATTTATAATTCAACATTTAAAATTTAACATTATTAATTACGCAACGGTTTCCCAGTTTTCAACATATGCTGAATACGCTCCAACGTTTTACGTTCTGTACATAAACTTAAGAACGCTTCACGCTCTAGGTCTAATAAGTAATCTTCACTTACCAATGTTGGTTCTGATAAATCGCCACCAGCCATTACATAGGCAAGTTTGTTGGCAATTTTATGATCGTGTTCGCTAATGTAGTTACTTGCTTCCATAGCGTCCGTTCCTACTAAGAACATTCCTAAGGCTTGTTTTCCAAGTACTTTTACATCATTTCTTCGAATAGGTTGTGTATATCCAGATTCAGCCATGAGTTTCGCATGTGCTTTTGCTGTTGCGATTTGACGATCTTTGTTGACAACTACGATGTCTTTTCCTTTTTGTAAGATTCCCATATCAAAAGCTTCATACGCTGACGTAGCTACTTTTGCCATTCCGATTGTAAGGAAGTGTTCTTGTAATACGTTTAATTCGATATCTCCTTTTTTGAAGGTGTCCGCAGCACGTAATGCCATTTCTTTAGATCCTCCACCGCCAGGAATAACGCCGACGCCAAATTCAACTAAACCAATGTACGTTTCTGCAGCAGCGACAACTTTATCCGCATGCATAGAAAGCTCGCATCCACCACCAAGTGTCATTCCGTGAGGAGCCACTACAACAGGAATAGAAGAGTAACGCGCACGCATCATGGTGTTTTGGAACATTTTGATCGCCATGTTCAATTCGTCATATTCTTGCTCAACAGCCATCATGAAAATCATTCCGATATTTGCTCCAACAGAGAAGTTTGCTGCTTGATTTCCAATAACTAAACCTTGGAAGTCTTTTTCTGCTAAGTCAATTGCTTTATTGATACCTGCTAAAACGCCACCACCAATCGTGTTCATTTTTGATTGGAATTCTAAGTTGATGATTCCGTCTCCTAAATCTTCAATAACCGCTTCACTGTTTTTCCAAACTTCATTCGATTTACGGATATTGTCTAAAATGATAAACGCATCTTGACCTGGTTTTTTCGTTTGTGCTTTCGCTGGAATGTCGTAATAATACGTCGCTCCATCTTTTACGGTGTAGAAACTTTTTTCGCCAGCAGCAATCATTTCCGTTACCCAAGTCGCAGGTGCTAAACCTTCCGCCTTCATGAGTTCAACTCCTTTTTCAATACCGACAGCATCCCAAATTTCGAAAGGACCATTTTCCCATCCGAAACCAGCTTTCATTGCGTCATCAATTCGGTACAATTCGTCAGAGATTTCAGGAATTCTATTTTGAACGTATGCAAACATTGCTGCAAAGTTTTTACGGTAGAATTCGCCCGCTTTATCTTTTCCACCAACTAATACTTTGAAACGATCAATTGGCTTGTCAATAGTTTTTGTTAATTCAAGTGTCGCAAACTTGGCTCTTTTCTTTTCACGATATTCTAACGTGTCTAAGTCTAACGAAAGAATTTCTTTTTTTCCTTCAGCAGTTACTGTTTTCTTGTAGAAACCTTGCCCAGTCTTACTTCCTAACCATTTGTTTTCCATCATTTTTTCGATGAAATCTGGCAGTTTGAAAAGATCGTGTGCTTCGTCATCTGGACAATTCTTGTAGATTCCGTTTGCAACATGCACTAAGGTGTCTAATCCAACAACATCAACTGTACGAAACGTAGCTGATTTTGGACGACCAATTACTGGACCAGTTAATTTATCAACTTCTTCAATAGTTAATCCAAGTTCTTTTACTTGGTGGAATAGACTTTGAATTCCGAAGATTCCAATTCTGTTTCCAATAAAAGCTGGAGTATCTTTTGCTAAAACTGAAGTTTTTCCTAAGAATTTTTCTCCGTACATCATTAAGAAATCCGTAACTTCTTGTTTACAATCAGGTCCTGGAACAACTTCAAATAGTCGTAAATATCGTGGAGGATTGAAGAAGTGTGTTACAGCGAAATGTTTTTGGAAATCTTCGCTACGACCTTCATTCATAAATTGAATAGGAATACCAGAAGTGTTTGATGTGATTAACGTTCCTGGTTTTCTGTGTTTTTCAATTTGTTCAAATACTTTTTGTTTGATGTCTAATCGCTCTACAACAACCTCAATAATCCAATCGACATCTTTTATTTTATGAATATCATCCGTTAAATTCCCCGTAGAAATTCGATTTGCAAATTTTTGAGAATAGATAGGAGATGGTTTCGATTTTAGTGACGCTTTCAGATTGTCGTTTACCAATCGGTTGCGTACTATTTTATCTTCAAGCGTTAAACCTTTCGCTTGTTCTTTTTCGTTAAGTTCAAAAGGCACTATATCTAATAGTAACACTTCGACTCCGATATTTGCAAAATGACAGGCAATTCCAGAACCCATAATTCCAGAACCGATGACTGCTATTTTGTTAATTGGTCGTTTCATCTTTTTTTCAATTTTTAATGTGTTAATCAAAATTTACTTTGTAATGAGTTAAGTAGATTTTAAATATTTTTTGGTTATTATTATTTCTCAGCACTAACTTCCATTTCGGAGTTATATATTTTCTTATTACTTATGAGTTCTAGAATGACTTCCGAAACTTCATGAAAATTTCTCAATTTTTCTTCGTCAATATTCGCACGAATGGCGTCGTTGAAGCGTAAAACAGTCGTTTTTGAAACGTCGCGCATTTCTTTTCCGAATTCTGTTAAACAAATTAAGACACTTCGTCCGTCTTTGGGATTTTTTTTTCTGTAGATAAGTCCTTTTTCTTCCATACCTTTTAAGGTACGTGAGAGACTTGTAGCTTCCATGCCCATTTTGGGGCCGAGTGTAGTGGAAGGTGTTCCGTCTTCTTGATCAATACTAAGTAATGTAAACCCAGTAGCCATTGTGCTACCATACTTTCCAGCCTCTTCATTGTACATTTTGGAGATGGCTTGCCAAGTGGCTCTCATTACATGATCTATCGTTTTTTCTTTCATATAGTTGTTTGTGCTTCAAATATATGAAAAAATACTATGCATGCATAGTAAAATAAAAAATAATTTTATGAATTTGCTAAAATATTAGCAAGATGAATAGGAGTATTGTAGAAAAATGGCTCTTTATCGAGGATTTTATATTTTTTTGATGTAGAAAGATACAAAAAAAACCGTTCAAAAAAATTGAACGGTTTTAAGTTTTATGCTCTGTCATATATTTTTTCGCAGTAGTCTTTGTAAATTTCTTTGATGACTTTTCGTTTCATTTTCATGGTAGGAGTTAATTCGCCACCATCAATAGACCAAACTTTTGGAATGAGCTCAAAACGTTTGATTTGTTCCCACTTACCAAAATTGCTATTGGCTTCATCAACTTCTTTTTGAATACGTTTGATGATTTCTTCAGAAGCACAAATTTCAGCTTCGGAAGCTCCAATGTTTTTACCTTTCTTTTCAATCCAATCTTTTATGAATTCAAAATTTGGTTGAATTAAAGCAGCAGGCATTTTTTCGCCTTCTCCAATCACCATAATTTGTTCTATGAATCGTGATTGCTTGAATCGATTTTCTATCAATGCAGGAATTACATATTTTCCACCAGAGGTTTTAAACATGTCTTTTTTACGGTCTGTGATTTTTAAGAAACCTTCTTCACAAACTTCTCCGATGTCTCCTGTGTGGAAATATCCATCAGACATTACACTTGCTGTTTTTTCAGCATCTTTGTAATAACCTTGCATTACGTTTGGTCCTTTTACAAGAATTTCTCCATCGCTAGCAATTTTAACTTCTACATTATCAATGACGCGTCCTACAGTTCCAACTCGGAATCCGCCACCACGTTGATCGTTTACAGACACTACAGGTGAAGTTTCCGTTAAACCATAACCTTCCATGATCGGAATTCCTGCCGCAGCAAATACACGCGTTAAACGTGCTTGTAATGGCGCACTTCCAGAAACCATCAATTCCAGATTTCCACCAAGTCCTTCTTGCCATTTGCTGAAGATAAGTTTGCGTGCAATTTTAAGTTGGAATTCATACCACCAACCGTTTTGTCCGTAAGGCTCATATTTTAATCCAAGCTCAATTGCCCAGAAGAATAGTTTCTTTTTTATTCCTGTAAGATCAGCACCTTTTGCATAAATTTTATCATATACTTTTTCGTATAAACGTGGAACTGCCGTCATTACGTTTGGTTTCACTTCTTTTAGGTTGTCGCTAATTTTTTCAATCGATTCAGCAAAAACAATTTCAATTCCACAGTATTGGTATAGATATAATATCATACGTTCAAATACGTGACAAACAGGTAAGAAACTCAATGCTTTTGCTTGTCCGTTGTGAAGTGGAACTCGTTTTTGACTATCCAACACATTGGAAACCAAATTATTGTGCGATAACATAACACCTTTTGGTTTTCCTGTAGTTCCAGACGTATATATTAAGGTCGCTAAATCTGATGGTGTTACCGCATCTTTACGTGCTTGTAATTCATCATCATTGCTCGCGTCTTCTCCTAATTTTAGTACTTCAGACCAATTTGTTTCGCCTGTTACTTGATCAAAAGTATATACACCTTTCAGCTTCGTATTTCCTTTGATCGCATTTAGCTTTTCCACAATTTCAACATCTGAAACAAAACAATATACCGATTCTGAATGATTTAAAATATATTCATAATCTTCTTTGGCAATTGTTGGATAAATAGGAACATTTTGCGCACCAGTTTGTAAAATACCGATGTCCATAATATTCCATTCTGTTCTGTTTGTAGTAGATATTACTGCAATTTTGTCATTCGGCTGTACGCCTAAACGTAGTAAACCTCTACTGATGGCATTTGCTTGATCTATATATTCTTGTGTACTTGTAGAAATCCATTGTCCGTTTTTGTTGGACGTTAAAGATTTTGCTAAGGGATAGTTTGCTAACTGATAGTAAGGAAAATCAAATAGTCGCGTTACATTAGTCATTCTCTGATTTGGTTTTTATGAAATTGCAAATTATGAAATTTGTCAATCATTTTCAAAAGTAATGTTAAAAAAGCATACGATTTTATGACAATTTTATAATTGCAATAAAAATATACTTGCGAATTTGTTAAATTTTAGTATAGTATCATTTTTCAGCTAATGTATTCAAGTACAAACACTTGTTTTTAAAAACAGCGTTTTTCACGTAAAAAAAATCGATTTCTTTTTGTGTTATTTGGTTATAGGTGTGTATGGATATTTTATCTATATATCATCTGAAAAGTAATATTAACCTTTTTAAACTTTTACATTATGGGAATACAAATGCTTTACGGAGTAGGTATTAGAGAAGCCATTGCTTCTAACGATTTAGAGAAAATGAAAGCTGTTGCTGCACAAGCAGAAGTAACATTGAAAGCTCAAGGAGATATAGGCGCTGCTTATGTAGAATTGAGAGATGCTATTCAAGCACTAGAAAGCAAATAGTAAAACAAGTTTTTAAAAGTTTGAGAAGAAACCTCTTCTCAAACTTTTTTTAATCTCTAAAAAGAAAATTATGGAAGCATTGAGTTCAAAAAGATATCGTGTACGTGATGATTTTAAAACGGCACGTCCTGTATATGTAGTTTGGGAAATTACCCTAGCCTGTAATTTAAAATGTACACATTGCGGATCGAGAGCAGGAAAAGTGCGTCCTGGCGAATTGACAACGGAGCAATGTTTTGAAGTGGTTGATAGTTTGAAGAAACTCGGAACTCGGGAAATTTCCATTATTGGTGGTGAAGCATTTTTACGAAAAGATTGGTTAGATATTATTAGAAGAATTGACGGTCATGGTATGGAATGTTCCATGCAAACTGGCGCGTACAACCTTACCGAAAAGCGAATTACAGATGCAAAAGAAGCAGGCATTAAAAATATTGGCGTTTCTATTGACGGTTTGCCTGATGTTCATAATGAAATTCGCGGACGAAAAGATTCTTTTGAACAAGCAATTACTTGTCTAGGATTGTTAAAAAAGCACAATATTGTTTCTAGTGTAAATACGACGATTACAAAGAAAAATAAAAATCAACTCAATGAATTGTTAGACATTTTAATTGCGAATGGTGTCAAAAATTGGCAAGTTCAGTTGGTCGTTGCGATGGGAAATGCGGTTGATCATTCTGATGAATTGATCATTCAACCGTATGAATTGATTGAATTTTATGATAATTTAATTCAAATTTACAGACGTGCATTGGCTAATAATGTTTTGGTACAAGCTGGAAACAATATAGGGTATTTTGGTCCGTATGAACATATTTGGCGACAAGGATCTGTTGGGTATTATTCTGGTTGTGGCGCAGGACATACCGCTTTAGGAATTGAAGCCGACGGCGTAGTAAAAGGTTGTCCTTCCTTGCCAACCACAGATTATACTGGCGGAAACATTAAAAATATGAGTATTGAAGATATTTGGAATTATAGTGAAGAAATGTTCTTTTCTAGGTATCGAAATAAAAACGAAATGTGGGGCGGATGCAAAGGTTGTTATTATGAAACTTCCTGTTTGGCAGGTTGCAGTTGGACGAGTCATGTACTGTTTGGAAAACGCGGAAACAATCCGTTTTGTCATCATAGAGCATTAGAATTGCACAAAAAAGGTCAAAAAGAACGCATTCGGAAAATAAAAGAAGCCGAAGGAACTTCGTTTGATTATGGTTTGTATGAAGTTGTGGTAGAAGATTTTAATGGAAATATTATTGAAGTACAAACGCCAACTTCTACACCAACAATTGTGAACGAATATACAACTCGAATTCCGAGGGATCCAGAACCGTTGAAATTATGTCAATCGTGTAAAAATCATATTTATGAATCTTCTGAAGATTGTGATTTTTGCGGAGAAAATTTTGAAGCATCCACAGCGAAATACGAGAAAAATCTCGCGCATGCGAAACAAGTTTTAATACGTTTAGAAAATCTAATCAATTTAGACAAAGTGAATGATGAATGATAGAAGCGCAACTCGATATAATTTCCCAATGAATACTCACGTATTGTTATAAAAAAGAGATTGTCTGAAAGGCTAAATTTTCGTCAAGCCGAACTTGATTCGGTTTCTCATCATCATTGAAAATATGTGTAATGAGATTTTGAATTCATGCTGAATCAAGTTCAGTGCATGGTTCAGAATGATGCTTTTTTTACACCTTTTAGACAGCCTCTTTTAACTATACATTAAATTATTTATTTTTTGCTTCAATCCACTTTCTAGCATTGACAAACGCTTCCAACCATGGAGAAACTTCATCTTTTCGTCCAGCTGGATAATTTGCCCAATTCCATTGGAAAGTAGAACGCTCAATGTGCGGCATCGTTACCAAATGTCTTCCTGTTGCATCACACAACATTGCAGTGTTAAAGTCCGAACCATTAGGATTTGATGGATAACCTTCATATCCATATTTGGCAACTATATTATAGTCAGCTTCTTCTTGCGGAAGTTTAAATTTTCCTTCTCCATGAGAAATCCAAACTCCTAAAGTTGTTCCTGCCAACGTAGAAAGCATCACCGAATTGTTCTCTTGAACTTTTACAGACGTAAACGCGCTTTCGTGTTTTTGAGAATCGTTATAGGTCATTTTTCCATGTGTTTTATGATCAGGATTGATGACTTCTAATTCCATAAATAATTGGCAACCGTTACAGATTCCAACAGATAAAGTATCTTCTCTTTTGAAGAAATTTTTCAAGGCAGTATTAGCCTTTTCATTATATAAAAATGCGCCAGCCCAACCTTTTGCCGAACCTAATACATCTGAGTTTGAAAATCCTCCAACAGCGCCAATAAATTGAATATCTTCCAACGTTTCACGACCAGAAATTAAATCAGTCATGTGTACATCTTTTACATCAAAACCAGCTAAATACATGGCATTTGCCATTTCGCGTTCAGAATTTGAACCTTTTTCACGAATGATGGCAGCTTTTGGTTTCTCGATACTATTTTTCTTCGAAAAATCACTCGAAATGACGCTGCTCAATTCGCCTGTAAAGTGACTTGGAAATGTATATGTTAATGGTTGATTTTTGTAGTTTTCGTATCTCGCTTCCGCTAGATTGTTCGCGGTTTGTTTTTGATCGAGTAGGAAAGAGGTTTTATACCACATGTCTCTCGTTTCTGAAACATCAAACGTAAACGAATCTTCATGGTTTTTGATGGTCACTTCTGCTTTGTCTGTCACGTTTCCAATATTGAAAAAATCAATTTGATTTGCTTGCAGCGTTTCTTCAACACTTGCATCTGCTTGAAAAACGATTCCTGCATTTTCAGCAAATAACACTTTGATAGTATCTTCTTCGCCTAAATCTGAAATGTTGAGGTCTGCGCCTACATTGACATCGGCAAAACACATTTCAAGCAATGTCGTAATCAATCCGCCTGAAGCGACATCGTGTCCTGCAACGATTTTATCTTCTTTAATTAAATTTTGAATCGTGTTGAAAACGGTTTTTACATATGCCGCATTTGTAACATTTGGCGCTTCGTTTCCAATCGTATTTAATACTTGATGAAATGAACTTCCACCTAATTTGAAATCGTCCTGCGAAATATTGATATAGTAGATATTTCCGCCGTTTGGTTGTAAAACAGGTTCCACAACTTTGCTAATTTCATTACAATTTGCTGCCGCAGAAATGACAACCGTTCCTGGAGAAATGACTTCATCGTCGCCATATTTTTGCTTCATTGACAACGAATCTTTCCCTGTAGGAACATTGATTCCTAAATTGATGGCAAACTCAGAAATTGCTTCTACAGCTTTGTACAAACGTGCATCTTCGCCTTCATTTTTGCATGGCCACATCCAGTTTGCTGAAAGGGAAACACTTTGTAAATTGTCTTTTAAAGGTGCCCAAATTATATTTGTCAATGCTTCTGTAATTGAATTGCGACTTCCCGCCACAGGATCAATTAATCCAGAAATTGGCGAATGTCCAATAGACGTTGCAATTCCTTCTTTTCCGTTGTAATCTAGCGCCATGACACCAACATTATTCAATGGTAATTGTAAAGCTCCCACACATTGTTGTTTGGCAACTTTTCCACCAACACAACGGTCTACTTTGTTTGTCAACCAATCTTTACAAGCAACGGCTTCTAACTGCAATACTTGGTTGAGATACACATGAATATTTTTGGTTTTATATCTTGAATTCTTGTAATTTCTTTCGATAGTTGCATCGGTCATGATGGTTTTTGGAGAACTTCCAAACATGTCGCTCAACGCTAAATCCATTGGTTTGTCGCCTTTCGTAGCCGATTCAAACGTAAAACGATCATCGCCTGTTACTTCTCCAACAGTATACATCGGCGAACGTTCACGCTCAGCAATTTTGTTTAGCGTTTCAAGGTGTTCTTCCGCAATCACTAATCCCATACGTTCTTGCGATTCGTTTCCGATGATTTCTTTAGCAGAAAGTGTAGGATCGCCCACAGGCAATTTGTCCAAATCAATTTTTCCACCAGTTTCTTCTACTAATTCTGATAGACAATTTAAATGTCCACCAGCGCCATGATCGTGAATAGAAACGATGTGATTTTCATCACTTTCCACCATACCACGAATGGCATTTGCTGCACGTTTTTGCATTTCAGGATTGGAACGTTGTACTGCATTTAGTTCAATTCCTGTTGAGAAAGCACCTGTATCTGCTGAGGAAACTGCTGCGCCGCCCATTCCAATTCGGTAGTTTTCTCCACCAAGAATAACAATTTTATCGCCAGTTTTTGGTACATCTTTTATCGCTTGTGAGGCTTTACCGTATCCAATTCCACCAGCTTGCATAATGACTTTGTCATACCCAAGTTTTCTAGCTTTTGCTGTACTTGATGATGAATTTTCTTCGTGCTCAAAGGTTAAAACCGAACCGCAAATTAGTGGTTGTCCAAATTTGTTTCCAAAATCTGAAGCTCCATTTGAGGCTTTAATTAAGATGTCCATTGGTGTTTGGTATAGCCAATCTCTTGCTTCAAATTTATCTTCCCAATACCTGCCTTTTTCCAAACGTGAATACGCAGTCATATATACTGCTGTTCCCGCTAATGGAATTGATCCTTGTCCGCCAGCAAGTCTGTCTCTAATTTCTCCACCAGAACCTGTTGCTGCGCCATTGAATGGTTCAACAGTTGTTGGGAAGTTGTGTGTTTCTGCTTTTAGCGAGATTACTGATTCAAATTCTTGTGTTTGGTAAAAGTCTGGTTTATCTGCTGTTTTTGGTGCAAATTGTTCCACTTTTGGCCCTTTTATAAACGCAACATTGTCTTTGTAAGCAGAAACAATATCGTTCGGGTTTTGTTTTGAGGTTTCTTTGATGAGTTTGAAAAGTGATGTTGGTTTTTCTTCGCCATCAATTACAAATGTACCATTGAATATTTTGTGTCTACAGTGTTCTGAGTTTACTTGCGAAAAACCGAATACTTCAGAATCGGTTAATTTTCTCCCTAATTTTTTAGCAAGATTGTCTAAGTATTCAATTTCTTCAGTGCTAAGTGCCAAACCTTCTTGCGTGTTGTATTCGGAAATATTGTCTATTTCTAGGATACGTTCTGGTACGACATCAATGGTAAACGTATCTTGGTGTAAACCGTTAAATTTCTGAGAAATCATTGGATCAAAATCTGAGAAATCTTCAGCGACAGCTTTAAATTCTTCAATTCTGACAATGCCTTCAATGCCCATATTTTGGGTAATTTCTACGGCATTTGTACTCCAAGGTGTTATCATTGCGGCTCTTGGTCCAACAAAAAAAGCATCCAGAGATGCTTGTTCTATTTTAGAAGTGTTGCCAAAAAGCCAGTTTAGTTTTGCAACGCTTTCTGTTGATAATTCTTTTACTGTTTGTACAGCAAATACTTTGCTGTGTGCGTTTCCAAAGAAATGAATCATTATGTAGTTTTTGTGTGTTGTTGTTTTGAAAAGGCAAATTTACACTATTTCCTTTTATTTTGAATGATAATTTTGTTGATAATTTGGGAGTTATTCACTAGGTTTTGAACAGGTTTTTATCGCTTTGCTAAATTCAAGGATTCAAAAATTTAAAGATTCAAGTTTGTTGGTATCGCTTCACTCTAATATATGAAACTACTTTGCTGTTAGACTTTTATTCTGTATAGTTTCAATCTTTCGACGTGTTTTGTGGAAAAGAGTATAAATCATAGAAAAAAGAGCATAGAGAATAGAATATTACGAGAAGAAATTTAAAATGAAATACTCAAAATTTAAATTAAAAATTTTTTTCCTTAAACCTTAACCGAATAACAGTTTTGAATCTTTAAATCTTCAATTTTTCAATTGAGCGAAGCGATTTATCCAGCTGCATCATAGGCTTCTTTGATCCAAGTTTTTACGGCTTCTGAAATATCTTCTGTATTTGTCAAACGAATTCTGTGAGAACACATGGCGTTAAAACTTCTTGAAAGTTCTACTATTCCTTCGGCTTCCTTGCCTTTTATGTTTAATCCTACATCCAAGCGTGTTTTAGTAGAGGGTTGAATGATGGCGAATTGCTTTTTGCGACGAACACTTACATAGGCTTTTTTAGGCGCAAATTCGATATCATTTCCCAACGTTTCTATGTATGATTTTAGTGAATCGTAAATGGGTTTTAAATCTTGCTTTTTTTCATATTGAACAGCAACTAAATCAACTGTTTCCGTAGCATCTTGTTTGGATAAATGTACAATGGTGTTTGCAAAACCATGTGTAACTTCGTGCTCTTTTTTTAAGAAATTGACAGCTTCAGAATGTTTGGTAAATGCTTTCGTTTTTAAAATAGCAAGCCATTCTTCAAGTGATTTTCCTGTTTTTTCGGGCATGTTGCCAATCATTGTTTCTAAAGCTTTGTCCATGATTCAAATTTTTCATAATTGAACTAGAAAGATATACATTCTAATTAAAAGTAGAAAAAAATAGTTTGGTTGGTTTTTGTATCTTTCAAACAGAAACTAAAACCAATTTATGTATACAAGACGGATATTTCCCATCGCAGGTGTTTTAAAATGGACACGACGTCATATTTTCTTATTTCTTATTATTTCCATAATTCCTGTCATTTTGTTTGATGTTTTAGGAATGAAATGGTTTCGCGTGCCTTGGTTGCCTTTGAGTGTTTTGGGTACAGCAGTTGCGTTTATTGTGAGTTTTAAAAATAATGCTTCCTATGATCGTTTGTGGGAAGGTCGAAAAATTTGGGGCGGTATTGTAAATGCTTCTCGATCGTGGACCATTATGGTAAAGGATTATATAACCAACGATTTTGCTAGTGATGAGGTTTCATCGGACGAATTGAAAACACTTAAGACAGAATTGGTACACAGACACGTAGCTTGGTTGACGGCGTTGCGTTATCAACTGCGTAAGGATCGACCTTGGGAAATGCATATTAAAAATAAACGTTCGAATAAAGAATTTCGATCGGATCGCTATAAAGTTTGTGAAGATGAAGAAGCCATTACGGATGTCATAAAACCATATATTTCACAGAAAGAACAGGATGAAATTTTTGCCAAAGGGAATCAAGCTTCACAACTCTTAGGAATTCAATCAAAACGATTAAAGGAGTTGAGAACGAAAGGTTTGATAGACGATTTTCGCCATATGGAGATGACAAACATGTTGGTAGAGTTGTATACCTTACAGGGAAAAAGTGAACGCATTAAGAACTTTCCATATCCGAGACAGTTTGCTACATTAAATTATATTTTCGTTTGGGTTTTTATCATTTTATTGCCTTTTGGAATTATGGATGGTTTTGAAACTATTGGTGATCATATCATTACAGATTTAGCTTCTCATACATCGCATTCATCTACAATACATCAAATTCAGGAGTTTATTGCGGTACATTTTGTATGGTTTTCAATTCCGTTTAGTACAATGTTGGCTTGGGTTTTTCATACGATGGAAGCGATTGGAGAAAATACAGAAAATCCATTTGAAGGTGGACCAAATGATGTGCCAATTACAGATTTGAGTAGAGGAATTGAGATTGATATTAGACAATTAATTGATGATTCAGACATTCCAGCGCCTTATGAATGGAAAAATGATATTGTGATGTAGGTTGGTTGTTATTTTAGTTTATGAGTTGAGATGATACTTGGGGTTATTTTTTGGAGATTTGAGAATAGATAAAAGAGATTAGAAAATAGAAAAAAGACTCAAGATTCAAGACTCAAGATTCAAGATTCAAGACTTAAGATAAAAGATCATAGAGTAAAGAACAAAGACCTAAGACCCGAGACCTAAGACCCAAATTTGAAATTGTAAATGTTAAATGTTGAATTTTAAATTTTAAGTGCTTGATTTTAAAAACTTAACAACTTACATAAGAATAAAGAACAAATTTTTAAATTATAAATATTGAATGCTGAATTTTAAATTGAAAAATAATATTTAAAGACCCAAAACCTAAGACCCAAAACCTAAGACCCAAATTTGAAATTGTAAATGTTAAATGTTGAATCATAAATTTTAAGTGCTTGATTTTAAATACTCAACAACTCAACAACTCAACAAAACTCAAAAACATTCCCACTCATTTTTACTACGCTTATACCGTATAAATACCCGTTTATGCCTTCTTTTTCTGTTAGGAGTATATAATTGGCTACCTTGATTTAAAAATAGGAACTAATTAATTATATGATATGAAGTTTAAAGAATGTAGTGATCATGAAAATTGTGACGGAAACTTTCCAGATAGAAGCGATTTTAAAGCCATTGAAAAACGGTTGAAGAAAGGAAATAAACGCTTCCGAAACAACGCTTCCAAGCATCCCAACCAAAGTGAAAAACGAAGAAAATGTACTGCGGAAAAAGGACAAAAGCCATTTGCAATTGTTTTAAGTTGTGCAGATAGTCGCGTACCGCCAGAATTAATTTTTGATACCGGAATTGCTGATTTGTTTGTGGTACGCGTAGCAGGAAATATTGCCAACGTTTCTTCCATTGCAAGTATTGAGTTTGCTGTAGCGGCTCTTAAATGTAAATATATTCTGGTATTAGGACATGAAGGTTGCGGTGCCGTCAAAGCTGCCATGTCAAAAGATCCAGCTCCAAGTGATAATTTGAGTCAGTTGATTGGTCATATTTTGCCAGCCGTACATGCTTGTAATTGTTCTTGCGAAGCTGAAAATAATGATTATTATACCGTTTCAGAAAAAGAAAAAAATTCTTTAGAAATGGTCACTAAAGAAAATGTGCTTCATAGCGCTAAAGAACTTACTAGATGTTCAGAGATTATTAGGAACGCGGTTAATTCTGACACAGTAGAGATTCATACTGCATATTATAATTTAAGTAGCGGAAAGGTAAATTTTGATATAGAATCTGGTTGCTAATATTTTTAAAAGTTACCAAAAAAATAAAACCGCTCTAAATATGTTTTAGCGCGGTTTTTATCTATTTTTTAGATTGAAACGTTTATTTCATGGCTCCAACCATATCTTCAGGTTTTACCCATTCGTCATATTCTTCAGGAGTTACATAACCTAAATTAACAGCTTCTTCACGTAAGGTTGTTCCGTTTTGATGCGCCGTATTTGCAATTTCAGCCGCTTTGTAATATCCAATTTTGGTATTTAACGCCGTTACTAACATTAACGAATTATTTACTAATTCTGTAATTCTTGAATGATTTGGCTCAATGCCTGCCACACAGTTTACATCAAAACTTACACACGCATCTCCAATCAATTGTGCAGATTGTAATACGTTAGCAATCATCATTGGTTTAAAAACGTTCAGTTCGTAATGTCCTTGCGTTCCACCAACAGTGACAGCAACATCGTTCCCCATAACTTGTGCGCACACCATCGTAATAGCTTCACACTGAGTCGGATTTACTTTTCCTGGCATGATAGAACTTCCAGGTTCGTTTGCAGGAATGATCAATTCTCCGATTCCTGAACGTGGTCCAGAAGCCATTAAACGAATGTCATTCGCTATTTTATTGATAGAAACTGCCAATTGTTTTAATGCACCATGTGTTTCCACCATGGCATCATGTGCAGCTAAAGCTTCAAATTTGTTTTCAGCCGTAATAAAAGGCAATTCTGTAAAACGTGCGATAAATTCAGAAACACGTTTTGCATATCCTTTTGGAGTGTTTAATCCTGTTCCAACAGCAGTTCCACCTAAAGCCAATTCGCTCAAATGTGGCAAGGTGTTTTCCAACGCTTTTAAGCCGTGATTTAACTGAGAAACATATCCTGAGAATTCTTGTCCTAATGTTAAAGGTGTTGCATCCATTAAGTGTGTTCTCCCAATTTTTACAACATCTTTGAATGCTTCTGATTTTTTCTTTAATGTATCACGTAATTGTTCTACGCCAGGAATTGTGTTTTCAACAATTTTCTTGTATGCTGAAATGTGCATTCCTGTTGGAAACGTATCGTTTGACGATTGTGATTTGTTTACATCATCATTTGGTTGGATGGTTTTTTCGCCTTCGCCAATTACTTTTCCCGCCAATTGATGTGCTCTGTTAGCAATTACTTCATTAACATTCATGTTAGATTGCGTTCCAGAACCTGTTTGCCAGATGACTAACGGAAACTGATCGTCATGTTTTCCAGCTAAGATTTCATCACAAACTGTAGCAATTAAATCTCTTTTTTCAATTGGTAATACGCCCAATTCACAGTTTGTAAATGCTGCTGCTTTCTTTAAATAAGCAAACCCATACACAACTTCTAGCGGCATACTAGCTGGTGCACCAATTTTAAAATTATTTCTTGAACGTTCCGTTTGTGCTCCCCAAAGTTTGTCTGAAGGAACTTTAACTTCGCCCATTGTATCTTTCTCTATTCTATATTCCATGTGGATAGTTTTTAGCAGTTGCAAAATTAAATATTTTACATGTAGTAATGTAGTTTTTTTGATTTTTTTATGATGAATTACTACAACTTTTTACTTCCTTCTGTTTTATAACTAATTCTGCTGATTGTTGATTTATATATCAGAAAAACAGGTTTTTAATTCGAAAACCACGTAGATATACTTGTAGAAGGTCACGACTCTTTTTAGTATCTTTTGCAAGCAATTAACCAATAAATTCAAAAAAATGAAAACTAACTTTTTATATGTACTTCTTTTGAGTGTGCTTTTTTTTGCATGTAAAGGAAAAACAGATTCCAAATCAAATTCAACTCCTGATCCGAAAGCAGAACCAGCAGTGACAGCGGTACCAGACGCAACAATGTTAACTAATAAGTTTTTGGTATTATCAGATGTGCATGTAGATAAAGATTTGGCAAATACAACTTTTGGAAATTCATACGTAAGCGTAACAAGTGAAAATTTGTGGAAAAAGGCCAAAGCTAAAATCGAAAATGTGGTACAAACAGAACAGCCAAAGTTTATGGTGTATTTGGGAGATTTGCCAGGATATGATGATAATGAAAGACGTGAAAATACACATGAAATGCTCGAAAATTTAAGGAATCTACAAATAGGAATCCCAATATTGTATTTACCAGGAAATAATGATTCCTTAGAAGGCGATTATCATTCGTTTACCAATTCAAATGGAAACAGTGTGTTGACAAAAGATGCTGATCCTGCAAATCCGTGGCCAATTATTAATAAAGCTTCTACCGTAATTAGGGCAATTAATTTAGATTTTAATAAAGAATTTGGATATTATTCAGTGGATTTGGTCGACAAAGGAAAAAAGCTAACAATTATAGCGTTGAACACAGTAATTTTCTCTAATAGCGGAAGTCATCCATATGTTGGCGACGATGGTAAAACCCAACAAGAGGCAACTAACACACAAATGGATTGGTTCAAAGGAAAACTTAAAAGTTTGGGCGCAACGGATCGTGTACTGATTATGATGCACATTCCGCCCGGAACTGATGGTTATAAAAACAAACATCATCATAGTGAAACTACGTATGATAAAATGTGGCATCCATCTTTGCTGTATACAATGAAAAATGCATCTGGCACATCTGTAACGTATCAACTTCAAGATGCTTTTATTGAGTTAATCAGCAAACATAAGTCAAATATCATAGGAATGCTCAATGGACATACGCATTTGGACGGTTTGCGTCGTGTTGTAAATTCTACACCAAAACAAACTCCAGAATTTATAACGTACAGTATTACAACTCCAGGAATTGCTGTAAATCACGGAAACAATCCAGGATTTAAAATGTTTACGTATAATGCTTCTAATTTCGATTTGTTAGACTTTAAAACCTATTATGCACTTCCAACAAACAAAGCTATGGACGGAGATTTTCAATTTTCAGATACTAACTTTTATACATTCAGGCAAGCATACAATTCGTTTGGAGGCGTCACAACTATCAAATCTGTTTTAGAAAATTCGCCAAAAGATTCTGTTGTTAAAAATATGTACAAGACTATTGGTGTAAAAACAAATCAGAATGTTAATAACAACATGAATTTAGACACTGCCTACACTGTTTACAAGCAGAAATAAAATTGTTAATAATTCTCAAGGTTTCTATATGAATTTTGAATTTATTGCAATATCTTTGTGATGAATTCGATAAATTCCGGAAAACATGTTTGAATTTGATCAATATTTAGGCTTTTTAGCTTTCCTTACCATCTTAACCATTGGATTTTGGTTAATGATTCTTTTATTAACTTTCATCGTACCATATTGGGTAGGTGGAGCTTTAAAAGAGCGTTTTGACGAGTGGAGAGCATCAAAAAAAGAATCCTAAATACCAAAAGGACAAAAACAAAAAGGGAACTCAATATGAGTTCCCTTTTTTTAATTAAAACATATCGGGTTTATTAGTCTAATGACTCTAATAATAGTTCAGCTACTTTTTCAGATGACGCAGGATTTTGTCCAGTAATTAACAAACCATCTTTTATTGCATACACATTCCAATCGTCAGTTTTTGAATATATTCCGCCATTTTCTTTCAACATATCTTCTACCAAAAATGGTACTACGTCAGTTAACTGTACCGCTTCTTCTTCAGAATTGGTAAAACCAGTTACTTTTTTCCCTTTTACAAAAGGTGTTCCATCGGTATTTTTTACATTTTTAAATACGCCTGGCGCATGACAAACAGCAGCAACAGGTTTGTTATTGTTGTAAAAACGTTCAATTAATTTGATAGAATCTGGATCTTCTGCCAAATCCCATAACGGTCCGTGTCCACCAGGATAAAAAACAGCATCGTAATCAGCTTCATTTACAGTTGATAACTTCAGTGAATTTGCCAATACTTGCTGCGTTTCCTCATCTTTATAAAAACGTTTGGTAGCTTCTGTCTGTGCACTTTCTTCCGTACTTTTTGGATCAATTGGTGGTTGTCCACCTTTAGGCGAAGCAATAGTTATAATTACATTGTTATCTTTCAATGCATAATATGGAGCGGCAAATTCTTCTACCCAAAACCCAGTTTTTTCTCCAGTTTTTCCCAATTCATCGTGACTCGTTAATACGAATAATACTTTTTTCATCTGTTTTTGATTTATAGTTGATTCTTTTTCTATGGTTTTTTCAGAATTTTCACTTTTCATATTGCATGCCATTATCAAAATCATAACAGCTAGTACACTCATTATATATTTCATAGGGGGAAATTTTATAACAAAATTACAAGATGGAATGTAGAAAAAAATTGATCTATGTTAAGAAACGTCTTGTGCGATTTCTTTTCGAATACGACTCAAACTTTCAGTCGTAATTCCTAAATATGAAGCAATGTGGTAATTTTTGACATACTGTTCAATATTTGGATACTCTTGTGCAAAATTCAAGTAACGCTCTTTGGCAGTTTGCGAAAGATTTGCGAGAATTCGTTTTTGAAAATTAACAAATGCGCGTTCTAACTTTTTACGAATGTAACTTTCCGTTGTTGGAATTTTGGCATAAATCGCTTCCATGTCGTCATGTGAAATTTTGTACAACACCGCATCTTGAATACACTCAATGTTTAAAATTGATTTCGATTGTGAAAAATAACCGATATAATCACTGATCCACCAGTTTTTTATGGCAAATTGGATGGTGTGTTCTTTTCCCGATTTTGATATTAAGAAAGTGCGCAGACAACCTTCCGACACAAAATATTGATACTGTACAAATGTATCAGCTTGAAGAATTATAGTGCCTTTTTCAAAGGTTACACGTTTAAATTTTTGTGCAATAAAAGCCAACTCATCTGGTGTAAAAGAGAGTTTTTCTGAAAAAATTTCTTGAACGAAAGCTAGTGTATCTTGCATGAAACTTGTCGCGATTTTGGGAACAAAAATTTACTTAAAGGTAAGAAAAATATGCATATGGATTCATTCGAAAGCCATTTTTAAACATATTCAAATTCATTTTAAATAAACAATCTTCCTGTACTTTAGAAGCCAACATAATTCGTAAAAAGATGCAACTTATACCAATTCCTATTGTCTTTTTCTTAATTTCGCAATCTCAAAAAAAGAACACATGATTACTGTTGATGCAATTGCTGTAGAATTTAGCGGAACTACATTGTTTAAAGATGTAAATTTTGTCATTAATGAAAATGATAAAATAGCCTTAATGGGGAAAAATGGCGCTGGAAAATCGACCATGATGAAGATTATTGCTGGTGTACAGAAAGCAACACGTGGAAAAGTTGGCTGTCCTAAAGATACCGTAATTGCTTATTTGCCACAGCATTTATTAACAGAAGATGAATGTACTGTTTTTGAAGAAGCATCTAAGGCGTTTCAGCACGTTTTTGAAATGCGCGATCGCATGGAAGAACTGAACAAACAGCTCGAAACACGTACCGATTACGAAAGTGAAGCGTACATGAAAATCATTGAAGAAGTTTCAGAATTGGGCGAGCGTTATTACGCACTAGAAGATGTAAATTATGATGCAGAAGTTGAAAAAGCTTTAAAAGGACTTGGTTTTAAACAAGATGATTTTCAGCGAATGACAAGTGAATTTAGTGGTGGATGGCGTATGCGAATTGAATTGGCGAAAATTTTATTGCAAAAACCTGATTTAATTTTGTTAGATGAGCCAACGAATCATATTGATATTGAATCGGTAATTTGGTTGGAAGATTTCTTGGTAAACAAAGCAAATGCGGTTATGGTAATTTCGCATGATAGAGCATTTATTGACAACATTACCAATCGTACTATTGAAGTGACAATGGGACGTATTTATGATTATAAAGCCAATTATTCTCACTATTTAGAATTGCGAAAAGACAGAAGAGCGCATCAAATAAAAGCTTATCAAGAACAGCAAAAATTTATAGCAGACAATCAGGCGTTTATTGAACGTTTTAAAGGAACATTTTCTAAAACGAATCAAGTTGCGTCGCGTGTTCGCATGTTAGAAAAGTTAGAAATTATTGAAATTGATGAGGTGGACAATTCTGCGTTAAAACTAAAATTTCCACCAGCGCCACGTTCTGGCGATTATCCTGTAATTGTAGAAGAATTATCCAAAAGCTACGACGATCATGTTGTATTTAAAAATGCTAGTTTTTCCATTGCAAGAGGCGAAAAAGTATCGTTTGTGGGACGAAATGGAGAAGGGAAATCGACCATGATCAAATCTATTTTGGGAGAAATTGAACATGAAGGAACTTGCACGTTGGGACACAATGTAAAAGTGGGATATTTTGCGCAAAATCAAGCTTCATTACTAGATCCAGATTTGACAATTTTTCAAACGGTTGATGAAGTTGCCAAAGGCGATATTCGTACACAAATAAAAAATATTCTCGGTCAATTTATGTTTAAAGGCGATGATATTGACAAAAAAGTCAGTGTACTTTCAGGTGGAGAAAAAACACGTTTGGCAATGGTAAAACTATTGTTAGAACCTGTGAATTTGCTGATTTTGGATGAACCGACAAACCATTTAGATTTACGTTCCAAAGATGTATTGAAAGATGCTTTAAAAGCTTTTGATGGAACACTAATTTTAGTTTCTCACGATCGTGATTTCTTGCAAGGATTGTCGCAAAAAGTATTTGAATTCAAAGACAAACGTGTACTAGAACACTTTGAAACTATTGACGCTTTTTTAGAACGCAATCGTATAAAAAGTATCAAAGAAATTGATTTAAAGGCGTAATTTCTTAAACGTAATTATTCCATATAAATCTTGCTGTCGCTATCAATATTGGTTTTCTTGTTGAATTGAAATTCGAAGAAATCGGCTTCTCCCATTTTAGCCGTAACGATTTCGTGTGTTCTTCCCATTTCTAAATCATTATTATCAAAAACTTTCAAAATATAAAGTATCGTTAAAATCCTGATCAAAAATTAGATACACATTTAGCAAATTGTCACGACCGCCGTGTATACTTCCGAGCGTTATTTTACCAAACGAAATACCTTTAGCTGTAATAGTTTCGTTAGCATTTATCGTAATCTGAAACGTTTCTTCAACACCTTCGGAAACACCTTTGCTGAACTCGCCAACAGATTCGCCCACAATTTTTCCGCCTTCTTTGATGGCATTTTTGGTGGTTTCTTTCACTTTTCCACAAGAAATAATGCAAAAACAGATAAGAATTAGTGTATAAATTGATTTCATTGTATAGTATTTTTTTTGAAAATTATCGTGTATAATTATGTAGCTTTTGTGCTGTATCAAGCATTTACCCAGTTAAAATATTTTTCTGTAATAGCATCTTTATCCATTTCTAAATGTTTCACAAAAGCTTGTGCCACAGGCGATAGTGATTTATTTTTCAACCACACAATATTCCATTGTGTATTAATAGGCAATCCTGGATAATCAATAATTTTTATATTTCCCGCATCTAATGCATTTTTAATTCCAATCATGGGCATAATAGAATAGCCCAAACCTGCAATAACTGCTTGTTTTAACGCTTCATTTGAAGTCAGCTCAATTTTCTTTGTAACCGAAACATTCCGTCCGTCAATAAATGCTTCCATGGCGTTTCGAGTTGCAGAACCTTTTTCACGATAGAGTAGTGGTTCATCTTGAAAAATGGTAGAAACTTTAGTTTTTCTATTCGCTTCTCGCGAAGCACCACCAACGAGATACAAACTATTTTTTAGTAACGGAATGGCTTCTAGCGATAAATGATCGGGAAGTACGGAAACCAAGGCAAAATCAATTTTATTCTGTTCCAAATCGCGCACTACATTTTGCTTGTTCGTTACATCAATTGAAAAATCGACGCCAGAATGTCCATTTACAAAATCCGAAATGTAATACGGCATCACATATTTTCCAGTGGAAACAATCGAAATTTTCAATTTTCCCGCCAACTTTCCTTGATACACTTTTGTTTTATGATCAATAGTGGCAACTTCATCCAGAATTTTTTGTGCTGTTAGCGCAATCTCTTGACCAAAATCGGTCACGTATAATTTGCGTCCAATGACTTCTGTAAGTGGCAATGGAAACTGGTCTTGAAACTTCTTTAATTGTATGGAAACTGCTGGTTGTGTTAGGAATAGCACTTCGGCAGCTTTGGTAATACTTTCTTTTGTAACAATTTCTACAAAGACCTTTAATTGATGTAATGTATAGTTCATAAATATCGCTTATGTTTTATATAATAAATATAAATAAAAATATATGATTTTTAAATATAATCTTTGCATTGTTAAAATTAAGCGATGGAAAAGGTAATCACACTCAATAACAACAGGAGAACGAATATACGTTCAATCGACATTAAGAATAACACCGCCGTTTTTTTAGTACGAATTAATAAGGAATGGTTGACAAAATGGGCACGTCGTATTGGAATGATTGCAATTTTAGTAGGATACATTTCAATGACAATTATTAGTTACAGCATAAGTCCTGTATATTTTTGGACATTCATAAAAGCTGGTACAGTATTAAGTTTATTATTCATTATTTCATTAAGCAAAAATTAAAAATCAATATTATGACAACAACAGAAGTAACACACAAAGTACAGTTAGTAGACGGTAAATTCACAGCAATGGAAGCTTCAGATGTGATTAATGCATTATTAGATGAAAAGATAAATTTTCATAAAATTCACAGATTATCTATGTGTGAAGGAGATGTTTTAAGCGATACTACTTTTGATGACAGTCGTCTTGCACAATTAATTAGAGAGAAAGAAAACTTTAGAGCAGTATACCAAGAAGCAAAACGTGCTGGAAAGCAATTGCGAATTAACGGTGTATTGAAAATTGAAATTATTGACTAATAAGCGCATTACAGCTTAAAAACTAAAGATGGATTTACATCTACTCTTCGATAATTTAACAAATCCTGCTTTATTATTTTTTGGATTAGGAATTATTGCAGCTCAAGTCAAAAGTGACTTAGAAATTCCGAAAAATTCTTCAAAATTTATTTCATTATATCTCTTGCTCGCTATTGGATTTAAAGGTGGGCAAGAACTTGCGCATAGCGAGTACACCGCTGACATTGGTTGGTCAATAGTCTTCGGAATCGTGATGGCTACTGTAGTTCCACTATATACCTATTTTATTTTAAGACTTAAATTTTCTGTTGAAAACGCAGGCGCTATTGCGGCAGCTTATGGTTCGGTAAGTGCGGTAACGTTCGTGACAGCAGTAAGTTTTTTAGAAATGAAAAATATAGAATTTGGCGGACACATGGTCGCTGTGATGGCTTTAATGGAAGCACCTTCAATTATTATAGGTGTCTTATTGATGCGAATTTATTCTAACGGAAAAAAATCGTATAAAGAATTGGTCGGACTCGTAAAACACGCCGTGACAAATGGAAGTGTTTTATTAATTTTAGGAAGTTTGGTCATAGGTTTTATGGCTAGTGATGCACAAGCCGCAGGAATTAAACCGTTTACCACAGATATTTTTAAAGGATTTTTAGCAGTATTTTTGTTAGATATGGGAATTACTAGCGGAAAGAAAATTGGCGCTTTAATCAAAAAAGGTTGGTTTGCTTTGGCGTTCGCCATATTAATTCCATTGGCAAATGGAATAACAGTTGCGTACTCTTCCGTACATATTTTATCAAGTGATGGCGATCGATTATTGTTAGCAATTTTAGCAGCAAGTGCTTCTTATATTGCCGTTCCTGCCGCTATGCGAATTGCAGCTCCGAAAGCCAATCCGAGTTTGTATTTGCCCATGGCATTAGCAATTACTTTCCCGCTAAATATTACCCTTGGAATGCCAATATATATGTGGTTTATTCAGTATACGTGATATTTTTAAACATATAAAATACCAAAGGCGTTGTTTTTATAGTGACGCCTTTTCTACTTATAATTGTTGGTTCGTAAGAAATATACGGTAATTAGTTAGTGTCTTTTAAAATTTTACGTGTTGCAACACCCGAACTTGCAGTGTCAATACTTTCTAATGTTTCCACGCCTTGTGTTGTTGCAGCTTGTGCAGTTTCATTAGCGGAATTTTGTGCAGTAGTTGCATTGTGAGCCGCATTATTTAGCGCTTGCGAAGTAGCTTCCAAGAAGTTGTCGGTAGCTACTGCTGGCGCATCACCAAGAACTTTTGTGTTTGCTTGTGTAATGGAATCTGTAATTTGCGAGTTTACGCTTGTAGGTTCTGCCATAATAGGATAGATTTATAATAATTGATATGATTTTCTGCGCGTAGTTATATTTTTATCAACTTAGACATCACTCTCTTTAATAATAGTACGAATCCAATCATTCGGAATCATATCAATAGTTAGATTTACACGTTCTTCTGTACCATTATTAATCACTCTGTGCGGATCTGTTAAGCGTAAATACCAACATTCGCCAGGTAGCATTGGTACTTCAGAATCGTTCAAAAAAAATTGCACACCATCTTTGTTTACAATAGGAACTGTCAACCGAATTACCGATTTATGCACTTCCAAACCAAGTGTAGGATCTGTATGTTGCTGTACCACAGAATTTGGCGCTAAACGCAACAAACGTACTAATGTAACTTTGGTATTTGCTTTAAAGGTATCAATAACACTTTGTAAATAGGGTGAACTTTTTAAGTAATCTGTATCTAACCAATCGCACCAAGAACCATCTGCGTAATCGTCTGCTGGTGGCGGAAATGGTATAGACGTATCAACCGTATGTGCTGGCGCGCGTAATGGAATTACATTGTAATATTCGAAATTTTGAAGTTTTAACGCTTCAAACTCAGCGAGCATTTTTTCAACATCAAATGTAAATGGTAATTTAATTCGATCTTTCGTTTTTGGAGTTGGAGAAGCGTGTGCCATGGTGTATGATTTTTATGGTATGATTTCTAAAAAATCTAAAATACTAAAAAAGTATATAAGTGTTCACATTAAAATGAAAACCAATCTGAAAATAGCGAAATTCACGTAAGGTAAATCGTATAAAAAAAAGCTGTAACAATGAACGTTACAGCTTGTATATGTTTGAAGATGGTATAAAAAGGCATCATTTCGAACCAAGTGTTGAACTTGATTCAGTATCAATTCAGAATCTCATCACACTGATTTTCAATGATTATGAGAAATCGAATCAAGTTCGGCTTGATGAAAATTTAGCCTTTCAGACAGTCTTAATTTATATTTAAGACATAGTAAAAAGAGTTGTTATGGTCTCGCACTAAAACCTCCGTCATCGCCATCGTCGTCGCCTCTTCCATTACCAGTATTTTTCTTTTTCTGGTTAAAACGATACGTAAATGCTAAGTTAAACGTACGAACGCGCCACTGAAATTCTCCTTCACTCGTAAATGTATCTGTAAACGATTCCGAACGTCTTACACGCGAATTGAATACATCACTTACGTTGAAGGCAATGGAAGCTTTGTCTTTAAATAAATCTTTACTAAATGCTAAATTTGCTGAGAAAAGTCCTTTTCTAATATTTTGTGCATCTTCATTAGGACCGCGATAAAATAAACGTGTTTGCCAATCAATATTTCCAGGCAATGTTACTTTGTTATTGATACGTACAAACCAACTTAGGTTGTCTGCATCAAAATTAACACCGTTGAATTCTCCACGATTGAACGACTGAAACAAGTTAAAGTTTCCGTTTACACGCCACTTACGTGATGGATTGTATGTTAATGTAAATTCAAATCCATAACGATCATTTCTAGCTAAGTTAATTGGTGTTCTACGAATAATTGGTACTTCTTCGCCATTCAAAATAACAGTTTGTCCTGTGTCTTCATTGATAAAATTAAATACATCTGTAGAACGTTGAAAGTAGATAGATGTATTCAACGTAAGTTTTCCAAAACGATTTAAATAACCTAAGTCAATAGCATTTGAAAAACTTGGGTCAATGTCAGGATTTCCTTGAAAAATATTGGTAATACTTGATCGTGAAGGAAACGGATTGATAAAGCGCGAACGTGGTCTACGGATTCTTCTGTTGTATCCTAAAGTAATACTTTGATCTTCCGAAATTTCATAACCCAAATTGATGGTAGGGAAGAAGCTTAGGTAGTTTTTTCGATCTGTGTCACCACTTGTTAATTGGTTGACAGCAATACGAGAATCTTCCATACGTAATCCTAATAAATAAGAGAATTTGTCACTTACTTTGTTTCCGTATTGTGTGTAAAATGCATTTACATATTCACGATAATTTAAAACATTACTCAAATCGGTATCTGCTACAAACTCATCGTTTTCTAGAAATGCTACTAAATAATCAGTCGTTAAATCGAGAAAATTTCCTCGGTACCCAAACTCAAATTGTGCCGTTTCACTTAATGGAACGACATAATCGGTTTGTAATAAAATACGATTTTGATCTTCAATTGTAGTTACTTGTTCCGCTAAATCTCCATTGACCAAAATAAACGAGTTTTCTCCTTCTGTTGTGGTTTCATACTGAAAATCAGCTGTTAATTTATGCCCGCTTTTGTCAAAATTCTTATCAAAATTTACGGCATATTGTAACGTTTTATCACTTTCGGTCTCAGGATCAAAACGCGAACTGACATTTGTAACATTAAAATCGGAATCAAACTGTGTTAATATATTTGTAGTTTCTTGCTCGTTATCACTATCTCTAAATACCAAAGACGCAGTTATGGATGTTTTGTCGTTAATATACCATTCGACACCAAAATTTGAGTTGAATCCTTTACGAATACGCTCAAAATCACGATCTTCATTTAAAAAGGTATTTGGTTCGTCGCCATTAAAATATTCGGTAAATGTGTTTGAATTCCCTGGAATGGTACGATAATTATAGCCAGAAGTCGTAAAAAAGTTAAAATCGCCCGTACGATAATTTATATTTCCTGAAACTCCATAACCTTCTGGGTGCGAAACATTTGTAGTAATAGCGCCATTGATACCTTGTAGTTTGCTACGGCGTAAAATAATGTTTAAAATTCCGGCACTTCCTTCGGCATCATAACGTGCAGATGGCGATGTGATAATTTCTACTTTTTCAATTGCTTCCGCTGGTAACTGTCGCAATGCATCTGTAGAATTCAATCCGACCAAGCCCGAAGGTTTGCCATTGATCAAAATACGTACATCTTCATTTCCTCGAAGCGATACATTTCCTTCTACATCAACAGAAACGGAAGGTACGTTGTCTAGAACATCACTAACTGTTCCTCCACGAACCGTTATATCTTTCCCAACATTGTATATTTTTTTGTCTAGTTTGAGTTGCACTGTTGTTTTTTCGGCAATCACTTCAACCGCTGCCAAACTTTCTAAATCTTCCAAAAGGAAAAAACTTCCTAAATTGGTATCCGTTAAGAGTGGCTTATTTTTAATTTCTTGGGTTTTAAACGAAATAAATTCAACTTGAATGTCATACGTATCCGCGTCAACAACAATGCTAAATTCTCCTTTTGGATTCGTTATTCCGCCCGTTACGGGTCTTTTTTTAGCAACATCTTGAAAAATAATCGTTGCATATTCAAGTGGCTGATTCGTGGTTTTATCAAACACTTTTCCTGTAATAGTGACTTTCTTTTTTTGTGCAAATACAGTAGAAATGGTTCCTAGAAAGCATAGGAAAAATAATAGTTTTTTCATTTTGTGAGTAGTTTCTTTTTTATACAGTTTTTTAGTTTGATGTAGGACTGCAAAGAAAATACATGGTTTAACGGCTTTTGGTTAAAGTTCTGTTAAAAGAAAAACCCAGCAAATTTTCGCTGGGTTTCGTATTATAGAATTGTTTTAATATTTTCTGGTGGACGGCCAATAACTGCTTTGTTATTATTAACAACAATTGGGCGTTCCATTAGTTTAGGATTTGAAAGCATAAGTTTCATAATGTGTTCTTTAGAAATGCGTTTGTCTTTATAGTTTTCTTTCCAGAACGTTTCATTTTTTCGAACTAAATCAATAGGTTCAATGCCCAAGAGTTCAATAATTCGTGTCAATTCCGCTAACGAAAGTCTATTCTCTAAATATTTGACAATGATGAATTCCTTGCCTGATTCTTTTAAGATTTCGAGTCCTTCTCTAGATTTTCGACATCTTGGATTGTGGTATATTTTAATCATTTTGTTTGTAGATTTCAACTAATTCTTCAATTTGGTGTAAAGAATCAATTTCTGATTGTGTAAAATAGTACGTATCGTCATAAGAATAAAAGTCAGAAATCGTAGCTTTTTCTTTTTTATATTTAGATTCGCTAGGCTTTCTTCCTTCATAAGTATAACTGCTATAATTTAAGTAAATGGTATCGTTTGATTTTTTATTTACTTCTGCAAACGTATATTCTTTCGAAGAAACTTTAAATACAACAACATCTTTAGCTTCTAAATTTTTCACGTTTGCAGCGAGTTCTTCATCATGTTTGCCTGAAGCGTAAAATGCGTATACAACGAGCAATGCAATGATAGCTAAACCTGAAAATAAATAGATAGGTGTCTTAAAATGGTGTTTCTCCATATCTATTTTATCTTTCAGTTGCTGTGGCATTTCTTTCTTTTCAAGTACTTGATCACAATGTAGGCAAACTGACAAAAACTTTTTTGACATTGGGAAAATAGGAATCCAAAATACTTGTGCATAATTAGAAGTTACATTTACACACATTTCAGTAGACTCGCAATTTGGGCACTTTGCACCTTGAATTTTCCGAGTTCCTATGTCTTTGGAACCAGTTCCGTATACAATCATTCTTTAAGTTATTAGGGTTATGTTTGCTACAATGATAGGCAAATTTTGAAAGATAGAAATGATATTATAACGTATCTTCTTCCTTTTTTTGTCCAACAGACATTAAATACGCTTTCAAAAATTCATCAATTTGACCGTTCATCACTGCATCTACGTTTCCTGTTTCATGCGAAGTACGAACATCTTTGACCAATTTGTACGGATGCATTACATAGTTTCGAATTTGCGATCCCCATTCAATTTTCATCTTTCCAGCTTCAATATCATCACGCGCTTCCAGTTGTTTTTTTAGCTCAATTTCATACAACTGTGATTTCAGCATTTGTAATGCACGTGCACGGTTGTCGTGTTGCGAACGTGTTTCAGAACATGAAATTTGAATTCCAGAAGGTTTGTGTGTCAATTGAACTTTGGTTTCAACCTTGTTTACATTTTGTCCACCAGCGCCACTTGAGCGTGCCGTTGTAATTTCTAAATCAGCAGGATTAATATCAATTTCAATAGTATCATCAACCAAAGGATATACATATACAGAAGCAAACGAAGTATGACGTTTTGCATTGCTGTCAAATGGAGAAATACGGACCAAACGGTGCACACCATTTTCTCCTTTGAGCCAACCAAAAGCATAATCGCCTTCAATTTCCAACGTTACCGTTTTTATACCAGCAACATCGCCTTCTTGATAGTTGAGTTCTTTTATTTTGTATCCTTGCTTTTCGGCAAACATCAAATACATACGCATCAGCATACTTGCCCAATCGCAACTTTCGGTTCCACCAGCACCTGCAGTAATTTGCAACACGGCACTCATGCTATCGCCTTCATCGGACAGCATGTTGCGGAATTCTAAATCTTCAATTTTAATTTTTGCGGTTTCAAAATGTGATTCTACTTCTTCGATAGTTGTATCGCCTTCTTTGTAGAATTCATACAATACTTCCAAATCGCCAAGCAAATCGGCAATTGTATTGTAATCTGAAACCCATTTTTTTTCTCCACGAAGTTTTTTCATGAGGATTTCGGCTTCTTTTGGATTGTCCCAAAAATCTGGCGCATAGGTTTTTTCTTCCTCGTTTGAAATTTCTATAAGTTTGGCATCAATGTCAAAGATACCTCCTTAACGCACCAAGGCGATTGATAAGATCTTTAATTTGATCTGATGTTATCATGTTTTATCTTTTTAATTCATACAAAAATAAGATGTTTTATGTATATTCATAGCGTAAAACAGAAAAACCAGAAGAATCAAAAATATCGCTCCTTTTTACATGATTTTTTAAGGTTAAAAATGACTAAAATATTACTCCGATGAAAAAATCTATGGTACTGGTTTTCATTTTCTTATATGCGACATGTAGTTTTTCGCAAGAGAAAAAGAAACAATATCCACGTGAATACTACAAAGGCTTTTTTAATTTTTCGTATGAAGAGAAACGCGATAAGATTTTTTTAGATGTAAAGCGTCTTAATGAAGATTTTTTATACGTTTATTCACTTGCAAGTGGCGTTGGCTCTAATGATATTGGCCTAGATAGAGGTCAAATTGGCGATGGCGTTGTAGTACAATTTCAAAAAATAGGGAACAAACTCATGTTGGTGCAACCCAATTTACGATACAGAGCAAATACAACGAATGATTTGGAACGGAAAAGTGTAGAACAAGCTTTTGCTACATCTATTTTATTCGGTTTTCCGATTGTTTCTGAAAAAGAAGGTGTCTTTACCATCGATGTAACCGCTTTTTTAATGCAAGATGCACACGGAGTCATTCAAAGATTAGCAAACGGTAAACAAGGTGTGTACAAATTAGATGCTTCTAAAAGTGCAATTTCACTGCCTAGAACAAAAGCATTTCCAAAAAATGTAGAGTTTGAAGCAGTATTGACTTTCAAAGGAAAACCTACAGGAAATTATATTAAAAGTGTTACGCCAAACGCTGGTTTGGTTACGGTTATTCAGCATCATTCTTTTGTAGAATTACCAGATAATAATTACAAACCAAGAGTTTTTGATCCGCGAAGTGGCGCTATTAATATTTCGTATTACGATTATGCAACGCCTATTCAAGAACCTATGCAAAAACGTTTTATTACCAGACATCGTTTGGAAAAGAAAAATCCAGCTGCGGCAAGTAGTGAAGCGAAAGAACCAATAGTATATTATCTTGATCCTGGAACACCAGAACCTGTGCGTTCGGCATTATTAGATGGCGCACGTTGGTGGAATGAAGCCTATGAAAGTATTGGCTATACAAATGCTTTTCAAGTAAAAATGTTGCCAAAAGATGCTGATCCGATGGATTTGCGATACAATGTAATTCAATGGGTACATCGTTCTACGCGCGGTTGGAGTTATGGCGCAAGTGTGGTAGATCCGCGAACGGGAGAAATCATTAAAGGACATGTAAGTTTAGGAAGTTTGCGCATTCGACAAGATTTTCTCATTGCGCAAGCATTATTGAATAAGCCTTTTGCAACCAATGATGACAATTATCAACCAATGTTACAAATGGCATTGGCTCGTATTCGTCAATTATCAGCGCATGAAGTTGGTCACACGATCGGTTTTGCACACAATTTTGCAGCAAGTACTAATAATAGGAGTTCTGTAATGGATTATCCGCATCCAACAGTGAAAATCACAAACGGAAAAGTAGATTTGTCAAATGCGTACGCAACCGGAATTGGTTCATGGGATAAAGTTACAGTGGCATATTCTTATGCTGAGTTCAATTCAGCGCAAGCGGAAAAAGAAGGATTAAAAAAGATATTAGACGACGCATACAACGCAGGACACCGTTTTATTTCAGATTCGGATGCACGACCAGCTGGTGGCGCGCATGCAAAAGCACACTTGTGGGATAACGGAAAAAGTGCTTCGGAAGAATTGAAAAATGTGCTTGAAGTACGTGAATTGGCAATGCGGAATTTCTCTAAAGATAACATTCGTAGTAATGAACCGTATACTGTGTTAGAAGATGTTTTTGTGCCGTTATATTTCTTCCATCGATATCAAACGGAAGCCACTTCCAAACTCATTGGCGGATTAAATTATAATTATGCTACAAAAGGTGATGGACAGTTGATTACTGAAGTTGTGTCTCCAAAAATACAGCGTAAAGCTTTGGATGCAATGTTACAAACCTTAGATGCGAAAACACTGGAAATTCCTAAAAATATACTCGATTTGTTTCCGCCTAGAGCGTATTCTTATCGTCGATCAAGAGAATCATTTAAAGGAAATACAGGTGTCGCTTTTGATGCGGTAAGTCCTGCTGCAACGGCTAGTGATATGACATTATCGTTTTTGTTTCATCCAGAACGTGTAGCGCGATTGATTCAACAAAAAAGTTTAGATACAGAACAATTAGGATTTATGGAAATGATCAATGAAGTATTGAAAAACACAGTATATAAAACCTATAAAGATGCGCATGAATATGAAATTGGACACGCCATCAATATAAATGTATTAAAGCGTTTGATGAATTTGGCGCAACATGCCAAAGCGTCTCCAGCTGTGAAAGCGCAAAGTAACTATATGTTGCGTGAAATTTTAAAAACAATCCAATCAAAAAGATATACTGATGCTGAAAAGCCATACCAATTATTTTATGTAGACATGATAGAACAGTTTAAAAAATATCCAGAGAAATTTAAAATTAAAGCGTCTCCAAAAATTCCTGATGGTTCGCCAATTGGAAGTGATGCGTGTCATTATATGAATTACTGAAAAGTGAAAAGAAATTATAAATCTTAAATGTGAAATTTTAAATAAAAAAGTATTTCTTTCGAATAACGAATAACGAATAACGAATAACGAATAACGAATAACAACTCAACAACTTTACATAGAACAAAGAACAAAGAACAAAGACCCAAGATCCAAGACCCAATTTCAATACTAAAACCTCAATACTCAATACTATACAAAGAATGCGAATTAATTTAATTAGCGATACGGTTACCAAACCGACTCCACAAATGCTCAAAGCGATGTTTGATGCGAAAGTTGGAGATGACGTTTTCAAGAAAGATGCATCGATCAATCATTTAGAGCAAAAAGTTGCGGAACTATTTGGCAAAGAAGCGGCGTTATTTTTCCCGAGTGGCACAATGGCAAATCAAACAGCCATTAAAATACATACAAATCCTGGCGATCAGGTTATTTGCGATAAAGATGCACACATTTACAACTATGAAGGTGGCGGTGTGAGTTTTAATAGCGGCGCATCGTGCAAATTAATTGATGGACATCGTGGAATGTTTACGGCAGCACAAGCCAAAGCTGCTATAAATCCACCAGATTTTTATCACAGTCCACTGACTTCTTTAATTGCGTTGGAAAATACGGCAAATCGTGGTGGTGGCTCCTGTTGGGATTTTAGTGAAATTGAAAAAATACACGCTGTTGCACGCGAACATAAGTTAGGTTTCCATTTAGATGGTGCACGTTTGTGGAATGCGTTGATAGAAAAAGGCGAAACTCCAGAACAATATGGGAAACTATTTGATACCATTTCTGTATGTTTATCTAAAGGATTGGGTTGTCCTGTAGGTTCTATATTGGTTGCAGATGAAGAAACGATTCACAAGGCATTGCGAATTCGAAAAATATTAGGTGGCGGAATGCGTCAGGCAGGTTATTTAGCTGCTGCTGGAACCTACGCACTCGACAATCATGTAGAACGTTTGGCGGAAGATCACGCGAAAGCGAAAGAAATAGGGAAGACGTTGGAAAGTTTGGCAATCATCAAAAAAGTAGAACCGATTGATACCAATATCATTATTTTCTATTTGCAAGATGATATTGATGAACAAGCCTTTTTAGACAAGCTAGAAAAGTTAGGAATTGATTTAATTGGAATGGGAAGTGGAAAGCTTCGTATTGTTACACACTTAGACTACACCGCTGAAATGCATCAGAAGTTTTTGAAAACTATTCAAAGCATTATATAAGAAAGCAAAAAAGCAACTCAATGAGTTGCTTTTTGTTTTATGTTTAGGATGAGTTTCTACTCTGTTAAATCTTTCACTTCTGCGCTTCCAGCATTTTTCTTAACAGATTCAATTCCATTTTCCATTCCTGCTTCACTAGCGTACATTTGACTACTACCAATAATTTGTCCGTTTCCTGCTTTTAAATTAAAATGAAACTTTCCATTCTTAGCGGTTTTACGTTCAAATTTACTATCATCTGTTGAGTTCTTTTTACAAGATTCCACACCGTTTTTAGCACCACTTTTATCAGCGTATCCTTGACTAGACATGATGATTTGCCCGTTTTTAGCTTTTAAATTGAAGTAAAACTTTTCATTGTTTTCACTTTGATATAATTCAAACATAGTTATTAGAGATTTAGTTATATGTAGTAAATATATCAAAAAATTATGGTAAAAGAAATCCCTTAAACAGCAATTTATGAGTTTCATCAGGGTTTTTCCCCTAATAATGCGTTTTAACGAAAATCAATGCAGTTAAACTAAATATCATATGAGTCAACAATCGCAATTAGCGGTAACTCTTTTAATATAGATATTTTCGTACCTTTAAACTTCAATAATAACAATTAATAATTAATCATTAGAAACATGAGAAAAAAACTATTATTTGGACTAGCCTTTGCCATTAGTTCTTTTGCTTTTGGACAAGACTTGCCAACAAATCCTGAACCAGGAAAATGTTATGTTCGTTGTGTTACTCCAGACGTGTATGAAAATCAAGATGTACAAGTTATGGTTTCGCCAGCTTACAAAAAGTTAAAGTCTGTGCCAGCACAGTATCGAACTGAGAACGAAACGGTTACTTCTAAAGTTGCTGGTCAAAAATTAGCAGTTGTTCCTGCTGAGTACGGAACAGAATCATTTGAAGTAGTTACAAAAGAAGCTTCTCAACGTTTAGTGAAAGTCCCATCACAAACGAGTAGAGATTCGGAAACTGTTGTGGTAAGTGAAGCAAGTTATAGATTGAAAGTTGTACCAGCTGTGTACGAAACAAGAACTTTTGAAGTGGTAACAAGACCTGCATACCAGAAAGTAGAAATTGTTCCTGCTGTATATGAAACAAGAGATGTTGTCATTACAACAAAAGAAGCTTCACAACGTTTGGAAATTGTTCCAGCAGAGTGGGGAACTGAAACCGTAACATACAAGAAAAGAGAATACGGATCTTCTATATCAATCGTTCCAGCATCATTTACTAGCGATTTTGAAACTGTTGAGGTAAAGCCAGCTGCTGCACAATGGCAAATGAGCGAAATTCCACCAGCAGATTGTAATTCATCAAATCCTGATGATTGTAGATACTGGTGTTACAAAGCTATTCCAGCACAGAATGTAACAATTCCTGTAAAGCGTTTGGCAGCTGATGCATCTTCAGTAGCAACACCTGATTGTGATCCTAACAATAATGGAGGAAAGCCATGTGGAGAAGCAACTTACACAAGAACAATTATGGTAACGCCTGCATCAACTAGAGTTATTCCTATTCCTGCAACATCGAAAACGATCAAGAAAACAGTTATGGTAACGCCTCCAACAACAAGAATTATTGATGTTCCTGAGGTTAGAAAGACTATGAAAAGAAAAGTAATGGTAACGCCTCCAACTACAGAGCGTATTGAAATTCCTGCGATTACTGAAACTGTTAGGAAAACAATCATCACTAACGAATCAACACGTGTGGAAGATATTCCATCTGTAAGTAAAACGTTTAAGAAAACAGTAATGACAACGCCTCCAACAACAAGAACTATTGATATTGCTAGTAAAGAAGCAACAATCAAGAAAACGAAGTTAGTTGAAGATGCAAAAGTTGTCACAACTGAAGTGCCAGCGGTATTCAAAACAGTAACGAAAGAAGTATTGACTAAAAAAGGTGGTTTAACTACTTGGAAAGAAGTTGATTGTAAATTATTAGTTTATAATGACTTAAACATCAACTGGAACTTAGGAAGTGCAACATTAACTGCTGCTGCAAAGCGTGAAATTGATACGAAGTTATTACCTGTATTACAATCAGGTGTTTCTGTAGAAATTGCTTCTCACACAGATTCTAGAGGAACAGCTTCAAGTAACGAAGCATTATCTCAACGAAGAGCACAAGCAGTTACAAACTACTTAATTTCTAAAGGAATTAATGCTAGTAAAATTGTTTCTAATGGATACGGAGAAAGAAGATTATTAAACAGATGTAAAGATGGTGTTTCTTGTACAGAAAGAGAGCACTTGGCAAACAGAAGAACTCAATTTAGAGTATTAGATCAGAAGAACTAAGATTCTACATCTATTATATATAAAAAGGGAAGTCACTAATTGGCTTCCCTTTTTTAGTTATGCAAGTTTTTTAAGTTTACGAAAACATATCCATGCCAGGTATATTTGGCATGCCATCTTTTGCAACGGCAGCAACTTCCGTTTCATGAACTTCTCCAGCACGTTTGATAGCTTTATTTAATGTTAAAATTAAATAATCTTCAAGTTGCTCTTTATCCTGTAGCAATTCGTCAGCAATTGTAATCGATTTTAACTCTCTATTTGCTGTAATTGTGACATTCAAAAGGTTGTCTGAACTTTTTTCGTCAATCAATACTGTATGCAGTCGTTGCTTTGTTTCTTCAACTTTTTTCTGGGTTTCTTTAAGTTTTCCCATCATTCCCATTAAATCTCCAAACATTTATAAATAATTAAAAGGTTAATTTTTACAAAATTATTAAATTGTAAGCTTTTAACACACTTTTCTAATGAAAAAAAATGTAACTCTACTGTTAATCAGTATGATACTTATAAATTCCTGTAAACAGAACACACAAGAAATGAAAAACACCTTATCAGTACCTACAGTCGCCAAAAAACCTACAAAGTTAGAAAAACACGGAGACGTTAGAATTGACGACTATTATTGGTTAAAGGATAGAGAAAATCCAGAAGTAATAGCATACCTAGAAGCTGAAAATGCATATAATGATGAAATGACAGCGCATACGAAGGATTTTCAAAAAGATTTATTTGAAGAATTAAAAGGAAGAATTAAAGAAGATGACGCTTCTGTGCCTTACAAATTGAACGGATACTGGTACATTCGCAAATATGAAGAAGGAAAAGATTATCCAATTTACACACGAAAAAAAGAAAGCTTAGAAGCTCCAGAAGAAATTCTATTTGATGTCAACGAAATGGCTGAAGGACATTCGTACTATAAGCTTACTGGAATAAGTGTAAGTCCCGATAATAGACTTGCTGCTTTTGGAGTAGATACGGTCAGTAGACGACAATACATTATTCACATTAAAAATCTTGAAACAGGAGAAATTTATGATGAAAAAATAGAAAATACCACGGGAAGTTCTACATGGGCTGCAGATAATAAAACATTATTTTATGCCAATAAAGATGAACAAACGTTGCGTTCTGAAAAAATATACAAACATAAACTTGGCGATGATGTTGCTAATGACGAAGTCGTATTTCATGAAGAAGATGAAACCTACATAACGTTCATTTACAAGTCAAAATCAAAAAAATATCTTGTTATTGGATCGTATAGTACGATATCTACAGAATACAGAATTTTAGAAGCGAACAATCCTGATGGAGAATTTAAAGTATTTCAAGAACGTATTCGCGGTTTAGAATACAATATTGCACATTACAAAGATCATTTTTATGTACTAAGTAATAAAGATGCTTCTATCAACTTTAAACTGTCTAAAACGCCTGAAACCAAAACAGGAATGGGCAACTGGGAAGATATCATTGCACATCGTCCAAAAGTATTGCTTGAAGATATAGAAATATTTAAAGACTTTTTAGTAGTTAGCGAGCGTGACAATGGTTTAAACAAAATTCGTATCATCCGATGGGACGAAACCGAAGATTATTACTTACCGTTCGATAATGAAACGTACACGGCAAGTACCACTACGAATGTTGATTTTGATACGGAAATCTTGCGTTACGGATACAATTCGTTGACAACACCAACTTCTATAATTGATTTCAACATGGTAACAAAAACCAAAGAGGTCAAAAAAGAACAAGAAGTACTCGGCGGAAAATTTGATAAAAACAATTACATTTCCGAGCGTTTGTGGGCAACTGCTGATGACGGAACAAAAATACCAATGTCTGTTATATACCGCAAAGGAATCAAAAAAGACGGAAGCAATCCTACATTGCAATATGCGTATGGTTCGTACGGTTCTACTATAGATCCTTATTTTTCTTCGGCAAGATTGAGTTTGCTTGATAGAGGATTTATCTTTGTTATTGCACACGTTCGTGGTGGCGAATACTTAGGTAGAAACTGGTATGACAATGGGAAACTAATGGACAAAAAAAATACATTTACAGACTTTATTGACTGTTCAAAATACTTAATAGAACAAAAATACACATCAGCAGAACATTTATATGCTTCTGGAGGAAGTGCTGGAGGATTATTAATGGGCGCTATCGTTAACATGAATCCTGAACTATACAACGGAGTCATTGCATCTGTTCCTTTTGTAGATGTTGTCACTACAATGTTAGATGACAGTATCCCACTTACTACGGGAGAATATGATGAATGGGGAAATCCAAACAACAAGGAATATTACGATTACATGAAATCATATTCGCCGTATGACAATGTAGAAGCAAAAGCCTATCCAAACATGTTAGTGACAACAGGTTTACACGATTCGCAAGTACAATATTGGGAACCTGCAAAATGGGTAGCAAAGCTCAGAGAATACAAGACAGATGATAATATTTTACTCTTGCATACCAATATGGATGCTGGTCACGGAGGAGCTTCTGGACGCTTTGAAGCATTAAAGGAAGTTGCCGAAGAATACGCATTTTTACTGGACTTAGAGAATATAACGGAGTAATTCAAAAATTTAACTTAAATTTGCAAGGTTTTGCATTTTTGTAAAACACTAAAATAAAACCCTATTACAATCGAATAGTTTTTATGGAACAACAAATTAATGCTTTTGATAACGTACTCGAACTCATTGGAAATACGCCTTTAATAAAGTTAAAACACATCACTAAAAACATTAAAGGAAATTTCTATGCTAAAGTAGAGGCATTCAATCCAGGACACTCAACAAAAGATAGAATTGCTTTATACATTATCGAGGAAGCTGAAAGGCAAGGAATCTTAAAGCCAGGCGATACCATTATTGAAACCACTTCAGGAAACACAGGATTTAGTATTGCAATGGTAAGTATCATTAAAGGATATGAATGTATCTTGGCAGTAAGTTCTAAATCTTCAAAAGATAAAATTGACATGTTACGTTCCATGGGAGCCAAAGTATATGTGTGTCCAGCACATGTTAGCGCGGATGATCCACGTTCGTACTATCAAGTAGCAAAACGTATTCACGAAGAAACAAAAGGTTCTGTATACATCAATCAGTATTTTAATGAGTTAAATATAGATGCTCATTACAACAGTACAGGTCCAGAAATTTGGAAACAAACAAATGGACAAATCACACACTTTGTAGCTTGTAGTGGAACTGGTGGTACGATCTCGGGAACGGCAAAATACCTAAAAGAACAAAATCCAGCGATTAGAGTTCTTGGTGTTGATGCATATGGTTCTGTATTAAAAAAATACCATGAAACACGTGAGTTTGATGCCAATGAAATTTATCCATACCGAATAGAAGGTTTGGGGAAAAACTTAATTCCGACTGCGACAGATTTTGATGTAATAGACAAATTTGTCAAAGTAAAAGATGAAGAAAGTGCGCACAAAGCACGTGAAATCTCAAAAACAGAAGGTTTATTTGTTGGATACACTAGTGGAGCAGCAATGCAAGCCATTGAACAATTGGCAGAAGAAGGAGAATTTGATGAAAACAGTAATGTCATCGTTATCTTTCCAGATCATGGTTCACGCTATATGAGTAAAGTATATAGTGACGAATGGATGAGCGCACAAGGATTTTTTGACAGTAAAAATATTGAAGAAGCACAAAAAATAGAATATATCAAATAAAAAGTATTCTATACATAACATATTAAAAAGCAACATATTACCAATATGTTGCTTTTTAGTTTCATCTACTTACGTATTTTTAATTTAAATCATAAAATCTTAACAACTCAACATAAAAGTGTAATAATTATGATAGCCAATTAAAAATAATTATTTTTGCCGTTGAAGTTTTGAGAAAACTTCTTAAATTACTCCGATAACCCGAATTGATACATAAAGAAAAACAAAGATAGAATGAAGGATTTATTTGCTAAAATATACAGAGATAAAGGACCACTAGGAAAATGGGCTTCACAAGCAGAAGGATACTTTGTATTCCCAAAATTAGAAGGAGAAATTTCAAATCGAATGAAGTTTCAAGGGAAAGATGTAATTACTTGGAGTATCAATGACTATTTAGGTTTAGCAAACAACCCAGAAGTTCGTAAAGTGGATGCGGAAGCAGCTGCAGCATACGGTTCAGCATATCCAATGGGAGCGCGTATGATGTCTGGTCACACAGATTTACACGAACAATTGCAAAATGAATTGGCAGAGTTTGTTGGAAAAGAAGCAACATACTTGCTAAACTTCGGTTACCAAGGAATGGTATCTACTGTTGATGCATTAGTTTCTAAAGATGATATCATTGTATACGATGTAGATTCGCATGCATGTATTATTGATGGTGTTCGTTTGCATATGGGGAAACGTTTTACGTTCAAACATAACGACATTGAAAGTTTAGAGAAAAACTTAGAAAGAGCTACAAAAATGGCAGAACAAACAGGCGGAGGAATCTTAGTGATTTCTGAAGGTGTGTTTGGAATGCGTGGAGAACAAGGAAAACTAAAAGAAATTGTAGCACTAAAGAAAAAATATAACTTCCGCTTATTTGTAGATGATGCACATGGTTTTGGAACGCTTGGCGCGACAGGTGCCGGAGCAGGACAAGAACAAGGTGTACAAGATGAAATTGACGTATACTTTGCAACCTTTGCAAAATCAATGGCAAGTACAGGCGCATTTATTGCAGCAGATAAAGAAATTATTGATTACCTGAAATACAATTTGCGTTCACAGATGTTTGCAAAATCATTGCAAATGCAATTGGTTGTTGGTGCATTGAAACGTTTGGACATGCTGCGCACCATGCCAGAATTAAAGCAAAATCTTTGGAAAATTGTAGATGCATTGCAAAGTGGATTAAAAGATCGCGGATTTGACATTGGAACAACCCAAAGTTGTGTAACACCAGTTTACTTAAAGGGAAGCATTCCAGAAGCAATGGCATTGGTAAAAGACTTGCGTGAAAATCATGGAATCTTTTGTTCAATTGTGGTTTATCCAGTCATTCCAAAAGGATTAATCTTATTACGAATGATTCCAACAGCATCACACACACTACAAGATGTTGAAGAAACCTTAGTAGCTTTCTCAGCTATCCGTAAACGTTTAGAAGACGGAACGTACAAACGAGTTTCTGCGAAGTTGATAGAGATGATGGGAGAGTAACGTTCTCAGAAAAATATAAAGTAGGGAAAACCGTAACAGTGATTGTTACGGTTTTTTTTGTTTAGTAGCAGCATATTCAATTTTAGGAATAATTTGAATCGAAAAGCGTTTATTGTTTTCTTCATTTTCATCTCTACAAAGACCATTAAAACCGCTTCCGCAGATGAGTATTTCTGCATTATATACTCTTAGATCGATATTATTGGAATTCCAAAGATTATATACAGCTAAAGCTCTGTCATAACTTTTCCTATATCCATAGCGATCATCTTTGTTACGTTTTTGATCCCAAGTATTAGCCATATTTCCTTCAATGATGACTAAGTATGAAAAGTTTTCATTTAAAGTGTTTAAGTCTCTTAAAAAACCTTTTAATTTTCTACCAACTTCTAAGGTTGCACTTCGATATTGATATTTGATTTTATCTTCATTTGGTTCAAAGATTTCAATACTACTTAGTTTTTTAGATACGTATTTTTTGCATTTTTTTAAGTATTTGAAATCCTCATCTTCTTGTAAAGGTTTAAATTGTTGCTCTAGTTTTAATACTTGATTTAGTTTTTCTAACTCAACACGTAGTTTTTCTTTTTCATTTTCTAGAGTATCAGCTAAAGCGATGTATTCTTCATTTTTTTGCTCTAATTCTTTAGAAATTTCAAAATAGTTTTCATTTTTTGCTTCTAATTCTTTTTGTTCTTTTCTTAGCATTACATATGTAACCACATACAAAACCAATACGACAAAGAATAGGCTTGTCATTAAATCTGCGAAACTTACCCAAAAGAGGTTTTTATTGGATTTCTTCATTTTTGAGTTTATGTATATTAAAAATTATAAAATATAATATTGGTGTTAATACCAGTGTAGTAATAATGTACAACCAAAAATGATCAAACTGACAAAACTTTAATATAATACTAGAAAAATTTGTAAGGTATTTGTATATGATGTAAACCGTAGTAAGACCAACCAAAAGAGCAATTATTATAGTTATATTACGAGTTATCTTACTCCATTCTTTATAGAAATAATATATTAAATTACAATATATTATCAAACCTGAAATAAAAAGAAAAAGGCTGAAAGAAATTATAATTTCACAGTTAATTTCAGAAATTACCTTCACTATGGTCACAGGTATTTTATTTATAGTAGTTGAACCTAATTTAAAAATATCTATATAAAAATCGGGATTAATTTCATCCTTTGATAAAGTCATAAAAATCTCATCATCATTTATGAAGTAAAAATTTTTTATAAATGATTTTTCCAAATTACCACTCTTAGAGTTTTTATAAGAAATATTTTCTGAAATTATTTTTGAATCTGATCCAATGAGAATTTTTTCGTTTGGATAATGGTTGTTGAATCGCTTCAAACCTAGACAGCTTATATATTTACCATCATTAATTTCGTAAAGTTTTAAGCAAAAATCTTTTATGATACGCTGATTAGCAATGTTTTTTAAAATATGATTACTGATGACTAAGCCATTACCATAGTCTGAATGATTGTAAAACTTATATCCATTAATTTGAAAAAAATCATAATCTAACTGATTCTTTAATAATTCAATGTGATCATTACTTTTGTTTTCTTTGAATCGATCTACAGGAAATCTTATTAGTATCAATTGATTAATTTTCTCTATTCCAATCAAACTATTTTCAATATCTTCAAAATCGTTATCAGTTTTTTCATTGTACTCATGGTTGAAATCACTTATAATTATTAATGTTTTTTGCGTGTTATCTCTTTCAATCAAACGATTTTCTGATATTTTCCTGTAGATATTAAAAAAGTTAGAATTGATATCTAATTTACCATTTATAAAATCTTCATTTCGTTTCCTCAAAATTTCTATACATGATATAAACTTTTCATTATTCATGTCTAGATTATCAATATTTTTATGAATTTGAGCCCAAGAGTCATCTCCCATGTATATCATAATGTCAACATCAAGATTATCACTTTGTTGATTTAAGTATTTTAATAATATATATAATGAAATGAAATCTTCTGCTGCCAAATTTAAATAGTCAAGATCTTTATCATGTTTTTTTTCTTCATTGATAATTTTGATTAGTTCTTTATTCGTTTCTTTCTGTTTAATCAAATTCGTTTTTAATAGGCTAGTTTTGTCTAATAGAATTATTATACTTCTGTCGATGCTGTCGTTATGTTTCATAATATTTGTCAGATCGATTTCATTCTTTGGTAATACATTATTGTTAATCTCATAATGTTCTGCTACAGTTTTTAAGAAAAGAGACGGTTCAGAAAAATATTCATAGTCTAAGTTATTAGTTAGTGTTCCGCTGAACAATAATGGTAACATAACTCTTAGAATACTAGCGAGTAGAAAAGTAGCACAGACTTTACCTAGTTTATCTTTAATAAAAGGTCTTATAAATTCTTTTTCAAAAATCAAAAGATAAATTAATAATACTGTAAAGGATAATATGAGAACTATAAACTTAGACATTATTCTTTTTTGTAATCCACTTCCATGATCGTTTCCAAACACTTTGTTTAGCTAAACGATTGGTAGTTTTTATTTCTCCTAAAATAGCTTCCAAAACTTTCTCATTTCGTTCAAGTTTAGAAGACACTTCTTTTTTTAACTCATCAGATTTTTGAGTTAAATCATTTAACAATGACAGGTTAGCCAATTGACTTCTGTTATCTTCAAATGTTTTCACCATCAAATCTTCTTCACGAATCGTCACTTCTTTGATGGCTTTAATTTTTATTGCTGTATGCTCACGAAGTTCATCCAAAGACTTTATCATAATGTCATCTACATTTTTAACTGTATCTGTAATTAATACACCTCTTTCATGTAAAACTTCAAAATGACTTTTTAAGAATTCTAATAAGCCATTATTCAGTGCTACACGTTCATCTAATTTTTCGGCAATTCCTTTGAAATTGTCTGTTTTCTCTAGTAATGCCATGAAATAGCCTGAAAGTTTTGTTGTACCAACCACAGAAGAATTAAGGATTTGAATGTATTCGTTGAACTTAGATAAATCTTTAGTGGTTTCTGTTAGCTTATTCAGAATGGTTATATTGGCTTTGGCAAAAGAAGTAATGTCAATATTTTCGAGGTTTTGTAAAATTTGACCTTGCATTTCAATCGCATCATAATTCTTATGAAGTAGCCCTGAGAGTCTATCAATGTTTATAGTGAAATCTTCATTAAATTTCATCAAATTTGAGTTAAAAGCATAAAACCCTGAGGATTCGCTCAAACTTAAAACAGGAAGTAATTCTGTTTGTACAAACGTGTAAAAATCATTCTTTCCATCTTCTACAACTCTACTCGCACTTTTATATCTAAAATTAGAGTTTAGTACAGTCCAAAACAGGCCATAGACACTAGCAAACATTGCAATAGAAACGCCAACTAAGAAACCTTGTATTTCAAAATCGTTTCCGTTATTAGAAGCTATAATAAAGTTAATGAGTCCAAAAATAATCCCTAATATGGTTCCCATTAAACCTAAATAAAGAGGCGTTGTAATTGTTTGATTGATTTCCTCTTCTTCCATGTCAATGTTACGCTCTGTAATGTCTTTAATTAGGTTGAAGTCTGTTGTAGCACCTTTATTTTTTAAAAGGTATACATTAATTGCAATGAGGATTTTATTGAAAATTGGAGATATTTTGTTTTTTACTTCAATTAAACTGATGATGTTTTCTTTGAAATATTCATCAGTTGAATCTTCTACATAAGAATTGAGTTCGCCCAAAATTGTCGAAGGAGAATTTTTTTGTAAATACTCAGCAGATATATTAAACTTTTTTATTTGAAAAAATCCTTGCTTTGGTACAATCGCTTTTAACTGTTTTATTTTTTTAGTAGCTTTTAACGCACGAATTGTTTGCATTATGATAATAGCAATAATCATAATGATTTCAAAAAAAGTAAAAATGTTCATGTAATGATTACTCATAGCTAATTTCTGCCTTTTTAGTTATTTTCCATTTGTCACCATACTTGACAGCTTCTCCTTGTACAGATGTAATAATCTTTTTGGCACGCTGATCCAATTCATCAACAGATTCACAAGCAGGTTCAATGAATTTTTCTGGAGAATCAGTAGCCATCAGGACATTATCTTCGAAATTTAAAAATTCAAAAAAGGCATTAGTTTCATCTTCAATAATAAATTTGTAATACTTACCTTTTCTATCCGTTTTTGACATAGAATCCTCCTTAAAAAAACCGTCAATATCTGGTTTTGAAGCATACACTATTTTCTTTAAAGTATTAGTGTCCTCAATTGATTTTTGTTTATTGGAAATAGCTTTATGAACATTTTTTTTGGGTTCATGACTATTTTTTACTAATTTACTATCACTAGATACTTTCTCTAGTTCGTCTCCTAAAGTTGCTAAATCACCAGTAATAATTTTTATTGTTTCTTCAAATTGACTAAACTTCTTGGCATTTTCATTTGATACTGACGAAAGTTTATTTTTAAGTTCTTCAATTTCTTTTTTTAATTCATCATGATTTAAATTTCCCATAATATTCTTGTCAGTATTAGATGAAAATGATAACTCACCATCTGAATGCTCAATTTTTTTTTCGAGCTTATCAAGCTGATCCCTAATGGTATTAAGTACTGATAACATTTCTTGCATACCTAATTAATTTTTAGAGTTAGCAATAATTTTATACGCCAAATTGTTTAATGAACCTACCAACGGATAAAAGAATAATGTTTCTTCTATTTTAATTCCTGTATCCCCATATAAAGAAGCTTTTTTTCTCTTGATTCCTTCATTCAAATATTTTCGAATATCTCTAGTCAAAGTATCTTTATACATGTCAAAATGTCTTGGGTTGATACCAAAATAATTTTTGAAGTTTATTTTTTCATGCAATGAAAACAATAGTTCAATGAATTTTTCATGCTCTTGTTCGATACTTTGTACTAAAGTTTCTTCATTACCTAAAGTATTATAGGTTATGTTACTTTCAGAAGAAATAGAGTCATTCAAATCACCAATAAGTACACTTTTTATGTTTTCAAAGTCTGCTACTTCATTGGCTTTGATTTCCAATCCACCTTTACAGGTAACCTCTTTTGGATTTTCTTCAATCTTAAGCTCAATTTCTCTTTGAATATCTTCATCATAAACTTTACTAAATATTAGTGTTGTTAGTTTATGAAGTTTGCTTAAGTTTTTAGTTCCGCTAGTGATAAAGATGATTTTTGATCCTGTACCGCTAAATAATATTTCCTCTGGATACTCTAATTTGTTCTGCTTCATCAATTTTGCAACATGGTAAATTATAGAACTATAAAATGTGAGAAATACAATTTTTAATTCTTCATCTTCAGCTAATAATTTGTCAAAAACTAACGGTATTCTTTTATCAACAACTTTCGGATTACTTGCAAGTGAAAAGTATAGTGCAATAATATCTTCCGATTTACCTTTCTTGTATATTTGATTTACAGCTCGTTTAATTTCATAAAGTTCATTATTAGAAATTAAATCATCAAATTGTTGTTTATATTTTTGAACAAAACCATTGTTTATAGGTTTTGCTCCATATGCATCTCCAAAAATACTATTTGCCGCATACATAGATGAGGATGATAGAATGGGTTGTCCATCTTTGAAGACAACAATGTCATTAGTTCCTCCTCCAATGTCGATAGATACCACAGGTTTATACGCATCAGAAACGTTTCTATGATTTTTGTAAAAATAGAATGGCGCAATAGATTCTGAAAGACTTAAAACCTTATCAATTCCAATATATTCTTTTGCAATAGTATCCCAGGTTTCTTCTAAAATTCCACGTTTACCAATATCCATACTAGAAGGATAAAACCATGTAATTTCAGTTTTGGCTAATGAACCATTATTTGTAAGGACTTTAGCCCGTATAAGCAATGCTATTTTTTCTAAAAAGCTAACTACACGAACCTTATTATTACTTTCTCCTTTATTAAAATCAGACCATTTTAAGTTCGTTGTTATAGTTGTATTTCGCTTACTTGCATACTTTTCATAATCAAATGGGATATTAATGTCCGCAAGTGCATGTGGTGTTGTTCCGTAATCAAGACTTTCACTTTCACCTGTTACGGTTCTCAATGGAAATTTAAATTCAGAATTTTCTCCCATGTATTCAGGAAGGAGTTCGTGACGAATGTATTCATTGATATTATCCAACTCGTCAACTAACAACTCTTCGGCAGTTTCAATTTTTTTGAAATTCGTATGTAATTTTTCATATTGAATATCTTCTGGACCTATTTCAAAAGGATATGGACCATCATCTTCAATTTTATATTCTATATGTGTATTTGTTGTCCCAAAATCGATAGCAAATTTCAATCTTTTAGTTCCTGTTTCATTTTTCAATTTTGGAATGATTACTCCATTTGCTTGATTGTGCTTTAAAATGATATAATCGAAGTTTTCTTCTAAAACATAAAAAGTAGTTTCAATTAAGTCATCATCTTTTTGAGTCCTCTTTTTTACACTTGAAGTTATAGGACTTAACGAATTTTCATCTCCATAGAATTTTAAATCATACTTGTAGCGCTGTGTATCTCCTCTGTCTTTATCTAGTAGCATTACTCTATAATGAGGATTACTTATTTGTGTTTTAACAAACGGATGTATTGCTAGAGAAATTTTATTTTCTATGATACTTCCTTTGTTTTGCTCTAAATCAGGGTTGTTTCTCGTAATTCCTTCATATTGATACGTTCTTACAAACGTGACATAATCAGAACTATAATTTCCTCTAATTGGCACTCTTAGTTTAACTTCTACAGAGTTAGCATACACTTTCATCTCACACATTGGTGAACCGTCAGGAAGCGCAGTTTGGAGATCTTTAGTGGTGAAATAATCGAAAAACGTTCTACGTATTGGTAATATATATGATTCATTCTCACTTCCAGATTCATACTTTACATTTCCGTCAAAGTATTTACTATCATTTAATGAAAAAGGAAGTTTAATAATATACGATTCCAAAAAATCACTCACTGTGAGGTATGGATACTCATCCAATTGACCAGGTAATGTTCTGTCGTTAATCTCTTTTTTATCGAAATATGGAACTTTCCAATGACGATCCCATAATACGCTTTCATCAGTATATATCAATGGTGTTGAAAAACCGTTTTGCAATACCAAAGGTGGAAATGAATCTTCAGGAATTACTTTACTTGCATTAATTGTAAACTCACTTCTAGAAGCAATGACATTTTTACGATTTGCAATTTTTCTCTTTTTTAATTTAACACCAATTATTTCTATATCGTCATCATCTATTCCAGTATCTAATTTATCATAATCACGATTTAAACTCTCTTGACTTTTTCTGATATCATTATTCTTGATTGTCGCAATATCATTGTGTAATGGTTCCCCTTTTAATTTGTCGTAACTTTGTTTTATATATTCATAGAAATCTTTCATTTTCTCAATCAATATTGGATTAGCTCTAAATAGCGTATGAATATATTTTTGAAAGGCACCTTCTCGTTTATACAATGGAATCAATTTTTTATCAAAAAAAGTGTCATTCCCATGTTCTATATTTGCAAAGCTTAAATCATTGGCAGAAGTGAAAAAAAGTGTTGTGGGTGATGTACCGCCAACAATTCCGTTATCATAATAAACAAAATGCAAACGCTGAATATCACTAAAATTATTAGATAATGCGTCTTGCTCTAAATATAGTTGCAAAGTTTCACCATATAATCGATGTTTTGGATTCTTGCTATTTAAAAGTTCATCTAAATCAGTAGTTCTATCCCATTCTTTTAAAGTGACTTTATCTTTTAATTTATCAATATTAAAAAATAATTCAGCAACATCTAAACAATCAGAAATTAAGCGATGATAAATAGTATTTCCATCTAATTGATTTTTTTTAGTTACGTAATTAAATGCAGAACGCACTAAATCTATTCTAGCAAATGGACTTGGTATGGAGGTAGGAGCAACTACAGACTGATCTCCATCAGGATTTTCAATTTTTTCCGTTCTAGAAGGACCATAATGTTCGTTTATAGATTCCCAATCAGTAATAGAGTCTTTGTTTTCGTTTAATAAATTGAATTGCTTTGTAGACATGACTAAAATAATTTTGTATCGATTAATGTTTGGGTTGCTTTTGAGAAAATACCGATGTAACGTTTGCTAACATCGGGAGCGTCTTCAATTTCATCTGCACTGTTGTTTAACTCGGCGCGATATAATTCAAAATTTTTCTTTTGAAAAAGACCAAATCCACCTGTTTTTCGTTCAGAAATATTATTTAAGAGTGTGAAAATATTATCTGAACCAATTGTAAAATCAGTAATAGTATGCTGATTATCCTTTACTACATTAATTGCAAAAGGAGCAAAAGAAATGTCGTTATCTTTTAATTCTGCTAACCAAATTCTGAAAGATTTATTAAAATCTTCAAGCGTTTTGAAAAATGGATATGAGAAAAAGTTTTCGTCAATTTGTGGCTGATGTTCTCTTGCAAATGGATCTTTCAAGTTTTTAATGATTCTTTCTTTCTCGAAAAGGTTAAAGTAAAAATACTTTGTCAAATTCTTTTTGATTAGTTTTTCGGTTCTTGGATACAACTCGTTGAAGGAAATAGTTTTACAATCTTTAATGCCAAATTCTTTATATTTTGGAGAAACAGCAGTACCTTCATTTACTTCTAAGTCGAAGTCTTCCATACTTGCAAAGTCGATGACAGATAGGGCAGATGCCAATTCCACAAAATGCGCTTTGTTTTTTTGTGACTCACCACCTTCTATATTTTCATATTCTGTCTTGGCTACATCACCAATATAATACATTGCGTTTACAGAATTATTACCAGTCACGCTTGTAGCATAGTAATTTAAAGCTGCTTTCGTTTTAGTAATAAAATTATGACTGTCTATTTCGGAATCATCATTTTTACCTAGCGTAAAATAGGGTTGCACAGTAATAGCACCAATTTTAGCATTTTTTAAAGCTTCATAATTTGCATTATCAATTCTTCCTTTTCTGATATTTTTTAGAAGAAGTGGAAAACCTGCGGCTCCAGTTCCACCAAAAATTGAACTAATAATAAAAATCCGATCATCTGTTTGGAAATTGGTGGCAAAATTATGGTAGAACTCAGATTTTGTAAATTGATTCAGTACAACACTTCCAATATTTGGATTTCCTTTGAAACCGACTTCTAAGTCAGCATTTAAATTTTTATCAGAGAACAAAAGTTCTGTAAGTGCCATGTTGTTTGTATCCATAGAATTATATCCTATAAAGTCTTTAAACTTATCGTTTTGAATACCATTTAATTCAAATTGGAATCCGTCAAATATTTTTCCACCTTTCTTTTGATCTTTTGCAATATTACCAAGTGTGGTAATTTTATTTTTGAAGAAATCACTGTGCTGATAGTTATCGATTGCATCATGAATTTGCTGATATTCTCTTAATATTTTAGAGGTTCTATTTAAGTCGCCGCCTGCTCCATCAGGATCAATAATAATTGGGACAATTTCAAATTTTGTTTGGACTCCAGTCGCAAGAAGCATTGTAAGTGATTTTAAAACTCTTCCACCTGTACCACCGATTCCAAATACATATAATTTAGCCATGTTGATTTATTTTTATGAATTAAAATTTCCCAAATAATTTTGGAGTTCCTTGACAATGTGATTTTCTCCATTTCCATATATATGTCCAAATGATAAACATCAACGTAGAAATAATAGCGCTTTTTAGCGCAAATACTAGATATTCAATAATCTGATATTCTAAATTTAATCCTGTAAATACACTTTTTGGATATATAAAACTGATAATAAAACAGAGAGCGAAATTTCCAAGAAGGAAATAGAACCAATGTCGAAGTGTATTAAATTTTGGCTTGTTGATAAAGAAATAGAAAGACAGCACAATTAATAAACTAATCAAAAGATTAATGATTCCTAAAGAAGTGTATAATCCTTCTTGAAAAAGGTCTTCTGAAAAAGTTCCAGACCTACCTAATAGCTCAAATATTTTTGAGAAAATGTCATTTAATTCCATGATGTTTAGTTTTTAATTTTTATTTTAATTGTAAAATGTGTGGTATTATCACTGTCTTGTAAAAGATATGCTTCTTCAACACCTTCCATAATGTAGTTTAGTCCGAATGTTTTATCTAATTGAGACATGATGTCTGTGTCGTCTACACTACTACTTTCATAGACCCAACTCGGAAGCCCTTTTTTTAATGATATTTCTAAGTTCTGAGCTCTTTCATTTGGCAGTAACTCAATAGTAAATACATGAGTTGCTGTAGTTTCTTTAATTTTTGAAAAGTCATTTGGATGAACAGTATTTAAAGTTACTTTTTCAATATTTTTAATTAGAAACCCTTCCGTTATTTTATAGTTTTTGACATCAAATAAAGTACTAGAGTGTACCTTAATATCACTTAAATCAATTGCAATGGAGAATTGAAATTTATTCTCACGGTATTTTATTTCCTTAATACTATGTATAATTCTAGATTTCCGATCTGCTATTTCGAAAGAACCTTTACTATTTGTTTTTCTTAATACTGTGTAATATCTATTCTTATTTTTTGAATTATTAGTGGCCAGATAAAAATTCTGATATCCTTTTAATTTCTCTAAATCAATTTTAGTTAAAAAATTGTACATATGTGAATCTGCACCAATAATCCAAATGTAATATGGCCTTTGTTTCTTATCTAGTTTGATAGGTATATTTTTATAGTCATAATAGTTACCATCAAAGGCAGAATTCATTTTTAATATCAGTGTTGAAAAATCAAACTCATCTGCCTTTTCAGCAAATACCTTTTTTGTTAGAGTTTTTTCGAAAGCTAAAGCTCCAACTGTATCCTCAGCATTTGATAAAGAATAAATGCAATCTGAAACAAAAATTGAAATATCATTTTCTTTTGTGTTTGCTATAACTAATTTTAAAACTTCATTTAATTTGCTGGTACCTCTATTTCCAATTTTATAGGGTTTAACATTTGGTTCTAATGCCACAATAAAATCTTCTATTTCTTTAATTTTTGATGGATAAATTTCTTTGTTAATGAAATTCACATCTAATGAATCATTATCGTAACGATTTTTAATCTGTACCAATAATTCTGAAATAGCAGCCTCAAACTCGGTTATATTAGTGATATAACCATCCATACTAGCAGAATTTTCAATAAAAACGTTAACATGAATGTTTTTGGAAGCTTCTTGTTTGAGTACTTGAGGGTTATATATAGTTGGTAAAGATTCGCCTCTTCTTTTGGAAGCTAATAAATTAATATACTTATTGATATCATCATTTTTGAGTATATGTAAACTATCAATTAGTTTTGGAAATACTTCTTTATTATTAGTTATGTAGGAAGTCAAATCATTCCATTCTTTCTCATCAATTGTATTGTCATCTCTCAAGGCTTTCTTTATCTTACCATCTAGTACCTCACTAGGATCAGCTTCACAAGAATAATAAAACGAGCTAATAAATATTAGTAATAGTAAGAAGTAAGATAATCGAGCAAAAATATTATTATTCATAGATTTCTATAATTTGAAAATTAGCTAAGTTATTTTCATGTAAGAATAAGATTTAATTATTCAGTTGTCAAGTATATTACATTTTAGAAGATAAAACTTACGGAAAACCGTAATCAATGAAAAAAACAAATTTTTTATCAGAAGAGTTATAAAGAATTTATATCAATAACTTAGTAAGCATAAAAAATCCCCTATAATTTTTAAAAATTATAGGGGATTTTTTATCATGTAAGATATTAATGTGTTACTCCACCCGCAAAGCCTCCTCAACAGCCTTGCCATTCTCAAAAACAGTAAACTTCACTATTTGCCCTTTAGCATCTTTCACAAACTTAAAGCGTAACGGCGCTTCTTTTACGAAAAGTTCAGTTTTAGAAATAGCAAATAATGCTGAGTTCATTTGTCCAGCTTTAATACGAAGCTTATCATTCTCCATGAAAATAGTAATAATGCCAGTATTTGGTGCTTTATAAGTTCCTACTAATGCTTTTTTGACTTCATTCGTTAATTCAATAGCGTTCTTTTTAGAATTCTCAGAAGCTTGTTTATGATCATAACTTAACACGCGACTCATGCACCACTTTCCGTTTTCATTTTTCCAAACATGTGTAAACTTCGCTGCTTCCACAAGTCGTTCAGGATTGCCGTTTTCTGTTAGATAAAAAAGATGCTCGCCAGTAATAATCGCGCCGTAATTGTTCAAAGGATATACGTTTACAGAGCCTTTTACAGCTTCTCTACGTAACTTCATATTTGGATCTTTACAAAGTCCATTTTTTACTAGAGAGATTAGTTTTTCGGAAGTTTCAGTCAAACCACCTTTGTCATGGTAAAATTCCAAATCGTCAGTTAAGAATTGTTTAAACTTGTCTACATTACACGAATTATAAACATTCCAAAACGTTGCATCTAGCGCTAAAATTTTAGCTTCTAAATCTTCTGTAGAAATTGTGTTGGTTTCCTGTGATACAACATGATTTGATAACAAAAACATTCCCGCAACGAGAATGTGTACAAAATAATTTTTCATTGATTGATTTTTTGATTGATGAATAGTTAGGTACTTAAGACGATTCAAATAAAAATAGGTTACAATTTATAAGCTTTTAAACAGTTAAAATGAGATATTTCAAAAATTAAATGTTAAAATTATATTGTAAATAATTGATTAATAAATAGTTAAAAAATTAGCTTTAATTTTATTAAGATTAAGTCTAAATAAACTTTGTGAATTAAAAATCCCATAATATATTTGTCAAAACAAAAAACAATACCAAAAAACAATCATAATGAAAAAAATAGTAATTGGTTTATTAGCGATCTCAAATATCATATTTGTATCATGTTCAAGTGATGACGACGTGACAACTCCAGTTGATCCAGCAGTTGTTGCACCTGCAACCTATGCATTCAGTAGAGACGGAATTTCTACCGTAGATTACAATGGACAAACCACACGTATAGAAATGGGAGACGAGCTAATTTCTGCCCTAACAGATAATACAAAAACAGAAGCACAGTTAGATGGAATGTTTGCGCATATAGAAGGAGAAAACAACTTCAGTGATGCAGATTTAAATGCTTCTAACAAAAGTATTCGTAGCAAAACGGCGGCTTCTTCTGACTATTTTTCAGCAAATACAACAGATGCAAACGCTATCAAAGCTGATTTTGATACTTGGATTGCAAATCAAGTAACAGAAGTATTTCCAAATTGGAACATTATAGCAACTGCAGGAAACGCAGGAAATCTGCAAGAAGCTGGTGGTGGAGCTACACGTTACATCAACGGAAAAGGTTTGGAATATAACCAAGCGGTAAACAAAGGTTTAATTGGTGCATTAATGGTTGATCAAATATTGAATAACTATGTAAGTACTTCGGTTTTGGATGCAGGAACAAACAGAGCAGATAATGATGCTGGAATCGTTGCGGAAGGAAAATCATATACAAATATGGAACACAAATGGGATGAAGCATTTGGATATTTGTACGGAACGGATAATGCAGAAAATCCAATCCTTAATGAAGATAGTTTCTTAAATAAATACGTATCAAGAGTTGAAAATGATGCAGACTTTACAGGAATTGCCTCAGAAATATATGAAGCGTTCAAATTAGGAAGAGCGGCAATCGTTGCTAAAAACTATACAGTCCGTGATGCACAAGCAAACATTATCAGAGAAAAAATATCTGAAATCATTGCTATCAGAGCCGTATATTATTTACAACAAGCGAAAAACTTTTTAGATAGCGATAAAGCCGCAGCATTTCACGATTTATCGGAAGGATTCGGATTCATCTACAGCTTACAATTTACACGAAAGCCAGGAACAAACGAACCTTACTTTACAAAATCAGAAGTTGATGGATTCATCGCAGAACTTATGATAGGAAACGGTTTTTGGGATGTAACTCCTGCAACATTAGACGAAATTTCAAACACAATTTCGGCAGAATTCAACTTTACAACTGCACAAGCAGGAAGCTAAACATAAGATGTTAAATATCCGTAAAAATATTATTTAGAATTAGTATAAAAAAGTAGTCAAACTGTTAGGAAAACAATGACTACTTTTTTATTTTTGCAACGTTTATTTAGAATAAATAGAAATAAGGTTATGATAAAGAAAATTTTCCCAGTAGTATTCTTAGTGTTAAGCATTATTGCTTGTAGTTCCGATGACAATACAATTACAACGCCTCCTAATGAAGGTGGAAATGATGTAGTTTTCAGTAGAGCCAGCATGCTCCGAAATTTTGCTGACAATATTATCATTCCTTCGTATCAAGAATTGAGTGACAATCTAGATGCGCTCGAAATAGCAAAAGATGGTTTCATTGCCGCGCCAAGTCAACCAACACTCGATAATTTTCGTGCCGCTTGGTTAACAGCATACAAATCTTGGCAACGTGTGGAAATATTTGATATAGGAAAAGCTGAGGAAATTCAATTAAATTTTCAAATGAATATTTATCCTGTCAATACTGCAGATGTAGAAGCAAATGTAAGCGCAGGATTTTACGATCTATCAAGTCCAAACAACCATGATGCAATCGGTTTTCCAGCCTTAGATTACTTACTTTATGGGGTTGGTGCAACAGACATCGAAATCATAGAAAAATACGATACAGATCCACAAGCTGAAAATTACAAAGATTACCTTTCTGCGGTAACCAATCGAATGAAATTTATCACGCAATTGGTATTAAGCGATTGGATTGTAAACTACCAAAATGTTTTCGCAGCAAGTACTGAAAACAATGCTTCAAGTGCCGCTAATAAAATTGTCAATGACTTCATTTTTTATTACGAAAAAGGATTAAGAGCTAACAAAATTGGTATTCCTGCAGGAAACTTCTCTTCAACGCCTTTGCCAGATAGAGTAGAAGCTTTTTACAACCAAGAAATATCAAAAGAATTAGCGTTAGATGCTTTAAATGCCGTACAAAATATGTTCAACGGAATCAGTACAGTGGACAATGCGGAAGGACAAGGTTTCAAAACGTATTTACAATCGTTAGACAGAGAAGACTTAGCAGATTTAATCAATGAAAAATTCAATGCTGCACGAGAAAAAATGCAACTTCTAGATGCTAACTTTACCACACAGATTAACACGGATAATACAAAAATGACGGAAGCATACGATGCATTGCAAGCCGCAGTTGTATTGCTCAAAGTTGATATGCTACAAGCGTTCAACATCGCGGTTGATTATGTCGATGCAGACGGCGATTAATACAAACTAAAACAGAATATAAAAGGTTGTCTACACAAATAAGGCAACCTTTTTTTTGTGAACAATGACAAACCATTTTCAAACATATATTTCCAAAAAAACAAACGCTGCTCCGTTGGCGGTTTTTCGTATTGGTTTTGGTTTGATGATGTGTTACAGTATCATTCGTTTTTGGGCAAAAGGCTGGATTGAATCTGTCTATCTTGAACCAAAATTTCACTTCTCATACTATGGTTTTGAATGGATACAACCACTCGGAAACTTCACATACGTATTATTTTTCATCTGTGGAGTAGCCGCACTTTTTGTAGCACTAGGATTCAAATACAGATGGGCAATCATCACGTTTTTTCTAAGTTTTACGTATATCGAACTGATGGAAAAAACAACGTATCTAAATCATTACTATTTCATCAGTATTCTAAGTTTCTTGCTGATATTTCTGCCTGCAAATGCTACATTCTCAATAGATAATATCTTTAGAAAAAGAAGTTTTGAGCAAATTCCAAATTGGTGTATTGATTCCATAAAATTACTCTTAGGAATCGTCTATTTCTACGCAGGTTTGGCAAAAATAAATGCAGATTGGTTACTCAAAGCACAACCACTCAAAATTTGGTTACCTTCCAAATACGATTTGCCGATCATTGGCGAAAGTTTATTGCAACAAAACTGGTTTCACTACGCTATGAGTTGGTCTGGAATGTTATACGATTTGTGCATTCCGTTTCTATTATTGTACAAGCGAACACGTTGGTTTGCCTTTGTGTTGGTCGTTTTCTTTCACATTTTTACACGCGTTTTATTTCCAATCGGAATGTTTCCATATGTGATGATTATTGGATCATTAATATTCTTCGAAGCCGATTTCCACAAAAAAATCATTGCATTCATCAAAAAAATGATCCAAAAAGTTATTCAGATCAACGCAAGTGCAATAGCAATTTTGCCAGCATATCATCTCAAATTCAAAAAAATAATCCTTCCAATTGTACTTGTGTTTTTCATGATACAAATCATATTTCCATTCCGATTTCTGTTGTATAACGGCAACTTATTTTGGACAGAACAAGGCTATCGTTTTTCATGGCGTGTCATGCTAATGGAAAAAATGGGAAGTACCACATTCAAAATCGTTGATGGCAACACAGGAAACTTTTTCTATGTAAATAACAGTGATTTTCTAACGCCTTTGCAAGAAAAACAAATGAGTTTTCAACCTGATTTTATCTTGGAATATGCACACTATTTAGGCGATCATTTTTCGAATCAAGGACATCAAAATGTGGAAGTATATGTAGAAAGTTACGTGGCGCTCAACGGTCGATTAAGTCAACCATTTATTGACAAAACCGTTGATTTATACCAAGAAAAAGAATCATTCAAGCCGAAAACATGGATACTACCATTTAACGATGATTGAATTTAAAAAATACAATTGATACAACAATAAAATAACAAATGAACTTAAAGAACCTTAGCGTACTCATCACACTTTACTTGTTCAGCATTTCCCTAAATGCACAACAAAAAATTTCAGGAACTGTCACTGCAACTGCAACCAATACACCAATTTCAAATGTTGATATTTATGACAAAGCTTCTGGAAAAGTAGCCACAACTAATGCACAAGGATATTACGAATTGGAAACTGAAAAAGAAACGATCACGTTGGTATTCTTTTCGTTTGAATATGAAGTTGTTGAAAAGAAAGTTACAGTTACCAAAAATGTAGTATTAAATATTGGTTTAAAAGAACTCGGCGAACAACTATCAGAAGTACAACTAAATGTCCGAAAGAATAAAGTTTTTACATTAAAACGATTAAAAGATGTAGAAGAAACGGCAATCTACGCGGGAAAAAAGACGGAAGTTGTATTGGTAGATCAATCGATGGCGAATTTGGCTTCCAACAATGCACGTCAAATATACAGTCAAGTAGTTGGGTTGAACATTTACCAAAATGACGATGCAGGTTTGCAACTCAACATTGGCGGACGTGGTTTAGATCCAAACCGAACGGCAAATTTCAATACACGTCAAAACGGATATGACATTAGCGCAGATGTATTAGGATATCCAGAAAGTTACTATTCGCCAGCCGCAGAAGGTTTAAAGGAAATTCAAATCATTCGTGGCGCTGCTTCCTTACAATATGGAACGCAATTTGGAGGTTTGGTCAACTTTGTAATGAAAAAGCCAAACAAAGCAAAACCATTCGAATTTATCACACGAAATACTGTCGGAAGCAACAATTTATACACCAACTTTACGAGTGTAAGCGGAACGACAGGGAAATTTAGTTACTATTCGTTTTTCAACTATAAAAAAGGCGATGGATTTCGTCCAAACTCTGAATTTGAATCTAAAAATGCATACGTTCATCTTGGTTATGAATTCAACGAAAATACTAAAGTAGAAGGCGAGTTAACCTATTTGCGTTACTTGGCAAAACAAGCTGGCGGACTAACCGATCAAATGTTTGCTGAAAATCCATTTCAAAGCAACAGAGCGCGAAATTGGTTTCAAATAGATTGGTTGTTGTACAATTTGAAACTCTCACACAAATTCTCAGAACAAACGAATTTTACATTTAATTTCTTTGGTTTAAATGCTTCCAGAAATGCCTTAGGTTTTAGAACAAATCGTGTCAATCAAGTTGATCCAGAAGAAGAACGCGATTTGATTAAAGGCGATTTTAAAAACTTCGGATTCGAAACACGCTTGTTGAGTGAATATGATATATTTGACAAAAAAGCAACATTTTTAGTCGGTGCAAAATTTTACAAAGCAGACAATACAAGTCAGCAAGGTCCAGGTTCTACGGGAAGCGATCCCAACTTTGAATTTCAAACGAACGATTTTCCAAACTATCAAAATCAATCAGCATACGATTATCCAAACTTAAATATTGCTGTATTTGGAGAAAATATATTTTATATCAATGATAAACTTTCCATTACACCAGGTTTCCGATTTGAACACATAAAAACTGAAAGTGCCGGATTTTTCAAGCGAATCAACACAGATGCCGCAGGAAACGTAATTTTAAACGAAACGGTGGATAATAGTGAAGTACGCGAGCGTTCGTTTGTGCTTTTCGGATTGGGAACAAGTTACAAACCATCGGACGCGTTGGAAATCTATGGAAATATATCGCAAAACTACCGTTCGGTAACGTTTACAGACATTAGTATTATCAATCCTGCATTTGCAATTAGTCCAGATATTGATGATGAGAAAGGATTTACGGTCGATTTCGGATTGCGTGGAAATTACAACAATGTTGTATCGTATGATGTTGGCGCGTTTGGCTTATTTTACAATGATCGAATTGGTTTTGTACAACAAGCTTTTACAGACGGAAGTGTAAAAAGTGTACGCGGAAACATTGGAAATGCTGTGATGTATGGAGTTGAATCTTTGTTAGATTTTAATTTGAATGAAATCTTCATCAAAAACAACGATTATAGTTTCAATTACTTCATCAATGCAGCAATTACTGATTCAGAATATACAAAAACGGAAGAAAATGGAGTAGAAGGGAACAAGGTAGAATTTGTACCCAACATCAACCTAAAAACAGGAATTCGTTTTGGGTATAAAAACTTCTTATCCAACATTCAATACACCTATTTATCACAGCAATTTACAGATGCTTCCAATGCGGTTGAAAGTAACTTAAGTGGTGTTATTGGCGAAATTCCAAGCTATGATATTTTGGACATTTCGATGTCATACACGTACAAAAACTTCAAACTCGAAGCTGGAATCAACAATGTATTAAACAACAATTATTTCACACGTCGTGCCACGGGATATCCTGGTCCTGGAATCATTCCGTCAAACAATAGAAACTTTTATACAACACTTCAAATAAAATTCTAATCGTTTTGTCACATCTGTAAAGGTTAAGTAATTCG
>NZ_LBMG01000033.1 GCF_001005315.1 Kordia jejudonensis
TAAAATTTATACTTTTACAAACATAGGAGCGGTCTAATATCCAACAGCGATAGCGGTCTTTTTTTTACTTCAACAAAAACTTTTCAATCTTTTCAATCACTTCTTTATTCCCTAAAATTCTTCGATGTCCTAAGTTTTGTGTAATGTAAATACTTCCGTCAGAAAGTTCATTGTAAATGGCATGCGCGCAACTCACAGGGACATCCGCATCGTTTTCGTCATGCACTATTAATGTTGGAATGTATACACTTTTAGCGGCATTATGTGCAGAACCATAATTGATATCACGCCCAAATAATTGATCAAAATTGGCTTTCATTTGTACTCCAACTTCATCTTTTAAAGTAAGTGTACGGGTAAAATGTTGAATAATATCCGTAATCACATCAGCCGCACCAATAGTTACAAGTCGTTTTACCTTAAAACCTTCACGAACGGCATTTAGCAACGCCATTCCGCCCAAACTATGTCCAACAGCAAATTCAAACGGACCAAATTGTTTATTGATTTCATGAATCGATTCAATAAATTCAGGCATGGAAGTCTTGCTGCCAGGTGCTTTTCCATGTGCAGGCGCATCAAAACTGATAATTTCATACCCCAAGTTTAAAAAATGATCAGCAATTTTTACCAATTGTGTTCCGCGTCCACACCAGCCATGTGCTAATAAAATTTTCTTATCACTTTTACCATACCGATATACCACTACTGTTTTAAAAATTTCAGGAATCTCCAATCGGGTTTGCACGGTTTGTTCATTCATATGAAACTCGCGCTTTGGTATTTTGTGTTTCAAAGGTGTAATAAACAATCGTTGTGCAAATTTCGCGGCAAGCGAAGTCGAAATAAATTGTAAAAAACGCCCTGTGTATAGAATTACCTTTGGAACTTCAATAGTAGGTTCGGGCTTTATATGTTGTGTAGTTTGACTCATTTTTTGGTAAAATATCTAAGATTTTTCAAAAATGCGCTTTTTTTTTGAGTTAAAGAAACACATCTATTGGTTTAATAATATATTTGATTATTACGTAAGTTTGTTCCGTAATAATTAAAGATGTAATAATAACTTAAACATAAGAACATGAAAAAAATAGTAATTCTCTCTATATTTTTGTTGATTTTGTCCTGTGCAACAAATCCTTTTACAGGAAAAAAAACATTAGCATTTGTATCCAATGATCAATTATTTCCAACAGCTTTTGCGCAATATGATCAATTTTTAAATGAAAATAAAGTAGTTACAGGAACTGCAAAATCAGAAATGATTCAAAGAGTAGGTGAGCGTATCGCAGTTGCAGCCGAACGTTGGTTAGATGCAAACGGAAAGCAAGGATATTTAAAAGATTATCAATGGGAATATAATTTGGTTGATGATCCTGCTGTGAATGCATGGTGTATGCCAGGAGGAAAAATTGTATTCTACACAGGGATTTTAGATGTAGCACAAAACGAAACTGCCATTGCAGCTATTATGGGGCACGAAGTTGCACATGCTTTGGCAAATCACGGACAGCAACGTATGAGTGCCGCTTATTTACAACAAGGAGTTGCATTGGCTGGAAATATTGCTATCAAAGATGAGCAATCACGTCAAGCGTTTAATCAATATTATGGAGTTGGATCTAATGTGTTGGGAATGTTACCTTTTAGTAGAAAACATGAAAATGAAGCAGATAAAATTGGAATCTACTTAATGGCAATCGCAAAATACAACCCAGATGAAGCTTCCGAATTATGGAAACGTATGGGCGCAAAGAGCAGTGGACAAGCTCCACCAGAATTTTTGAGTACGCATCCAGCAAGTGAAACGCGTGTACAAAATTTGCAAGCAGAAGCAGCTGCCGCTAAAAGAGAAGCTGTAAAATTTGGTGTAACTTCATTTCGTCCGTTAGGAAAATTTTAAATTAACACACATTCAAAAATAAATATGTATTTTAGGAGCTGTCCATTTTGGGCAGCTTTTTTTAGTGAAACTCAACTTTGAGAAGTCTTTAAGACGCACTCAAAGTTGTTAGTTGAACTAATCCCGTTGCATAACGGGATCTGATTGTTTGATTTTTAACTTAGAGAAGTCTGCAAGACGTACTCAAAGTTGTTAGTTGAACTAATCCCGTTGCATAACGGGATCTGATTGTTTGATTTTTAACTTAGAGAAGTCTGCAAGACGTATTCAAAGTTGTTAGTTGAACTAATCCCGTTGCATAACGGGATCTGATTGTTTGATTTTTAACTTAGAGAAGTCTGCAAGACGCACTCAAAATTGTTAGTTGAACTAAGCTTACTGAAGTGCAATTATTTTTGAGAAGCTAAAAGTAAAAAAGGGAAAAAAATTACAGCATATATAATATGGGAAAAACTACTGGATTGCAAAAAGGAGATAAAAAACTAATCAATGCATGGGCGTTTTACGACTGGGCAAATTCTGTGTATTCACTTGTAATTAGTACGGCAGTTTTTCCAATTTACTATGCTGGCGTGACGAAAGGATTTGAAAGTTATGTAGAAATTGATAAAACGATTGAGTTTTTAGGAATGGCAATCAATCCGACTTCTTTATACAATTATACAGTTGCTTTTTTTATGGCAATCGTAGCTATCATGTCTCCCATACTTTCAGGAGTGGCAGATTATACAGGAAATAAACTCAAATTTTTAAAATTCTTTTGCCTTTTAGGTTCGTTATCAATTATCGGCTTATTTTTCTTTAAAGATGAAGCCAGTTTGTGGATAGGACTCACGTTAACAATCACTTCAGGAATTGGTTTTTGGGGAAGTATCGTATTTTATAATGCCTATTTGCCCGAAGTTGCACATCCTGAACAACAAGATGCCGTAAGTGCCAAAGGTTTTATTATGGGTTATATTGGTTCTATATTATTGCTTATTGTGTGTTTGGCAATGATTATGGGATATGAAACATTCGGATTTGAAAGTGAAGGACAGGCTACACGAATTTCATTCATTATCGTAGGAATTTGGTGGTTGGGTTTTGCGCAAGTTACTTATGCCAAATTACCAAAAAATGAAAATTCAAAAACACCAGAAAAAGGATACTTAACTAGTGGATTTAAAGAGTTAGGAAAAGTGTGGAACGAACTTAAAAACTATGCAGAACTCCGTACGTTTTTAATTGCATTCTTTTTCTTTAGTGTAGGTGTACAAACCATTATTTATATGGCTGGAATTTTTGGAAGTGACGAATTGAATCTTCCAACGACAAATTTGATTGGAGCCATTTTACTAGTTCAATTTGTGGCAATTTTTGGTGCGTATATTTTCTCTAAAATTTCAAAAAAGTATGGAAATTTAACAGCATTAAAGATCACTATTATTACTTGGGGACTTGTTTGTTTTGTTGCGTTTTCACTAGATAAATCTCAGGAAAACATAGATATTTACTTCTACTCGTTAGGTGGATTGATCGGTTTAGTGCTTGGCGCGATTCAATCGTTGTCACGATCAACCTATTCTAAATTGTTACCAGAAACCGAAGATACAGCAACCTATTTCAGTTTTTATGATGTTACTGAAAAAGTAGCCATCGTTTTGGGAATGTTTGGTTTTGGACTTTTAAACGGAATTACAGGTTCTATGCAATGGTCTGTATTGTTTTTGGCAATTTTCTTCTTAATCTCATTTATTGTATTGAGTTTTATCAAAAAAACAAAATATGTTCAATAGTGAATTGTAATATATATCGTTAAAAATAGGTAAAGTCCGTATTTTTAGTAGATTTGCGAGAATTAAAACCAATTTATTATGAAAAGACTTCTCTCTGTTCTTACTATTTTCTCTCTAATTTTGTTTACTTCCTGTGAAGATGAAGCGTTAGATTTAGAATTACAGCAATTAGTGAATGAAACCAATGCAGCACAAAATCCAACTACGGGAAATCCGACACCAGGAAATCCGACAACAGGCGCGTTTCAAGTAGATATTGATGGACAAACATTTGTAGCAGAAACGGCAACTGCATCATATATAGATGGCGTTGTAAATATTACAGCATTTCGAAATAATAACACAGAAATTGTTACCATTACATTTTTGGCTTCTTCAACAGGAACGTACCAACTGGGAATTTCAAATCCTGGCGCTTTTTTCGTAAACGGAGCAGCTTATGTTATGGAAGCTGGTGCTAACGGTTTTGTTTCTTCACTTCCTGGAAATATGGAATCGCAAGGAGAAATAAACTTGATGACTATTGATGAAACCAATCAAACCATCTCAGGAACGTTTAATTTTACCGCATATCGAGAGGAAACTGCCGGAAATCTAGAAATATTAGAATTTACAAACGGAAGCTTTTCTAACATCACCTATTCGGGAGATTTGTCAGATATAAGTGATCCAGATAGTACATTTTTTGCCAAAGTAGAAGGAGCAGAATTTGTAGAAGATGCCATCAATGCTATTGAAATACTTAGTTTTTCAAATACAGTTGCTATTGTTGCAGTTAAAAATAATGGACAGAGTATTAGTGTTACTGTACCCAATGATATTGTTCCTGGAGATTATACATTTGGCTTTCCAAGCGGAACAGATCCTGTTGGATTGTTCAACGAAAGTGATACAGAATCTTTTTTAGCCGATACAGGCACATTAACCATTACAGTTCATGATACCGCTACAAATAGGATAGAAGGAACATTCAATTTTACAGGAACTTTACTGTTAGATCCGTCGAATGCTCGTGAAATTACAGAAGGAGATTTTAAAGTTACATATCAATAAAAAAGGTTGAAATTTATAAAACCTAAAAAACCACTTCAACTGAAGTGGTTTTTTTGTCCAATAATTAATTATTTCGAATCTCCTAGTTCATAGAAATACTTCCCGAACCTGAAACTTTGGTATCTTCTTTAGAAGGTCTTCCTTTGTACGTAATATCTCCAGAGCCAGCAACACGAGCTTTAATGCTATCTTCGGCATAGACTCTAATATCTCCAGAACCTGCCAAACTTACTACTGTGTTTTTAGCTTTCAATTTGTATGCGTGAATGTCTCCAGAACCTGCTAATTTTACTTCAGCATTGTTCGCATTTCCTGTTGCAGTCATATCTCCAGAACCCGAAACAGCCATTGCTAAATTGTCTACATCGACATCTAAAATTACATCTCCAGAACCTGCTAATGCCATTTTGAAATTGTTTCCTTTTATCGTTGCATTTTTAGTGTATACATCTCCAGAACCTGATAAAGCTACTTTTTCTAAATCTTCAAAAGGAACTCTAATGATGAGTTTTTTGCCACTACTTACACGTAAATTGTATCCTTTTTTAATTTTAATTTTTAGTTTTCCGCTACTCACTTCAGTCATTACATATTCTAATAAATTCGATTCGCCTTCTAGCGTAATATTTCCTTCTTTTCCAGAAACCAATTCTACATCTAGTGAACCTGCTACTGCAACGACATCATAATCAGATGTTGTACGTGTAATGGTAGTCATGTTTCCATTTCCTTTAATTTTCTTTCCCCAACCAAATGCATGTGTTACGGTTGTTGATAAAAATAATGCGATGATAAATACTGTTACTTTTTTCATAATGTTTGTGTTTGTTCGTTGATTAATTGATGATTGTTATAGTTTTATAAATCGAATACTTCCATATTCAGAATTTATATTGATGTTGTTTCTGCTAGAGGAGTTGCCGTAAAAACCTTGGTAATAGCGATCTTCTGCTTCAATGCGTTTTTTATTCATGGTAAAACCTTCGTCGCCTTTTACGCTTGTGTATTCTACACTAATTTCAAAATTAAAATGATATTGTGGTTGATAGCCAATTTTGATTCCTGCCAATTCCGATCTAATTCGGATATCGCCTGCATCATCGGTCATTTCGGCTACTTTGATAGAACCATAATCAGCTTTAATGTCTAAATTTCCAGTAATGACACCCAATCGAAGCGATAAATACTCGCCACTTCCTTTCACGTTGTTGGCTTGTCCTATTTCGAGTAAATTGTAATCGCAATTGTATACTATCGTATTTATTGTTCCAAAACGCGATTTTGTATGTTCTGTATTCAACTCAATATCTTCTGCATTGTTAATCGTAAATGATGAATAATCTGCATTGATACGTCCACTTTTCATAAAAGCAATCGTCACATTATTGGTATAATCAAAATTGAGCATATTGTCATCGCCGAGTAATTCTCCAATTTCCATACGTCCGTAATCACAGTTGAGACTTACCTTATTTTCTGCACGATTGATAAAAATAGATCCATGATCGTTGGAAATATTCAACGCGTTTCCTTTTGGGAATTTAATGGTGTAGTTTACGGTTACACTTACTTTATTACGTTTTGTCCATTTGAACCATGATTTTGAGGTATTGGAACCGAAACGTGTTCGTGCGCTAACCATTGTTGATGAGTTATTGAAATCGACATCAACTTGCTTCAAACGTTCAATCACTTTTTCTTCCGAATCTCCATTCGTTTGTATCAAAACTTCTATAGCAACTGTATTTTTATCCCATGAAGTCATATGAACCGTTCCGTAACTATTAGAAACTTTCAAAAGTGCATCTGATGCTACTGAAAACTCTTGTGTAATCGTTTTTTCTTTGGTATGCTTTCCTTTGAACTTCTTACCATTATTGCTAAAACCAGCAATAGGTATCAGAAGTGTTAGGAATAAAAGTTTATATAATAGTGTTCTCATTTTTGAATAATTTTATTTCTTCAATTTGTGATAGTACATTTTCCAGCAATTCGATACGAAGTTGAAAATTAGCAACCATTGCGTATAAAATACGTTTGTCTTCTCCGTGTTCAATCAGCTGATTTTTCAATGCTTTGTAATCTGTTTCTAACCGATTCAATTGCGTCAATGCATCTTGTATAAGTTCTTTGGTATCTTCATCTTCGGCAGCTTTTACTTTTTCAAGTTCTTTTTCTATGAGCGATGTAAAATACATTTGTGAATTTTCTACTTCTGGCGAAAACGTCAACTGCGTATCATCTCCGGAAGTGTTAAAATTTGTTCCAATAAAAAATCCTAAACCTAGTAATAATACACAAGCCGCTGCAATGGTTTTCCACCACGTAAATAAGATGACAGGTTTTGCTGTATCGTTTTCTAATGTGGCATCTTCCTGCTGTTCATTTTGCTGTTTCAGTTTTGCCAAAAAACGATTTTCATGGTTGGTGTTTGGTGTTTCTACATCAAACGTTCCTTCTAATCGTTCAAACAATTTTGAAATGTTGTCTTCCTCTTTCATGCGCATAATTCTAATTTTTTTCGCAAACTTTCTTTTGCTCTCGAAATCATGGTTCTACAATTGGCGTAGCTAATATTTAAAATGCTACAAATTTCATCATAATCAAACCCTTCAATCAAATGTAAGGTCAAAGAAACTCTGTAATTATCCTTCAGTGTTTTCAAAGTCTGCAATACTTTTTGAGCCTGTAAGCTTGTAAACTCTTCATCCGAAGCAATTCCGTCATTATCTTCGACCTTATGTAATACATTGTCAAATGGAACTTCTTCTTTTCGTTGTCGTTTTTTATACAAGTAAATACTTTTGTTCACTACAATTTTCTTTAACCATGCGCCAAACGAAACTTCTTCGCTAAAGGTGTCCAACTTCAAAAAAGCATTTAAAAATGATTCTTGCATGGCATCTTCGGCTTCTGCGCTATCTTTTAAGATCCGAAATGCAGTATTGTACATCGCTTTGTAATAACGATTGTAAATCTCCATTTGCGCAGTTTGATTTCCTTCTTTGCACAACGTAATGAGTTGTTCAGTATGTAACTTTTGGTGGCTCAAAAAGTTTTAGTTTATGGTAAAGATGATAGAAAATTGTGTTTGTTACACTTTTGACTAAAATAATTTAATATTTCTTAAATTTTATTGTTTTTAAAGTAAAAGCTTGGCACAACAATTGACTTTAACAAGTACAGAACACGTGCTAAACAGTGACTTACTGTTGATTTATAGTGTTTTGTACAACGTAGAGAAAAAGAAATATAGATATTTATTCTGTTGACTATGACAGAATGACCTAGAAACGAAATATGAGTAAAACAAAGTTTTTAAATATGGACAGTTTGTCATTTCAATCAATTGACGAAGATGCGGAGTTAATTCCGTTGATGACTCCTGAAGATGAAGAAGAAATAAATAGAGAAGTATTGCCAGCAACGTTGCCAATACTTCCATTGCGAAATACAGTATTGTTTCCTGGTGTTGTGATTCCTATTACGGCTGGAAGAGACAAATCGATTCAGTTGATAAAAAATGCTAATAATGGAGGAAAAGTTATTGGTGTCGTTTCTCAAAAGGATGAAGCTGTTGAAAATCCTACGCTTGAAGATATCAATACTTTAGGTACGGTTGCCCGAATTTTGCGTGTGCTTCAAATGCCAGATGGAAATACTACGATTATCATTCAAGGTAAGAAACGCTTTGAAATTGATAGCATGTTGCAAGAAGATCCATACATGGAAGCAACCGTAAAAGAAGTGCCTGAAACACGACCTGAAGCTACAGATGAAGAGTTTCGAGCTATTTTAGATTCCATCAAAGATTTGGCATTGCAAATTATAAAAGAAAGCCCAAATATTCCTTCGGAAGCTTCATTTGCCATAAAAAATATTGAAAGTTCGTCGTTCCTAATCAACTTCATCTCTTCAAATATGAATTTGAGTGTGAAAGACAAACAAGAATTGTTAGCCATTCCAGACTTGAAAACACGTGCATTAGCGACGTTGAAATTTATGAATTTGGAAATGCAACAATTGGAACTGAAAAACGACATTCAGTCAAAAGTTCGCAACGATTTAGATCAGCAACAGCGTGAATATTTCTTGCATCAGCAAATGAAAACCATTCAAGAAGAATTGGGTGGCGGCGTTTCGTATGAGCAAGAAGTAGAAGAAATGCGCATGCGCGGAAAAAAGAAAAAGTGGGACGTAAAAGTCAAAAAACACTTTGAAAAGGAACTCGCAAAAATGAAGCGAATGAATCCGCAAGTGGCAGAATATTCTATTCAACGTAATTATTTAGAGCTGTTTTTAGATTTACCTTGGAATGAATTTAGCACAGATAAGTTTGACTTAAAAAAGGCACAAACCATTCTCGATAGAGATCATTCTGGTTTGGAAGATGTAAAAAAACGGATCATAGAATACTTAGCGGTGTTGAAGCTGCGTAACGATATGAAATCGCCAATTTTATGTTTATACGGTCCTCCAGGTGTTGGAAAAACATCGTTGGGGAAATCGATTGCAGAAGCTTTAGGAAGAGAATATGTGCGTATTTCATTAGGTGGATTGCGTGATGAAGCAGAAATTCGCGGACACCGTAAAACCTATATCGGAGCCATGCCAGGACGAATAATTCAAAGCTTGAAAAAGGCTGGAACTTCAAATCCTGTATTTGTGTTGGATGAAATTGATAAACTATCAAGCAGTCACAATGGTGATCCTTCCTCAGCAATGTTAGAAGTGTTAGATCCTGAGCAAAACACAGAATTCTATGATAATTTCCTAGAAATGGGATACGATTTATCGAAAGTGATGTTTATTGCAACGGCAAATAGTTTGAGTACCATTCAGCCAGCATTGCGTGATCGTATGGAAATCATCAACGTAACAGGATATACGACGGAAGAAAAAGTTGAAATTGGTGGAAAACATCTGCTTGGAAAGCAATTGAAAGAACATGGACTTACCGATAAAGATTTAAAAATAGGGAAGAAGCAACTTGAAAAAATAGTTGAAGGCTACACGCGTGAAAGTGGTGTGCGTGGATTGGAAAAGCAAATTGCCAAAATGGTACGTTATGCTGCAAAATCCATTGCCATGGATGATAAATATGAGAAGAAAATTACCAATGATATCATTGTAGACGTATTAGGGCCAGCACGAATGGAGCGCAGTAAGTACGAAAATAATGATGTCGCGGGTGTAGTTACAGGATTGGCTTGGACAAGTGTTGGAGGCGATATTTTATTTATTGAATCGACACTTTCCAAAGGAAAAGGAAACTTATCCATCACTGGAAATTTAGGAAAAGTGATGAAAGAATCGGCTACTATTGCTATGGAATATATCAAATCGAATGCAGAAATTTTAGGAGTTGATGCTGAAGTATTTCAAAAGTACAATGTACATATTCACGTTCCAGAAGGTGCCACTCCAAAAGATGGACCAAGTGCAGGAATTACCATGCTAACATCGTTGGTTTCTTTATTTATGCAGAAAAAAGTAAAGAAAGATATTGCCATGACGGGAGAAATCACGTTGCGTGGAAAAGTGTTGCCTGTTGGTGGAATTAAAGAGAAAATCTTAGCCGCAAAACGTGCAGGAATTAAAGAAATCATCATGTGTAAGCAAAATGAACGCGATATTTTAGAAATAAAACAATCGTACTTAAAAGGCTTAACGTTTCATTATGTCACTGAAATGAGTGAAGTAATTAAACACGCGATTACCAAAGAAAACGTAAAGAATCACAAAGTACTTTAATACTATATAACTTGAAGTTGAGGTTGATTTCGAATTCAATTTCAGCTTCAAGTTTTTTTATTACACGACACTAAAAAACTCTAAATCTTCTTTGTAAGTTTCTTTCATCGCACCTAGATCAAGCGTATTTATATACTCAATAATTTCGGTAGCATCCATCTTAGAAATGCTGTCATCGTACATACTTGGAACCAATTCCATCATTTTATTTTGAATGTGCGAAATAATTAGAATCATATCTTCACAATATATTGACGGATTGTTGAATCCGTTTTCTTTTTTATATCGATGTACCAATCGTCCACCTTTACAAATAGCAACGACAGGACATTCTACACATTGTGCACAAAGTTTTTCTGTGCTGTCTTCAAAATATAATTTCCCTAGCGGAAGCTTTATAATATCTTTAAAATCGTGAGTGTTGACATTCATATTGGTTTTAGTAAAGCTTTCTCCACAACCTTTTAACGAATCTATAGCTTCAATATCTCCATTGGTTTCTATCACAAGTGCATGCGCTTCATGTCGTCCTTTTTTAGCTGAACCCAATACGGCATTCGTTAATCCATTGAAAAATGGAATAATAGGTCTATTTGCATCAGCAATCCATAAATCGTATAACTCAATCAGCCAATTTCCCATGGCTTTTGGTTCGTATGGAAAACTATCGTGTGTGTAATCTGGCAACAGAAAATTTACATAATCGGAAGATAAACTTGTCAAATGATCGTAAGTAGTTTTGGCAGTTTCATCAATATTCATCACACTAATTACGGATACAAAACCCAGTCGATATTTCAGTAATTTCAATCCTTTAATCACATCATCATAGCTTCCATTTTCTTTATGATCTTTGCGATACATATCGTGTGCTTTTTTTGTACCATCTAAACTTACACCTGGAAAAATTTTCCATTTCCGCAATACTTCTGCCCATTCAACATCGATCAAAACACCGTTAGTTTGAATGTTGTATTCAAAAGTAATATCGGGAAATTGTTCTTTTAAAACTTCTGCTTGTGTGATAAACTTTCCAAAAAACGATTTATCGATTAATAGCGGTTCGCCACCGTGAAACGTAAATGTGAAAATTTCCTGTGGATATTCGGCTAAATAATTGGCAACACGTGTAATAATTTCAGGAATCATGTGCTCTTTCATAAACTTTGGCTGATTCCTAAAGGAAGAATCGCCCAAATTGTACATGAAGCAGTATGAACAATTGAGATTGCATCTGCTGGCAACTTTTAATACTAATCGATTGAAATTCATAGGAAAAATTTTTAAAATTGAAACATGTGATGAAGAGCAGCTGTCCAACGTGTTAACTAAACAATAGTTGCCTATTGAAAATTGTTGAACAACTGCAATTATAAAATGTAAAGCATTAAATTATACGTGCATTGGCTCATGTGGAGAAGCTACAGCTACATCATGTGGATAATCTCCTTCTTTAAAACAACGTCCGTAGTAGTGATTCCAGTAATATCCGTAAGGACATCTTGGTCCGCCACCACCAGTTGGGATGTGAATATCATCGTCGTAAGGAAGTCCTACAGCAGTATCGCTTGCTCCTTGTGATAAGCCTCCGAAAACACTGTTTAAATCGTTAATTTGCTTTTCAGTCAAAGCATCAACAGTTTTGTGTAAAAAAAACTTTTTTTTCATAATAGGTTTAATTTTGGTTTATACATACTCTAATGTTTTAAATGGCTTTTCTGAATCCTCCATTATTGAGTTAACTCTTATTCAATGTAAGACCAAATTGCAGGTTAAAACAAGGAAACTATGTGAGGTTTTATAAAATATCATCTAGTATTCATGTGAGAAAAGTCAGCGTTTTTGTAGTGTAAGAGAAGAAAACAGGATTCATTTGGTTGAAAAAAAGATAAAAATGAAATATCTATTATTTTTATACAAAACCGTAAAATATTTATCATATCTAAACGTTTTGAATAAAGATTTTAGTTACTTTGCACCCATGCAGAAAAAGACCCTATTTTATTTTTTTTTGTTTATAACTACATTAGCCTCTGCCCAGATAGGTGGAAGGTACACGTACCAGTTTTTAAACTTAATTTCATCTCCTCGGCAAGCAGCACTTGGAGGAAAAGTAATTACCAATTACGATAAAGACGTTACACAAGCATTATTCAATCCTGCAAGTATTAATTACAGAATGGACAACCATCTCTCTTTAAATTATGTCAACTATTTAGGCGATGTAAATTATGGATCAGCTTCATATGCATATACTTGGGATAGAAGAGTACAAACGTTTCATGCTGGAGTTACCTATGTAAGTTACGGACAATTTGATGGATATGACGAACAAGGGAACGAAACAGGTTCGTTTACAGGAAATGAAATTGCCTTATCAATGGGCTATGCATACAACATTCCTTGGACAGACATTCATATTGGAGCCAATGCAAAATTTATCAACTCAAAGTTAGAGCAATATAACTCGTTTGGCGGCGCTTTAGATTTGGGAATTATGTATATTAATGAAGAACTTGAACTAAATATCGCATTGGCCGCACGAAACTTAGGTGTTCAGTTTACCACCTATGCAGGTGTACAAGAGCAATTGCCTTTTGAATTAATCTTAGGAATTTCTCAAAAATTAGAGCATGTTCCAATTCGTTGGCATCTTACATTCGAAAATTTACAACAATGGAATATTGCCTTTGCCAATCCAAACCGAGCAGAGCAATCTATAGAAGGTGGCGTAACTGAAGAAAAAGTTACCTTTCTGAAAAACTTAATTCGTCATACAATTGTCGGAATGGAATTATTTCCAGACAAAGGATTTAATATTCGTTTGGGATACAACTTTAGAAGAGGCGAAGAATTAAAAATTGTTGATCAACGTAATTTTTCAGGAATTACCGCAGGTTTCGGACTAAAAATCAATAAGCTAAAATTTGATTATACCTACGCAAGATATTCGGTTGCTGCCAACACAAGTATGTTTGGTGTTACCGTAAATCTTCAATAATACAATGAGGCTGTAAAGCATTTACAAAGCGCACGCATCATGAAAAAAATTACCATAGCCATTGACGGCTTTTCATCTACAGGAAAAAGTACCATTGCAAAACAACTTGCCAATGCTTTAGAATACATTTATGTGGATACAGGCGCTATGTATCGGGCAGTAACTTTATTTGCACTTCGTAAAGGATATATTGACGAGGAAAACTTTTCTATTAATGATTTGATAGCAAATCTTGATCAAATAACATTGCAATTCAAATATAACGAACAGGTCGGTTTTGCCGAAATGTACTTAAACGGAGAAAATGTTGAAAAAGAAATACGCACCTTAAACGTTTCCAACTATGTCAGCAAAGTTGCTGCTGTGCCAGAAGTTCGATACCAATTGGTAAAGCAACAGCAAAAAATGGGCGCTGATAAAGGTATTGTAATGGATGGAAGAGATATTGGAACCGTAGTGTTTCCAGATGCAGAATTAAAACTATTTATGACAGCATCTCCAGAAAAAAGAGCCATTCGTCGGTATAAAGAACTTATTGACAAAGGTGATGATGTAAAATATGAAGATGTATTGCGAAATGTGCAAAACAGAGATTATATAGATTCACACCGAGAAGATTCTCCATTGCGACAAGCTGAAGATGCCATTGCATTTGATAATAGTGACATGGGACTGAAAGAGCAATTTGACCGAATTATGAATTTGGCAAAACGAACCATCGAAGCATAAATTTTCTACCACAAAAATACTAGAAACAACTTCTTTTCGTCATTCTTTTTATATCTTGACAAGGAAAAAGAAATCATGTTAGTGCGCTCATACATATGAAAACTTCCAAATGGATATTCCTACTAGTAATCTCAATTTTTATCACATTCCTTGTATTTTTATCTCTAAAAGAAAATAACAAAGACGGCAACACTAATGCCAATGAAACGAATAGTTTTCAAGCAAATCGTGCTGAAGAATTTAAAAAATGTTATGTAACATTTGATCCTAAAGGTCACAAAAGGAATCATCGTTTTACAGTCTATACTCAAAGTCGTACACAACCCAACTATTATTGGGGTTTTACCATTGCTCGCGAACGGAATTTATCAAATCATATATATTCAGATCAATATAGAATTATACAGAGCAAAGAATTTATCTATAACGGTAAAAAAATGTCGTCAACTGGCGCCAAACTGTTATATCTCGGAGAATCTGAGTTTGCATACAAAAGATCGGGAGCTTCAGATTTTACAGGCGGATATCATGGACGCGAAAAATTTACAGACGTAAGCTTTTTTATAGACGATGTTTTAATAAATGATATCACGACCGGATTTAAAATGAGAGCTTGTGAAAGATTTGCATATCGACAAAATAGTATCATGTACCGCAATGATGATATACGTACAAAAGATGCTGTACATAATAAAATAACAGAAATCTTGGATAGTGGATACTTTACGAAAAATACAATCACGGCTATCGAAAACCTGCCGTTAGAAGTTTGTTTTGGTTCTATAGTTTCAGTGAGTATTGATGTAGCAGGAAAAGGACAAGTCGCTAATTATGAAAATGCGATTGACTTTAATAGAGATGGCAATAGAAAACTGGAAGGTTTTTGCGATAAATTATTCATGTGGAATGATCAAAATAAACTATCTGTGCATATTGAAAGCATGTTTGAATTATACAATGATTATGCTACCCAACAAATATGGGACGATAAATACTATGGAAAGTATTACAGACACCTTCAATATATTAATTTGGACGCAGGAAAATCTTGGTCATTTGAAACAAAAGTTACCTTCGATAAATTATAAAACACAAAAAGCTTCCCAATAGGAAGCTTTTTTATATCTAGCAATGTGTATTTTATAAGTTTGGAATAACCAACTCTTGTCCTGGATGAATAACATCTGGATTCTTTAAAATATCCGTGTTCGCTTCAAAAATAGCAGTATACTTTCCTGCTTTTCCATAATATTGCTTTGCGATCTTGCCTAACGTGTCTCCACTTTCTACAGTATGACGATGGTAAACTGACTCATCTGCAATAGTAATATCTGCTTCAATATCAGAAGGTAACTCTCCACCAACTTCTTTGATTTTGTCCCAAATTAAATTCTTTTCGTGTGGCGTACCTGCAACACCAGAAACTTTTAATACTCCATTAACTTCTTCAACATTTCCATTTTGGATTCCTAAAGTCTCACCAAGGTCAAGAACTCCTTGATATTTCATTTTTACACTCATTATTCTTTATTTTAATAATTAAACATTATAAAGATAGTTTAAAAAAATAAATTTAAAGTGTTGTGTCTCCTATAATATACATTTTCGATAAAAACCGTATTTCACAGTCAAATCGGGCAAAAGCAACGCTATTTATACAGTATTAGTTTGTAAATCAAAATAATAATAGTAATTTTGCACTCCTTTTTAGCATGACAGAGAATTGAAAAGGGAAAAACATTTTTTATAAAAATATAACAATCTACTGCTTTTACATGCAATCATTCTCTAAATAAGTAGTATACAAATTTTACATCAGCAATGGCTGAAGAAAACACAAACACAGACGTTCAGGACGTTAAAAACCCTGAAGAATTTTTAGCAAATTTTAACTGGCACAATTACGAAGAAGGAATTGATCAAGTTGAAGACGAAAAGCTAGAAGAATTTGAAAAATTAGTAGCGGACAATTTCGTTGATACAGATGATGATGCTGTAGTAGATGGAACTGTTGTAAGAATGACTGACAGAGAAGCGATCATTGATATCAATGCAAAATCTGAAGGTGTAATTTCTTTAAACGAATTTCGTTACAACCCAGAATTAAAAGTAGGAGACAAAGTAGAAGTATTAATTGACGTTCGTGAAGACAGAACAGGACAATTGGTATTATCTCACAGAAAAGCGAGAACAATCAAAGCATGGGAAAGAGTAAACTCTGCGCATGACAATGGTGAAATCGTTAATGGTTTTGTAAAATGTAGAACTAAAGGTGGTATGATTGTAGACGTATTCGGAATTGAAGCGTTCTTACCAGGATCTCAAATTGACGTGAAGCCAATTAGAGATTACGATCAGTATGTTAACAAAACAATGGAATTCAAAGTGGTTAAAATTAACCATGAATTCAAAAATGTGGTTGTTTCTCATAAAGCGCTTATCGAAGCAGATATCGAAGAGCAGAAGAAAGAAATCATTGGTCAATTAGAAAAAGGTCAAGTACTAGAAGGAGTTGTGAAAAACATTACTTCTTACGGTGTATTTATTGATCTTGGTGGAGTTGACGGATTAATTCACATTACAGATCTTTCTTGGTCACGTATCAACCATCCAAATGAGGTTGTTGAATTAGACCAGAAATTAAATGTTGTAATCCTTGACTTTGATGATAACAAATCAAGAATCCAATTAGGATTAAAGCAATTAAGCGCGCATCCTTGGGAAGCTTTAGATTCGGAATTAAAAATCGGAGATCAAGTAAAAGGAAAAGTAGTTGTTATTGCTGATTACGGTGCATTTATTGAAGTAGCAGAAGGTGTTGAAGGATTAATTCACGTATCTGAAATGTCTTGGTCTACACACTTACGTTCGGCTCAAGATTTCGTAAAAGTTGGAGATGAAGTAGAAGCGAAAATCTTAACATTAGACAGAGAAGATCGTAAAATGTCTCTTGGTATCAAGCAAATGACGCCAGATCCATGGACTGATATTACTACAAAATATCCTGTAGGTTCTAAACACACAGGAACTGTACGTAACTTCACTAACTTTGGTGTATTCGTAGAATTAGAAGAAGGTATTGATGGATTAATTTACATCTCTGATTTATCTTGGACTAAGAAAGTGAAGCATCCATCTGAGTTTGTTACTGTTGGTGACAAATTAGAAGTACTTGTTTTAGAATTAGACGTAGATGGACGTAAATTAAGTTTAGGTCACAAACAAACTACTGAAAATCCTTGGGATAAGTATGAAGGTACATACGGTGTAGGTACTACGCATACTGCTGAAATTACAGATACAAATGATAAAGGTGCAACAGTAGCTTTAAACGAAGATGTAGTAGCTTTCATTCCTTCTCGTCACTTAGAAAAAGAAGACGGAAAGAAATTGAAGAAAGGTGATACAGCTGAGTTCAGAGTCATTGAGTTCAACAAAGAATTCAAAAGAGTTGTCGCTTCTCATACTGCAATTTTCAGAGAAGAAGAGCAAAAGAATGTTCAAGCAGCAGCTAAGAAATCAGCTAGCGCTGACAAAACTACGCTTGGAGATTTAAATGCATTACAAGCATTAAAAGAAAAAATGGAAAACGGAAAATAATTCCTGACATTTTATCACATATGAAGAAGCCGTTTCAATTTTGAAACGGCTTTTTTTATGTTTTTTTAGGAATAGTCCGAATAGAAAACTAATCTATATCATTAGCTGTATCTGCTGCCTCAAAGCCTTCTTTGAAAAAGTCTTCTAAACTTACATCCAAAGCTTTCAATACTTTTAAAAGCGAACTAAAACGTAAATCCTGTCCGTTTTCATATCTACCGTATTGCGCTCTTGAAATATTATTTTCAAAAGCAAATTGTTCATAATTTCTATACCCTTTTTGCTTTCGTAAATCTTTCAAACGATTTCCCAGATTTTCAAGATTTTTTTCTATATAATTTTCTAAGTCTGTCATACTTACAAATAACAGATAGATACTATTTTTTAACAACACCTTTAAAAATGTATCTAATAAGGTGTATTTTAATGTAGGTAAATTTGTAAATGTGTAATCTTTTTCTTTTATTTGGTAAGGTATTTACGTTTTAGTAAATGCGATGTATACATTTCAATTGATTGCAATCAATGAAGCGGAAGCCGAAAAGCTTATAAATAAGAGTAGGTATAATTTTATTAATTTAGAAATATGAAAAGAATACATGAATTTGAAAAGGAAAATCATCAACTAGACGATAATATATTATCTCAGATCATGGGAGGAGAAACTACTCTTTCAAGTAGAAAATATAAAGGAACTGATGGGTGCATGCATACCTACACTGATGAGTTTGAAGACTGTAATGGCGATGGTATTTGGAACCAAGGAACTGAACAAGGGACTAGTTGTGAAGAAATAGAATGTTAAATATCAAAATTATAGAATTATGAAAAGTATAAATAAATTTTCAAAAGAAAATAAAGAGTTAAGTCGAGTAAATTTAGCTAAAGTATATGGTGGAGGAATAGAAACTTCTTATTGGAGAGAAAATGAAACTGCTACTTGTGTTACACATGTTCACGATACCTTTAATGATCTAAATGGAGATGGGCATAGAAATCCAGGGGAAAGTGGAACTATTTGTCATGATACACAATGTATCGAATCTTGTCCAGATACTTAAAATTTTTAATAAATCCATTTTACATTATTAATTTATAATGTAAAATGGATTATAATTAGCTACTAATGATACTTAACATCAAATCAATTAATAATGAAGATTAGTAAACTTACTATATTATCGCTGATTATGGTATTTATATTTTCTTGTAAAAGTAAATACGATTTAAGTGCGTCTGATATAGAATATATTATAAAAGAAGTGGATGAAATGTATGAAAGAGATCAAGGTATTAGAAAAAAACTATTGGAATTAGACATTTCTTATGGAGTAGATCAAAAAACATATGGTTCGTTTTTGTCAACAAGAGGTAAGAAGGAATTACTAAAAGAAGAATATGTATCGTATAAGTCTAAAAGCGATAGTATATGGAACGCAATGCCGCCAATTGATGAAGTAAATACTAATAAGTTAATAACATTAACGAAACAATACGGTTTTCCAAGTAAAGAACGTTTAGGTGTTTATAAAGCGAAAGCTTACTTTATTTTTGTTCATTCTGCACGTGAGTACTTTGACGAAATACGTACGCTAATTGATAAAGAGTATAAAGCAAAACGAATTTCAGAATATGAAAAAGCCTATATTTTTTGGCATTTAGATGGAAGAAATGGAATGATGCCGTCCGTAAACGAAGATGGATCGGTAAATTATTAATCTTTTTATTTTAGGAATATGGCAATTATAATTTCTGAAAACAGAGATACTACAACTAATAAAGTGATAGATTGGTGTTTGAAAAACAATACAGATGTTCGTAGAATCAATAGTAATCTATGCGCTCGATTATCTTTTGAAATAAGCGATGAAGATGATTCAGTATGCATCAACAAACAAAAAATTTCTGCAAATGAGAAAATTTGGAATAGGCGCGGAAAAATAAATACACTACCAAAAGAAGAACTATTGAAAACACCTTTTTACAATTACTTAAAGCGTGAAGAAGATAGTCTTGTTAAATCAGTAGAATTCCATTTCAAAAGCCGTAATTCATATACAGGTTCATATATAAAAGAAGTTGAAAATTACAAAATTGCTCATTTAGTAAGTGCTAAAAAAGTAGGATTAAAAATCCCTCGAACAATCGTCACGAATTATAAAGAAGAATTAGTCAATTTCTATCAAAAAAATAAACCAATTATTTCTAAAGACTTAAGATATTCCGTGAACATTAGTGATGAAAATACAAAATATACGTCTATTGGCACTTTTGAAGTAACAGAAACAATGCTTGATCATCTTGATACTTATTTTGCACCTTGTTATGTTCAAGAACTAATAGCTAAAAAAGTTGAAATTAGAGTTTTTATCTTTAAAAAGAAGATGTTTTCAATGGCAATCTTTTCTCAAAATGATACACAAACAAAAATTGATTACAGAAATTACAATATTGAAAAACCAAATAGGGTTTCACCATTTAAGTTCCCCGAAAACGTAGAAAAGCAGCTTCTTAAATTTATGAATATTTCTAACTTAGATACAGGTTCGATCGATCTAATTTTAACTAAAAAAAATGAATTTGTATTCCTAGAAGTAAACCCACAAGGACAAATTGATTGGCTTTCAAAATATTGCAATTATTATATTGAAAAATATATTGCTGAAGAATTAGCTTATGAAAAATGATTTGCTTAAAAATGTTCCATTAACCATTCAAAATGCAACAGTTACACAAAAAATACTTCAAAAACATACTACGAAGTTAATCTCAATAAAGAAATATCAAAGTACACAAAATACAAGCGATATTTTTTATCGACCAATCTCCAAATTATAAGAACTTTTTATGAGTACAGCCCCAATTTTTAACATGCATAGTAATTGTATTATTGTTAAGGGCGCAAATAGAAGTACTATTTGTGACTTGCAACGTAATGAAGTGAAACTTATTCCAAATGATTTACAAAACCTTATCGAACAGTATGAAGGGAAAACAAATGAAGAAATAAAAGCACAATACAATGAATCGGATTATGAGGTTGTTGATGAATATCTCAACTTCTTAGTAGAACATGAGTATGCTTTTTTTACAAATACGCCAGAATTTTATCCCAAACTGAATATAGAATGGTTTGAGGCTTCAAAAATAACTAATGCAATTATTGATATAAATTCAGATTTAGAATATGATGTTATAAAAGTACTTTCACAATTAGATGATTTGAACTGTAAACATGTACAAATTCGATTTTTTAATGTAATAAAGTTCAGTATAATTATCAAATTATTAGATTATTTAAACGAAACAGAATCTATTGTATCTTCAATAAATTTTGTGGTTTCTTTTACAAAAGAGTTTAGCGTCATAAAACTTGTAGAATTATTTCGAGAACAACCTAGAATTAGTTCTTTCTTGATTTATAATCATACAAAAGAAGATGTTATCATTCCATTAAAAGAGAATCATACAAAATATATTAAATGTGTAACCAAGAATATTAAATCGGCTTCACACTGCGGAGTAATTTCACAAGAATATTTTGTACCAAACATAAAAGCTTATACAGAAAGTTTGCAACACAATTCCTGCCTAAACCGAAAAATCTCAATCGACACACAAGGCAACATTAAAAACTGTCCGTCAATGTCTGAAAGTTATGGAAACATTGAAAACACAACGTTAGAAGAAGCGTTGCACCAAAAAGATTTCAAAAAATACTGGAATATTACAAAAGATCAAATAGAAATCTGTAAGGACTGTGAATTCAGATACATCTGTACCGATTGCAGAGCGTATAGAGAAAATCCTGAAGACAATTATTCAAAACCCTTAAAATGTGGATACGATCCATATACGAATGAATGGTCTGACTGGAGTAAAAATCCATTAAAACAAAAAGCTATAGAATGGTATAACTTGTAAAAAGTAGTACAAGTTTCAACTACTGTTCAAAATAAATCTGTACTTTTGTCTTCCAAAGACCATTTGGAGTAAAACTATGAGTCAAAAAATCTTATTGAACTCAAAAGAGATCGGAATTATTCTACATCGATTGGCATGCCAGCTGATCGAAAATCATCTTGATTTTTCAAATACTGTATTGATCGGAATTCAACCTAGAGGAATTTATCTAGCAGAACGTTTGGCACGTATTTTACGTGATGAATATGATGTAAAAAATATAGAATTAGGCTATCTCGATATCACTTTTTACCGAGACGATTTCCGCCGCAGCGAAAAAATACTTGAAGCAAACAAAACGAACATCAACTTTGTGGTTGAAAATAAAAAAGTCGTTTTTATCGATGATGTATTGTACACCGGAAGAAGTATTCGCGCAGCATTAACGGCAATTCAATCGTTCGGACGTCCAGATGAAATAGAATTATTAGTATTAATCGACAGACGCTTTAGTCGTCACTTGCCAATTCAACCAAATTACAGAGGTCGACAAGTAGATGCCATCAACAAAGAAAAAGTAAAAGTAAACTGGTTGGAAAATGATGGCGAAGACATGATATATCTTATTAATCACGAAAAAGACAATTAGAAATGAGTGAATTAAGTGTAAACCACTTGCTTGGAATCAAATATCTCAAAGAAGAAGATATACAACTCATTTTTGAAACGGCGGATCAATTTAAAGAAGTGATCAATCGTCCTATAAAAAAAGTACCTTCTTTACGCGATATTACCATTGCAAACCTATTTTTTGAAAACAGTACACGTACAAAATTGTCGTTTGAACTAGCCGAAAAACGTTTGTCAGCAGATGTCATTAACTTCTCAGCTTCGCAATCTTCTGTGAAAAAAGGAGAAACACTCATCGATACCGTAAACAATATTCTTTCCATGAAAGTCGATATGGTAGTCATGCGACATCCAAATCCTGGTGCGGGCGTATTTTTGTCTAAAAATGTTAGCGCAAGTATTGTAAATGCTGGAGATGGCGCACATGAACATCCTACACAAGCATTGTTAGATTCGTATTCTATTCGTGAAAAACTAGGCGATGTAGCTGGAAAAAATGTCGTGATTGTTGGCGATATATTACACAGTAGAGTTGCCTTATCAAACATATTTGCACTAAAACTACAAGGCGCAAATGTAAAAGTTTGTGGTCCCAAAACACTCTTGCCAAAATACATTGAAAGTTTAGGCGTACAAGTTGAAACCAACTTACGAAAAGCATTAGAATGGTGCGATGTAGCCAACATGCTTCGTGTGCAAAACGAACGTATGGACATTAGTTATTTTCCGTCTACGCGCGAATATGCACAGCAATATGGAGTCACAAAAAACTTACTTGATTCATTAGACAAAGAAATTGTAATCATGCATCCAGGACCAATTAACCGAGGTGTGGAAATTACGAGTGATGTAGCAGATTCCAAACAATCAATCATCTTAAATCAGGTTGAAAATGGAGTTGCCGTACGAATGGCTGTCATATACTTACTAGCTTCAAAAATAAAAAACTAGAAAAAAGCATTCCTAAAATTGTAGCGTTAATTGCCTGACAACTCGTTTGTGAAGTAAATTTATAGAATTCACATATAAGTCACGAAGCAAAATTTGGAGCATTTTAAATTTCGATTATTGACTAAAATAGCGTTAAAGCTGTTTTTGATGTAAAAGGTATGCTGTAAATTTTGTAAATTGGTTAGTATAACCTAAAAATACAGCAAAAACCCTCTAAACTTTTAACCTATGATTTTAGACAAACAAGAAAATATTCTGATCATCACACAAGAATCTGCAAATACGATAGAACTTGTAAAAAAAATCAATGCGCGTTACGATGAAATTAAGCATGATAATATTATTGTCAATCTTTTCTCGTTTGAAAATTTGAAAAAAAGCGACTTGGTAGAATTTTTGCAAATCTCAAAAACACACAGAGCTGCCAAACATTCATTTGTGATTGTAACGAATAAAATAAGTACGGACGAATTGCCAGATGCCATCATGACTGTACCAACATTAAAAGAAGCTTTTGATGTCATTGAAATGGAAGAAATAGAACGCGATTTAGGCTTCTAAAGTTTACAGAAAACACTAACGAAATCTACATAGTAAATGTTAAAAATAGATGATGAAGATCAAATTTTTGAAACTTTTACTGAGAGATCGAAGTAATTACACATATTCTTAATTTTATAATTATATTTTTGTTACGAAATAAAATATAAACGTGTGAAATTAACAATACTTGGCTGTTATGCCGCAACACCAACAAAACATACAAATCCAACAGCACAAGTGCTCGAAATTCGCAATCATATCTTTCTCATTGATTGTGGCGAAGGAACACAAGTGCAATTACGCCGTAGCAAAGTAAAATTTGCACGCATCAAACACATATTTATTTCACACTTACATGGAGATCATTTCTATGGACTTATCGGACTGATCTCCACGTTTATGCTCTTGGGTAGAAGTGCAGATCTACACATTTACGGTCCAAAAGGATTAAAAGAGCTAACCTTACTACAATTAAAACTAACCAAATCTTGGACGAGTTACACACTGTGTTTTCACGAATTGGAAAGTGATCAACCCGAAGTGCTATTTGAAGATGACAAAGTAACGGTCACAACCATTCCGCTAAATCATCGTGTATATGCCAATGGTTTTCTATTCAAAGAAAAAGAGAAAGAACGCAAACTCAATATCAATGCAGTTTTAAATTATGAAATAGAACGCTGTTACTATCAAAACATAAAAAATGGTAGAGACATTACGTTAGATTCTGGCGAAGTCATTCCAAATGAAAAATTAACGTTCGATCCTCCAAAATCGAAAGGGTACGCTTTTTGTAGTGATACTGTATATTTTCCCCAAATAATTGATCAAATTAAAGAAGTAGATGTTTTATATCACGAAGCTACATTTTTAGACAAACACGATCATTTAGCCTTAAAAACCAAGCATACAACCGCAAAACAAGCGGCAATGATTGCCAAAGACGCCAATGTTGGCCAACTCGTTTTAGGACATTTCTCAACACGTTATGACAGTATTCAAGAATTTAAAGAAGAAGCTGAAACCGTATTTGAAAATGTGGTCTTGGCAGACGATGGAAAAGTGTTTGAGTTTAATTAAAAAAATACAGCTTTACATATGAATATCTATAGAATTCTAAGAATTACTATCGGAATAGTAATGCTTTTTAGTTTATGTCAATGTACCCAAAAAACCACTTCCGAACATCAACAAAGTTCTAACAAAACATCGGAGCAATTACTCGCACTGATTAAAGAATACAAAAAAACCGATCTTCCAAAAGCCTTAGCATTTAGTGATGAATTGATTTTTTCAGCCAGAAAAGCAAAAGATACGTTTCAATTACTAGAAGGATATTTGCAAAAAGGCGTTGTCATGACACATTTGGGCGATTATGATAAAGCTATTGACTTACTAAAAAGACAACTTCCACTGTTAGAAAAAGATAGCTATACCGAAATGAAATGCCGCTACAACATTGGTATTGGAAATGCATACGTACTCACTTGGAAAAATTCTGAAGCATTAGATTTTTATCAAAAGGCAAACAAAATAGCAACTACACACGGATATGGAAACTGGAAATGCATTGCACAAGTAAATACTGCCAAAGTGATGCGAAACATTGGAGACAAACAAGAAGCGCTAAATATTTACAAAGAAATGTATGCACAAGCCAACGATTTTGAGGTTTCTGAAGCAAATAAGCTGCGAATATTTATGGGAATTGGCGGAACATTGCTAACACTCAACAAGCCAGATTCCGCATTATACTACAGTAGAAAAGGACTGAAAATATCAAAAGAACTCAACGATAAAATGTTAGAAAGCTACTTTTATCATGATATCGGAATTGCCTACACACAAAAAAAAGAATACAAAGAAGCGCTCAAAAATCTGTATAAAGTAACAAACTATACAAAAGCAATAAAAAATGATGAACGTTCTGCGGAATCCTTATTTTACATAGGAAAATGCTACTATGGATTGGGAAAATACGAATTGGCAAGTGAACAATTTGAACAAGTAATTGTGATTATTGATGGTTCTGATGAAATAAAAAATTCAAAATTTGAACCGCAAGAATTAGTAGACACTTATAACTTACTAGCCGAATGCTATCAAAAACTAAAAAAAGATGAGAAGCTTATAGAACTTGTAAAATCCAATCAAAAAAAGCTAAGCATAGAAATCAATGACAACAACAACAAAGTAAAAGCAACATTATACAAAAGTCAGAACAAAGAGTTGGCTGATATTCTAAAGCAAAAAGAAAAATTTCAACAAAAACTACTCTATATCATTTTTGCACTTTTAGTAGCAGTATTAGGTTGTTTTTTCTATTACAAGAAGAAAGCAAAGCGCGATAAAATGAAGTTTGAAGCCTTAATAAAACTTCAAAAAGAATCAGAAGTGCAAGAAAAATCAACGCCAAAAACGAATACAAATAAAATTATCATCAACGATGCAAAAGTTCATGAAATTATCAAAAGATTAAAAAAGCTTGAAGAGCAAGAATACTATTTAGAAGTAAGCTGTTCGTTGTCTAAAATGGCAAAAAAAGCAAAAACGAATGGAACATATCTTACCAAAATTTTAAAAGAGCACGAAGGAAAAGCATTTTATGAATACATCAATACGCTGCGAATCAATTATACGATCAAACGATTGCAAGCGGATAAACAATTTCGAAAATATGCCATCAAGCACATTGCGAAAGAAGTTGGATACAAAAGCCCCGAATCGTTTACAAAACACTTTAAAAAAACGACAGGAATCAATCCTTCATACTATATAAAAGAAATAGAAAAACTTCAGTCGGCTAATAAGCTTTAAAGTATTTTTTCATACCTTAAATTAGATGATTTAAGGTTTATAATTCTTGTATAGACAGACTTAATTGATAGATTTATCACGAAGAGAACATGTATTAATAACTAAACACAATACGTATTATGAAAAAAAGACAAGCAAAAAAGTTTCAATTTTCAAAAATTGCAATTGCTCAATTTACATCTGAAAAGGCGTTGAAAGTAAAAGGCGGAACAGTACCAACGGATCCAAATATGAGCAATCACCCAGATGAACAAAATATATGTTGGGCGGCAAAATAGTTATGACTTAAATTACTTAATTTGAGGAACTACTTTTTTTAAAGTACTATTTTATTCCGTAAGTTGTAGTATTAATTTTACCAAAAATTGATAAGGTAAAGCCGAAATCCTTTAGTAAAAGTAGGCAATATTTAAAAAATCTATAACCATGAAAAAATCAAGAACTTTAAAGTTAACACTTAACAAAAAGAAAGTTTCTAAATTAGAAGAAAATGCAGTAAAAGGTGGTCATTACTCATGTACACCAACGTGTACACAAACTGCTTTATACACCAGATGTGGAAATCAGTATTGTTACTAAAAATAAAATGAGAAGAAGGAAAAAGGAGCGTTTATCGCTCCTTTTTTTATGGTATATAATAAAAGGAAAATCATGCTTCATAGTTACTAAAAAGGATAACAAAAATCAATTCTTGTCTTTATCACTTAAATCATCCAATTTACGTTACATACGTTTTTTTTCGCATAAAATCCTTTCTACATTCGGTTCACAATTGATTGGAAGGTAGTGCCGAAAACCTATACAAACGTAGGCATATTAAAAATTTTAAAATCATGAAAAAAAAGAATTTAAACAGTTTACGACTCAACAAAACATCTATTTCTGACTTGCATGCTTCAAAATTTAAAGGTGGAGATGACAGAGGAACTATTTTTGGAACCGCTTGTGGTGGCAATCACACGGACGACCATTTAGACAATACATGTATTGGAGTGAGTTGTAATGCGTGTAACACCGCTGTAGGTTGTGGCGGAATTGGAACTGGTGGAAATACTGGTGGAATTGGAACTACAGGCGTTATTTGTGAGTTTTTAGATATGCAATAATATCAGAAACACCAATATACATGAAAAAGGACGACTTTGGTTGTCCTTTTTTTATCCCCTTAAATCATCCAATTTACGTTACATACATTTTTATTCCTCTGCAACACTTCCTAATTTTAATCGAACAATCAATTGAAAGGTATTGCAAAAAACCTATATAACAAAGGCATTATAAATAACAAAATCATGAAAAAAAGAGATTTCAAAAGTTTAGCTCTAAACAAAAAAGTAGTTTCTAACTTTAATCAAAGGTACATAACGGGAGGTTCTGACATAAGAACTAGGGATGGATCTTGTGATACATCAAACAATTGTAAAACCAAATAATTAACACTAATATTAAATTTTAACCAGAATGAAAAAAAAGAAAATCAACAACTTGGAACTCAACAAAAAATCAATTTCTAACCTCAAAAACACAACCGTAAAAGGAGGAACTTCAGGTTTACCTTGTTTAAGTATTTATTTTATGGAATCAATTTGTTTTGATCATTGTAAAGAAAAATAAGAAAACCATACATCATGGATTAAAAAGAGATAACTTCGGTTGTCTCTTTTTTTATGTTTAAATGTTGCAAAAATTACTTCATAAAAACTTAATGTAAATCAGATTGTTTTTACTTCAAAATACGAATGAAAAACTGTAAATTGCATTCACTATAAAAAGTTGCTAAAACGCGTGAATAAAAACGAATGAAACAAGATTTAAGCGATTACAGAAAATCCTATGAAAAAAGCGAACTGCTGGAAGAAAATTGTGTTGAAAATCCAATAGAAATGTTTCGAAACTGGTTTCTAGAAGTAGAAAAATCCGAAACAGTAGCGGAAGTAAATGCAATGACGATAAGTACGCTGGGAACTGATGGTTTTCCGAAAAGTAGAATTGTACTGCTCAAAAAATTCACACATGAAGGGTTCATTTTCTACACCAATTACGAAAGTGAAAAAGGATTGGCTATCGCCGAAAACCCTAATGTCTGTCTTTCATTTTTTTGGCCAGCAATGGAACGCCAAATTATCATCAAAGGGAAAGCGGAAAAAATTGCCGAAAACCTTTCCGATGGGTATTTTGAATCGCGTCCACGCGGAAGTCAGCTAGGCGCCATCGTTTCCAAACAAAGTGAAGTAATAGCTTCCAGAACTGTCTTAGAAGAAAAATTAAAAGCATTAGAAACCGCTTACGAAGGAAAAGAAATTGAACGACCTTCACATTGGGGCGGATTCATCATAAAACCACAAGAAATAGAATTTTGGCAAGGTAGAGCCAACCGTTTACACGATCGAATGCGGTACCAATTGCAAGAAGATTATTCATGGAAATTAGAGCGTTTATCGCCATAAAACAAACAAAATGAAAACGATATACATTGTCCGACATGCCAAATCATCTTGGGAATATCCTGTAGATGACAAAGATCGTCCACTAAAATTACGCGGAATCCAAGACGCTCATTTAGTAGCAAAACACATTGTGGACAAGATAGAAATGCCAGAAGTAGTGTATTCAAGTATTGCAAACAGAGCATTGCATACCTGCGCTATTTTTTGTAGAACGCTCGACTATCCGTTTGAAAACATTACGATCAAAGAAGGCATGTATGATTTTGGCGGTTCAAGCCTATTAGAAACCATCAAATCTTGTGATGATTCCGTAGATCGTTTAATGGTTTTTGGACACAATCACGCAATTACAGCAGTTGTGAATACCTACGGAGACAAATTTTTCGACAATGTGCCAACAAGTGGTTTTGTCATGATTCAATTTGAAACAACATCATGGCGAAAACTTGGAGACGGAAAAACAGTACTAAAAGTATTTCCAAAAGACTTAAAATAACTATGCAACAATCAAAAAATAAATACATAAACCGAGAAATTAGTTGGTTGCAGTTCAACGGTCGTGTATTGCAAGAAGCAGCAGACAAAACAGTTCCATTAATTGAACGATTGCGCTTTATAGGAATATTTTCAAACAATCTTGACGAATTTTTCAAAGTGCGATATGCCACGGTAAAACGTATTGCACAAGCAGGAAAAGGCGGACGAAGTGTTTTAGGAGGAACAAAAGCAAAAGATTTACTAGAACAAATCACTGAAATCGTCATCAAGCAACAAACGGAAAGTTTACGGATTCTAAATGAAGTGCAAAATGAGCTTGAAAAGGAAAATATTTTTATCGTCAATGAAAATAAAGCATCCAAAAGTCAAAGCGAATACATAGAAAAATACTTTATAGAAAAAGTAAGTCCCGCGTTGGTAACCATCATTTTAAACGACATTGACGAAATGCCAAGTTTAAAAGACAAAGCGGCATATTTGGCAATCAGAATGGTGCTCAAAGAACAAGTTCGGAATACAAGTACCAGTAAAGTGAAGCGATTTTTCAAACCAAAAGTAAAACAAATTCGCTATGCTTTAATTGAAATTCCCAAAACAATTGATCGTTTCATTGTGCTTCCAAGTGAAGGCGACAAAAAATATATCATCATTTTAGATGACTTAATTCGTCACTGTCTTGCCAATATCTTTAGCATTTTTGATTACGAAAGTTTATCAGCACACATGATTAAAATTACACGTGATGCAGAATTGGACATTGACAACGACTTATCAAAAAGTTTTATTCAAAAAATATCTTCCAGTGTAAAAGGTCGCCGAAGTGGTACGCCAGTTCGTTTTGTATACGATAAAACAATCGAAAAAGACACATTTGAATACCTTATTGAAAAAATGGGAATTGACGATATCGACAGTCTAATTCCTGGTGGACGCTATCACAATCGTAGAGATTACATGTCGTTTCCAAGTCTCGGAAGAAAAGATTTACTCTACAAACCGTATCCGCCATTGCCGATTAAAGGATTCAGTATGGAAGGAAGTATTTTTGAAAAAATAGCACAAAAAGATTACTTGCAATTTGCTCCGTATCATACCTTTTCATACGTAGTTCGCTTTTTGCGAGAAGCAGCACTAGATCCGAAAGTAAAAGACATTAAAATTACCATATATCGTTTGGCAAAAATATCGCATGTAGCGAGTTCATTAGTAAACGCAGTAAAAAATGGTAAAAAAGTAACGGTTCAGATTGAATTGCAAGCACGATTTGATGAAGCCGCAAACATAAAATATGCAGAACAATTACAAAGCGAAGGTATTAATCTTATCTTTGGTGTTCCCGGTTTAAAAGTTCACAGTAAAACCTGTGTGATCGAACGTCTTGAAAACAATAAAATAGTACGTTATGGTTTTGTAAGTACTGGAAACGTAAACGAATCTACAGCGAAGATTTACACCGATTACACACTATTTACGGCAGATCAAGACATTCTAAAAGAAGTAGGGAAAGTATTCGATTTCTTTGAAACAAACTATAAAGTTGCCAAATACAAACACTTAATTGTTTCGCCTCATTACACGAGAAATGCATTTAACAAAATGATCAATACCGAAATCAAAAATGCACAAGAAGGTAAAGAAGCATATATAAAAATAAAAGTTAACAGTTTATCGGACTATAAAATTATTGATAAACTATACGATGCAAGCAGAGCAGGTGTAAAAATACAGCTCATAGTTCGTGGAATATGTTGTTTAATTCCTGGCGTGAAAGGAATGAGTGAAAATATTGAAGCCATAAGTATTGTAGACAAATTTTTAGAACATCCAAGAATGTTTATCTTTGGGAATAACGGAGATCCAAAAGTATATATATCTTCTGCCGATTGGATGACGCGAAATATTGACAAAAGAGTTGAAGTTTCGTGTCCAATATATGATGAAGATATCAAAAAAGAACTGTTGGATACTTTTAATATTGGTTGGAGTGATAATGTAAAAGCGCGTGTATTTTCATTAAAGCAAGACAATGCATATCGTACCAATCAGCTTGCAAAAGTACGTTCGCAATTTGCAACGTATGACTATTATTTACAGAAAATGTCAAATTAACACATAAAAGAATTTCATTTTGAAGATTAGAAAATTTGCTGCCATTGATATTGGATCGAATGCTATACGATTGTTAGTTGCAAATATAATTGAAGAAGAAGGCAAAGAACCAAAATTTAAAAAAAGTTCGTTAGTCCGCGTGCCTATTCGTTTGGGGCAAGACGTATTTACCAATGGAGAAATTTCTAAAACGAATATCAACCGTATGACGGATGCCATGAAATCTTACCGTTTGCTCATGGATGTTCATGGTGTGGAAATGTACATGGCGTGTGCAACTTCTGCCATGCGTGATGCCAAAAATGGTGCTGCTGTTGTAGAGCGTATCAAGAAAAAGGCAAACATTAAAATCGATATCATTGACGGAAAACGCGAAGCGGAAATCATAGCTTCTACAGATCTTCACAATGTCATTGCCAAAGAAAAAGACTATCTATATGTCGATGTTGGAGGTGGAAGTACGGAGTTGACTATTTTCTCTAATGGGAAAGTGAAAACATCACGATCTTTCAAGCTAGGAACGGTTCGTTTGCTAAATGAAATGATTACTGACGCCGACTGGAAAGCCTATGAACGATGGATTAAGCGAAATACGAAAGACTTAAAACGCTTGTCACTCATTGGTTCAGGAGGAAACATCAACAAATTGTACAAAATGTCTGGGACACCAATTGGAGAACCTTTATCATACATTTATCTCAATGCGCAATATCAGTTTTTGCAAAGTTTAACGTATGAAGAACGAATTTCTGAACTAGGACTCAACCCTGACAGAGCCGATGTGATCATTCCGGCAACCAAAATTTACCTTTCTGCATGCAAATGGAGTGGTGCTCGTAAGATATATGTTCCTAAAATTGGACTTTCAGATGGTATTATAAAGACATTATTCTTCGAAACATCGAAAAATGATAAAAATGCACCGAATATTTTAAGTTTTTGAATATGCAATACTTACATTTAATTCAGATAACGAAACAATTCATAAATTAATGAAATTAAATTTGCTTTCGTTCTAAAAAATATAAAAATTCGATACCATAACAATAAAACCAAACAGATGAAAAAAATCTTACTACTTTCATTTTTGCTATGTAGCTTTACACTATTTGCTCAAGAAACAGAAAATGAAAATACGACAGAAACGGTAGAAGAAGAAACGTACGATGGCGACGTAGAAACGAAATACGGTTTCAAAGCAGGAATCAATTTGTCGAATTACAGTGCAACAAATCTTGATGACATTCAAGATGGTTTCAACGATACTAGAATTGGCGCTGTATTTGGATTCTTTGTAGATATGCATCTTGCTGGAGACTTACGTTTTCAACCTGAATTTTTATATTCTGCACAAGGAGCCAAAGAAAAAGCATTGCGAGCAGACTATTTGCAGATTCCGTTAATGTTAAAGTACAATATTACAAATGCAATCAATCTTCAAGTTGGACCACAAATTGGTGTGAAAATTCACGAGTTTGAAGACAATTTTAAAAACTTTGATTATGCCGTAAATGCAGGTTTCGGAATAGAATTTATAGAAAATGTATCGGTAGAAGCTCGTTATAGCCTTGGTTTAGCAGATATGTTTGATGAAGATAGAGCGCCAAATTTAGAAGGGAAAAATTCAATAATTCAAATTGGAGTTACATACAGATTGTAAATTGTACTTGCTTCATTCTAAGAATTATAGATGGAAAAAGGTTCAATTTCTAGTCATAGAAAATAAAAAACGTCAAATTGATATATTCAGTTTGACGTTTTTCTATTATAATTACAACACTTCAATATGCGAAATGAAGCGTGAGTAACTATATTTTAATAAACTTCTTAATCGTTGTTTTTTCTTGTTGTGTAACTCTTAAAAAATAAACTCCTGCTTTCAATGAATTGATATCAATAGCATTTTGAGTCAATTTACTTTCAGTGATAACACTATTTCCTGTAAGATTATAAATTGTGTATGAAGTTGTGGAATCAATAGAAAAATCAGCAATAAAAAGTGTTTCTCTAGCGGGATTTGGATATAATTTTACGGTGTTTACAGTAGTTGCATTTTCTTCAGTTGATAGCGCTTGTCTTCCATACTCCAATATGCTTCCTGATAAATCTACCATTGTTAAAGATTCGTTAGGAATGTCTATGGTATAATTGAACGTGTTCGGATTACCACCAAATAGAACACTTAAGTACATGGTTTCAAAAGTATCTCCTTGACACAAAAGTAATGTGGAATCATAGTAAGGGAAGTTGATCGTACCATTTGTAGCATTTACATCATATTCTCCTAAGACAACATTACAAGAACTGTCGCCATCAAATGTTGGGAAACCAGGACTTCCATCGTTGTTAAAAGTTAAATATACAGATGGATTGTTCGTAGATGCAGGAACATACGTTCTATTGCTATTTACTTCTACATAGTGCAAATACCATTGTCCTAACAGTTCAGGATCGTTTTGCCCATATATAGAATAACTTAGAAAGAGTAGTAAAATAGAAGTGTAAAGTTTTTTCATAGCTTATAATTGGTTGGTTCCCATGATATAAATATAAATATATAATCAATGTTGAGTATTAAAAACAGCTATAATTATACAGTTACCACTCACAATTTATAAATTATGGGTTTTATTTAATAATAAATACGGTACTCGAAACCTGTGTATTGTACACAAAACTGTTTTCATTGGCTAAAGTGTAGCACTCTAACATACGCACAAATTACCCGTGCATGGTTTCTTTAGTACCTAAACCTTTCATGATTTCAGCTTCATAATCTAACAACGCTTGCCATTTATCATCCACTTCAGTTCGGTCGCCATATTGACGAGCAAAACCTAAAAACATGGTATAATGATTGGCTTCACTAACCATTAAATTCTTATAGAAAGTTGCTAATTCTTGATCTTTTATATGTTCAGAAAGTAGTTTGAAACGTTCGCAACTTCTGGCTTCTATCAAAGCGGCATATAATAATCTGTGTACCAATTGTGTTGTTCTGCTTCCGCCTTTTGGGAAAAATTGAAGCAATTTAGAAACATATTCATCTTTACGATCGCGTCCGAGTTTCCAACCTCTGGCAAGAATACGATCGTGTACCATTTTAAAATGACTAATTTCTTCTTTTACCAAAGCTATCATCGCTTCTACCAATTCAGAATATTCAGGGAAACTTACAATCAATGAAATGGCTGTGCTAGTCGCTTTCTGCTCACAAAAAGCATGATCGGTTAAAATTTCCTCAATATTTTTTTCTGCAATATTTACCCAACGTGGATCGGTTGGTAATTTTAGTCCTAACATCATCTTTTTACTTATATTTCTAAATCAAATTCTCTTCGCAAACGTTCAACTAACGGATTAATTTCCTTCAACTTTTCATACTTATCACGAGTTGTAAACGCATACTTTTTTACGGTCAATTCGTTTACATTAATTTCAAGCGTGACATCGTAATTGTTCAGTTCTCTTCGAACAAATTCCAGCAATGGATATTGAGCACGTTCTATCTCAATACGCATAGTTTCATTTGGCAATTCTATGGAAATGACCGTGTCATCTTTCAACTTTGGAACATCTGTAGATAGGAGCGAAGACATAATTTTTTCTCCTTTTTTATCAATCTTTTCCACATAAGCATTCCAAACTTCTAGCATGCGTGTTTCCGTAAAAGGATCACTTGGCAAATCTTTTTGATCGACAACTTTATTTTGCTGTTTTTTCAAATGTTCTTGCTTTGCTTTAATGCTCGATAGCGACAAACCAGAAACTTTATTTCGCATCATGGAAATATCAATTTTCGGCTTTGCTGGCGGTGGCGTTTGCACTTTTTGTGCTGTCGTTTTTACAGGCTGTTCTGTTGCAGTAGTTTCCGTTTCTGGATTGGAATTGTTGGCTACTGGAGTTGTTTCAGGAGTTTTAGCAATTGGATCAATTTTTTTACCATTTACCAAAAAGAAGGTAGCGGGAATTATGAACCGTTTGCTATTTTTTTTTTCTCCATCATAATTGATAGAGGCAAGTTGCATTAAGCACAATTCAACTAAAAGTCGTTGATTTCTGCTTGTTTTATATTTCAAATCACAATCATTTGCCAGCTCAATTCCTTTCATTAGAAATTGCTGTGACGTTTTTTGCGATTGTTCTAAGTATTTCTGTTTTGTTTGATCGCCAACTTCTAACAAAGCAATCGTAGCAGGATTTTTACAAACCAATAAATCTCTAAAATGCGAAGCAATTCCAGCAACAAAATGATGTCCGTCAAATCCTTTTGATAACGTATTGTTAAAATCTACCAATAACTGCGGAATGTTGTTTTCTAGCATTAAATCCGTAGCCGTAAAATACGTTTCATAGTCAAGCACATTCAAATTTTCCGTAACGGCTTGTCGCGTTAATTGTTTTCCTGAAAAGCTAACGACTCTGTCAAAAATAGACAAGGCATCACGCATGGCGCCATCTGCTTTTTGTGCAATAATATGAAGTGCATCATCATCGGCTTCTACACCTTGACTTTCGGCAATATATTTTAAATATTCTTTGGCATCTTTTACACCAATACGTTTAAAATCAAAAATTTGACATCTTGATAAAATCGTTGGAATAATTTTGTGTTTTTCGGTCGTTGCCAGAATAAAAATAGCGTGTTTTGGCGGTTCTTCTAAGGTTTTTAGAAACGCGTTAAACGCGGCTTGTGATAACATATGAACTTCATCAATGATATACACTTTATATTTTCCCACTTGTGGTGGAATCCGCACTTGCTCAATTAAACTTCTGATATCATCTACCGAGTTATTTGAAGCGGCATCCAATTCGAAAATATTAAAAGCAAAATCTTCATCAGGATTTTCAGTTCCGTCTTGATTGATTTTCTTTGCCAAAATACGTGCACAAGTTGTTTTTCCAACACCTCTTGGACCGCAAAATAGTAGTGCTTGCGCTAAATGACTGCGTTCTATGGCATTTTCTAAAGTATTTGTAATCGCTTGTTGACCGACAACATCTTGAAATGTTTGCGGTCTGTATTTACGAGCTGATACAATGAAATGTTCCATAGAATTTAGGTAATCTTCAAAGGACAAATATAGCAATACAATTCAAATCATACATCCCAAAACTATAGATAGTTCTGCTTTTTTATTAACATAGTGATTCGAAATTTATAACATAAGAATCTTCTGGAAGTTTCCCTGTAAAATGTTGAAGACTTTATAGCGAATCAATAGCATTCATTTTCCAAAATATAACTGAATAGTCAATTTTCATTAAGAATTTAAAAAGTCTGAACGGTTAGGGTACGTAAAAATTTTATAAGCAATCATGAGTAACATAAGAGACTTAATTTTGTTAAGAATACTAAATGCAAAAGTTATATACGCCAGTTTGGATGGTGAATTAAAAAAGCTAACTAAATAATCTGTATTAAAAAAACTAAGTAATAGCTGAAATACCCATATTGATAAAAAAACAATGATAAAATACTTGGTTTTCATTAAGTTAAATTTAGCTGATGGCTTGTCATCTGAGAAGTGTTTCGTATCATCATTTGGTTCAGCTGGTATAGTAACTTCTTTACCAGTAGTTTCTATAGAATTAAAGTCCTCTGAATTAGAAATTGAAGCGCTAAATAGAAGTATAACTGAAGTTTTCATTTTTGTAAACATGATGATTATTTTTAATATAAATGTAAGAAAAATAAAAGTAATTAATTTTTAATTATTACTTTCTTACAATACTCAAACATTTATGTACTTTTGCGCACAGAGCAGGCTACCTTATCGCCGTGTGCCAAATCAAGTTTGGGACAAGGAGGAAAGTCCGGACACCATAGTGCATTGTAGCGGATAACATCCGTCCGTCGAAAGGCGAGGACAAGTGCAGCAGAAAGTATGTACAGGTAATGCTGTAGTGAAACCAGGTAAACTCTACGAGGTGCAATGCCATGTAAATGAGCGTTTGAGAGCGGCACGTTCGATGTTCAAGGGTAGGCAGATAAAAGTTGCTGGTAACGGTAATTTTAGATAAATGATAAGGCTTTGACAGGATCCGGCTTACGGCCTGCTTTTTTAATAAAACTCAGTTTTGCAAAGCTTGAAAAGCGCTAGCAACACTGTTAGTTGAATTCATCCCGTTGTCTAACGGGATCTTTTTTCAAAAATTTTTTCTCTCAGTTTTGTAAAGTCCAGCGGACGCGTTCAATGAGTTTGGAGTTAAAAAAAGTTTATAAGTTTGGGTTGTATGTGGGCGAAGAGTAAAGAGTTGAGAGTATAGAATATAGAACAAAGAGTTATGAGTAAAGAATATAGAGTTGAGAGTATAGAACATAGAGTAAAGAAGAAAGAGGAAAGTTAAAATGTTAGATGTTAAATTATAAATGTTGAATTAAACTATTTTTATCTTAAACCTAGTTGATAGAAGATGCTTGTTTGAGAAAGGGAAAGACTTTGAATGCTTTTATGTTTGGCATAAAAAAGAAGAGAAATACGCTTTGATCAAAATTTGAAGAAAACTTAGTATTAACTTAATAATTCACATATGAAAAAATGATACAAATTTTTTTAGCGAATTCTCTCCTTTATTTTATTTATGCACTAACACTCAAATTTTATTCTGAAATAACTTTTATATAAACTAATTATGATGTTGTAAATGTACGTCAGTTTTCAGTTTAATTGTGTGAAAAACGTGTATTATTTGTAAGGTAAAACCGTATTTTATAGTTTGTAAAAAGTAGTGTAATGAAAATTTTTTTTCGTATTCGCTTAGCAATACCAATATCCCGTAAACGGATCATAACAATCAAAACAAGTTCCATTTTGGCAAATTTGATTGATAGTACAGTTCGCTTGTGAGACACATTCTTTTGCTTTTCTACCGCCTAAGATTTCTTTTTGAACGTTTTTGTCTAATTTTTTTGTTCCGTCTAATTGTAAGATGTTTTTTAACATGATTCTATAATTTGTTGGTTATGAGGTAAATATAGAAAAGTTAATCGTCAATAAATTACGGTTAAGCCATAAAAAAAGTCGCTTATTTTAAGATAAACGACTTTGTATATATTGTATGTTTTATGTTATTCTGCCATGGTATGATAAATATTCTGCACGTCATCATCTTCTTCCAGCTTTTCTAAAAGCTTTTCAATATCGGCAGTTTGTTCTTCATCGAGTGATTTTGTTACTTGTGGAATGCGTTCAAAACCAGAAGATAAAATTTCAATTTCTCTGTTTTCCAATTCTTTTTGAATGGTTCCAAAGCTTTCAAATGGTCCGTATAATAAGATACCGTCATCATCTGCAAATACTTCTTCTACACCAAAATCAATGAATTCTAATTCTAACTCTTCAGGATCTTGACCTTCAGATGGAATTCGGAAGTTACACGTATGATCAAACATAAATTCAACAGAACCTTGTGTACCTAAATTTCCATCACATTTATTGAAATAACTACGCACATTGGCAACCGTTCTATTGTTGTTATCTGTGGCAGTTTCTACTAAAACGGCAATTCCATGCGGTCCGTATCCTTCAAAGAGAACTTCTTTATAGTTGTCGGTATTTTTATCAGAAGCCTTTTTGATGGCACGCTCAACATTATCTTTTGGCATGTTGGCAGCTTTTGCATTCTGAATTACCGCACGCAATCTTGAATTTGTCTCAGGATTTGGCCCACCATCTTTTACCGCCATCACAATGTCTTTACCAATACGTGTAAAGGTTTTTGCCATTGCTGACCAACGTTTCATTTTTCGTGCCTTTCTAAATTCAAATGCTCTTCCCATATGCTAGTACTTTTTATTTTTTACAAATATATATGTTGTATTACTCTTTTGGAATATGTCGGCTTAAAAATTTTGCCGAAGCCGCATTCCATTGTGTTACGATTTTTGTTCGCTCTTTGTTTAATTTTTCATTGGTTGTATTGAAATCATTTACAGCAGTGTTGATTTCATTAACCATATTGTTATATGTGTCAATTTCTTTTTTTGTTCTGTCTTTTGGAGCTTTTTTGTCAATTGCTTCCTTGATGGTTTGAAATTTTTCATTTAATAGAAAGAATTCCAACAATTTAGGAATTGTATGTTCAGTTTCATCAATGTAGAATTGCAATGCTTCTTTTGTAGCTTTTACCAACGCTTTATCTTCTTTGTACAATGCAATGGTATCAACGGCAATCATGCCTTCTTTTGCAAAGGTTTGTAAGGCATTTGCATTTTGCTGAATAGCGCTGATATCATTGGAAGATAGCGCTTCTAACATAAAACTTTCTTGAATGTTACTTCTAAAAAATACTAAGAAGACATCATTTTTATGATCAAATACTTCATTAGAAATTTTCATCTTTTTCCCTAACTCAGTTTCCTTATCAATCAGTTTGATATTGTTGCGCGCCGCATAGTCTTTTTGTGCTTCCGCATAACTTTGTTGCGCTTCTTGCATACGTTTGTCTGCTAATTCTTGTGCTAAAATATACGCTTCCATGAAATCATACGATTGTTCGGCAACTTCTTTCATGTCTACAATTTTCGCATAATCATTTTTTAACAAACTCGAATACAAATCCATATATTCCAACACACGCGTTTTGTACGTGTCTTCGCCTTCGTACGGAGTTGCCTTTTTTATTTTGATCATGGCACGTTCTATAGATTTTAACAAACGTTTCCGATCGCCTTCAACTTTTCGTGGACTTTTGCTGTGTGCCAACGATTTGGTGTAGTTCCACATGCTTTTGCTTATTTTACCGTTTTCTTTTCCGATAAAACTTAAATATGCATTGGCATTTTTAAATTTCTGCGCTGTTGTAGTTTGAAAGCTAAGTACGCAAAGTACGATCAGCAGTAATCGAAAGTAGTTTGATTTCATAGGACTATTAATTGGCAAGTTGTTTTATATAATCAGAAATGATTTGATAGGTTTCTTCAATTTCGTGATCAGTTTGAATATTTTTAAGCGTGTACGAATTGAGTGTCGCTTTGTTTTTATTGTATGCTAAAATTTCTTTGTAATCTTCTAAATTGACCACTTTAAATGTCGCGTGCTTCATTTCTAAATCGTCACTTTTTTCAAAAATTGCATCAAAAAACTCATTATCTTTTTTAATTCCATTAACAGATAGTGCCATTTTTCGATCTTGATTTAAATAAGAAAGCAATCGTGTATTGATGTCTTTTATGGTTTTTACAGCTGCATTTTGCTGCATGCGCGCTTCACTTTTTGTACGAATGGCTTCATAATTAACAGCTTTTGGTATTTTGAAATAGACATCTTTTAAAACCGTATCATTTTTGATGAAATTTGCATTACTGCGTTCGCCATCTTCAATACCTGCATATACACTTGGGAATTGAATATCAGGAATAATTCCTGAAGCTTGATGCGTATTTCCTTTGAAACCATACATTTTGTCAATCGTAATTTTTACAAAACCAATTTCGTTTTCTAGTGGTATGACGCGTTGAATTGTTCCTTTTCCATACGTTTTACTTCCTACAACAATGGCTCTATTATGATCGCGCAATGCTGCCGTGATAAATTCAGAAGCAGAAGCACTTCCTTGATTTACCAAGATGACCATCGGTTTGGTAAATAGTGTACCACGATTGAAATCTTTGATAATTTCTCGGTTATTTTTTGCATCACGATAAATTCCTAGCGGACCTTTGTCAATAAACATTCCTGCTAAATCAATAGCTTGTTTCATAGAACCGCCGCCATTGTCGCGCAAATCCAATATTAAACCGTCAATTTGTACAGCATTCAATTTGAATAATTGTTTGGCAATATCATTAGCACTTCCAAAACCATAATCTATGTTTGTGTAAAAACTTGGCAATGAAATGTATCCAATATTATGTTCTCCTTTTAGGATAAATGTATTGATGGCGTTTTGTTCAATTTTTAAGCTTTCCTTGGCAAGTGTAACAGTTTTCGTGATGTTTTTTGCCGTCAACACACGGATTGAGATGGAAGTATTTTCTTCATCATTGATAAAATCGTATAAGCTAGCTAGTGAAAGACAAGTTGTTTTCAGAATTTCTTCTGTTGTACTTACCGAAAGTACCAAATCGCCCGCGTTGATTTCTTTTTCTTTCCAAGCTTTACTTCCTGTTTGTAAACCTGCAACCACAATTTTCCCGTCGTTATTTTTTGAAAACCAAACACCAATAGAGCTGGTTTCAGTTCCGATAGAATTTAGAAAATTTCCATTGTCTGTGGGATCAAAATAATTGCTATGCGGATCAAAATAGGAACAGATAATATCTAAAAATGTAGTTTCAATATATGATTGAATTCCATTGACAACATTGAGTTTATCTTGAATGTAACAATTGTTTTCATCGATGATTTTCGACTTTAGTTGCCCTTTTATTTTTTTGAAGTTGGAAGGATTTGACAGTGACAAGTAATCGCGAATAATTTCAATTCGAATCTTTTTTGTCCAGCGATTTTGAAGTGTTTTTCTGTTTTTAGAAAATTGCGATTCTTCTTTGATGCTTCCGAAGGTAACAAAATCTTTCCCAGAAAAATCAAGTTTACTTTTCGTGACAGTTTTGATACTTTTTTGAGCTGCTAGCAATTGTTTTTCGTAAGATTTGCTCAATCCTTCAATGAAATCACATTTTTTATCCAATAAGAAATCATCCAGTTTTGTTTCAAGATTTCCAAAATTTGAAATATCGCTTTTAGCAAAAAGGATTCGTTTAGGATCAATTCGTTTAAAAAATGTGTTGAACACATAGCTGGAAAAATCATCATCAATAGTTTTGGGCTGATAATGATTATTTTCTAAGGTTTTTAATACCAAACTTGCTTTTTGGCAAAATGTAGCATCAGTTTGCGCGACAGCATTAGAAACTACACAAAGTAATATGAAACCTATGATTTTGTGCATGAAAGCGAATAAAAGTATTTGTAGTGTACGAAAGTCACGAATTTAACAAAACTTTTTTAGCTAACGTAGGAAAGTATTTAAAAATGTGCCAGTAGATTTGGTTTTTTATTCTGATGCCTATCAACTCTGAAAGGATGCATGTAATTAGTGTGGATGTGTTTTTTGTGTTAGCTTATTCCAGCTAAAAAATAATATTCACCTTTCCATTCATTATCGTATTTTTTATAAATAGTTATACCATAAAAGTTGCCTTCCATTCCAGATGTAAAGATTGCGTAATTACCATCTCTACTAAATACAGGAAACATCATTGTAAATACACTACTAGAAAGAACCTCAACACCTCTAACTATTTGAGGTTTTTTTCTTATACTATCACAGTCCACAAAGTTTATAACAACTTCTATGTCATTGGCATTAGTAAGTTGTTTTTTATAGTGTTCAATTTCTTTGTTATTAAATAACTGATTTAGAACAGTAGTGTCTTTAATAATACTTCGCATGCGCTCTTCGTTAAGTAAGAAATGAATAAAGCGTTCATTTTGAGAAATAGTAAGGTATATATACGCCTCATTCTTTTTTACTTTGGCTCTTTTATTAGATCTAAACTGCATTTCAAAATTGAGTTTTGCAATTTGCTTGATATCATCAAGTGTTTTTTGTTCTTGTGACTTTAATATGCTACATGAGGTAAAAAAAAATATAATGTTTATTACTATTATTAATTTCAAATATTTAGTTACGTGGTTCATTGATATTTAGTTTGGAGACATTAGGACTATTCAAATTCAATTTGTTTGATACAGAATATGTACCATTCTCCGTTAGTATTTTTACGCAATTGCCATGATTGTAGTCCATTAAAATATTTCCTTACAAGAACTAGAGCTATATCTTTTTTATCTGAATAAATAGGCGTTGAAATTAGATGAATAATATGACCGCGTTCGTTCATCCACAGAGCTTCTTTCATATCTTTTCTAAGATGTGATTGATTATCATTTACTAACTTTTCAAGTTTTTCTTTATAGCGCTGAGTTTTAAGAGAAAAATTGGAGATGAAATAATCATTCTTGATATACTTTAAGTCCCAAGTTTGAGGTTTTGAAATGAATTCCTCATAATCGAATTTTTTATACAAACTATCGCCAATTTCGTTACCAGGACATTGATTTATATACTTTCCATCTTTATTATACAAAAATCCAGAATTCAAAACACGTTCTTTACTTAACCTAGAATTTAACGTTTCTATTTTTAACCCAATAGAATCATAGTATGCAAGATTAACCAAAGAATCCACGACCATGTTTACCAATTTATAATCCGGTTTAGTGATTTTCTGTGATTTACAAGATAAAAACAAAAGAAATATTACAATTATAGATGTTAATTTCATAGTTTAATTATTACAATTCATAGTTGATATTTTTGTTCCTTTTGACTGAGGACTCGAACTGCGTTCATGATTTATTATACTTTCAATATAATCTCTAGCAGGATTTGGTGGATATAAAGGATATAATTCATTAAAAGAGGTAGTATTCATAAGACCTGACCATGCTAATATTTTACAGAATTCTTTGAGTCCATCTTGAATGGTATCATTTGGGTTACTGTCAAATTCTGAAAATTGCGCATCAGTATAATTGGATTTTGTAGTTGCCCATAAATATATAGCATCTGAAATCATATCTTTTAAATTGACCATGTAGTTATGTTGCGGAGTATTACTATCTCCAATTTGTTCTCTATGTGCTACAAATGCTTCTACCAATTCTTTATAGGTAGGATTAGCATTTGAAGATGTTACAACTAATCCACCAGTGTAAAAATAATGTAATAATACTGCATGTATTGCTTCGTGTACGGTAGTTCCTGCTAATTTTAAATCTGTACAATTATCTAAAAGAAGTGTGTTATAAGTTGTTTTAAAACTTTGAGCATTGTCTGATGGATTGGGTAATGTGTTTGCGGAATATAATATGCTTCCTAGATTATCAGCTCTATATGTCACATTAATGGTGCCGGCGTTTGGCGTAACGACCACAGAGCTTTCAAAAATATCTCTAAATAAATCTAAAATAGGAGTTCTTAAACTATATGCTTCTTTGATGATTTTTTTCTGACAAGGGTAGTTCTCCAAAGAGTTGTCCATAATGATTTTTTCTTCAAAATCAACATCCGCTTCATTTTGCAGTGCTTCCACCGCTTGTTTTACAAAATCCTTGGCATTTTCATTACATCCATTTTCTACTAAAAAATCAAATATAGCTGCGGCATGTGCCGAACCAGCCTTGCTTTGAAGCCAAGCAATATCACTATCGGAAAGTGGTAAGGCTGCCGAATTTCCCAATGTGCCTGTCGCACCATTATTTACACACGAAACAACACGTTGCCAATATGGAACAAACGGAATAATAGGAACTTCATCAGTAGGATCAGGCTGTGTTGTATTGGTAGCATTTCCAGTATTTGTTGTTGGGAAGGTATTACTTGGATACGAGGCGCCATAGGTTATGCAACCCGTAGCAATCCAACCACCCATACAAATCCTTGCAGGTTGTTGGCTTGGAGATCCACTACAATATTCTCCCCAACTATGGCGACCGCCAGCGGTACATTCTAAGTAATAACAATTGACATCGTCACTCCAACCAATGATTTCTTCTGAGGTATTTCCACAAGGAGACGATTCTGTACCTGTAAGTAAGATTGTATCATCAATATATATAGCTGTCGCATTATCTATGTCAGCCGTTAGCGTGCCTGCAACATCGATTAACGGATATGAAATTAATGACTGCATATAACTTCCATCTTGAAATATAGTTAATACATAATTTTCCGTATACGCTGTTGTAGCGATCCCGCGATGTGTCGTAAATATATAATTCGTGTATGCATCCGTAGATAATTGTATAATTTTTTCAGTATCGATAGTAAATCCGTAACTGTTAATTGCATCGTTTTCACTTGCAATAGAAGCATTCCGCTCAAAGCGTGTGTGTAAAAAGCGATCCAAGTCTTTATTCACATTTCTTATGGAATCTCCTTTTACAAAATGACTTTTAATTACGTTTTCTTTTACATATTCCTGTTCTTGTATTTCAATTTCTTGATCTTTTTCACAACAGAACAGCAATAAAATTAGTGCGATAGGGAAAATTCTAAAAATTCGTTTCATGTACTTTTTTGGTGTATTTAAAATGACTTAATATATTTAGGGGAAACTTATTTGATAAATATAAAATATTTTCTTACAAAAACAATGTTTCTACAAGAATTAAATTTTCAACATCGTTTTTTTTCGATAGTTACGAAGTTTTCTTCCCAGAAATGTATTCCAAGGTTTCTTGGTTGGTGGTTGCCAAATGTTTTGGAAGTTTGTTGTCCTTTGGTAATACGGCTAAGAAACGATCAAAATTTGAAGTATACACGTTTTTAAATACAGGTTTTTCAACATGCATACTTTTTAAAATCTCCGTGATAAATTCATCATGATGTATCAAATCTTCGGCGCCCAAATGGAAGATTCCACTTTTACGTCTATTAATCATATAATGAATTTGTTGTGTCAATTTTTTATCCGAAATCGTATTCATAACCAAGTTGGGAAAGACTTCTACAGGCACTTTTTCTCGGAGACAAGCTTTTATTTCTAAAATTCTTGGTGAGTTGTGTCCAAAAACCATTGGCAAACGTACAATTGCATATTTTTTCAGCGGCAAACGCATGATCATGTTTTCGATGCGAATTTTTAGTTTTCCATATATACTTTCCGAAAGTGTTTTATCGTATTCATAAGAAGGATAACTGCTGTATGCATCAAATACATTGGCAGATGAAAGGAAGATGAGTTTGCAAGGTCTTGTTTTTACATATTCGGTTAGAAATGTATGCACTTCAATTTGTGCTGGAAAATCGCCGCGTAACGATGAAATGATAATCGTTGGCTGAACTTGTAACACTATTTCATCAATGCCATCATAATCTAAGTCGTAGCGAATAAAATGTGCATTTTTAGCAAACGATTTGTTGCTATAAAAAGTTCCATATACATCAAAATAGGAGCAAAGCTCTTTATATAATGCTTGACCTATAAATCCGCTTGCTCCTAATATTAATATTTTGTTCAATAGTTTTACTTTTTGTAAAAAGGAAGTTTTACCACTTTGGCGGCTACACTATTTTTACGAATTTGAATGTAAATATTGCTTCCCACATCTGTAAATACCGTAGGAACATAGCCTAAACCAATTCCGATTCCCATAGAAGGCGACATAGTTCCTGAAGTAACATTTCCGATTTTGTTTCCGTTACCGTCTACAATATCGTAACCTTGTCTTGGAATTCCACGTTCTTGCATTTCAAAAGCAATCAATTTGCGTTCAACACCAGCTCTTTTTTGTGCTTCCAATTGCTCACGATTTACAAAATCTTTCGTAAATTTTGTAATCCAACCCAAACCAGCTTCAATTGGTGAAGTGGTATCATCGATATCATTTCCATATAAACAATAGCCCATTTCCAGACGAAGTGTATCTCTTGCTGCTAAACCAATTGGCTTGATTCCGAAATCGGCTCCAGCTTCAAAAACCTTGTTCCAAACTTCTTCTACAACTTCATTTTTACAGTAAATTTCAAATCCGCCAGAACCTGTATATCCAGTTGCAGAGATGATTACATTTTCAACACCTGCAAATGTATCAATTTGGAATGTATAATATTTTATAGTAGACAAATCAACTGTGGTTAACGATTGCATCGCTTCAACAGCTTTTGGTCCTTGAATCGCCAATAAAGAGTAGTTTTCAGAGACATCTCTCATTTCGGCGCCAACATCGTTATGACTTGAAATCCAATTCCAATCTTTTTCAATGTTTGAAGCATTTACGACTAAAATATATTTTTCTTCATTCACTCTGTAGATGATTAAATCGTCCACAATTCCGCCATCATTATTTGGCATGCAACTATATTGCGCTTTTCCATCGACCAATTTAGAAGCGTCATTGGTGGCAATTTTTTGAATTAATGCAAGTGCATTTGGTCCAGAAATAACAAATTCTCCCATATGACTTACGTCAAAAACACCAACGCCATTACGAACCGTTTCGTGTTCAACTTTTACACCTTCGTATTGTACGGGCATGTTATAACCTGCAAAGGGAACCATTTTTGCACCTAATGCTTTGTGAATTTCTGTGAGCGCTGTATCCTTCATGTTGAGTGTTTCTTAAATTGATTGCGAATTTATGAAAAATAGCCATAAAAAAATGATGAATTTTTACTTGTTTCGGAATTTAACACCACTTTTTTGAATTCTCATAAATTTGAGTGATTGTAAACTATTATTCTTAGAACTTTTTTAAGTTTAGATAATTAGTAATAAATTAAGCTTTTAAATCTTTTAAACCCAAATCTTTATGAATGATGAAATGAAAACACCTAGCAGGTATACTGAGGAAAAGAATACGTTTCCTAATGCTGTTGTATCTGTAGCAACTGCTATTCCAGCATTTATCGGTTACACACAACATGCAACATTTAAAGGAACATCTCTTTTAAACAAACCTACTAGAGTTGACTCATTGTTAGCATTTGAAAACTTCTTTGGAACTGGAGCGCATACGATTTATGATTTGGCTGCTTTTGATCCAGATCAAGAAGATGCACCAACAACCGATCTTATGATATTAGATAAATATTTGAGTTTAACTCCAAAGCCTGGCACATTATTTTACATGTACGAATCGGTAAAATTATTTTACCAAAATGGAGGTAGTACTTGTTATGTGGTTGCCATAGGAACTTATGGCGGAGAAACTGTGAAACCTGATTTTTCTGTTAATCCATTTTTACAAGGATTGCGTTTACTTGAAAAAGAGGTAGAACCTACCATGATTGTCATTCCAGATGCAATGTTATTTACAGATGATGATGGTGCTAACTGTTATTCATTACAACGAAAAATGTTGAGTCATTGTGGCATTCAAAAAAGTAGAGTTGCCATTTTAGATATTCTCAACGGTTACAAAAGTATGGATGTCCCGACACATAATCCAATCAATCGATTTAGAGATGCTGTAAGTTCTGATTTCTTAAGTTATGGTGCTGCATATTATCCCTGGTTACAAACAACCGTAATACAACCTACTGAATTGAGTTTCAAGAATCTTTCTGAAGCAGGAATTACTGTATTACAAGAATTACTTACGGAAAGCATTGCTGATTTAAAAGAAAAAGAAATCGAAGTAATGACGCCATACATCAACGCATTAACTAGTGAAATTGAAGAGGGAAGTGATATTTCAAGTGATGCCAATACGCTCAATTATATTATGAACAATACGTTTGCAGTGTACAAATCGATCATGTTAGCCATTTTAGAAAAGAAAAACTTATTACCAACTTCTGGAGCTATAGCAGGAATCTTTACACGCGTTGATAATGAACAAGGAGTTTGGAAGGCGCCTGCAAATGTTGCTGTAAACAGTACAGTAGGACCAGCTGTACATATTGATCATGACCAACAACAAGATTTAAATGCCCCATATTTAGGAAAAGCGGTGTGTGCAATTCGTGCATTTATTGATTTAGGGACGTTGGTTTGGGGTGCTAGAACCTTAGATGCAAACAGCTTGGATTGGAAATATATTAACGTTCGTAGAACAATAATTATGATTGAACAGTCAGTAAAATTTTCTATCAAGGCATATATATTTGAACCAAATGTAAAAGAAACGTGGGTCGCTGTTGAAAGTATGATTAGCCGTTTTTTTACCGATTTATGGAAAAAGGAGGCTTAGTAGGAGCAACTCCATATGAAGCTTTTCAAGTTTCTGTCGGTTTAGGAACTACGATGTCTCCAACTGATGTCTTAGAAGGCATTATGCGCATTAAAATGAAAGTAGCGGTGTCTAAACCTGCTGAGTTTATTGTGATCACATTTCAACAACAAATGCAAAATTCGTAATTATTAAAGATAACCATAGAACTATTTTAACACCTTCCTAATTTTTGTTACAGTTATTCTTTTTTTAAGAATAGCTTCAAATCATCATAATCAGTAATGAATTCTGCTTTTTTCTCTTTGTGCATAATTTCTTGAATCTGCTCAGGAATATCTAATTTTAGACGCAAGGTCGATTCTACCGTTGGTAAAAACTTTACAGGATGTGCCGTTTCTAAGAAAACTCCATATGCATCTTTTAAATTATGATTTTTTAAGCCTAAATACCCAACAGCGCCATGTGGATCTGCAATATAATTGTGTTGATTGTAAATAGATTTCATGGCAGCTTTTGTTTCGTCGTCTGTAAAACTATAGGATGAAAAGTGCTTTTTGATCGTTTCCAAATCATTTCCATACAACTCTTGAATACGGATAAAATTACTCGGATTTCCAACATCCATCGCGTTTGAAATGGTTGCAATTGATTTTTGTGGAACATATTCTCCATGCTGCAAATAGTTTGAAACTGTATCATTGACATTTGTTGCTGCAATAAAGTGCTGAATTGGCAATCCTAGTTTCTGCGCCATAATTCCTGCGCAAATATTTCCAAAATTACCACTAGGAACAGAAAATACAATGTTTTTATGTTGTTGATGTAATGCTTTGTAAGCAAAGAAAAAGTAAAACATTTGCGGTAACCAACGTGCAATGTTGATAGAGTTTGCTGAGGTAAGTGTACGCTCAATTTCGGCATCTAAAAAGGCAGTTTTGACCATTTCTTGACAATCATCAAAAACACCATCAACTTCCAATGCTGTTATGTTTTGCCCAAGCGTAGTTAATTGTTTTTCTTGGATTTCGCTTACTTTTCCACTTGGATATAAAATCACAACGTCCACACCTTTTACACCTAAAAAGCCATTGGCAACTGCGCCACCAGTATCGCCAGATGTTGCTACTAAAACGGTTACACTTTCATCACTATTACGATTAAAATAACCTAAGCAACGCGCCATAAATCGTGCGCCAACATCTTTAAATGCCATGGTTGGTCCGTGGAACAATTCTAGAGTTCCAATATTGTCTTCAACAGGAACTACGGGGAACTCAAAACTTAGCGTTTCTGCAATGATTTCTTTTAGAACGTCGGTTGGAATTTCATCTCCAACAAACTGTTTTATGGCTTCAAAAGCAATTTCTTCGTGTGAATAGTTATGTATATTTTGAATAAACTCTTCCGATAATGGTGTAATGTTTTTTGGAAAATAAATTCCTCTATCAGGCGCTAATCCGCGAATAACAGCTTCTTTAAAAGAAACTTTTGGAGATTTATGGTGTAGACTGTAGTAGTTCATTTTTGTTTAATTGAATGATTGAAAGATTGAAAGATTTAGAATTCATAATTGATTTTTGACCAAGACCCAAGACCTAAGACCCAATTAATTAGATAATCCGACAACCTTCTGTGTTAATTTTAGAGACATGCACATCATAATCGATATTTAATGTTTCATAAGTTTTAGACATCGTTTCTGCTACTTTTTCTGCCATTATTTTTCCTTTGCTCAATGCGAATATAGAAGGTCCAGAGCCTGAAATTCCTGCGCCCAAAGCTCCACAAGTAATTGCGTTTTCTTTTACTTCTTTGAATCCTGGAATTAGGATAGAACGTAATGGTTCCACAATTTCATCATGCAATGATCTGCTTATTAAATCGTAATCGGAAATATATAATCCACTAATTAATCCGCCTAAATTTCCAATTTGTACAATTGATTTTTTTAGTGAAATCGTTTGTTTTAACACCGAACGTGAATCTGATGTTTTGACTTCAATTTGCGGATGAATTACGGTAGCGTACAATTCAGTTGGTGTCGGAATTTTTATGATGTCCAAAGGTTTGTAACTTCGTACCAACGTAAAACCTCCCAAAAGGGCAGGAGCTACGTTGTCTGCATGCGCCGTTCCACTGGCTAGTTTTTCGCCTTCCATGGCAAACGGAACTAATTCCTTTTCAGTGAATGGTTTTCCAAGTAATTCATTCATTGCCCAAACTGTTCCTGCCGAACTTGCCGCGCTACTTCCAATGCCGCTTCCTGCTTTGATATTTTTATAGATTTCAATTTCGAAACCGTGATCCAAATTTAATTTTTCAAGCATCGCTAAACCTGCAACACCTGCGACATTTTTGTCGGTTTCCATTGGTAAATCTTGCCCGACAAGTTTCGTGATTTTTATACCTTTTTCAGCAGTTTTCCGAATGATCATTTCGTCGCCAACAGTATCTAAACAAAGTCCGAGGACATCAAATCCACAAGAGACATTTGCAATGGTTGCTGGCGCGAATATTTTGAGTTCGTTCATTTTTTTCTAGCTTTTAGCTATTAGCCTTTTGCTTTTAGCATTTTATTTTTACTTCAGACGTCAGTTCGAGCGCAGTCGAGAACAATTAAAATCTGTTGAATTTAAAATTTAGCATTTTACATTTATAATTTCCTAGAATTTTCCAATTCTTATAACATCTGCAAAGATTCCAGAAGCGGTAACTTCTGCACCAGCGCCAGCTCCTTTTACGAGTAAAGGCTGCGCCACATAGCGATCGGTGTAAAATAGTACAATATTATCACTTCCTTCTAAATTGTAAAATGGATGATCGGATGGAATGTGCTGCAATCCTACTTTTGCTTTTCCATCTTCAAATGTAGCTACATATTTTAAGCGACAATCTTTGTCATTTGCTTCTTTTAAAATTTCTTGAAAGTGTGCTTCATACGTTTTTAACGAATCATAAAAATCATCATTATTCTCCGTTGCTAGACTTTCTTCTGGTAAGAATGAATTGTTTTGAATGTCTTCTAATTCCATAATATAACCACTTTCACGTGCTAGGATTAGAATTTTTCGAGCGACATCAACACCACTTAAATCTATTTTAGGATCAGGTTCTGTGTAGCCTTCTTCTTGTGCTTTTATGACAATTTCACGAAATGTATTTTCAGTGCTAAAATTATTAAACACAAAATTTAAACTTCCTGATAAAACGGCTTGAATTTTATGCACTCTGTCTCCAGAAGCGATTAGGTTTTTTAGAGTATCAATGATTGGCAATCCTGCACCAACATTAGTTTCAAACAAGAAAGGTGCATTGTATTTTCTGGAAATACGTTTTAAGTTTTGATAGTTTTCATATTGCGAAGCACAGGCAATTTTGTTACAGGTTATAACAGCAATATTATTTCGTAAATAGTGTTTGTATGTATTTGAAACTGTTTCGCTTGCGGTAATATCAATACAGATACTATTGCGCAGATTTAACGATTTTACTGTTTCATGAAAATCTTCTAAACTAGCATTGTTACCTTTCGAGAGCGTATTTTTCCAGCTATCTAAATTGATTCCATCAGCATCAAAAACCATCTTTCTAGAGTTGGAAATACCGACAACTCTGATATTTAGTTTTAATTGATCAAGTAAGAATTCATTTTGTTTGTGCAATTGTGCCAAGAAGCGTTCGCCCACATTTCCAACACCAATTACAAATAGATTGAGTTGTTTTATTTTTTCCTCAAAGAATTCTTCATGAAGTACGTTTAATGCTTTTTTTGCATCTTCACTATTGATTACTGCTGAAATATTTTTTTCGGAAGCACCTTGTGCTATGGCTCTGATATTTACATTGTTTTTTCCAAGTGTGCTAAACATTTTACCACTTAATCCTTGATGGTTTTTCATGTTTTCGCCCACGAGTGCCAAAATTGCTAGTTGTTGCTCTACCAAGATAGGATTTACTTTTCCAGAAGAGATTTCGTAGGCAAACGTTTTGTCAATCGCCATTTTTGCTTTTGATGCTTCTTTGTCATTGATTCCTATACAGATAGAATGTTCAGAAGAAGCTTGCGTAATGAGAATGATGTTTATTTTTTGTGCAAGTAGAGTTTCAAATAATCGCTTGGAAAACCCTGGAATCCCAATCATACCGCTTCCTTGTAATGTTAATAAAGAGATATTTTCTATATAACTGATTCCTTTTACTGGTTGTTGTTTTCCGTTTGTATGTTTTGTAATTCGTGTGCCTTCTTCTTCAGGTTTGAAGGTATTTTTGACCAAAATTGGAATTTCTTTTTCTAATACAGGTTGAATTGTTGGCGGGTAAATCACTTTTGCACCAAAGTGAGACAATTCCATTGCTTCTTGATACGATATGTGTGGAATGGGAGTTGCTTGTTTTACAATTCGAGGATTAGATGTGTACATTCCGCTTACATCTGTCCAAATTTGTAGTTCCGAAGCTTGCACTGAAGCTGCAATAATTGCCGCTGTATAATCTGAACCGCCGCGACCTAGTGTTGTGGTTTCTCCATTTTCTGTAGCAGCAATAAATCCTGGTAAGATGACAACTTGATGTGTGTTTTTCTCGAAAAAATCAGCACAGTTTTTAGCTGTAATTTTCATGTCTACCTGTGCATTTTCATAACTTTCCGAAGTAATAATCAGTTCACGACTGTCTTTGTATATACTGTCTAATTTACGAAATTTCATTACTTCTGAAATGATGTACGAAGACAATAACTCGCCAAAACTTGCGATGGTTGCTAAGGTTTTGGGTGTTAGTTCGCGCAATAAGAAACAACCTTCATAGAGCGTTTCTACATAATTTAGTAAACGTTTTGTATGACTTATGATGGCACTTTGATCTGTAACAGGAATTAAATCTTTGACCACTTGCATGTGTCTGTTTTCAATTTCGAGTAACAGTGATTTGTAATGTTCGTCTTTCACTGCGGCGAGTTCGGCAGTTTTAAGTAGCATGTTTGTAGTGTTTCCGAAAGCGGAGACGACAACGGCGATTTTTTTATCAGCGGAAGCTTTCGATACAATATCGATAACTTGGCTAATATTTTGAGCATTGGCGACAGAAGTACCGCCAAATTTTAGTATGTTCATGGTTTGGTATTGATATGGTTATTTGGTAAAATTTTTCAGAATCTATGTTTAGATTGTCTTTATAAATATGTGTAAGAACACTTAGTTAATATTAAATTATCAAACCCCAAAAGGGGTTGTAGTAGAAATTGTAACAGTTGTATTGGTAACTGTTAGACAATTTGAAAAAGTGATAATGTTTGCTACTAAGCACATATTTTTTGCATATGATGTTATTCAAATGTATTACTTTTATATGCATAAACAAATAATAATACTATTTTTCACGGATATGTAGTGAAAATGCACTTTTATTAAAAATGCATTAAAAAAGTATAGTAAAATGCAAGAGATTTCATCAAAAGTGTAATCTTTGCTTTAATAAAATTAATACATGAAGATATATTCAGCAGCTCAAATCTACGAAGCAATCAATATCACTATTGAAAAAAATAAAATAACCTCTAATGACTTGATGGAATTTGCCGGAACTCAAATTTTTAATTGGTTTCATACGCGAATGCAAGGTGCGCAAGTTCCGATACATATTTATAGCGGAATTGGTAATAATGGTGGTTTAGGATTGGTTTTAGGGCGACAATTATTGCATCATGGATATAATGTACATACGTATGTTGTGAATTTTAGCGATAAGCGAACCAAAGATTTTTTGATTAATTATGACCGTATTAAAGAGTTTAAAGTTTGGCCGCGATTGTTGAGTTCAGGAGAAGAATTTCCAGAAATGCACAAAGACGATATTATTGTAGATGCTATTTTTGGAATTGGCTTGAATCGTAAAACATCTGATTGGGTAAAAAGTTTGATTAAATATATCAATGCTTCCGACGCGTATACGGTTTCGTTAGATGTTCCTTCTGGATTGTATCCAAATCATGCACCTGAAGATAAAGAAGCTGTTATTGAAAGTAATTATACATTGACAGGACAAGCGCCAAAACTAAGTTTCTTTTTGCCAGAAACAGGTGTGTATATGCAACAATGGGAAGCAATTGATGTTGGATTGGACCAAGAATATTTGCAAACTACAGAAACAGAAGTGCAACTTGTTGATAAGTTTGAAGTCCTACCATTCTATATTCCTAGAGAAAAATATGCGCATAAAGGAACGTACGGACATAGTATGATTATGGGCGGAAGTTATGGTAAAATGGGCGCGGTTACTTTGGCGAGTTCGGCAAGTTTGCGTGTAGGAACAGGATTGATAACGGCGTACATTCCTGAATGTGGATATACTATTTTGCAAACAGCTTTGCCAGAAGCAATGGTAATTTGCGATGCAGGCGAAAAGAATATTTCTAAAATAACATACGATATAGATCCAACAGTGATTGGCGTTGGCGTTGGTATGGGAACAGATACAGCTACCGTAAAAGCGTTGAAAGCTTTTTTGAAAACTAACAAAAAACCGTTAATTGTAGATGCAGATGCTTTAAATATTTTGGCAACAAATAAAACGATGTTGAAGTCAGTTCCAGCAAAGTCAATTTTGACGCCACATCCAAAAGAGTTAGAACGTTTGATAGGCGAGTGGTCTGATGATTTTGATAAGTTGGAAAAAGCGAAGGCATTTGCCAAAAAATATGACGTTGTTTTGATTATTAAAGGTGCAAATACCATAACAATATACCAAGATCACTTGTATATTAATAACACTGGAAATCCTGGAATGGCGACAGCTGGAAGTGGCGATGTATTGACAGGAATGCTTACAGGATTGATGGCGCAAGGTTATGATGCCGTTAAAGCATCAATTTTTGGGGTGTATTTGCATGGAAAAGCAGGCGATATTGCTTTATCAGGATTGGGATATCAAGCCTTAACTGCAAGTGCTATTGTAGCTCATATTGGCGATGCGTATTTAGATTTATTCCAAAAACCTGAAGAGCCACCACAAGAAAAAGCTTAATAAAAAAAAGCGCTTTGAAAACTTTCAAAGCGCTTTTTTTATGTTTTATATTTAGTATTGAAATTTATATTTTCAATTCGTCAAATAGTGCAACTAATTTTGGATCAGAAGGTCTTGGAGCATCAGCATTTACGATGTTTCCATTTGGATCAATTAAAATAAATCTTGGAATACCATCAATTGCATAATCAGTAACAAACTTTGACTTCCATGCGTTGTCTGCAATTAATTGTACGCCACCTAATTCTTTATTTACCACCATTTCTTTCCAAGTTTTGTATGCTTTTTCAGTGTCAATTGAAATAGAAACAAACTGGATGTTTTTACCGTGGTATTGTTCTTCTACCTTTTTTAAAGAAGGAATTTCTGCAATACAAGGTCCACACCAAGTTGCCCACACATCAATATACACATACTTTCCTGATAAGTCAGCTAAGGTAGTTTTTCCACCTTTATGATTTTCATAATCAAATTTTGGAGATGGTTTTCCAGCAACAAGGTTTTTAATTTTATTATATTTTTCTCCAAGTCTTTCTTTAAACTCATCTTTATTTGATAATGCTAATAAATCATTGTATAATTTTTCTGCATTTTTATTAGAAGGAGAGATAAAAAACTCTAATTGTTGTGCCATTTGGTTTTTTAAGCTTTGCGATTTTAAATCTTTAAGCGCAGTTACATTATCTATAATTAGAGAATCTTTGTAAATAGTTTCCATGTAATGTCCCATCGCAATTTCTTGGTATGAATCGTATAATCTAAAATCTTCCTCATTATCAAAATCGATACCTTCAAGTGGTTTTAGCAAGTCTTTTGAAGGTTCAAAATTTTCTTTTTGTGCAAAGTACGGATGGTAATTAGGATATCTTGCAAGATTGCCTAAGTATTCATAATTGATACTTGCTTTTTCCTTGGCAACAAAGTCAGCGTCTAAACCTTCAGTTTTGTTTAAGAGTTCTTCTGATTTTGTTTTTGCATCGCCAATAGTTTTTAAGAAATCAGCTTCTTCTTGTTTATATATTTCTTGAAAATTTAGTTTTTCATTTGCTAAAAACTTAGCAGCCATATAATTATTGTTTTCAGCTCCTTTTCCTTCATATTTGAGCGATTCGTCAAATTTTGAAGCATCTAAGCTTACTTTCAGTTCATCTCCAGCTTTTGTGTACAAAGACGTGCGTTCTCTTCCATGCATAAGCGTGTAATACCCAGCATTTTCAATTCGAAGTGTATCGGCAAACGTACCATCTTCTGCTAGTACAATTTCCTTCTTGAAATCGCTCGCAGAAATATTTATCTTGTCGCCTTTAGGATTTTCAACTTTTCCAGAAAGTAATACATAGTCTACTTTGGGTTCTTTTTCACATGAGTAGATTGCAAATACCGCAATCAATAGCAATAATTTTTTCATTTTTGTAAAGTTTGTTTATTCAAATGTAAAAGATTCTTTTTTTAATCAATAAATTATTGACAATTATTTGGTTTATATCATTTGAATTTCCACTTTTGAATTAAATTTTTAGCATCTTTTCACATGATACACGAAATAAGTTCACAGTTGCTTGATATTACGATGATTCAAGAGTTACTATTGTCTAATGCAAAACTTTCTTTATCAGCAGCTTCCACTACTAAAATTGTTGCTTGTCGTGAATATTTAGAACAACGACTTAAGGATCAAAAAGCGCCTATTTACGGTATTAATACAGGTTTTGGATCGTTGTGTAATGTAAAAATTTCGGATGAACACCTTTCTAAGTTACAAGAAAATTTAGTTACATCGCATGCATGTGGAACTGGAGATCGTGTTCCTGAAGAGATTATAAAATTAATGCTATTCTTAAAGATTCAGTCACTAAGTTACGGACATTCTGGTGTGCAGTTAGTAACTGTGCAACGTTTGATCGATTTTTATAATAATGATATTCTCCCAGTTGTTTTTGAATTAGGTTCACTAGGCGCTTCCGGCGATTTGGCTCCGTTGGCACATTTATCATTGCCGCTTTTAGGAAAAGGAACTGTGTATTATAAAGGAGAAGAAGTTGCTGCATCGGATGTTTTGAAAGCCTTTGATTGGCAACCAATTGAGTTGAAAGCCAAAGAAGGATTGGCATTGTTAAACGGAACGCAATTTATGAGTGCGTATGGCGTTCATACGTTGTTGAAAGCTTATAAATTATCATATTTTGCTGATTTCTTTGCCTCTATTTCTTTGGAAGCTTTTGATGGAAGATTGGAACCTTTTAATGATTTAATTCATTTGATTCGTCCACACAATGGACAGTTGAAAACAGCAAAACGGATTCAAGAGTTCGTGGATGGAAGTCAATTGATTTCACAAGAGAAGAAACATGTGCAAGATCCGTATTCGTTTCGTTGCGTGCCACAAGTCCACGGAGCTACAAAAGATACTTTGGCATTTATTAAGAAAACCTTTGAAACGGAGATCAATTCAGTAACCGATAACCCAAATATTTTTATCGAAGAAGAAGCTATTATTTCTGGCGGAAATTTTCACGGACAACCATTGGCTTTAGCGTTGGATTATTTGGCGATCGCTGTAGCAGAATTAGGAAATATCTCCGAACGTAGAACATTTCAATTGGTCTCTGGTTTGAGAGATTTGCCAGATTTCCTTGTGAATAATCCAGGATTAAATTCTGGTTTTATGATTCCACAATATACTGCGGCAAGTATTGTAAGTCAAAATAAACAATATGCTACGCCAGCAAGTATTGATTCTATTGTGTCTTCAAACGGACAGGAAGATCACGTAAGTATGGGCGCAAATGCAGCTACAAAGGCAAAGAAAGTAATTGATAATGTGGAGCGTGTGTTGGCGATTGAATTGCTAAATGCTTCTCAGGCATTGGTATTTAGAGCGCCATTAAAAAGTTCGGAATTCATCGAAACTTTTTTATTAATGTATCGAGAAGAAGTTCCTTTCGTTGACGAAGATAGAGAACTGTATATTGCTATTCAAGATACTTTATCCTTTATCCAACATATGGTAATTGAGAGTGAAGTTTTATTTGATTAAGTGAAACGTTAAGAAGCTGCATCAGCCATGCTCATTAATGATTTGAACCATTCTTTTGGATCTTGCTCCAAAAATGATGTTTCTTTAAATTCAATGTTGATGTTTATAGGAGTATCCGTTGCATATTTTAATAACTTGAAGGCTTCTTTATTATTTAATTCTACCGATAAATTGAGCGTGTTATTGTGTACATAGTTTTTAGTAAATTCTATTTGCGCTGCTTTTTTAATCGCACTTACTTCTTCAGTTGTATTTAAAGTAACTACATAGTCAGAATGTTTTTCTATAATTATTGTTGTGTGAGAAAACAATCGAATCAATCCTATCAATAGTGCCATACAAATACTTACAAGACTAAGAATCATTAGAATTATGGCAATAGTAAATTTTTCATCGTAAAAAGAGAAAATAGGAAATATTATAAGCCAAGGCGCAATGGTAAATACAATACTAATTAGAAATATACCATTTAACTTTTTTCTTGTTTTAGTTAAAATTTTAATTTCCATTTGAATTACTCTTGAACTCGAAGAAGTTTATACTAAATACGACTTTGCCCACGCAACAGCTTCAGGAAGTGTTTTGAAGATATTCATAGGTTTGTTGAAAAAGTGTTTTTCGATTTTCACATTATGGTTGTCAATAAATTTATTGGAAACAATTGCGATGGCTTTTAAATTTTCTATTTCAAATACTTTTAAATACAACATTGGATCCACCGCATATGAATTTTTTCGGATGGTAATATATGTAAATGGTTTTGAAGCAAAGTGATTTTTTGCAATATTGATAATTTCTTGAACAGTTTCAATATTGAGTGTAATACCTTCATTTAGTTGAGCAACCATGTAATCTTCATAGATTTTGATTTTCCCAATACTAAGAATGTATTTTTTAATATAGGTATTTTTATCTCCGTTAGTTAATTGCAAGGTCGAGGGTTTTAACTAAAGGTAGTTTTTTTTATTTTAAAACAAGAAAAAAATAGATGAACTGCTGTTTTTTTTTAGAATATACTGCATGCAACGTTCATATTATACATTCTTTTTTTCATGAAACATGCTTTTCTCGACAGAAACAATGGTGTCTAACCAATTCACAGCTGTTTCAAGAGTCGTAAATAATTCATAGTTTCCATTGAAAAACTTTTTTTCAACATGTGCATTTAAAGAAGAAAATTTATCGACAGTAACCACAGCAATGCCTTTTAATAAATTATTTTCTGGAAGCATTTTATATACTTGTGGATCAATTGAATACGAATTTTTTCGATATGAAATATATCCAAACGGAATTTTGTAGTTCTCGTGAAAGAATTCAAAAAAAGAGAGCAGCGTTTCAGATGAAATATGTGCACCTTCGTTAATTTCTCCAATAATGAGGTCATTGTATAAATATAGCTTTCCGTTCTCGAAAGTATATACGTCCTTTAGTTGTTTCCCAGTAATTTTCATGATTTTCGGTAGAATAATTTATTGGTGCTAAATTATAATGAAGAAGATTGAAAGTATTTTTTTCAAAGTTAATTGCCTACTTTTTAGATGAATACCCTTTTTTTATCTGTAAACGACACGAAAACACGTAAAAAAGAAAAATCCTGCTTTCTAGAAAACAGGATTTTACATGTATTTTTAAACGTATTACGATTAAGACTCAGCAGGCTTCTCAGCTTTTTCAATCTTGATAGTTAATTCGTCTGTTTTATCATTTAGATCCATGAAAATTTTATCTCCATCATGAATTTTAGAAGTAATGATTTCTTCGGCAAGTGCGTCTTCAACATACTTTTGAATAGCTCTTTTTAGCGGTCTAGCTCCGTATTGTTTATCAAAACCTTTATCGGCGATATAATCTTTTGCAGTATCACTTAATAATAAATCATATCCTAAACCTTTGATTCTAGCATATAATTTTGCGATTTCGATATCAATAATTTTGTGAATATGTTCACGTTCTAACGCGTTAAAAATAACCACATCATCGATTCTGTTTAAGAATTCAGGAGCAAATGCTTTCTTCAATGCATTTTCTATCACACCCTTTGCATGATCGTCAGCTTGTGTTTTCTTAGCATTTGTTCCAAAACCAACTCCAGCTCCAAAATCTTTCAATTTACGCGCACCAATATTTGATGTCATAATAATAATGGTGTTTCTGAAATCAATTTTACGCCCTAAACTATCTGTTAAATAGCCATCATCTAATACTTGTAATAACATATTAAATACATCAGGATGTGCTTTTTCAACTTCGTCTAATAATATGACAGAATATGGTTTTCTACGAACTTTCTCAGTCAATTGACCACCTTCTTCATAACCAACATATCCTGGAGGCGCACCAACCAAACGAGAAATGGCAAATTTTTCCATGTATTCACTCATGTCAATTCTGATGAGTGTTTCTTCAGAGTCAAACAATTCACGCGCTAATACTTTCGCTAATTGTGTTTTACCAACTCCAGTTTGCCCTAAAAAGATAAATGAACCAATTGGCTTATTCGGATCTTTCAGTCCAGCACGGTTACGCTGTATCGCTTTTACTACTTTTCCAACAGCTTCATCTTGACCAATTACTTTTCCTTTGATCAATTCTGGTAATTGTGCCAATTTATTGCTTTCTGTTTGTGCAATTCTATTTACAGGAATTCCTGTCATCATAGAAACAACATCTGCAACATTTTCTTCATTTACAATTTCTTTGTGTTGCTTGGATTCTTCTTCCCACTTTTCTTGTGAAATTGCTAACTCTTTTTCTAGGCGTTTTTCATCATCTCTCAATTTAGCAGCTTCTTCATATTTCTGTTTTTTTACGACAGAATTTTTCAATTCGCGTACTTCCTCTAACTGACGTTCTAGATCGAGAATTTGTTTTGGCACATCAATATTTGTGATATGAACTCTAGAACCAGCTTCATCTAACGCATCAATAGCTTTGTCTGGTAAGAAACGATCTGTCATATATCTATTTGTGAGTGTTACACAAGCTTTTATGGCTTCTGGTGTATAACTCACATTATGATGTTCTTCGTATTTATCTTTGATGTTCTCTAAAATTTCTACCGTTTCATCTACCGTTGTTGGTTGTACAACAACTTTCTGGAAACGTCTTTCTAAAGCACCATCTTTTTCAATATGTTGTCTGTACTCGTCCAACGTTGTAGCACCAATACATTGCAGTTCTCCTCTTGCTAATGCAGGTTTAAACATGTTTGAAGCATCTAAGCTTCCTGTAGCGCCACCAGCACCAACAATAGTATGAATCTCATCAATAAAAAGAATAATGTCGTCATTCTTCTCTAATTCGTTCATCACGGCTTTCATACGTTCTTCAAACTGACCTCTGTATTTTGTTCCAGCAACTAAACTGGCCAAATCTAAAGTTACTACACGTTTATTAAATAGAATACGTGATACTTTTCGTTTTACAATTCTATTGGCTAAACCTTCGGCAATGGCAGATTTACCAACACCAGGTTCTCCAATTAAAATTGGATTATTCTTTTTACGCCTGCTCAAAATTTGCGATACGCGTTCAATTTCTTTTTCGCGTCCCACAACAGGATCGAGTTTTCCTTCTTCCGCCATAGCGGTAAGATCGCGTCCAAAATTATCTAAAACGGGAGTTTTCGATTTCTTATTTACTTTTCCTCCTGTATTAGAAGTTCCACCAAAAGGATTTTCTTTTGAAGATTCTTGCGATCCGCCATTATCATCATAGTCAGAGTTGGCTCTTGGAACATCTATATAATCATCATCATTTGTTATCATATACTTAAATTGCTCTTTAACGTTATCATAATCCACTTTCAACTTATTTAAAAGTTTGGTAGTTGGATCATTTTCATTTCTTAAAATGCACAACAATAGATGTGCTGTATTGATAGAAGAACTTTGAAAAAGTTTGGCTTCTAAAAATGTAGTTTTTAAAGCTCTTTCGGCTTGTCGGGTAAGGTGTAAGTTGCGCTTTTCATTAGGAGCGACTGCCACATTGGGATTGGCAGGACTTAAAATCTCTACTTTTCTGCGCAAATGTGTCAAATCGACATCTAGTGCATTCAAAATATTGATAGCCTTGCCATTACCGTCTCTGAGAAGTCCTAGCATTAAGTGTTCAGTGCCAATAAAATCATGGCCTAAGCGCAATGCTTCCTCTTTACTGTAGGCGATTACATCTTTTACTCTTGGGGAGAAATTATCATCCATAAATCTTGTTTCCTTTCGACATTAAAATTAATACTTCGGAACGAATAATACAAAAATTGTTCCGCTATGGAAGCATATTCAAGCTAATAGACGAAAAAAAACAGCGAATTCAAAAATTATAATATTAAATTATCAAAAAAACTTATCAAAAATTGTTAATAAAAAAACGTTAAAATGCTCTAATAAATCCTCGCTGAATCCTAGTAAATGTTGTATATTGACCCGATTTGTAAAACTCGAAATATTAAAACATAAAATACATGGCAGAAGGAGAAAAATTAATCCCTATTAATATCGAAGATGAGATGAAGTCTGCTTACATCGATTATTCGATGTCAGTCATTGTGTCACGTGCACTTCCAGATGTAAGAGATGGTATGAAACCCGTACATCGTAGAGTATTATTCGGAATGCATGAACTCGGAGTTAGGTCTAGTTCCGCTCACAAAAAATCAGCAAGAATTGTTGGAGAAGTATTAGGAAAGTATCATCCACACGGAGATACATCCGTATACGACGCCATGGTTCGTATGGCGCAAGAATGGAGTTTGCGTTACATGTTGGTCGATGGACAAGGAAACTTTGGTTCTATTGATGGTGATAGTCCTGCAGCAATGCGTTACACAGAAGCAAGAATGCGTAAGATATCTGACGACATGTTGGCAGATATTGACAAAGATACTGTTGATCATTCCCTAAATTTTGATGATACCTTAAAAGAACCTACTGTATTACCAACGCGTGTACCTGGGTTATTAATTAATGGAGCATCTGGTATTGCAGTTGGTATGGCTACAAATATGCCACCACACAATTTGTCTGAAGTTATAGACGGAATTCATGCATATATTGATAACAACGATATTGAAATTGATGAATTAATTCAACACGTTAAAGCACCCGATTTTCCAACAGGAGGAATCATTTACGGATACGATGGCGTTCGAGAAGCGTTTAAAACAGGACGTGGAAAAGTTGTGATGCGCGGAAAAGCTGTTATGGAAGAAGTACAAGGTAGAGAATGTATCATTGTTACGGAAATTCCATATCAAGTGAATAAAGCAGATATGATTAAGAAAACTGCGGACTTGATTAACGATAAAAAAATAGATGGTATTTCTACAATTCGTGATGAATCTGATAGAAAAGGAATGCGAATTGTATACATTTTAAAACGTGATGCCATTCCAAATATCGTTTTAAATAAATTATATAAATATACTGCACTACAATCTTCATTTAGTGTAAATAATATTGCATTAGTACACGGACGTCCACAATTATTGAATCTGAAAGATATGATTCATCATTTTGTGGAACACCGACATGAAGTAGTAACGCGTAGAACGCAATACGAACTCAAAAAAGCGGAAGAACGTGCACATATTTTAGAAGGTTTAATTATTGCTTCTGATAATATTGATGAGGTAATTGCTATCATTAGAGGTTCGCAAAACGCGGAAGATGCGCGTAACAATTTAATCAAACGTTTTGAATTGACAGAAATTCAAGCGAAAGCGATTGTTGAAATGCGATTACGTCAGTTAACTGGTCTGGAACAAGACAAGTTGCGCGGAGAATATGATGATATCATGAAAAGTATTGAAGATTACCGTGACATCTTGGCAAACAAGTCAAGAAGAATGAACATCATCAAAGAAGAACTTGCCGTTATCAAAGATAAATATGGTGACGAAAGACGTTCTATGATAGAATATGCTGGTGGAGATGTAAGTATTGAAGATTTAATTCCTGATGAAAAAGTAGTCATTACAATTTCACATGCAGGTTACATTAAACGTACGTCACTTAACGAATACAAGCGACAAAATAGAGGTGGTGTTGGACAAAAAGGAAGTGCCACTCGAAATGAAGATTTCTTAGAGCATTTATTTGTGGGAACCAACCACCAATACATGTTATTCTTTACACAAAAAGGAAAATGTTTCTGGATGCGTGTTTACGAAATTCCTGAAGGAAGTAAAACGTCGAAAGGTAGAGCGATTCAGAACCTAATCAATATTGAAAAAGATGACAAAGTAAAAGCATTCATCTGTACGCAAAACTTAAAAGACGAAGCGTATATCAATGAGCATTATGTGATTATGGCAACGAAGAAAGGTCAAGTGAAAAAGACACCTTTAGAGCAATATTCACGTCCACGTACCAACGGAATCAACGCGATTACAATTAAAGAAGGCGATGAATTACTAGAAGCAAAATTAACTACTGGAAACAGTCAGGTAATGTTAGCCGTAAAATCTGGTAAAGCTATTCGATTTGAAGAAGAGAAAACGCGTCCGATGGGAAGAAATGCTTCTGGAGTTCGTGGAATTAGACTTGCAAATGATGATGACGAAGTTGTAGGAATGGTTGCCGTAAACGATATGGAAAGTAACATCTTAGTAGTTTCTGAAAACGGATATGGAAAACGATCTAGTTTGGAAGACTACAGAATTACCAATCGTGGTGGAAAAGGAGTAAAAACTATTTCGGTAACGGATAAAACGGGAGAATTAGTCGCGATTAAAAATGTAACTGATGACGATGGTTTAATGATTATCAACAAATCGGGAATTGCAATTCGTATGGCAGTTTCAGACTTAAGAGTTATGGGACGTGCGACACAAGGAGTTCGATTAATCAACATTAAAGGAAAAGATTCAATTGCTGCAGTAGCCAAAGTAATGAATGAGGAGGAAGAAGATGTTGAAGGGTTAGAAAACCTTGAAAATCCTGAGGTTTCGGAAGATGGCACGGCAATTGATACTAGCAATGACAGTGACAACGAAACACAAGAATAATAATAACAAACTCTCAAATTATTTTAAACATTAGAAAAATGAAGAAGACAATTTCAATTTTCGCAGCATTATTAATTACCGCATTTGCTTTTGCGCAAAAGAAAGAATTAAAAGCAGCAGAAAAAGCATTAAAAAAAGGAAACACTGTAGAAGCCAAAACAGCGATCACAAGTGTTGATGGTATAATTGCAAATGCTGATGCAAAATACAAAGCACAATATTATTTCCTCAAAGGAAAAACATATTATGAGCTAGCTAAAAAAGGAATGGACACCGAAAAGTCTTTCAAAACAGCAGGTGACAACTTTAAGCAATTACTCGAATTTGAAAAAGAACAAGAGAAATTCAAATACACGAGTGAAGTACAACCATTATTTCAAGAAATGATTGGTAAAATGGTAGATAATGCAATCGTAGCACAAAAAGCGAAAGACTACGGTAAAGCAGCAGATATTTTGTATGCAACCTATAAAATGGATACAAGAAATCAAGATTACTTGTACTATGCAGCTTCAAACTCTATCACAGGGAAAGATTTTGATAGCGCATTAAAGTATTACGAAGAGCTAAAGGATATAAACTATACTGGTGTAAAAACTCAGTATTATGCAGTAAGTCTTGCTTCTGGGAAAAGAGAATCGTTTCCAGATAAAACGATGAGAGATTTTTCTGTGAAAGGCGGAACGCACAAAGATGCGACTCAAGAAAAAACTAAATCAAGATTGCCAGAAATCATCAAAAACATTTCTTGGATTTATTCAAATCATGTTGGAGACAATGAAAAAGCATTAATCGCTGTTGATGAGGCAATCGCTGCAAATCCAGATGATGCTTCACTATTATTAGCAAAAGGAAAAATTTACTACGATCAGGGAGACAAAGTAAAGTTTAAGGAAATCATGCAAGAAATCATTGTTAAAAATCCTAACGATGCAGATTCTCACTACAATATTGGTGTCATAAGTGCTGAAAGTGGAGAAATAGAAGAAGCAAGAAAGGCATATAAGCGAGTTTTAGAGCTTGATCCTGGATATACAAACGCAGGAATCAATTTATCTAAAACGTACATTGACGAAGCTGCTGATGTGGTAGAAGAGATGAATAAGCTTGGAAACTCTGCTTCGGATAACAAAAAGTTTGACGAACTACAGGCGAAACAAACTGAGCTTTATAAAAAATCGTTAGCTGTATTAGAAGCACTTTCTGAAAAAGTTCCAGATAATGTGCAAATTCTAAAACAATTGAAAGGTTTATACTCTTTCTTAGGAGAAGATGCTAAAATGAAAGCTGTAAAAGCTAAATTAGCTGAATTAGGACAATAATGCATCAGTTATTAGAATAGATAAAAAGACCTCGCAATTTGCGGGGTTTTTTTATGAACTCGTTTAAACTTTTCGGATTTAGGCGAAAATTAGCAGTTTTAAGTGCTGTTGACAGCTTTTTTGAGTTTCATAGCAGCGCTACGGAACGAAAAAAAGGTAAAAACAGGTCTGAAAAGAGCAATTTTTTAGCAAATTAAAAAAGTTTAAACGAGTTCTATATCTAGTTTGTTCGGTTTGTAATTACTTTGAAGAATTAAATAAATTGTATTTTTGTAAAAAGCATAAAAAGAAACATGAAGTTAGACATATTAGCGTTTGGTGCGCATCCTGATGATGTAGAATTGGGTTGTGGCGCCACAATTGCAAAAGAAATTTCCAATGGAAAAAAAGTCGGTATCGTTGATTTGACACGTGGAGAATTAGGAACGCGTGGTTCAGCAGATTTACGCGACATTGAAGCTGCTAATGCCGCAAAAATATTGGGAGTTTCCGTTCGAGAAAACTTGGCATTTGCAGATGGTTTCTTTAAAAATGACAAAGCACATCAGCTGGAAATTATAAAGATGATTCGAAAATATCAACCAGAAATTGTACTCTGCAATGCAATCGACGATCGCCATATAGATCATGGAAAAGGAAGTCAGCTGGTAAGTGATGCCTGTTTTTTAAGTGGCTTATTAAAAATAGAAACACAGCTTGATGGTAAACTGCAAGAAAAGTGGCGACCGACACATGTGTATCATTACATACAATGGAAAAACATTGATCCAGATTTTGTCGTAGACGTTTCGGGTTTTATAAATACAAAACACGATGCAGTTATGGCTTATAGTTCGCAATTTTATGATCCCAATAGCAACGAAGCAGAAACGCCTATAACCAGTAAAAATTTCATTGATAGTATCAACTATCGCGCACGTGATTTAGGACGCTTAATTGGCGTAGATTATGCAGAAGGCTTTACGGTAGAACGATATGTTGCTGTAGATTCATTAAGTGATTTAATATAATATGGAAAACACGATTACTCATACGATCCGTTTCAATTTGAAAATAATACAAATTCACGACCATTTTCGTTGCGTGTAAAAGTCATTGCATCCATCTTGATTTGTATGTTTACATTGCTTCCATTATATCAAATAGATGCTAATGCGTTTCGGGTAAATTATGTATATTATTATGTAATGCCAACGTGTCTAATGGATTATTTTACGAAAAACTCTCAAGACGGAAGTTTAAACTTTCAGACACAAGAAATAGAAAATAGTAATTAATACTTTACCTATGGAACAAGAACACTTACACGATCCGTTACGATTTCAATATGGGGTAAGTACTCGTATATTCTCGCTACGGACAAAAATCATAGCGATAGTATTGGTTTTGATTTTTATTTCTGTTCCATTATATGAGATAAGTCCAGATGCATTTATGGCTAATTATATGTATGAATATGTACCGTGTCCTATTTATGTAAATTGTGGTTGTTTCTTCTAATAACAACATGTTAATCTTTTAAGAATCAAGTAAATAAAAATAGACTTTAAATAAATTAAAAAAACACTTTGTATAGGAAGTAAAATATCATATATTTGCATCCGCAAAACAAATGGTGATTGTAGCTCAGTTGGTTAGAGCGCTGGATTGTGGTTCCAGAGGTCGCCGGTTCGAACCCGGTCTTTCACCCTTTATTAACCCTCTCATTACGAGAGGGTTATTTTGTTTTTAGGGGAACTTCACAGAGAAGGGTGGAGCGACTTTTTTTAAAAAAGTATCTTTTAAAAGTATCTTTTTTCCAGTTTTTAGGTCGCTTTTTAACCGTTTTAGGTCGCAAAAATCTCAAAATCCTGAATAGCTTTACTGATAACTTTATCATCAATATAATGTTTTTCAAGTATCTCATCGTTAGCATGAGAGGAGAGTTTTTTTGCATCGTCTCCAAGCGCAATTTTAAGATAAGTCAAATAGGTTTTTCTAAGGGATTTCATTTGTAATTTGTGACCTGTATCTAGTAGACTATAATAATGCGAAAATCCTTTAGATAAATTTTCTTTAATTGCATTTGCAGATGTTTTACTTCTATCAGGTACTAATACGTGTTCGTGACTTCCTTTATTTTCATTATAACCCAAACGAAGTAAAAGTTTATAGAGACTTTTGGTTATTGGAATTATTTTAGGTGGAACATTATCATTATATCCATCCCCTTTAAGTCTTAAAACTTTAAAGTTTGGAACTTCAATGTAAGTTGGTTTATTATCAATTTCTTTGACCATATTCCAAGTCATATCAACAACTTCATCACGTCTTCCTCCAGTGTGAAGTACAAGTTCAATTCCATCTTTTAAATAGGGTTTGTATCTATTCTTTTTTGTTTTACTTTCTCCAATTATTACACTTCCAGTTTCAGGTGATATAATTTCTAAAAGTTTTTTAAATTCATTTGCTGTAATAGCATCTTTTTTTAAAGTTGCAGTTCTTTTTTTAACTTCTTTAAATGGGTTGTCTATGTATAGTTTATAATGTTTAATCGCCCAATCAAAAAAACCTTTTAAACGATTCATTTTGTTGTTGTATGTTGTTCCAGATTTTATTCCTTCAACATGATTTAATAAGTAATCGTGAAGATATCCTACGTGATAATCGTTGATCTGTGTTAGCAATAAAAGTCTTGGCTTTACATTATTCTTGATTAGTGCTTGATTAAAATATTTCAAGCATAAGAAAATATCTTTTTTATAGTCTTCAGATAGGTCTTTTACTTTATGTGCTGGAACATCTACATCATTAATATACTCTATATATTCTATCTGTGCATTTCTCAAATAAAAACGGTCGGATACTTTAGTAGGAACACCATCAGCCATGATTTCAGCTTCAAATTCTTGTTCAAACTCAATAGCTTTAATAACAGCTTCTTCATAGGTTTGAGCATCTAAAGTTTTACTTTTAATACTTGTGTTTTGTCCAGGATAATGAAGCATACTTTTGAACCTATGTTTTTCAGGAAATTTACAACTGGATAGTTTTTTTTTGGATTTCCCGCAAGTAGGTTCTTTTTTAATTTTTTTCCCCGTTTCTTTATCTGTAATTGTGATATTTGTATATGAAAAATATTTACTGCAATTGTTACAATAAATATATAATCCTTTATGCTTATTGTTTGGCAATTTCTTTCTCATAAAATCAAAGTTTTGCAAATTCTTTAGCCATATCTGACTTTGGCTTTACATCTGATTTTATTTGCTTACGTCTTTTACGAGATACTGGAACTATAGAGGAATCAAGGGGGGATTCATCTAGTAATTGTAGATATCCAAGATGATCGTCTTCTTTATAACAAGTATAAAGTGATTTCCATTTTTTAGGGTATTTTACTTTTAGTTGTGCTATCAATCCTTTATCAAGTTCCATATCAACTAAAAATCGATGAACAACTCTTTTGTTGCCTACTATTTCAATTTTTATACCAACACTTTCACACCATTTTACAATAGCGCTTATGCCTTTAAGTGGTAATATTTTATGTAATTCTTTTACTTCAATTAGTTTCTCATTCGCTAATAAGTTTTGCATTTTATTAATATTAATGCATTTCCGTTGTCTTTAGGTAAATACATTAGTTTATATGTTGGGAGCGTTTTACTCCACGTCATTTATAATTTTACTTTTTTGTGGTTTGAGCTTTTGATTTAATTGTTCTATTGAATTTTACAATTTTACCCTTTACTAGCACCATTTCTACAGATTGATATTCGTGTTGTTTTAAAATATCTAATACATCTGCGTATGTTGTTTCCATTTTTTCAGTTGCTTCAATAGTGTAAATTCTGCCATCCTTTTTTGTGATTTTAATATTCTCAAATTTTTGTGATCGCATAATAAGAATCATCTGAATTTCATCCTTATTCAATCCTTTGAAAATATCGAAATTTGGTTCGTTAAATAGCGCTTCGATATTTTTCTTGAAAAACTCGTTTACACTTAAAATTAAATGATCTGTTATTTCTCCATCTTTTAATTTTTCGATAGTTCTATATCCATCAATTATTTCTAAGTTGCCAACAACATCGAGAACTAAAAATATTGGATGAGAATATGTTATCACTTCAATTATAGCAGCATTAATATTACTTACATTCTGTGAGTGATTTAATAGGCTTTCGTTTGGCTTGAATAAATCTTCTTTTATTTTTATAATCTTATCATTTGTAAAACCAAAATTTTTTAATTCGATAATAATTCCTATCCAAAGGATATCAGTTAAACTGAATTTATTCCATTCATTTTTGGCAGGCGTATCTAGTAATAAGGAAGCATTTTTCCATTGTTTAATATTATGATACGGAACTCCTATGATGAATTTTGAAGAATATATCTTCTGATTTAATAGTTGGGCTAATTTTTGAAAATTTGGTATTGTATTTTCCACGTTTGTAAATTTTAACTATTCAAATATAAAAAAAATAGACTTCATTATCTATTTTTAGGTTTAAAAAATATTCTAAAGTCTATTTTTATTAAATAAAATCTTTCATTTGTTACTATACAACTTGTTTTTTTAAAAGCGCATTTTCACTTTCTTTCGCTTTTATTAGTTGTGATTTTATATCATTAATTTCAGTAAGTTTGGTAATATTTTCTTGAAGTGATTCGATTTTCTGTACATAATCGAATTGAATTATATGTAGTATGTGATAGAATACTTGTTTAAATTTACCTGATAAGGTATTAGCAAAACTTTTAATAATTGTATCAAGCTTGAACTTTTCAGCAAGACTGTTTGTCTCAAAGCTAATAAGTGTATTGGGTTCAATAAGATCATTAACAGTCGAAAAGATATTGTGATTCTCTTGCATTTCACTTTTAGTATAATTTTTAATTTCAGAGTTGAAATTATCAAAATTAAACTTAAAAGAAATATTATCGTGATAAAAATAATTCATATCTACATTGAATTGTTTTGCAAAATTTATTAATGCAGTGTGCGGGATATTATTTTTTTTATTTCTGACACTATTTACAATTCCTGGACTTGTCGGATAAATTACTTTTCCAATTCCATTATCACTTTTTTTGGATTTAAATCCAATTTGTTCTGCTTCTTCTTGAATTCTATCAACAGCTTCGATAAATAGCTCGCTGATAAGTTCAATGTCTGTTTTTTGTTCAATTTTAGAATTCATTGTATTAGGTTTATTTTCAATATTTTAGGTATAATTTTTCTTTATTTTATAGACTATATGTTATATTTTTTTTAATTCATAGAGTTGAATATTTAAAAAAGTTACCTATATTTGACTATATATTTACTGCAAACATACTAAAAAATAACATAAACATATCATTAAAGTACCTAAATATTACCTTAAAACTACCCTAAACATTCCCTAAAAATACCTAAAAAGTGACTTAAAAGTGACCAAAGAGTTGCCTAGAAGTGACTTAGAGGTGACTTAAAAGTGACCAAAGAGTTGCCTAGAAGTGACTTGGAAGTGACCAAAGAGTTACCTAAAATTTACTTAGAAATGACTTGGAAGTGACTAAAGAGTTACCTAGAAGTGACTTGTAAGTTGCCAAAGAGTGACCTGTAAGTTACTAAGAATTGATTTGTAAATAACTATAAAGTTATCGACAATAAGCTATAAATAGAACAATTACATTAAAACACCTATATATATGTATCATTCAGAAGATTATAAAAATCTCGCAAAACGGATGCAGGAGTTATATGCTAATCCTGTAATGACAGTTGTGGAACGATCTGGAAAGTCAAGACCAACTGTTCGTAAATTTTTTAACGAAGTACCAATGCGCTTTCATAATTGGGAAGCAATCTATGAAGCTTGTGTTGGACTTGTTGAAGAAAAAGAAAAAAAATTAAAGGCGCTCATTGAAAAACAACATGAGTTTTTACCGCCTAAAGATTCTACAAATTAATCATAGTGAATTATGGAGAAGATCATTAGTTCACATGAAAATAATATGCTTTATCAAGATCATATTAGAGAAATCAAAAAAGAAATAGTAGTGTTCAGAAAACACTCGATTATATACCCACGACGTAAACGTGAAAAAAGCGACGCGCCGAAATTAAAGAGCAATGAATTTGATTCATTATTCAACGGTATTTCGCATACTAGATAGTTACGTAGATAATTATAATTCTAATCACGATAAATTATCAAACCATTTACGTCAACCAGTTGTTGCAACAGCTAGGGAGATTATTAAAATCTATGCACTTTCACTTTTAAAGGCTAATAATGTTCAGCCTATTGAACCTGACAATGTTCCTTGTTTGGTGACTAACAATGTTCAGTTAGCAAAAAAAGCCCGTGTTAGTACAAGAACTATTCGTAGACATATTAAACGTCTACTACAAGCTAATGTGTTAACTGAAAAAATATTCCGCGGTTCTAACGCAAGTTACCAGCTTCGTTTTAACTCAAATATTCTGTTAATAAGTGGTTTAGAAAGTGTTGAAAACACAGAAAAGAGTACTAAAACTCAAAAGAATAAAACTCCTGATAATCAGTTTTTTAAAAAAGAAATACGGACAACTTGTCCACATACAGACTCTAGTAACAATAGTTACATAAATAATATAATAATAGGAGTTGATAAAAAATTAAAAGCTGAAAAACAAAGGAGTTCGCCTTCGCTCACAAGTAATAATTATTCTAGCAACAAATCTAGTAACAATTTTTCAGGATACGTAGAGGAGGAAGGTGTTAAAAACTTTGACGAGCAACTTTCGCAAGGCAAGCTAGGCGCGCGAAATTTTTACGAAAATAAAGCACTTAATAATAGTGATAAAGGTGTAGAGGAGGAAGGCAAAAGCGATGAAGCTATAGAGCAAGCTGAAGACATGGTTTCAAGGTTTGAAGCTTCACGCTTTACCTCCCTCAAACCATACATAGAATCTCTTTGGAATTTGGCTAAAAATAGACTTTATCAGAATATTTTCTTGACAGAAAATCAAGAAAAAAAGGCAAAAGAGTTGCTATTACTTTGGTACGAACCAGTCAAAAATTATCAGTTAAATAAAGTTCATAATATTTATGTTGAGCGTATTGAACTTGTACGGAAATATATTGCTAAAGATAAAGAGAATAGATATGTACAGTTACCTGATAGATATTTTAATCCTGAAAATAAATATGGCTTTACTGGCACAAAAGTTTGGTATGAAAACCAAATTAAAAGCAAGCGAAAAACACAATTGAAATTAATTCTACACGCACAAATTCGCAAATTTATCAACAATGAGAAAAAAGACACACATAGGCAAGAGCCGCGCTTACAGTTGTTTAGGAAATGTGAAGCAAGAATTGGGAAGTTAAAAGACCAGGAATTATTGAATCAATTTTATGCTTCCATTTTAGATAAATCGACATTCAATTTTTTACAATTAAACACATAGAAAATGCTAAAAAAATCAAAATCATTAAGACAAAAACTAAAAGAAGCTGTTACTGATTTGACAGTTGACATTTTTGGTTATCAGAAAAAAATATCTGACAATATTATTTCACACACAGGATTGATCTCAAAACAGATTATGATTCCAAAAGAGCGTCTGTTTTTAAAAGTTTTTCAGAAAGATCATATAATCAAAGCTTTTATTTTCAATCAATCACGAGCCATACAAGTAGTTCCAATAAAAAAACTAGCCCACTTTTTTATGGATAGAGAATCAGCTAATATTCCTAGTTTTCAAAATAAAATTGCTTTTGGAATCAAAAAATATCTTAAAGATTTTTCAGAAGAAAATAATCTTGATGTTGAAGCCATAGACGTTTGGATTCATGTTAAAGATGATAAGATAATGATTCAAGCTTTTAGTTCAGATCAGTTCATTCAGGACATTTCAATTAGTTCACTTATTAAATTCTTCAGATAATGGCATTAAAAGAAGGTTGGAAGTTAAAAAAAGACTCCGAAACAAAAATGATTGTTTGGTTTGCTGATGGTAACATAAGAACCATGTATTCTATTGATTGGAATTATAAATTCTCAAAGACTAAAAAACGTGAGATTGGACTCGCAAGATTTTATAAAAAAATTGAAGATTATGGCTTAAAAGCTACAACAATAGAAATTTATGACAATCGAACAGGAATAAGAATTGCAAAATTCTATAAAGGAGAAGAAATAGAAATCAATCAAAACAAAAATTAATGAAAAAAGTAATCCAATTGAAAGAAAAATTGGCATCAAATTTAAAGTTCAAAACCAAATATGACTTGAGTGAAGATGATAAGATTCACTTATTGTACGTGTCCCCAAAATTTAATGCTACAGGATATTATCGTTTAATTACCCAAGCGCTTGAATTAGACCAAACAAAAACACATAAAAGTATTATTACAAACATAGATAATAATGATTTTAATAATTCATTAAATGATCTTACAACTGTGCTAGATGAACGCTTGCTAGTATGGGCGGATTACATAATATTTCCACCAATTTTTAGTGATATAACCTATCTTTTAAAAGCAATACAATCATTCAACCCGCTCATACAGATTGCATTTATTGTAGATCAAAACTATTTTGCTTTGAATTCAATGAGTTTTGGTAAAAGAAAAATTGCAGAAACCGAATTGTTAAACTTGGAAAACAATTTGGCGTGTGCTGATCTACTGTTGGTTGCCAATCTAAAATTTAAAAACTTCTTACACCGATTTATAAATATACGTCATCCAAACGCTGATGTAGTTATACAATTTATTCCAAATTTAATTTCTAAAATTGGATATGAAAGCATGTCTAAAATCATAAAAAATGATACAGGATTATTTCGTGTTGGACTTATAAAACCAACGTTTGAAGATTTGAATTTCGTAAAGGAGTTATTCAAAAAAATGAATAAAAAATTAAAAGAAAAAATTCAAGTTGTCTGTTTAGGCGGTTCCAGTACTTATGAGATCATAGAAAAGTTTGACATACTAAATGATATAGAATTTCATAGAACAGTTAATTTTGAAAACTTCTTTTTGAAGTTAAATCAGCTCAAGCTTGACTCAGCTATGCTACTTGCAAAGGATTCGATATATAATAAGCATCATAGTAGTTATCTATTTTTAGAACTTTCAGCTTTTGGTATTCCTACTATTACTTCAATTTATCATCCTGCAAAAGAATATATTGATGATGGTGTTAATGGGATTTTAGCTGCTGAAGAACCTGAATGGATAAAAGCACTTGATCTCTTGATGAATGTAAAAGATATTAAAGAAGAAATTGCTAATAGGGCAATAAAAAATGTATGGAAACATCATAGCTTCTCAAAAAAGCAAATTCAAAATATTTGTGAAGAAATTTTCTTTTAAAAAAGAAAAGCCTTGTTAGGTCAAGGCT
>NZ_LBMG01000034.1 GCF_001005315.1 Kordia jejudonensis
TATCTGTATTGTCTAAGTAAGGAGATAAATCTACAGTTCCTGCACTTCCAGTAATACTCAAAATATCTGAAGCGACTGAAATTGCTTGCTCGTCTGTATTCATACTTGTTTCCCAAGAATCGCCATCCCAATAGTAGATACTATCTGTTTCTGTATCGTATACAGTCATCCCTTCATCTGTTGCACCTAAAGAACTTCCAAAAGTAGTACGTTCAGCAGTTGTTAATCTATTCAAATGTAAACCTTTGTTTGCACCTGTTAAGTCTAAAGAAGCATTTGCATTTGGTATATCAGTACCAATACCAACGCTCAGTGGGTTTGTAGCTCCACCAAGAACCATTGTATTATTGTTTACAGCAGTTGCAGCATTACCGATAGCAACTGAGTTTGTTCCCTGTACATTTGCGGCAGTACCAATAGCAATATTATTACTAGGATCTAAAGCACTTGGATCTGTAGAAGAAGCTTGGTAACCCATTACAATAGCACCATCGTTTTGTGCTATTGTTGTAGAACCAATGGCAATTGCAAACTGATTGTCAACATCTACCGAGCGTCCAATACCTACAGCATCATTTTCTGCAACATTCACACGGTCACCAATACCAACTGAGTAATCAGCCAGCGTTCCCATATTTCCTAAATATCCCATCATAATAGAGTAATCTCCTCTTACATCATGATCATGTCCTAAAGAAACTGAATATTGTCCATCAATAAATGCTCTGTTACCAAATCCCATCACATTATTATTACTTACAGTAATGTCATAACCATAAAATACGGCGTTAGAACGGTTTGTATTGTCAAAATCTGCTAACGATCCCATACCTACATTATATTGTCCTTCACGGTTTGAAAAACCAGTAGAAAAACCTACATATGTATTGTGGTTAGCGTTTGCTGTATTGTTTGTACGGTTGTTATCCCAACCTGCTTGTGCTCCAATAAATGTGTTATAATCTGCCCATTCTGTAGCAACACCAGCAGCGGCACCAACCATCGTGTTGTAAATACCGTCTCCAATATCAATAGCTGCAGAATCTCCTAAAGCAGTGTTGTGGTGACCATCATCAACATCACTCATAGATTCACTACCAACAGCTGTATTTCGGTATCCAACATCAGATGAAATACCTACTTCGTTACCAATAAATGTTTGTTTGTAACCAGTAGTGTTACTAAAACCAGCATCTTCTCCGATGAATGTGTTTTCGTAACCAGTGGTGTTGTTAGCTCCAGATTCTTCACCGACGAATGTGTTATCGTAACCAGTCGTGTTGTTTTCTCCAGATTCAGCTCCAACGAAGGTATTATCTCCACCGTTTATATTTAAGCGTCCAGCTTCATACCCAATAAAGGTATTATCAAAACCTGTGGTGTTAGAATATCCAGCCAAATAACCGATAGCAACAAGTTCACTTGTTGTAACGCTTCGTCCAGCACTGTATCCAAATAAGGTTACTCTAGATCCTGAGGTAATGAAACTACCTGTACTGTCTCCGTAAAAGGTGTTAAAATCACCTGAACTGATACTTACTCCGGAACCTGTACCCATAGTTTCGTTTAGTGTTTGTGCTTGCATAGATGTCATGCCCAATAGACACAAGACAAACACAACTACGAGGGGTAATTGTTTTCTCATAATAGAATTGTTGTTAGTTTACTTTTAAAATAAAATGGTTACTTCAAATATAGAAAATATTATTTTAACATATTTTCAAAAGTAATTAACAAAGCATTAAGATACATGCGTATATACACCTGTTTTTGATTCAACTCAAAATTGAGAGCACTTTTTTATTTGGATTTGTTAGTTTTTAGATTGAATAATTCTTTTATATTGCATCAAAAATTAACCAACTGTAATGCCAAAAGCTAAAAAAATTATTAGCTGGATGCTCTTCGCATTCGTGTTTATTGTATATGCGATCTCATCGTCTAAAACCATTGCTTTTTGGGATAGTCCAGAGTTTATTGTAAGTAATTTTACACTACAAGCATCACATCCAGCAGGAGCTCCTTTTTACACTATTCTATCAAAAGTTGTTCTATCATTTTTTCCAGCTAGCATGGCGGCATATGTTAGTAATTTGATCTCTGCCTTTTTTGGCGCATTGACTGTTGTTACATTATTTAGAATCGTTATAAATATAGCCGAACGCGTACTTTCTGAGTCAAAAAGTAACCATGCGCCTACATTAGCTTTGTTTGCTGGACTTATTTCAGCATTAACATTAGCTTTTTCAGATAGTTTCTGGACAGCCACAACAGAAACAGAAGTGTATACTTTATCATTTGCTTTGCTTACTGGAATGATCTACGTAATGCTAATGTGGGAGAAAACACAAGCACCACGAAAAGAGATAATTTTATTAGTATTTCTTGCTTTTCTTTTGGGAATTTCTACAGGAGTGCATTTAATTACTATTGCCGTTGTCATCCCTTTTTCAGTGTTGATAGCACACAAAAAATTTGGGCTGACAATCAAAAATTTTATCATTGCAATTATACTTGGTTGCATTGGCTTTTTTATCATTTATGGTTTTGTCGTCCAAGGACTCATCAAGCTAGCAAATAATTTAGACATTTGGGCAGTAAACTCGCTTGAAATGCCTTTAAATTCAGGAATACTGATCTTGTTATTTTTGCTCTCAACGCTGTTTGCAATCGCATTGGTATTCTCGCGAAAGCGTAAAAAAATAATACTTCATCATTGCATTTTAGGATTAATTTTCTTTTTGATCGGAATGAGCTCTTTTTTCATGCCTATCCAACGATCGCATACAAATACTTTAGTTTCTGATAGTATTAAAAATAGCAACAAAATGTTACAATATTTGCGTGCTGAACAATTTGGCGTTGCTGCAATTCCGTTGCTAAAAGGTCCTGTTTATAATGCTCCGCTGGATAAAGATGTTGACTTTTTGGATGGAAAACCCGCGCTGACGTATGACGATGTACAGAAGAAATATGCTGTAGTTCACGACGGAAAGTTTAAAGTTGTAAATTATTCCGATGAATTTACGATGTTTTTTCCAAGAATGTTCGATAAAGGAGATGCGGAGAAATACAAAGCGTGGACTCCTATTTTTGGCGAACCTATTACATATCCTGTTCAGGGGAAAATTGTGACAATCAATAAGCCTACATTTGGAGAAAATCTCAGCTTTTTTGTCAATTATCAAGTTTTTTGGCTAAATCTACGCTATTTGTATTGGAATTTTATCGGACGACAAAACGATCATCAAGGACTTGGTTATATCAAAGATGGAAATTGGATTAGCGGAATTAATGCGCTCGATAAACATAGAATTGGCGATCAATCTATCATTCCTGAATACTACAAAAATCACAAAGGAAATGATGCATATTACTTTTTACCGTTTATTTTAGGGATCTTGGGACTCATTGCATTGTGGAAACAGAAACACTATTTTTGGACGACTTTACTCCTATTTTTAACTTTTGGTATCGGAATTACCATTTATATAAATCCTGTGCCTTCTAGTATTCTAGTTCGTGAACGCGATTATATTTTTATCGGTTCGTTTGTCATTTTTGCATTGTGGGTTGGACTTTCAGTAATTGCGCTTTTTAAAGTAACTGCTTTCATCGCCAATCAAAAAACTCGCTATATTGTTGTTGGAATGATTGCATTTTTAGCCGCGCCAGGACAATTGTTTGCCAAAGGTTGGGACAACCATCAACGCAGTCATGACGACTTTGCATATCACTTTGGAAAAGCCTATTTAGATGCATGTCCAGAACAAGCAATTTTGATTACTGACGGCGATAATATGACCTTTCCACTTTGGTATTTGCAACAAGTGGAAGGTTACAGAACAGATGTCCGTGTGATTAATTTTGATCAATTGAATCTTGAAACACATATTGATAACTTAAAACAAAAATTATTCGCTTCAAACCCTTTAAAACTTAGCTTACGCAAAGAGAATTATGTAAGTGGTATTGAAAAATTAATCCCTTTGCAGGAAGAAATAAAAGAAGCTGCAAATTTACCTGTACTATTCAACTTTTTAAATAACGAAACTACGCGTATCAATTGGAATGGACGCATGCGACATTACATTCCGTCAACTTCATTTACAATTCCTATTGATACTGTAAACATCAAAAAAATAATAGATCCAAAAGCCGTAAATGCTTCTTATACTGAAAGCATTACTTGGAGTCATCCGAAAAAGTTTTATGGGCTAAATGAAATTGTATTGATGGATTTGCTTACAAACAACATTCAAGATCGTGCTATTTGTTTTGCAATCAATGGAAAAAAACGTCACAACATAGGTTTGGAACCTTATCTAATTCAACATGGAATGGTCAATGTTTTAGCACCAATACAACGAAAAAACCCGAAGCTCAATCCTAAAATAGTGGATACACAAATGATGTATTCGTATTTAAAAAATGATGTCAATTTTGAAGGTATCAACAATGAAGATGTATTTTTTAGAAGTGAAATTAAAGATTATACGCGTATCATATTGAGACAAAACTATTACTTTTTAGCGCAAGCATTATTGGAAGAAGGAAAGACTGCCGAAAGTGTCGAAATTTTAGATACTTGTATTTCATTATTCCCAAATAAAACAATTCCATTTGAAGAATATGCCTTTGCAATTGGCAAGTTGTATGTAAGAGCTGGAAAAGTGGAAAAAGGGACACAGATTTGTAAAACTGCGATGCAAAATATTTGGAACGAATTGCAATGGATGACTTCATTTGATCCACCATATCCAATCATTAATTTACGGCATGCATACCGTTTAAAAAATATGTATGCGCAAATGATGTCACAATTTCCAACTGGTGAGCAAAACTTGCCGGTAAGCAAAGAAAATTTTCAACAATTTGATGCTGCTTTTTTAAAGTGGCAAAACCGAAATTGGCCATATTAATTCCCCTAAGCATGTTATTTTCCACTGAAGTTACTTCATCTAAAATTATTTCTGACAATCCATTGTTTCAACGGACGCTCAAAGCTTACCATTTGGTAGCGCCACATATTTACGGCAATGTCCTTGAAATTGGTTGTGGCGAAGGCTACGGCGTTGAATTGTTGTATAAAAATGCATCGCAATTAACGTTGATTGACAAATCGCCTTATACGGCAGAAATCATTAAGGAAAAGTACCCGAAAGCAACAATCATTCAAGAGAAAATTCCGCCACTTACTACATTTGCAGACAATAGTTTTGACGTTATCGTTTCGTTTCAAGTTATTGAACATATCAAAGAAGCAGCATTGTATTTAGAAGAAATCGCTCGCGTATTAAAACCTTCTGGAAAAGCATATATTTCCACACCAAATGCTTTAAAAACGATTGCTCGAAATCCTTGGCATTACAAAGAATATACGTTTGAAAGTTTATCCGATTTGTTTCAAAATACATTTTCAACATACACAATTCAAGCAATTCAAGGAAATGAAAAAACAGTTGCCTATTATGAACAGAATAAGAAGTCTGTAGCACGGTTTTTACGGTATGATATTTTTAAGTTGGAACACAAAATTCCGTCTTGGTTATTGCAAATTCCATACGAAATTGCCAATCGCATGAATCGAAAAAAATTATTGAATAAAAATCCTGAATTGGTAAATAGCATTACGCTTGAAGATTATTCGCTTGCTGAACATTCGGAAGCAACATTGGATTTCTTTTGTACGCTGGTGAAATAGTATGTAGATGTTTTGGGTTTTGGGTCTTTGGTCTTGGGGTTTTAGATTTTGGTTTAAAAAAAGCTCCACAATATTACTTGTGAAGCCTTTACGAATGATGAAAACCAATCTTCACTCTAGTTGCAGCGTCTTAATGTCTGCAATTAATTGTTGTACTGCTGTTTTATTCAAACCGTTATAAATACCTCTGATTTGTCTGTTTTTATCAATCAACACGAAATTTTCTGTGTGTAAAAAATCGTCATCTGTTTTGTTTTCTCCTAAGTCTTCTTCAACGAAATAATAATTTCGACCTAAGTCGTAAATATCAGCACGTTTTCCTGTAACTAAATGCCACTTTTTACTATCAATTTTTTTATTTTCTGCATACGATTTTAATACGGAAACGGAGTCTATTTCAGGTGTCACTGAATGTGATAAGAGCAAAATTTCAGCATCATTTTTAAACTCTTGTTGCAAAATGCCCATATTCGCCGTCATTTTAGGACAAATGCCTGGACACGTTGTAAAAAAGAAATCTGTAATGTAAATTTTATCCTGAAACGTAGCTTCCGTAATGGTTTCGCCATCTTGATTTGTTAGCTTAAACGCAGGAATTTGATGAAATTCTTTTTGTGCTTTGCTTCCACTTTCCAACCAATGCGGTGTAAATGTTGCTTCTTTGTAATATGGCAAACTCGCCACACGACTGTCTATAGCATTTGTTGCTTTTTGCTCACAATTGAACAACAACAAACAACTTACAAAAACTACTAAAATGTTACTTTGTTTGTACAATTTCATTTTCCAATTCATAACACAATCCTGCTTTTTTCAAACCAAAAAAACGTCCGTTTTTAGCTTCGTAATTATTATATAGTTTTCCATTTTTACGCCATGCTTTTTGCAAGCCTTCTTCTTTTCCATTTACAATGGTCAGTTGCTTAAATTTCTCGCCTGTCATATACCATTGTTCTTGAATTCCGTTGACGATTCCATTGGTATAATTAGATTTTGAACGTACATTTCCATTGCTCCACCATGTTTTTGAGGTTCCATGCAATTTTCCATCCAAATAGGTAGCTTCAAAACTCAGCATTCCGGTTTCAAACCACTTTTTCCGTTCACCTTCTTTTTTTCCATTGACATATGTAATGGTTTCCGCTACAATTCCATTAGGATATATTAGTTTAGAAACTCCTGTAAATGGTTGATTTTCATAATATACCAATCCAATAGTTGACTTTAGCGTGAGCATATCTTTAGCAACTACAACCAAAAAGTTTGGGGGAGAAATATTGGCAATAGCTTCTTGCTGCTGCGGAACTTTTTTACATGAAACTACGAACAGCATAATGATAAAAATGATTGCAATATTATTGTATATTGCTCGCTGTTCCTTGATAATTTCCTGGAAATAAGATATAATACGCATTCAAATAAAGTTCATTTTGTATGTGATAATGATATTCTGCTTCAGTGGTATGTTGTGTCGTACTTGTATGTCCGCCAGAAGCATCTAAATCTGTTGGATATGTTCCTGTTGCGTTACATTTTCGTCCATATAAGAAAAAACCATCTGCAATAATTCCAATCAATTCTTCATCGTCATCTGACCATGCTTTTGGTTCTAAATGATAGTGATAACTTTGTGGTCCTGTATGCGCCGCTGTATAATCTAGTGACCCAACAGCATTGTCTAAAGGTACATTTGGACCTTCTTGATCGTTGTAAATCATTCCGCCAGAAATGGCAATTCCGATCGCTCCCAAACCTGTAGCACTTGAATTGGACGCTAAGGTAGGATTTGCAGAAACTGTCAACGAATACGATCCGTTAAAATCATCAATATTTCCTGGCGCCATATTATTAAATGAAGTAACTGTTGGTGCCACAAATAATGGATGATCCGTAGATGCAGCAGGCGTTCCCATTCTAGCAGTTGTACTTGACCAATATGGCGATGTATGATTTGGCATTCCGTTAGATTCTATTTCTACATTTGAGCCGTTTAGCATAATGGTTACATTAGTTGCATCAAATTCATCAAAAGCGGCATGCAATGTTGCCGTTTCTCCGCCACCTGTTGTAGTTGTTGTTGCATCATCATCACTTCCGCAGGCAACTACAAAAGCGATAGAAGCCAAAACTAAAAGTAGTATGATTAAAGATTTTCTGTTCATGTTGTGTACGTTTTAATTAGGTTATATTTTAGTTAGATGCCTTATTTTAAAAAAACTTGTGTTGAATTTAATATTATTGTCTTCCGCCACGTTGTCCTCGTTGTCCGCCACGCTGTCCGCCTTGTCTTTCTTGAGGTTCTGGCATATTTTCTAATTCTTTTTTTGTGATAAATCCGTCATCATCTGTGTCAATTTTTGAAAAATTTCGCTGCAATGGCCCTTTTACTTCTTCTTTGCTTAGTTTACCATCTTCATTTGCGTCCATTTGTTCAAAAAGTTCTTCCACACTCAAACGTTCTCTATTGTTTCTTCGTTTATTTCTTCTAGAACCTCTTTCTCGATTTCCGCCACGCATATTATCATTTACTTTGAAACTCTTGTGAGGCGTTCCAACAAAAAATCGTGGCAATGAAGGAAAGGTATCTGTAATGACATAATAGTAAGTTCCATCGGGAAATTCAGGTGTGTTTCCGAAACGACCGTTGGCTTCATCCAAATCGCCGTGACCTTCTACATATTCAAAATCACGCACGTATGTTCCATCATAAGGTCCATTTGGCGCTGTAATACCATCTCCAGGACGATTTCCTTGTTTTAGTTTGTAACTAGATGTCAATTCAACCAACTGCGTATTTTCTGCGGAAGCGAAACCATATTTATAATATATTGGAAACCCATCAGCCGCCCAACCAAGTAAAAACATTGTATTCTTTTTGGCTTGATTTACAATTCCCCACGGCGTTCCATGATAATGATATTCGCCAGTGGGTTGCACATGTGCGTTGTTGCAATCGTCGCCTAAATTAACTTTTGTGCTTAGTGCTTCTTTTGACCAAGTAAAATTCATCTCGCGCGTGTTTGGATTGATGAAAAATTCCATGGCTGTTGGTTCCATCTTTACACCATTAATCGCAACACCAAAAATGTATGCAGGTCTTCCCTGTCCTAACATTCCGTCACTATATACTGACGTTAGTTTTTTGTTCTTTTTGGGTTTTAATGCAACTGTATATGTCTTTTTTTGAGGAGAAATTGTATTGGGATTTCCTGCATTTGGAAACTTTCCTGTTAGATGTTCTGGAATTGCATTTGATTTGATGATGCGATAGTTGCCTTTTTCAGAAATGCTCACAATATTTTCATATCTGATCATTTCAGAACAGTCGTTTCCGCTGCTTACAGAAAAAGTATTTATTGTTTCTTGTGCAAATGACACGCAGGCAACAAGCAAAAATGTAGTGGTAAGTATGTTTTTCATATAGAAAGATTTTCATCATGTTTTGTAGTTAGATGGATTCTTTCAGAAAAACTTGTGTGCTTTTTCATTTATTTTTAAAAAACACTAAAAAAACTTACGGTCTTCGTCTTTTTTTACCGTGTTGTTTTAACGCCTTTTGCACTATGGTATTAAATTGTTTGCTTTGCTCGGCTGTACAGATTTTTTGCACTTCTCTAAAATGATAGAACGTTTTTAAATCTTTTTGACGTGTTTTTTCGCCAATACGCTTTGTCAAATTGTTTACTTTTTCTTCGTCTAGCGTAGGTTTGGAAATTTCTGCAAATAGTTCATCTTTCAACATTTTTATATCTTCCGAAAGAACTCTCATTGCTTCGTGATGCGCATCGTTTAGTAGTTCAAATTCTTGCATTTGTGTTTCCGAAAACTGTAATTCTTTGGCGATAAAATTTCCAGGATTTGGTCTTGGCGGACGTTTATCTCCAAAAATTTTAACCATAAAAAAACCATTCATCACAACTAGAAAAGCAATTAAAATGTATAGTAAAGTATTTTTTTTCACATGTATAAATTTTTAATAATAAATTAATAATGAGCTGATTATAAAATTTAAAATGTTCGTTTCATATGCTTAGTCAAATAACGAAGCTTGTTCTTCTTGCGATAGTTCATACGCGCTAGCAAATTCAGAAATATGCGTATTATATTCTGTTGTTGACAGTTGCCAGAATCCGATACTATTGATCACTAAAATACAAATTAGTGTTGCAAATTGTAATTTTGGTGTAAACCATCCGAAACCTGTTGAAACTACTTCTTCCTTTTCTGAAAACAAACGTTGCATCGTTTTGTCTTTAAAAAACGGAGAAACCTGTACCGCTTTGATTGTTTCTAAAACTTCAAAGGCATCATCAATAGGTGTATTTTTATTGTTTGCTGTGTTCATAACTATTAGTTAGATGTCATATTTAGTAAAAACTTGCGCTAGATTTCATTTTTATAAAAATTATCTAAAATTTTCTGTAAATTTTTCTTGGCGCGAAACATGAGCGATTCTACTGAAGATACACTTTTTTCAGTAATCTCAGCAATTTCTTTATATGGTAAACCATCTACTTTATGCAGTGTAAACACAACTTTTTGTGCTTCGGGCAATTGATGAATGGCTTTAAATATAGTTTCACTTTTCTCTTTATTTTCTAATAAAATCCCAGGATGATTCATCTCTGTAAAGTACGCAGTTTTATCTAATGGAATTTCATTTCCAAAAATAGATTGCATGAACGCAAATCGTTTTTTTGTATTTTTCTTTCGGATGAATTCTAAGGATTTATTGGTGGCAATTCTGTACATCCAAGTAGAAAGTTTTGAATTTCCTTTAAATGTTTGAATCGATTTGAATACTTCTACAAAAACCTCTTGCGCAATATCTTCGGCATCTTCGTTATTAGGCACAAACGACAGGCAAGTACTAAAAACAAGTTGCTCATATTCATCTAAAAGACGACCGTATGCTTCGCGTTTTCCTGCTCGTAAATCGTTTATAAAAGTAGTTTCACTCAATGATTTTATTTGAATGTTTAAATAAACTAAAAAATCTAAACATAAAACAATACCTTTGCGGTTTAATTTTGAAATAGATGCGATTACACAGAAATTTAGTTTTTTCCGTAATAGATGGACTGAACTTAATATTTAATGAAGGAGCATATGCAGACAAAGTAGTTGAAAAATTACTAAAACGAGACGCCCGCTGGGGAAGTCGTGATCGTAAGTTTGTTGCTGAAACCACTTATGAAATAGTCCGCTGGAAGCGTTTGTACGCTGAGATAGCTGATATTAAAGAAAATTATTCCCGAGAAAATTTATGGCGCATTTTTGCAGTTTGGGCAACGCTTAGAGGCATTGAGTTACCCGATTGGAATCAGCTTGCAGGTACGCCAACACGCAGAATAAAAGGTCGTTTTGATGAAGTTTCTAAAATCAGAAAAATTAAGGAATCTATTCCTGATTGGTTAGATGAATTAGGTGTTTCTGAACTGGGCGAAGACGTGTGGACAAAAGAAATTAATGCGTTAAACAAACAAGCAGACGTTATTCTTCGTACGAATACTTTACGTACCACAAAAGAAAAACTACACCAATTATTGGCTACTCTTGACATAGAAACGGAAACCGTAGAAGGACATCCTGTAGCATTGCGTTTAAAAGAACGTGGCAATATTTTCAAAAATGAAGCCTTTAAAAATGGTTTCTTTGAAGTACAAGATGCGAATTCTCAATTGGTTTCTGAATTCTTAGATGTAAAACCAGGAATGAAAGTCATAGATACGTGTGCTGGTGCTGGTGGAAAATCATTGCATTTAGCCGCGTTAATGGAAAATAAAGGCAACTTAATTTCTTTAGATATTTACGAAGGAAAATTACGTGAGTTAAAACGTAGAGCACGACGAAATGGTGCGCACAATATTGAAACACGCGTGATTACTTCTACGAAAGTGATTAAAAAATTACATGACAAAGCCGATCGTGTATTGATTGATGCGCCATGCTCTGGATTGGGCGTTTTACGTAGAAATCCGGATGCGAAGTGGAAAATTCAACCTGAGTTTTTAGAAAAAGTAAAAAATACACAACAAGATATTTTACAGCGTTACGCGCGTATGGTAAAACCTGGAGGAAAATTAGTATATGCTACTTGCTCTATCTTACCTTCTGAAAATCAAGAACAAGTAACAAAGTTTTTAGCTTCAAATGACGAATTTACACTTATAGAAGACAAAAAGCTTTTAGCATCTGAATCAGGATTTGACGGATTCTACATGGCGTTACTTGAACGAAAATAAAACCCTAAATTATTTCAATATATAGTACAATGAAAAGAATACTACCCTTTTTTATCGGATTAATTTCATTAGCAACTTTTGCACAGCAATCGTATTATAATGATGTAAACCTTACCTTAACTGGCACACAATTGCGTGATGAATTGGCAACAAAAGTGATCAATACACATTCGAACTCGTTATCGTATTCAGAGATTTGGACAGCTACGATGGTTACTGATTTGGATCCAAACAATTCAAATAATGTTTTATTATTATACGGCTGGGAAAATGGAAGTGACGGAGATGTTACGAATGACTTATCTAGAGACAAAAACAATAACGGAGGAAATGTTGGCGAGTGGAATAGAGAACATACATTTGCAAATTCATTGGCAAGTCCTGATTTAGATGCAAATACCACAAATGGACCTCCATACAGTGATGCACACAATTTACGTTCTACCGATGTACAACGAAATGGACAGCGCGGAAGTCGTTTGTTTTCAGCAGGTTCTGGAAATTCTGGAACTGTTGGTGCTTTTTGGTATCCTGGAGATGCCACACTAGGTGGAATAGATTGGCGTGGTGATGTAGCACGAATTGTAATGTATATGTACATCCGCTATGGAAATCAATGTGCGCCAAATTTAGTAGCAAACGGAACTCAAAACAGCGTAGATGCTAATATGATTGATTTGTTGTTAGAATGGAATGCTGCTGATCCAGTTTCGGCTTATGAAGATGTTCGTAATGCATATCACGAAGATATTTTTAACGCAACGGCACAAGGAAATCGTAATCCTTTTATTGACAATCCTCGTTTGGCAACACAAATTTGGGGAGGAACTCCAGCAGAAGATCGTTGGGGAATTTTTGGCACAGATACCGAAGATCCAACTGTACCAATGAATGTGATGGTAAGCAATGAAACATCAAACTCAATTACTGTTTCTTGGGCAGCTGCCACAGACAATGTTGGCGTTACAGGATATGATGTATTTGTAGACGGAATGTTAGCTCAAAATGTATCAGGCACAACTGCTACAGTAAGCGGTTTAGCTGCTTCTACGACATATGCATTTACGGTATTAGCAAAAGATGCAGCAGGAAACACTTCTGCATTATCTACTCCAGTCAATGGTACAACACTTGCTGGCGGCGGCGGAACTGGTGCAAGTTTATACTTTTCAGAATATATAGAAGGTAGTTCATTCAATAAAGCAATAGAAATTGCTAACTACACAGGAAGCACTGTAGATTTAAATGATCCTACAAATATATATACATTAAAAATTAGTACTAACGGAAACGCCATGTGGAATTCTACCTATACTTTTCCTGCTGGTGCAATGATAAGTGACGGCGATGTGTATGTCATTGGAAATACTGGTTTGGCTGTTTGTACTGGCGAAGTAGACGATTCGGACGATACTATTACAGGTTTTAACGGAAATGACGCTATCGGATTGTTTAAAAATGACGTTTTAATCGACATTTTAGGAACACTCGGAGACGGAACAACCTATGCAAGCAATACTACTTTGGTAAGAAAACCAAGTATTGATAGTCCTAATACAACTTTTACAATTGGCGAATGGGATACGTCCGCTTCAAATACGTGTACCGATTTGGGAAGACATACACAAACATTGAGTACGGAAACGTTTGAAACAGAAACATTTGCAGTGTATCCAAATCCTACAAGTGGAGATATCGTCTATATCAACACAAAAAATAATGCTGTCATTAGCGCCGTACAGGTGTATGATATGACTGGTAAACAAGTGTTGCTACAAGCTAATCCTGCTACTGAAATTAACATTCAAGGATTACAAAAAGGAATGTATATTTTACAGTTACAAATTGGAAATCAATTAATTACTAAAAAATTAATTAGACAATAAGTACAATTATTATTTTAAAAAAAGCGGTAGTGTTTCCTGTAAATGCTACCGCTTTTTTTTATTTAGGAGAATTGAAACCGATCATGAAAAAAAACTCTTGTTCTTCTTATGTAAAAGTGTTGCAACAAACGAATCTTTCAACTGAAATCAACATTCAAGAATTACGGAAAGGAATGTACATTTGACAGTTACAAATTGAAAATCAACCAATTACTAAAAAACTAATTGAACACTAAAAGTACTACTGAATTTATAAAAGGCGATCACATTCACACTGCTAGTATCGGTTTTTTTTATACATTTATGTAAAATTACCATGCTATGAAAAAAATTACTTGCATTGTTATACTACTTGTGTATAGTTTTCCATGTTTTGCACAGGATACACAAGCACCAACAACACCTACCAATTTTCAATTCTTGACGGACAATCCTTTAAGTTCATTAACTCCAGAATCATTTTATGTGGAATGGGAACATGCTACTGATAACGTTGGTGTTGCAAGCTATGAAATTTACATCAATGGAATTTTAGACGAAATAGTTCCTTACGATGGATCAAATCCTGTTCAAATTCAATATTTTTCTAATTTTCCAAATGGAACCTATTGTCTTACCATGTTAGCAAGAGATGCGGCTGGAAATGCTTCGCCACTAACTGGTCAAATTTGCAGAAACATCTATGTTATTTATCAAACTGAACCGAATAAACTTTACATTTCAGGGATGCTAAATCATGCAGGAGATGACAAAGCTATTGAATTGTCAAATCTTACATATCAAAATCTAGATTTATCAGATTTCACCTTAAAAATTAGCTACAATGGTAGTGGCACATGGGACGATGTATATACATTTCCTGCAAATGCGGTTGTTTCTACTGGCGATACGTTTATCATAGCACATCCAAATATCTCAATATGTTCAAATTTAGTTGATGATTACAACAGTACCATTACCAATTTTGATGGAAACGACGTAATTGGATTGTTCAAATACGATGTCTATTATGATACACTTGGCGAACTAGGTAACGCGGGAAGTATTGTTAACAACAATGTATTTATGAAAAGAACTTTCATGACCTCAATAATACCTACTACTATTTTTGATGGAGATCAATGGTCAACAGATGGAGATGACGGCACGTGTCCAGATTTAATGGGATTTGCTGAAAGTTTAGCAATTTTGAGTACCAATGAAGTCGCAACAAACAACTTTCAAATTTATCCGAATCCTGTTCAAGGTAATTTTATATACATTCAAACTAAAAATAATATAGAAATTAGTGCTATTCAGTTATTCGATATGACTGGAAAGGAAATCATCCGACAAGTAAACCCATCCAATCAAATTAATGTTCAAGGACTACAACAAGGAGTTTATATTTTACAATTAAAATCTAACAATCAAACCGTTACAAAGAAGCTTATCATCGAGTAAACGTGTTCAAATTTATAAAAATGGTCGTATTTTCTTAATGGTATATTTCTTTTTGCTATACTTTTAAACAAAAATTACGCATCATGAAAAAAATTACACTCACTACCTTCTTACTCTTTTTATGGAGCGTTTCTTGTTTTGCTCAAGATACAGAAGCGCCAACAAAACCCACAGACGTAACTATTGATTATCAAATTGGTTATTTATCTTGGACTTCTTCTACTGATAATATTGGAGTTGTTGCCTACGATATATATGTAAATGATACATTTCGCCTGACCATAAATCATCTTGCAAATCCAACAAATGGGATCACTTTAAACGATTTAGGACCATTTACATACGGAGGCATTTATACCTTTAAAGTATTAGCCAAAGATGCCGCAGGAAACGAATCTCCGTTTAGCTATTACAATTCTTTTGTAGCAGACGATCCGCAAGATATTTATATTCCTGATCAAGTATTTATGTCGAAAATAATGAACGGCAACAATAACGATAAAGCCATTGAAATACTAAATCTTTCAAGTACTATTTATGATCTATCTGAATTTACCCTAAAAATAAGCTATGACGGAAATACTACTTGGGATGCTACGTATACATTTCCTGCAAACAGTACACTAGGACTATCGGAAAGAATCCGAATTGCAAACTCAGGACACACATTTCCTTTCTGCAATTTGTATGGTGCGCAAGATATTAATTATCTAAATGATGTAATTACCAATTTTGATGGCAACGATGCTATTGGACTATTTCATAATGGCGTTTTAATTGATCGGCTCGGAAACTTAGGACAAAATGCAACTTTTATTGAACCCAATAAATTAGCATACAGAGCTTTTTATTCCGATCAACACACACCTTGGACACGAGAAACACCAACTTCCTATTATCATATTTGTGCAGATTTTATGGGAGAAGAATACTTACTGCTCAGCACTCCAGAAGTCGTTGCCAAGAATATTGTAGTGTATCCAAATCCTGTAAGAGGAAATCTATTACTATTTGAAACAAAAAATAATCAACTTTTACATACGGCTACAATTGTAGACATGACTGGCAAAACGGTTTTAACAACTGCTAAAATTATCAACAATCAACTAGACATACAGACGATTACACGAGGAATTTATTTTGTAAAAATTCAATCTGGCAATCAAATCAGCATTCACAAAATGATTCGTCAATAAACTACAAAAATACGCTCCAACAAAAAAGCTCCAAACACAACATTTGGAGCTTTTGTATATTACATAATTATGCCAGTAAAAATGTAATTGAAGTATAAAAATATAAACTATTTTCTATTTTTGGAAATGATTACAACTATCTTTTTAAATTAATTCAACGCAAAATCAATTGCTTTGGTAGCGTGAATCGTAGTCGTATCAAACACCGGAATTGCAACATCTTCTTGTTTTATTAGTAACGGAATCTCCGTACAACCCAAAATAATTCCTTCTGCGCCAGCCTGTTGCATACGATCAATAACTTCCAAATAGCGTTGTTTTGAAGCTGGATTCAGTTCACCTTTTGATAATTCGTCATAAATAATCCTATGAATTTCATCACGATCGTTCGCATTAGGAATCAACGTTTGTATGCCAAAAGAAGCCAAAATATCTTTATAAAAATCCTTTTCCATCGTGTATTTTGTTCCTAACAAAGCAACCGTTTCTATCTCTTTGGCAATAATTTGTTCAGCCGTTGCTTCTGCAATATGAATCACAGGAATTGAAACATTTGCACGGACAGCATCTATGGTTAAATGCATCGTATTTGCACAAATTAAAATACAATCGGCACCAGCATTTTCTAGACTTTTCGCGGCTTGTATCATCAAATCGTTCAACAAATCCCAACGACCTTTGGCTTGTAATGTATGTATGTCTTCAAATTGCACAGTATGAATAATACTTTTTGCAGAATGTTTTCCACCAAGTCGTTTCGCGGCCAACGTATTCAATACCTCATAATACAAAATGGTAGATTGCCATGTAATTCCACCAATGAGCCCAATAGTTTTCATAATTAAGAATTTATACGGTTAAAATTAGGGATTTATTCGCTTTGCTTCTACTTTTGTAACTATAAATATAGCGTATGACAACCTTACTCATTAACATCAAAGAAGTGCTGCAAGTTCGTGGAACCGCAATTGCTAACGTCGCTGGAGAAGCCATGAAAACGCTTCCAATCCTACAAAACGGCTATATTTATATTGTTGATGATGTAATTTCAGATGTTGGTATCATGGCAAACATTGAAATCGCTTCCGCAGATAAAATTATCGATTGTACAGGAAAAATAGTATTGCCAACATGGTGCGACAGTCATACACATTTGGTCTACGCTGGAAATCGAGCGCAAGAATTTGTCGACAGAATCAACGGATTAAGCTATGAAGAAATTGCCAATCGTGGTGGCGGCATTTTAAATTCAGCCAAAAAATTACAAGAAACTTCCGAAGATGAACTTTTTGTACAGTCAGCAAAACGCTTGGAAGAAGTCATGCGAATGGGAACTGGCGCTATCGAAATAAAATCAGGTTACGGACTCACTACGGAAGCCGAACTCAAAATGTTACGTGTTGCCAAACGTTTAAAAGAAACCTACAATTTTGCAATCAAAACTACGTTTTTGGGCGCACATGCGGTTCCTGCAAATTACAAAGGAAATCAAGACGGTTATATGGATTTGGTAATTAACGAAATGTTGCCAAAAGTGGCCGCAGAAAATTTAGCCGAATATGTGGATATTTTTTGCGAAAAAGGATATTTCACACTAAAAGATACCGAACGTTTGTTAAAAGCGGCGCAACACTACAATTTGATTCCAAAAATTCACGTAAATCAATTCAATGCGTTTGGTGGCGTGGCTTTAGGTGTAAAATACAATGCACTTTCGGTGGATCATTTGGAAGAGCTAAACGATGCAGACATTGAAGCATTACAAGGAAGTAACACTATGCCAGTTGCGCTACCTTCCTGTTCCTATTTTTTAAGCATTCCGTACACACCAGCTCGTAAATTGATGGATGCAGGTTTACCTGTTGCGCTGGCTACCGATTACAATCCAGGTTCCACACCTTCTGGAAATATGAATTTTGTGGTCAGTACAGCGTGCATTAAGATGAAAATGACACCTGAAGAAGCTATCAATGCAGCCACCATAAACGGCGCATATGCGATGGGACTTTCAGAAACGCACGGAAGTATTACGGTTGGAAAAGCTGCAAATTTGATTATTACCAAAGAAATAGAATCCTACAATGTATTACCATATGCGTTTGGCGATACTAATATTGAGCAGGTTTTGATCAATGGAAAAGTGATTTAAAATTTGGACTGACTTGGATTGTTAGCCGTGCATTTTTCCACACCTGATGCAGCATCTCATACTTTTTAAAAAACTACGTAACTAATTTTCATGTATAATTTCTCGCTTTCGCTGAATTCGCCACTTTCTAAGCTGCTGCTAGATAAAGGAATCGTTGATTTCAAAAGTGCGATTGCTTATGTAAATCAATTGCCCTACGGACGCACCTCTGATCGGAGTGATTACCGTTTGATACTTCCTGAACACAAAGGAACTTGTGCCACAAAACATGCTTTTTTGAAGCAACTTGCGATAGAAAATCAGCAAAATACCATCAAATTATACATAGGAATCTATCAAATGAACGAGAAAAATACCAAAGGTGTCGGAAACGTTTTAAAGCAATTTCAATTACCCTACATTCCAGAAGCACATACGTATCTTAAAATTGATGGAAACATTGTCGATATCACACGAATTACTAAAAATGAAACATCTTTTGCAGACAATTTACTAATAGAAGAAGAAATTTTGCCACATCAAATTGCAGATTATAAAGTAACTTGGCATCAAACATTTTTAAAAGGATGGATTCAAACGGAGCAACTTCCGTACACTTTTGAAAAAATCTGGAATATTCGTGAAAAATGTATCAAGGCATTGGCAAACCAAATCATTTAAAAGTGTAAATTAGCATACGCAATTGACCAAAACTATGCTTAAAGTTTACACCAAAGAACTACTTGATACGTATATCAATCTACGCAAAGGCGAAACCAAATTTGGCGAAAGAGTTACAACGCTTGCTGCTGCTGATCATTTGGAAACAGCGCTCCAAGAAAGTAATGCTAAATATGTTTTATTGGGAATTCCAGAAGATATTGGCATCATGGCAAATCGTGGAAAAGCGGGCGCGGTTACCGCTTGGAAAGCAACTTTACGTTTGTTGCTAAACACGCAACACAACGCCGTAAATAACGGAAAAAGAGTGTTAATCTTAGGACATTTAGATTTTTCTGAATGGCTTCAAACGGCAAAAAAATTAGACACAAACGCACTTGATTATTACGAACAACTTTCTAGTTTGGTTTCTAAAATTGATGAAGAAGTCAGCTATCTTATATTTCAAATTGTAAAAGCGGGTAAAAAACCAATTATTATTGGTGGCGGACATAACAATGCGTACGGAAACATTAAAGGAACTGCGCTTGGTACTAGTACAGCAATCAATGTTGTCAATTTTGACGCACATACGGACTTTAGAAGTTTGGAAGGCAGACACAGTGGGAATAGTTTCAGTTATGCGTTCAAATATGGCTTTTTGCAGAAGTATTTTATGTTTGGATTGCATGAAAATTACACTTCAAAAAAAGTATTCAATACGCTTGAAGAATATGCCGATCGCTTGCATTACAATACATTTGAAAGTATTGAAATTCGTCAGGAACAAGGATATACATTTCAATTGCATCGCGCGTTAGATTTTATAAAAAATTGTCCTTTTGGTGTAGAAATCGATTGTGATTCTATTGAAAATATTCCAAGTAGCGCCATGACACCAAGTGGTTTTAGTGCAAATCAGGCAAGAGCTTTTGCATCATTCTTCGGAAAACATAAAAATGCTGCGTATTTGCACTTATGCGAAGCAGCACCAAACGAAAATGACGCTGACGAAATGTATCGCGTTGGAAAATTACTAAGTTACCTCATTACAGATTTTATGCGTAAATAACTCATGAATACGATTTCCATTATTCCATTTGACGAAAAATATGCCTCCGATTTTTATGATTTAAATATTGAATGGCTTGAAACCTTTTTTTATGTTGAACCACATGATGAAGAAGTACTAAGCCAAGCAAAAAGCTATATTATTGATCAAGGCGGACATATATTTTTTGCTAAAATTGAGGGTGAAATTGTGGCAACCGTAGCCTTCATGAAAATTTCAGACGATATTTTTGAACTTGGCAAAATGGCAGTTACACCGAAACGAAGAGGTCAAAAAATTGGACAACAATTGCTCCAATATTGTCTGGATTTTGCAAAGTCGGAAAACATGGAAAAGCTCCTACTCTATTCCAACCGAAAACTCGAAAATGCAATTTACATTTATAAAAAATACGGTTTTGTTGAAATTCCGATAGAAAAAAATAATCCGTATGCGCGTGGCGATATTAAAATGGAATTAAAACTTAATGTCTAGTTTTTCGAAGTACTATTTGAATGGAATCATTTCATAAATAAAATTTAAAATCCCGTAACAATTGCATAGTTTTATCGTCTAGTTTACGTATCGAACGCCGAATCATCAATGAAAGAACGTTACATCACATTTTTTAGACGCTTTTGGATTGTACTCATTATTGCTTTTATAGTTTACAACTGTATTTATCCTGAAACGTTTTCTAGAGAAAATATTGCCACGCATATTCAAGCGTATGGCAGTTATGGTTTGGCAATTTTCTTTTTCTGCCACCTTATCAGAGGTTTTGTCATGTTGCCCAGTACTGCATTGATTTTTGCAGGTGTGTTTCTATTTCCAAATCACTTATTCTTAGTATTGATGCTTTCCGTAATAGGAATTGTAATTTCTTCAATGATTGTATATTATTTTGCTGACAAATTGGGCTTTGCAAAGATTTTTGATCAAAATACCAAAACATCAAATTTGGTAAAAATGAAGCTTTCCGGAAAATACGGACCGCTTTTTATCATTTTTTGGGCATTTTTTCCGTTCGTTCCTACAGATTTGATTTGCTATACAGCTGGCGCGATGAAAATTAATCCAATTGTTTTTGCTGTTAGTATTTTTATTGGAGAATTAATTTTATGCAGCGTTTACGTATACGGAAGTGCTTATTTTATATAAGATTCACGTATAAATTTTTCAATATGATTTGATGAAATTCTTCAATATCATACGGTTTGATGATAAGATCGTTCATGCCAGCTTCCTGAATTTTATCTTTAATTTGATCTTCTTCAACAGCTGTTAAGGCAATAATTGGGATGTTAATTTTTTGTTGACGAATTTGTTTTGTAGCTTCAATTCCGTCAATTTTTGGCATATTAATGTCCATTAAAATTAAATCATATGTATTGTTTTGAACCTTTTCTATCGCTTCAGAGCCATCTTCTGCAACATCACATTGGTATCCTTTACTTTTTAAAATTCGCTTGGTAACTACACGATTAATTTTATTATCGTCTACCACCAAAATGCATTTTTTCTCACTGTCAATAACATCATTTGGCGTAAGTGCAACTTGTTCTAATAGTTCTTTGCTTTCTTCAAAAACAATTGAAAATTGAAACATTGCACCTTCATTTTCTTTACTTTCAAGTGTAATATCGCTGTCAAACAATTCGAGCAAACGCTTTACAATTGGCAAGCCCAAACCAGTTCCTTGATAGTTTTTTTCAATAGGTCTTAGTTGAACAAACTTGTCAAAAATAGCTACTTGTTTTTCTTCTGGAATTCCTAAACCATCATCTTTTATGGTAAAGTTTATAGTATACTTTGCTGCTTCTTCTTTAATCAAATTGAGCTGAATCCAGATGTTTCCCGATTCAGTAAATTTGATAGCATTCCCAATTAAGTTCATTAATATTTGAGACAGTCGAACAGAATCACCCAGCAATATTTCAGGAATTTGTGGATCAATTTCTTGGTGCACCTTATTTTCACTGTGATTGATAGCAAAACCAAATGAATTTACGACTTCACTGACTAAGTTTCGAATGTTAAACGGAATGCGTTCTAACTTTACACCTTTGGATTCTATTTTATTCATTTGCAACACATTATTAATTAATGATAGCAAATATTTACTAGAGAATTTTAACGATTTAAAGTTTTCATTTTCTTTTAAATTTGGAAAATCTTCCGTGAGTAATGACGTTAAACCAACAACTCCGTACAAAGGCGTTCGTAACTCGTGACTTACTGTAGAGAAAAACTGTGATTTTAAGTTGGCTTGTTGTTCAGCTTCTTCTTTTGCAACACGCAATTCAGTGTTTTTTAAACGTAATTTTGCCAATGCCTTGTTTCTAAACTTGTAGTTTTTAAACATGTTTATCAAGAGTAAAATCAAGATGAAACCTGCTATCATTAACACATAAGAAATCTGTTGCGATTGTTGTAAAATGATATCTTGATCTCGTTTTTCAGCTTCAACTTTTTCGTAGTTTTTTTTAATTTCGTCTACTTCAAACTTAATCTGTGCATTTTGTAATTCTTCTAATTTATTTCTGTTGTACAGTGAATCTTTATACTTTAAGTGCTGTTCCAAACGGATATACGCTTCATCTTTATCGCCTTGATTTTTAGCCAATTCTGAATAATACTTGTAAATTTCTGTCAATTCTTCTAGTAAACCTTCACTTTTAGCATACAAAATAGACGTTCGGAAATAATCATCTGCCAACGTATAATCTTTTGCATACATGTAATAGCGTCCCAACAAAAAACTAACTTGTGCTATTGCTGAATCGTCTCCATGTTTTGTTTTGATTAATTTCTCTGCATCAATAAGATATGCATACGATTTTTCATGTTCCCCTAAATCGGCATATGTCCAGCCAATGTTTAAAATCGGAGTTAAAATTCCAGGAGTATCTTTCAGTTTTTCCGCTAATCGCAATGATTTTTCATAATAATGATTTGCAGAATCTGTGTTTTTATATCCTTCAGAGTAGATATTTCCCAAGTTGTTATACGCCCAACTTTTTAAGGTATCATTCTTAATTTTAATAGCATATTCTAATGATTTTAGATAATTGACCCTCGATTTACTCAACTCAGAAAAACCCTCATACACCAAACCTAAATCATTGTGTAGTATAGCAAGAGAATAAATATCGTTTATTTGCTTCGCGAAAGCAATTGCTTTATTTCCAGACTCTAAAGATTCCTTAAAGCGATACTCTTCGCGGTAATTAGCAGCTTGATAAATATACTTTTCAATGCTATCTTTTATGGCCGATTTGTCTACTTCCTGCGCTTGCAAGAAGCACACAAAAAAGAAAAATAATATAGTAGGTAGTAAGTTATATTTCAAAAAATGAGGCTTTATTATAATCACAAAATACAAAAAAATAAAATAATGTAGGTTTTTTATTTCGTTTATTGCTGAGGATTTTAAAGCACTGATAAGTTTCTATTTTTAGTTGTACCTTTAAAATTTTTATAATTATTCTAAACATAACTATGAATATTTTTCATTATGCTTTTAAAGTAAAAGACATTACATCAACGCGAAAATTTTATATTGATTTTTTAGGTTGTACAGAAGGTAGATCGACTGAAAATTGGATTGATTTTGACTTTTACGGACATCAACTATCTGGACATGTCAGCGAAAATTTTCCGAAACTTGATTATTGTGGAAAAGTTGATGGTGTGAATGTTCCAATTCCGCATTTTGGTTGTGTATTGACAATTTCACAGTTTGAAACTTTACAGCAAACTTTTGAAGAAAATAATATAGAATTCGTCGTAAAACCTCAAATACGTTATGCGGGACAAGTTGGCGAACAACGCACCATGTTTGTATTCGATTTTAGTGGAAATCCGCTAGAATTTAAAGCTTTTTCGAACGCGAATGAAGTTTTTGCCAAATAATCATAAAAAGCTAACTTACACTTATGAATGCACTAAAACTTCCTTTTGAATTTGATGTTGAAATTATAAAAAAAGAACTCTCCCAATTTTCAAAAACCGATTATCAAGATATATACAATTCTTCTGTGATGTTAGAAACTTTATGGTTAATTCATTTTATTGAACCTATTTTGGGCGAAGATGGATTGCCTATTTTTCTACCAAACGAAGCGTTAAAAAAGTGTCCGTATCTGCTTTCTATTTTTGAAAAATTTAAATGTCCCGTTGAAACCTTTCGTATTCATACGTTAGATGCAGGCGCAACTATTCAAAAACATAGAGATGTAGGATATAGTTTTGAACATGGAAAAGTCCGTTTGCATATTCCAGTATTTACAAATGATAAGGTAGAAATGTTAGTTGCTGATGAAATTATTCCGATGCAAGAAGGCGAATGTTGGTATTGCAATTTTCACGTAGAACATGAAGTTAGAAATAACAGCGATCAACCACGCGCACATATTATTATTGATTGCTTGGTAAATGACTGGCTGACAGGTGTTTTTGAGGAGGCTGGAATAGTAAATTAAAATATTGCTGGTTTGGCGCGAGTTGTAAACTCGCGTTAACTGTGGATTTTACTGAAAACCGTAAAAAGATTGTTGATGTTTAAATTAATTTTATGAAATAAACAAAAATTAATTTAAATGAAAAATACACGATACTTTCTAAGCTATGACTTAAGAAATGAAAAGAATTATCAGAAGTTATATGATGAATTAGATAAATTTGATGCGATTAAAATTTTGGAATCTCTTTACTGTTTTAAGTATCTTGATGATAAAACTAGTGATTTAAGAGATCATTTTAAAGGTTTTATGGATAAAAGCGATGGATTTATTATAATTAAATGCGATCATTGGGCAAGTTATAATATTGATGGTAATCCAAATAATTTATAAATTTTAATTAAGTCACAAAGCTAGCGCGAGTTTGCAACTCGTGCCCGCACACAAAATCATGAATTTGTAAAAAATAGATGTTAAGAATCCTATTTATACATAATAAACTAAACTTTTGTATTTTTAGATGTATGAGTAGAAAGTATAAATTCCATAATAAATCTGGAGTGTATTTTATAAGTTTTGCAACGGTATATTGGATTGATGTTTTTACTAGACAACTATATTTTAATATTCTTGTTGAAAGCGTCAATTATTGTAGAAAGCATAAAGGAATGGAAATTTACGCATATTGTTTTATGCCAAATCACATTCATTTAATTTTTAGATCTGCGCATGAAGATCCATCAGGATTAATAAGAGATTTTAAAAAATATACTTCAAAGAAAGTCATTGAAGCTATTATAAATAATCCACAAGAAAGTAGAAAAGATTGGCTTCTTTCAATGTTTGAAAATGCTGGAGAAGAAAAGAGTAATGTAACAAAATATCAATTTTGGCAACATAACAATAAGCCTATTGAATTGTGGAGTGAAACAGTTATTAAACAAAAAATAAAGTACATTCACAACAATCCTATCGAAAGTGGTTTTGTTACTGCCCCAATCGATTGGAAATATTCAAGTGCTAGAAACTTTCAAGATGATCACACTATTTTAGAAATTGATGATACTGGCTTTTTTGGTTAGATTATATTTTATTGTATTCATTGGCACGAGTTACAAACTCGCGCTAGCTGAGGAAAAACTAGTATGAGAAACCCAATTTTAAAAAATAAAACCAAAACCCTTCATTGGCACGAGTTGCAAACTCGCGCTAGCTGAGGATGTAATTACTATAAACGTCCCTTAGAATTAGTATCCGATTTCTCATAAATTGCTATTAATTTTAATGTTATATTCAACCAAAAACCCTCACAAATTGCAAGGGTTTTATAGATTTTAGTTTTATTTGAAAAGATTCCTGCCTTCGCAGGAATGACAAAGCTAATCAATTATCGAATCAACTTCTTATATTTAATACGCTTCGGCATCAAGTCGCCACCCAAACGTTTCTTTTTGTTTTCTTCATAATCAGAGAAGCTTCCTTCGAAGAAATACACTTGCGAATCGCCTTCAAAAGCCAAGATGTGTGTACAAATTCGATCTAAAAACCATCTATCATGCGAAATGACTACCGCACAACCAGCAAAGTTTTCCAAACCTTCTTCCAACGCTCGTAAAGTATTTACATCCAAGTCGTTTGTTGGCTCATCAAGTAATAATACGTTTCCTTCTTCTTTTAAGGTCATAGCCAAATGCAGACGATTTCGTTCTCCTCCAGAAAGTGTATTTACCTTTTTGTTTTGCTCGCTTCCTGCAAAGTTGAAGCGACTTAAATACGCTCTCGAATTTACTTGCTTTCCGCCCATCATGACCAATTCTTGTTCATCTGAGAAGTTTGCCCAAATCGATTTTTCAGGATTAATGTTAGAGTGCGACTGATCAACGTAGGCAATTTTTGCCGTTTCTCCTACCGTAAATGTTCCTTTGTCTGGAGTTTCTTCGCCCATAATCATTTTGAAAATAGTCGTTTTTCCTGCTCCATTCGGACCAATAACACCAACAATTCCTGCTTGTGGTAAGTTGAAGTTTAAATCTTCATATAACAACTTATCGCCAAAAGCTTTAGAAACGCCTGTTGCTTCAATTACATTGGTTCCTAAACGTGGACCGTTTGGAATGTAGATTTCCAGCTTCTCGTCCATTTGTTTTTGATCTTGACTCATCAATTTGTCATAGTTCTTCAAACGTGCTTTTTGCTTGGTTTGACGACCTTTTGCACCTTGACGAACCCATTCTAACTCTCGTTCTAATGTTTTCTGACGTTTGGAAGCTGTTTTGCTCTCTTGCGCCATACGTTTCGATTTTTGATCTAACCAAGAAGAATAATTTCCTTTCCACGGAATTCCTTCTCCTCTATCCAATTCTAAAATCCAACCTGCAACATTGTCTAAGAAATATCTATCGTGCGTTACCGCAATTACGGTTCCTTTGTATTGTGCTAAGTGATGTTCTAACCAATGTACAGATTCTGCATCCAAGTGGTTGGTTGGCTCATCAAGTAATAAAATTTCGGGTTCTTGTAATAGTAAACGACATAACGCAACTCTACGACGTTCTCCACCAGAAAGTACTCCAATGAGTTTGTCTGGCTCTGGCGTCCGTAACGCGTCCATGGCAATTTCAAGTTTGGTATCTAATTCCCAAGCATTTGAAGCGTCAATTTTGTCTTGCAAATCAGCTTGTTGTGCCATTAACTTATCCATTTTGTCTGCATCAGAATATACTTCTTCCAATCCAAACATATCATTGATTTTGTTATATTCATCAAGAATGGCAACCGTTTCGGCAACACCTTCTTTTACAACTTCCATCACGGTTTTCGTTTCGTCTAATTGTGGTTCCTGTTCAAGATATCCAACTTTATAGCCTGGAGAAAATGTTACTTCTCCTTGGTAATTTTTTTCTACGCCTGCAATAATTTTCAGCAAGGTAGATTTACCAGAACCGTTCAAACCGAGAATCCCGATTTTAGCTCCATAGAAAAAACTTAGGTATATATCTTTTAAAACTTGTTTGTTGGTACTTTGATAGGTTTTAGAAACCCTATTCATGGAAAAGATAACTTTCTTATCGTCTGACATAATTATACTTTATTTAATTGCTTTACAGCAAATATACATAATTGTCGTAGCATTCGCACAAGTAAATGTGTATTGAAGAATTGAATGATTAAAAAATTAAAAATTCCGCTTGCGATTACTATTTCATTCAACCAAACACAGAAAAGAACAATCTTTTTATATAATTTCCTATTAAATATAATTGTTTGAAAATCAAATATTTAAATATAAAATACTATAAACTTCTCAATCGTTTCAAACTTTTTTCACTTTTTAGAAAACCGCTTCTTGATTCTTCTCGTATATAAAACTGTAATACAATAAAAATCTAATTAAACTTAAAAATTATGAAACGAGTAACAACCATTTTAGGAATCAGTATTATATTGGTGGGAAGTTTCTTTTTAATTGCTGCTGATCATATTGATGCACCAGCAATACAAGGAACATCTTCTGACATTACAGATTTCTACGCCTTTCAGGGAGAAGATACAAATACAATTGCATTTGTAGTAAACACACAAGGATTATTGAGTCCAGCCGCAACTTCTGGCGCTTCATTTAGTGAAAACACGTTAATTGAAATCAATATTGATAACAACGGAGATAATGTAGAAGATTTAGTGATTCAAGCCATTCCAAGAGGAGACAAAATGTACTTTTTTGGACCCGTTGCACCAAGTGCTTCAGGATTAAATAGTGTCATTGAAACCACGGGAACAGCTTCTTCTGTAGATATTACTGCTTACGGAAGCACTGCAATAATTGCCAATACGAATGGAATGAAATTTTTCGCAGGACCAAGAGATGATCCTTTCTTTATGGATTTTGCACAGTATGGAGAAATTATTACTGGAAACGCAACAAGCTTTAACAATCCTGGTACAGACACATTTGCAGGTTCAAATGTATTATCAATTGTCGTAGAAGTGCCAAAATCAGAAATTGGTGGTACAGGAACTATTAACGTTTGGGCAGAAGCGAAAGCAAAACAATAATTACTAATAATTTATACTTAAAAAAGATATTACAATGAAAACTATACAATCAATTTTAGGAATTTTACTCGTAAGCATGTTTACATTCACGAGTTGTTCTTCAGACGATAATACAATTATTGTTGATAACGGACCCGATTTTTCAGGAACGTTTACACAACAAGATCAAATGGGAAGACCTGCTGTAAATACAGTATTTGTTTCGCAAGCAAGCAAAGACAATTTTAACGTAACAACGCCATCGCAACAAAATGCTGCCTTTCAAAGTATGTTTGAAACGAACTTAACAGGATTAAGTCCAGCATTTGCAAATCCTGGAGATCAAAATGCTTTAGGACAAGATGCAGCAACATTTACAGGATTATTGGCTACAGATGTGTTGAATGTTTCTTTAGACGGAACTACTACATTTTATGATGGAACCAACGTTTTAACAGGTCGTGCATTAGCTGATGACGTAATTACGGTAGAACTTTTATTAATATTTGGAGGCGAAGACTTCACAGAAAACCCAAATCTTTCTGATGATCATGTAGACGCCAACGACAAGCCTTTTTTGCCCTCTTTTCCATACTTAGCCACACCTTGGTAAGGTAGACAAGTATTTATTTTCATCAAGAAAAATTTCATGATAGAAATACATACTTATTAAAATTAGTAAGTAGTTGAGATCCCACTTTACAGCGGGATGAGTTCTACTAACTGCATTGAGTGCGTCTTACAGACTTCTCAACGCAGTGTATCACTAATCTGATTTGCTTAGAGAGTATTTAGCTCATGCAATTTTGTGTATTATTTGATGAAACGATCACGCTAAATGCTCTCTATTTTTTAAATTTTTATCACTAAAAACCATTATTATGAATATCAAAATCGCTTTTCAAATTCTTGGAGTTTGTACCATTCTTATGAGTTGTACAAATTCATCATCACACAAGATTACTAATGCAGAGACGTACAATACGTATTTAGAAGTCGCTGAAAATAAAACCATAGAAACTGCAACAGAAATTCACGATTTCTGGACAACAAAACTAGAAAAAAGTCCAAATCAATATCCGTATCATTCAAAAATTGCCAATGCACATTCACAGTTATTTAAAGCAACTGGAGAAATATCTCATCTTATCGAATCGGCACAGCATTTGGAACTTTTAAATGCGCGTACAAAATATCAAAATGCAGGCTATATCCGAAGCTTGGTTCAGAATTACATTTCACAACACCGTTTTCAAGAAGCGTTGCAATTGTTGGAAAAAGCAGAAGTATTAGGCGAAAATCTACAAGCCACACAAAAAATGTTGTTTGATGTTCACTTGGAACTTGGAAATACGGTAGAAGCTGAAAAGTATTTGAACATTTTTAAAAATGAAAACAGTTTTAATGCAATGATTCGATTATCAAAATGGTACGATCATGAAGGAAAATTGATGGCTGCCATTAAAATGATGGAAAAAGCAATGTTGAAAGCTGAAGATGCTAACAATACTGCATTAAAGCAATGGTCATATACCAATTTGGCTGATTTTTACGGTCACGCCGGAAGAATTAAAGACGCGTACGAACATTATTTAAAAGCGTTAGCGATAGATCCAACTGATGCATATGCAAAAAAAGGAATCGCTTGGATTGCATTTTCATATGAGAAAAATCCTGAAGAAGCTTTACGTATTTTGAATACAATTATGCTACAACACAAAGCACCTGATTACTATTTACTAAAAGCAGAAATTGCCGAATACATGGGAAATATTGCTGAAAAAGAACAACATATTGCAGCGTTTATGAACGCAATTCAAGATAAAAATTATGGCGTAATGTATACTTCCTATGCAGTTTCGGTACTTTCTGAAGAACTAAATAATGCAGAAAAAGCGATCGAAATTGCACAAAAAGAAGTGGATTTGCGTCCTACACCACAATCCTACGATTTATTAGCGTGGACTTACCATTTACATGGAAATTCTGCAAAGGCATTAGAAATTATACAACAACAAGTTCTAGAAAAAACATTTGAACCTGTTGCCATGTATCATGCTGCTGAAATTTTGAAAGCGACAGGAAATACCGAAGACGTAAACGATCTAAAAGAAGAACTCTTAGAAAGCAGCTTTGAAGTTGGTCCCATACTAACAAAAAAAATACAACAGTTATAACTGTAGCAAACTATTTATTGAGCTAACATTAGTTAGGCGATTGGTTTTTATTGATTGAAAAGGCACTTTGTGATGGAGTGCCTTTTTATTTTTTATTGTTTTTCAATGCTTTACGGTGTTACCGTAAACATTTACTAACGATTTTGTGTACTTTATATACATATGTTTAACCAAAAAATTATAATCATGAAAAAAAGAAATTTCAAGTCGCTCACACTTAACAAAAAAGCAATCTCGCATTTAGAAGTTGCAGAATCGAACATTGGTGGTCGTGGCGCAAGTGACCGACTTACCGAATGTAGAAATGATTATTGTGTATCATTTTTCAATAGTTGTCCTTGGGTTTGTTAAGAAAGTTTACAATACTAAAATACTTTACAAGTCACTTCCATTTTATAAAATAGCATGCATAGTATTTGTTTTTGAAAATTCATCCGCGTATTTTAATCTACTTAAAACAAAACACATATGTTAGAAAAATTTGAAGTATTTGAAGTCCAAAATCTATACACAGTGTATGGAAAAGGTGTTATTGAAACCGTAGATAATTTAGAAGCAGAAATTGATTAAACGAACTTAAATTCTCTGATTACACTACATAATCAGCATTTGTTATTTCTGTAAAAGCAGGAACTTATTTAACTTGAGTTCGACGTAAAAAATTTAGTTCGATACTTTTCTTTTCCGAAGTATAGCAGGGATTTTCCGTTAAAAATTTTTGAAGCCTTGGAAAAAATTTAGGGAAATTCATGCGGTTTTAGTTTTTCCCTAAAAGAAAAACTAAAAATACCTCTGGAAATGCTTAGCATTCATAAATACCTTAATTTAAAATATGAATAACATGAACTAAAAGTTCCCTTTCTTTTGTTGATGCCTGTGCTGAACTTGATTCAGTATTCTTTGGGAAAGCAAAGAAATCGAAGATTCACGAATTCCTGTTTAAGAAAATAAAGTCTTATGAGCTAAAATGAAAATAAAAAACTGAAAATGTGGTGTTTAGCAAGGAGTTTCTTAGCTCAATCACAAATATGAATTGAATGACTTATATCGAACTAACGTTATTCAACAAAAAAATTGTCATTCAACACTAAATGTAGAATGACAATTTTTATATATAAAATATCTCTGTTATGGATTCGAAGCCACCACACCAAGTGTATATAATTGCTCTAATGTTGGCGATTCGCTTCCACCTGCTGGCTCTAAGGTAATTCCGAAAGCTTCCGATTCGTTTGCATTTGCCAAATCGAATACTTTATCTGAATCAGCCGAGAATTCTTCTATAACTCCTAAACTTGTTGGCGTTAACGGATTTAGTTTTAACGACCAAACTTGGTATACTTTTCCTGCTGGCGGATCAGGCAATCCTTGTAAATCCAAATATACCTGATTCAGCTTTTTATCCCAATACACTTTTGCATAGGAATCTGGAGAAACGGCTTGTCCACCAAGTGGCACCGAAATAATATCTTTAGTTCGTAACACGCCCAACAGGTCTTTTGCGGCAGTCAAATCACTATTTGCTTGATAAACTTTATCTTTTAAAGCTTCACGTTCTGACGTAACCACTTCAATTTCTGATTGCAATTCATTGGTTTTCAATACGGAATATATCAATCCAATAGCTAAAATAATAGAAGCTGCCCAACCAACATACAAGAAAATAGAAGATTTCCTCTGAATTGGTATTACTTTATCATCACGATTATCTTCTGATAGATTCAGCTCTTGCTTTACAGCTTCAAAAACATAAGAGGTATCTCTAGGCGCTGTTGCCGCTGTTAAAGTTACAATTGCATTTTCAATGGCAACAACCTCTGCTGCCACTTCTGGATACTGTTGCATCATTGCATGCACTGCTTCGTTTTCTTCTTCAGAAAGCGCACCTGCTACATACAGTTCTAAAATTCCAGATGCTATGTATTCGTTACTATTCATTATACATGTAATGCTTTTCTAAGTTCCTTAATACAGTTTCTATTTCTAGTTTTTACCGTTCCTAAGGGAATGTCTAATGCTTCAGCGGTTTCTTTTTGCGTATATCCTTTAAAATAAATATAATCAACTACTTTTTTACAATTCTCAGTTAACTTTTCAATATACTGCTTTATTCCGATAGCATTCGTTTTTTGGTCCAAACTATCATGTGTCTCTATACTATGTACGAAAAAATCAATGTCATGGTTTTGTTGTGCATTCTTAAAAGATTTCGAACGCACTTTATCAATAGCCGCGTTTCTAGCAATATTCAACAACCACGTAAAAAAACGACCTTTTCCAGCAGTATAAGAATCTGACTTATTCCATGCTTTTACAAAGACATCTTGCATGACTTCTGTAGCAATATCATCATTTTTAACAATAGTATGAATGACACCAAAAATACTTTCATTATACATATCATATAACGCTTCAAGAGCTTTAGGGTCCTTATTTTTGAATTTTTTGATGAGTAATGCTAACTCCATATAATGTTGGTTTTCTAAGTATAAATAGCTGATATAATCAACTTTGTGATAAAGTTAGCCTTTTTCATACAAGTTTTTGTGCTGTATCGCTTCAAAGGTGTCCGCATATACGAAACATACAAATTGCTTCGCTCTAAAAAAAACTAATTATACTCTACCTTTCAATGCATTAAAAACCCATGCAATAGCAAAAAAACCAATCCCAACTGCCGCAAATCCATATCCTGCTACATCATCATATCTAAAAGCGCCGAGTGCAATCAATCCTATTCCAACTAAAATCATTATAAAAGTTGCCCACGCTAATACTGTATTTTTGTTCATTCCCATAATCTGTTTATTAGTGCGCATCTTCCGCTATCTCGGAAGTCGGGTTTTCGGTAGTCGCTCTCTCCGAGGAGCTTCAACAATACCTCAATCCCTTGCGCGGCATGAAGTGCAAATATCGAATTTTTAAATCAAAATTTAGAAGTTTACTACATACAAATTATAAAACGGCGTTCATGTTTGAATAAACTAGAGCAGCTATTTTTTAGTATTTTTTGTAAGAATAGTTAAAAAGTAGTTCCGCCTGTTCTATCAAAAAAAACTTAGATCGCTCGTAATATGAACGTTAACATTAGTTGTTGGTTACAATACTACTTGAACTGTGATTAGAAATTTACCCATAAACTTGAAAATGTGCATACTTATACTGTTTTTGTTTGCTGAGTCGCTTCTTTTTTATACTGCTATTTGAAACGGTATTTTTATTTCTTGATTTCGAATCATTTTTGATATAGAACGACTTCTTCTATGACTTATAGGCAATACAATTTCTCCTTTTAGGTAAACTAGACGGTATTTTTTTTCATATGATTTTACATGAGAAAGATTGATAAGATAGGAACGATGAACACGAATAAACGAATTGTCTCGGAATTTTTCTTCATAGTGTCCAATAGATTTACAGCTAAGCATTGTTGAACCATTTTTAAGGTGCAACCAAGTATAGTTTTCATAAGCTTCTATATAAATAATTGTTTCTTTCAGTACATAGTCTCCTTTGTGCTTAGTTCCCAAACGGATGTATTGATTCGTATGTAATCGGTCTTTGAGATTTTTCAGCGTACTTTTTGTTGCTATCATGTGATATGTATACTGTTTTAATGAGTTTTGAATGTATTAGGTTGGAAAACTTTTTCAGCACAAGCGTTTTGTGTGAACGTTGGATATCAGTATCTAAAATTTTTTAGATGGAATTTTTAGAAATAAAGCAATCATAATTTTATATGAATTATGATTGCTTTTTGTTTCTGTTTTTGTTTGCTTTTGCTTGGTGTTAGCTAGAAGCTAACGTAGCATGAGGTTTTTACTTTATTTTATTTATATCACTATTTGCTATTCTTATCCTTCTTCTTATTAAAGAATCCTTTTTCGCCTTTAGATTACTACGAACAAAAACACTATTAACACTGTCGTTTACATTTCTAGATATACTTAATGCAAATCCTGCATTTCTTCCAATTGAACCTTCACCATCAAACTTCAACCACTTGTTATCTAAGTCTCTAACAGCTTTTTTTGTATCTGCTAAATTATGAGACCTAGTTATTTCTTTAGAAACGCTATCTATTTCATTATTTAATGTTTCAGTAACTTCTGGATGATTAAATTCAAACTTACTCATCTCTAATGTTTCTAACCAGGCCTCATTAGCTACTGGATTTTCTCCATTAGGATTATCGCTACCTGTAAGAGAAAAGGGTTCACTACTCGACTCTGGAAGACTAACAACATCTCCAACTTCAACATCTGACATCAACATACCATCCGATTCTCTTTTATAGTTTTTACCAAGTTGACTTTCAACGACATTATTAGCTTGCTCAGCAGAAATATTAGCATCTTGTGATAAAGTCCAAGCACTATCTCCTGCTTTAGCTACCCAATTTCCATTTTTATCTTTTTCCCAATCTGGACTAGCTGGAGCCATCCCATCATAATCTTGGAAATATACAGGATTGTTAAATCCAAAATTATAAGGCGAATGTCTGCGCATTTTCTCCGCTAATGGATCAAGGTTCATCCAACGCCCAATAGCAGGATCGTAATTACGAGCTGTAATATCCATCCATTCTAAACCAAGTTCACTTTGCTCTTCTTTTCCACCAAAACCATACTTATGATCTCCCAAAGCACCAATGTTAGTGTTGTATCCTTTATGCTTCAATCCAAAAGGATAATAATTGTTTTCCTCTACAATTTCTGTGACATCAACAGTGTTGTCATTGTTGGTATCTGAGTAGCTTACACGGATGTTTCCTAAGTGATCTTTAAACTGATATACATAATCAAATCTCCCTGTATTGTTTGGTTGCGCGTATCCTTCAGAATGATTGAAAAATTTTAATTCTTCGCCAGCACTGTTGCTTTCATAGATAAAGTTTCCTGCGTAATAGGTTACCGTGTAATTTCCATTGTCTGCCACGACTTTGCTTTGTTTTACACCCGTAGCATCGTATAAATAGTAAATACTTTTGTTAGGATCATTATCAAATACTATCTGTGTTGGCAAGTTTAGATGATTGTATTTGATACCATCTGTTGCGGTTGTTCCTATGCCTTTATTTAAATCTTTTAGCATGTTTCCATTGGCATCATACGTATAATCGTCTCCAATAGTGTTTCCGTCTTTAAAGCCTTCTAAAACTTCTGGTCCGCCAGAATTGTCATCTACAGATACCAGTTTGTTTCCGATATCATAGTTATAAAATAAAAAGTCTATATAGTCATTCGTAGTTTTCTTTCTATTTAAGCGTAAAATGTTCCCATTTTTATCGTATTGAATACCACCTTCATTGTAATGCACATGACTTGCAAATAACGTCCCAAAAATATGAACAATTCCTTTAGCGCCTTTCAATCTGTTTAATGCATCATACGTATATCCATATCCGCGTCTTGTTGTGGCAGCATCATTTGCTGTTCGCGAAAGGGTTTCGCTAATGTTTCCGTTATACAAAGGATTGGTTGCTGTTTTTGTGGTGTTATAGGAAAGTTCAAAACTGAATAAATCGTCTTCTAAGTTTTCAACATCGTTAATTTGTTTTAACCAACCACGCACATTGTATTTGTAATCCACACTTTGCAATCCAGTAGAAGCTTCAGCTTCACTAGCTACTGAACCACCGACTTTTTTGTTTACAAGTTGTCCTAACGCATCATAGCTATTATTTACAATAAGTTCTGTAATACCATTGTTAATAGATTGTGTTTGCGTTAATAATCGTGAAGCATGATCGTAGGTAAAAAAGTCATTTATTTTAATGGCTACATTGTTTCCTTTGGTATGTAAACTTTCGGTTTCTAATACTTTTCCTGAAAAGTCTAAAGCCGTTTTTACAATGTCTAATGTATATAAATATGCATTGTGACTTCCTGCATAAATAGGGCGTTTTTTGTCATCATAATACGTGGCACTAATAATCCATTGATTGCTGTCAAGTATTCTAACTTTACTTCCTGTAGCTAAAGTTCTTGTAAAGTTGCTAATGGTATGTGTAGTTCCCGCTAATGTGAAATTGATAGGATTTGGTATGACAGCGTCAATTTCTTTAGGATAATCATCAAAATAGTTTACCGTTAAGACTTGTATATCCGTATTTGGGAAAGTAGTATTGCTGTAATAAGCATCTGCATCGCCAATAATTGTAATACCAACTGTTCTTGTTTCGCTTACTACATTTTGTGTATCAATCGTATTTTGAACTGCTGTACGTGTACTATTATTTGTGTATAATCCTGTATATGCAACACGCCCGAAATGATCATATTTTGTAAATAACCATTGTTTAGGCGATTTGTTTCTTTGATTGGCATCTTGCATTAATACAGGTCTGTCTAGTGTGTCATATATGATATATCCCCAACCTTTCCCTGGTATTTTCTTTTCTACCAAACGGTTTCTGCCATCATATTTGTATTGATAGCATAATTCATCTAAAATGTTCTGCGCAATTACATAGTTTGCTACTTTGATTGCTTCCGAAGCTTTTGGCGATAACACATAGGTTAAATTTCCAAAATCGTCATAGATGTAAAAGGTATCATGCTCTTGATCCTGATCATAGTTACGTTTGAGCAGTAGTTGTCCCGATTTGTTTTTGAATTCTTCTGTGGTATGATCTTTTAGATGTGTTTGAGTTGGATTCCAATTTTCATCCTTTGTGATATTTTTATAAAGCTGTTCTTCGGCATAAGCACCATTGTATTGTAATTGTGGAGCTTCAGTGTTACCTCCAGCAAAAGTTACGGTGTAATAGGCAACTTCGTCTACGGCATTTGTTTCATATTCAAATTTTATGGTATGATCCGTATCTGCGGAAGCATCAACTTTCCAGTCGGTTCCTGGCGCACCTTGCTCCAAGATTCTTGCAAGTGGAGAAGCTTCTAAATTCTTTTCGGAATACGGATTTAGCGTTCCGTTAAAATCTTCACTATACGTGTTTGAATAGTAATTATTTACCCTAGAAATTGCGATATTCTCACGCGTGAATTTTGCTAAAGTTTCATCGGCATACGGTAAATATTCTTTGGTTTTACGACCATCCGCATCGTACACAATTGGTGTTACAATATCTTCAATTACAGTATCACTATCTGAATGCTCTAAGTGTGGTTTGTACCAGTATTGTTCCACAGTTAAATCAGTACAATAAACTAAATAGTTTCTAAATCTGGATACTGTAGTGTCTGGATTCCATTTGAATTCTGTTCCATCTAACACTTTATTTCCGTTGATATCATATACACCACTTTCTCCAGTATCAGCGCCAGTATAATCATGCGGATGTACAACACCTTTTATCTGATACCATACATCTAATTCAGGAAGAAATCCATACCAAAAATAAGGATTACTTTGTGCATTACCCGAAAGGTCACTAACATATCTTGTTCCAAAGTAAGTAGTTCCATTGGTAAGATTTCCTGTTTTTTTAACCCAAGTAGTATAGCGATATGTACGATTTTTGTCTACAGAAATTAAAGCACCTGTCCAGCCACCATCTTGACGAGCACTAGAATCAGTAACATCCGTATCATCTTGATTGGTAGATTTCCATAACAAATCGGTATTTCCAAATGGCGTAACACCGCTAGTTATTATATTTTCGGATGTACTTCCATATTTAATGTAATACGGAGTTGTAGTCAATCCTTCTTGCCATTCGTTTGGAAGTTCGTTGACATATTTTGTGCTTGTTCCTCCTGCACGAAGTGCAATACTTTGTTCGGGTCTACCTAAACCATCGTAATAGGTAATATTTTCTACCTTTTCTAAGATTGGTAGTGCTTGTATTTCCGTTTCGTTTTGAACAGGTTGTTGGTAACTTGTATTTTTTACGTAATTTTTACTATTTGTTTGTGCCATCACTATTATAGACACAAACATTGCTGTTAAAGTGATTAGTAACTTTTTCATATCTATCTTAGTTTTGCGTGTAATTGTATTCGTTTTTACTTAAAATGTTTCCATCTTTATCTTTGATGTATTTCAGTCGATAAAAGGCATCATATTCGTAACTTATTTTGTTACAACTAGGATCAATAATGTGTGTTAAGAGATTTGTTGTTGCATCGTAAAAATAAAGTGTGACATAAGAGTTTGGATACACCGATGCAGCATTTTGACACAGTATAGTCAAGTTGGGTTCCGTAAAGTTAAAACCACCAATAGGCGCTTCATAGTTTTCTATTTTTTGAATGACTTGATTGAGTCCGTTGTACTTGTACTTTGTAATACTTCCATTTTTGTATTGGATTTCTGTGGGATTTCCTTTTGCATCATAATCAACAAACACCACACGATCTTCTAAAGTATTGGCTCCTTTTGCAGATTGAATAATGGCTGGTAATACTTTTCCACCTGTATTTACAGCATCGTAAATTGTTTTTTGAGTAGCCAATAAAGTAGGCACATTGTTACGATTTACATACGATTCTGTTTGAATAGGATTGTTTACACGATGTGCATTATACAACGCATCATAATTGGATAATTGCGTCGAATTTCCGTTTGCAATAGCTACACGTTCATCTAAATAACGACTTACTGTTTCATACGTTTTGTTATCAGTACTCGTTGTTACAGTAGTCTTGGTAGGTAATCCTGAATAGTCGCTGTTGTATTCATAATTTGTAGTCGTAATGATTTTTCTAGCTTCTGCTTCTTCTATTGTAGGCTCAGGTTCATAAGTAGCTGCTAAATCTAAATAGTCTTGATCTTCAAAATTTGCAATTCCATCGGCATCATGATCTCCTATTTGCCATCCTGGTTGTTTATATGGATTTGTATTGATTGGTTTTACCACTACAACTGCATCTATATAATCGATATTCACGGTTTCATAGACAACAATATTTTTAGCATGTATTTGAAATTTCCCCAAACCAACATTGGTATACGGCATGATATATCCAGGTCCTATATCTTGAAAAAACGAACCTGCAAATCCTTCAATGGTAGAAAGAATAGTGTTGGTGTACTTAGTGGTTGTTTCTTTAATTTTATATAAAACACTATCTTCATAAGTTAAAACAGTTTGTTTGGTTGGTTTTCCATTTTTTAAAAAACGCCAACTAGCATTTTTATTAGTGCTACTTAATCCATCGAATTGCGGTGTTTCAATTCTAGGAGTTTTAAAAATAGCTGTGATGATACCTGATTCAGTAATGAATTGCTTTTCAATACCGCCGTTTTCAAAATTATCACCTCCATAACTAACAGTAACCCTATTATAGTTATTTAACACATGCTCATTGGTAATATTTGTAGGACTCGAATCTAAGATAATTCCAGGGTGAGGACTTATACTTGAAGCCAAAAAGTCTTCACAAGTTTGATTAATCACCTCCAGTATTAATAATTGTGTTGGTTTCACATAACTAGGTTCTTGAAAATAATCAACAACATCAATAGGATCTTTAAATACATCTTCTTTAGGTAAGTAGTAATAGCGTTTTATATTTGTTACATCGGCTCCTGAGGCAGTTTGGTCGAATTGTTTTTTAACTCTTAAACTACCGGCATTTACAAGTTGTTCGCCATTTATGAAGTTAAAGTTAAGATTGGCATGCATTGCAGGTCCTGACGTATTATTCGGCAATTCTAGTTCAATATGATATGTTTTATCTTTTTCAAAAGTGAAAGGAAATGTAAATGTGTATTGTGCAGAAACTGGACTATTAGGCGTACTTGTGCCCGAAAATACTCGAAATGTTTCTGCTAATTGTGTATTTGTTTCTGCATCAAATACTCGTATGTAGGTTCTTTCATGTCCAGGAAAAGAGAGTGCATGAATAGTTAAATTGAATTCAATTTGCTGATCGTACAATAATGTATTTCCTGTATACGGCTCAGGATCTTGACCTAAATCAACATCTATTGGACCATTTCCACCAATTGTTGCAGAAACGACCAAATCATCATTCGCATACGCACCTGTATCATCAATAGGGAAACTGTTTCTAAATGCTTTTAAACCAATTGTTTTAGTGGTTGCTTTCTTTTTTAAATGCGATTCATATTCAAAAGTTGTACGTCCTCCAGTTGGATAAATAATTTGTTCTAAAGCTCCATACAGACTTTTTTCAAAATTGAAACTTCTATTTGCATAATCTGAATATGTATTGATTGGATGTGTAGGTGAAGAATCTATAGGATGTAGAACCGTAGGAAATAAGCCTGTATTGTTTTCTTCCCCATTATAAAATCCATAATGATCTTGTGCATACGAGAATCGTCTAGGTAATTCTAAAGGATTATTGTAGTTAAACGAGTATTTTTTATCATCATTGAAATCAACTGTAGTTAGAAAAAAACGATTGGCATAAAAACCTTCATAATCAAAAATATAATCCAAATCAATAGTTCTTAAAACAGTAGTATTGTTTACAATTTCGATAGATTCTAAAACGCGTTCAAAATTAAAACCACCATTAACGGTTGTGGTTGAGTTAAAACGTACTTCCTGAATTGAATTTGCGTTGGTATACATCCGTTTTAAAAATCTTGCATTATAAATATTATTGAAAACAGTTTGTGGAGCATATGCTGGCAATCTTCCTATAGCAGATTTAGGTTGACAGTATGATGGAGGAAACGGAACTCCGCCAACTGCAATATTCTCTAAGTAATCTTGTGCAGAATGCATAGCACTTACGCTTGTTTTGTAATGTGCAATATTGTGATACTCAAAAAATACATTCCCATTTATTGGATGTTCAATTTTGTGTAGATAATATCCTGTATCTGCTAATGGCTGTACTTCGCTATGCCAACCATATTCCATTTTGGTCTGTTCAACTTCGTTTCCTCCAAAATAATACTTGGTTCCATCGGCAGTTGTGATTCTAAATTCTTTAAACTGCACCAAATTAGCTTGGTTTCCCTGATTTCCAGTAATTTCAATCTTTAAAGGATTATCATTTGTAATTAATACTGGTTCGAAATTTTCATCTAAGTAAAAACTGCCACTTCCTCCTGGAAATGAAAAAGAAAAAACATCTGGTTGTGTATCCCAGCCAGGACTGTTAAAAAATTGATGTAACAAAACTGCATTATTACTAGGAGCAGTCAATTCTTCAGCTTGGCCATGATCTACAAGACCTAACGCATCAATATCTGCTTGTTTAATTCGATGTTGTGCCACTTCATCAGGATCATCGTGAACTACTCTGGTAATTACACCACCTGCGTTTAGCGTCCAATTAACGCCAGTCCAAGTGTTGGGTGCATTTACTTTTACACCACTACCAATATAATTAAGACCTATAGGAATACTAATGCCGCCCACAGTGTACGTGTGAATAGGAATGCTTAAGGCAGCTTTACCAGTAGATTCATTAATTTCTTGATTCCCATACTGAGTTATCGCTGCAGCTTCTGGCGAAGGTGGCGTAAAGTTGGGGATTTCGATTCCTTGTTGCTGTGCATAAAGCGTAAAGCTTCCGAGTACGAACAACATCATTAAAAAGGGTTTATTCATTGTCATAGATATAATTTTTTTAAACTCAAATCTTAGTAAAAACGAACTGTTGTTTTACATAAGAATTATGAAATATGTATTAGAAATAACTGTTCAAATGAATAGAAAAATTCCATGATTTTTTAATAAGACAACCCTGAATTATCGAATTAAAGGCAATGATTTAAATTATAATTAACTGATAATAAAAACTTTATAAATTTTAATTGTATTCATGAAGTGAAATACTCATTCTTTTAAATTTTGAGGAAAATTTGAGAATTAGAAGCAAATTGATCAATGTCTGAAAAAATATTTGATGAAGATTTACTAGTCATTTTTTACAGGTTTAATACTTTTCAACGAAGATTCATTTTAAATGATATGCTCATATTTTTAGTATCTTTCTACAAAATTCAACCCTAAACAACTATCTCAATTACAATTTATGTACAAAAGACTTTCACTATCAATACTTTGCGTTCTAGCCTTCTTTATCAGTTGTACTTCGACAAAATCTGTTTCTAATAGTAACACAACTCCAAAACTTGAAAATTCACTACTTTGGAAAATTACAGGAAATGGTATCGAAGAAGCTTCATACCTATATGGAACCATTCATTTAACCTGTGATTATGTGTTTACCGATAAACTCAAAAAAGCATTTGACGAAACAGATCAATTGGCATTAGAACTAGACATGTCAGATCCAAAATTACAAAACGACATGATGAAATACATCTTCTTAGAAGACGGTAAAACGATCAAAAGCTTATTAAATAAAGAAGATTATGACACCTTAGCAACGTTTTTCAAAAAACAAGTTGGTATGGACATGTCGTTATTCAATACCATGAAACCATTGGCAATTACTTCTGCATTGACTTCAAAAATAGCGAGTTGTGAAAACGGAACTGCCTACGAAACAGAATTTATCAAAGTAGCCACAGCGCAAAAAGAAAAAGTCATTGGGTTAGAAACCGTAGAAGATCAAATGAAAGCTTTTGACAACATTCCTTACGAAGAACAATTGAAATCATTAGTGAAAATGGCAAAAGAAGGTTCTGAAAAAACTCAGGAAGGATTTGCCGAAATGACAAAATATTACAACGCGGAAGACTTAGAAGGACTTCTAGAAATAACGTCCGATCAAGGTTTGGTAACTGATTATCAAGAAGATTTAGTAGATCAACGCAATCGCAATTGGATTCCACTCATTGTAAAAATGACAAAAGAGAAACCAACATTTATTGGTGTAGGCGCATTGCATTTACCTGGCAAACAAGGCGTGATTAACTTATTAAGAGAACAAGGATTTACGGTTGAAGCTGTATATTAGACTCGTTCCTGCGAAAGCAGAAACCTCTTAGATCACTGCGCTTTTAGACCATAAAAAATCCACAATATTCATCTGAACATTGCGGATTTTTTATGTTTATATTTTTGTATTGCTACAACTTCGCTGCCAAACGACTTCCTTGGTCAATTGCGCGTTTTGCGTCTAACTCTGCGGCAATATCTGCACCACCAATCACGTGAACGGTCATTCCTTTAGCTTGTAACGGATCTAACAATTCTTTCAAAGGCGTTTGTCCTGCACAAATGACAACATTGTCAACTTCTAAAATTTTTGCTTCTTCATGTTGTGTATAATGCAATCCTTGGTCGTCAATTTTCGTATACTGAACTTCTCCAATAAAATTGACGTTCTTCTTTTTTAAGTTCGTTCTGTGAATCCAACCCGTTGTTTTTCCAAGATTCCCTCCAAACTTACCTTTGCTACGCTTGAACATAAAAATTTCTCTTGGCGAACCGTGAAAATCTGGTTTCATATGTTCAATACCGCCACGTGCTTCCAACGTTTTATCAATTCCCCATTCCTTCAACCAAGCATCAATATTTTGCGAAGTCGATTCGCCTTCATGCGATAAATATTCAGAAACATCAAAGCCAATTCCTCCTGCTCCAATCACAGCGACGCGTTTTCCAACTGGCTTTTTATGCTTTAAAACATCTAAATAACTCAATACCTTTTCGTGTTCAATACCTTCTATTTTTGGCAATCTAGGCTTAATTCCTGTTGCCAGAATGATTTCTTCAAAACTTCCTTGCGAAAGTTCATCTGCATTCACACGTTTTCCGAGTTGCAATTCAACATTGTGCAATTCAATTTGTTTATTGAAATAACGAATGGTTTCATAAAATTCTTCCTTTCCAGGAATTTGTTTTGCGATGTTAAACTGTCCGCCAACTTCCGTATGATCGTCAAACAGCGTCACTTCATGTCCACGTTGCGCGGCAATTGTTGCGGCTGCCAATCCTGCAGGTCCAGCTCCAATAACGGCAACTTTCTTTTTAATGCTTGCCGGTGTATAATCAAATTCCGTTTCATGACAAGCTCTCGGATTTACCAAACAACTCGCCACTTTTTGCTTAAAAATATGATCCAAACACGCTTGATTACAGGCAATACAAGTATTAATTTCATCATCCTTTTCTTCAGCAGCTTTGTTTACCCATTCAGCATCAGCTAAAAATGGACGTGCCATCGAAACCATATCTGCATGTCCGTCAGCTAAAATTTTCTCCGCAACACTTGGCATGTTAATTCTGTTGGAAGTGACCAAAGGAATACTGACTTCTTTGCGCATGCGTTCGGTAATCCACGTAAAGGCAGCTCTTGGAACAGACGTTGCAATTGTTGGAATTCTGGCTTCATGCCAACCAATTCCCGTATTTATAATCGTTGCGCCAGCCTTTTCAATGGCTTTTGCTAAGTGTACAACTTCTTCCCAACTGCTTCCATTTTCTACCAAATCGAGCATCGAAAGACGGTAAATAATGATAAATTCATTGCCTACAGCTTCTCGAACTGCTTTTACGGTTTCCACAGCAAATTTCATTCTATTGGCATAATTTCCGCCCCATTCATCTGTACGTTGGTTCGTACGTGTTACAATAAATTGATTGATCAAATAACCTTCAGAACCCATAATTTCGACACCATCATATCCTGCCATTTTTGCCAAAGAAGCCGAATTTGCAAAGTTTTTTATTGTTTTCTTTACGCCAGAATTACTTAATTTTTTAGGTTTAAAAGGCGTAATTGGAGATTTAATCGCAGAAGGTGCTACATTTAGCGGATGATGTCCGTAACGACCAGCATGCAAAATTTGCATACATATCTTTCCGCCATTTTTGTGTACGGCTTCTGTAATTACTTTATGCTTTCGCGCATGCTTTTTGGTGCTCATTCGTGATGAGAACGGCGACAACCAACCGCGAACACTTGGTGCCATTCCTCCTGTGACAATCAATCCTACACCACCTTTTGCACGTTCTCCGTAGAATACAGCCATTCGCTCAAATCCATTTTTCTCTTCTTCTAAACCGGTATGCATTGATCCCATCAAAACCCTGTTTTTAAGCGTTGTGAATCCTAAATCTAAAGGTTCAAAAATATGTTTGTACTTCATGTATTCTAACAATTTTAACTGATTGTACTCAATATAGCACAATTCTATGAATTAAATATTATGCACGCATAGCATAAATGCAAGATAAGTAATATTTTGAAACTTCTTGACGATTATTTGCTGATTTCGCAACTATCTTGATTCTTTTGAAAGTACTAGATTATCAAGAATACTTACATTTTAGACTAATACCAACTACTTTTTACATGACACTTTCATCTGTTTCTAAATAACAATGGCATAAAATTCAGAAATACAAGATTTCTCCGTTTTAAACGATACATTTTTAAGTCCAAAAAACGATTTTACACATATCATTTCAGACAAAAAAAGAGTCACATTTTTAATTTCTTTAAGATTGTAAATCAACAACTTTATATAGTTTTAGAATTGAAACGTAAAAATAATACTACACAGTTTTTAGTACGCAATCGATGTAGTTGTAAACTTCTCTGTAACAATCGATAATTTTAGTTTAAATCTATTCATAACAGCTATTTTTTTACTATTTTAATGGGAAAAATAGTAATTATTTTAAGACTGTACTTACTAAAATGCTAAGCGAATTACTAGTAAAAAGAAAAATATACGAAAGTCAAAATCATGAACTTATCAGTTTGATGATTGATGATTTTATAAAAAGAGAAATCCTTCCTTTACATAGCGAATGGGAAAAAAATGCAGTAGTTTCTAGAGAAATTTGGAAACTTACAGGCGCGCAAGGCTTGCTTTGCATTGATGTTCCTGAAAAATATGGTGGCGTCGGATTCGATTTTACGTTTAGTGCCTTATTTATTGAAAAATTGGCAACGTACGGAATTACAGGACCTGGCTTTTCGTTACATTCTGATATTGTGGCAAATTACATCGTTAATTACGGTTCAGAATCACAAAAATATAAGTACTTGCCAGAAATGGCAAAAGGAACAATGATTGGCGCCATTGCAATGACAGAACCCGATTGCGGAAGCGATTTGTCTAACATTACTACAACAGCTGTTGATCATGGTTCACATTATATAGTACATGGAGAAAAGACGTTTGTTACAAACGGACTTTTGTGTGATTTTGCCATTGTAGCAGTAAAAACACCAAATGCTTCACAAAAAGATAGCATTACACTATTGCTGATTGATACGGACACAGAAGGAATACAAAAAGGAGTTCCTTTTAAAAAGTTGGGTATGCATGCGCAGGATACCTGTTCGTTATTTTTTGACAATGTAAAAGTCCCTAAAACACAGATTTTGTTTGGAGAAGGCAAAGGTTTTCAACTGATGATGAATGAATTGTCACGTGAACGTTTAACCATTGCAATTGCAAGCGTAGGCACTGCAAAAGGTGCTATTGAAGAAACGATTGCCTATACAACAACTCGAAAAGCGTTTAAAAAACCCATTGCTGGTTTTCAAAACACACAGTTTAAACTTGCTGAATGTGTTTCTAAATTGCAAATTCATCAAGCATTTATTGACAATTGTATTGAGTTGGAAAAAAACGGAGCATTAAGCGCCGAATCTGCCGCCATTGCTAAATATTCCGCTTCTGAAATGAGCACTTCCATTATTGATGAATGTTTGCAACTATTTGGTGGTTACGGCTACATGTGGGAATATCCAATTTCTCGCAGATTCGCAGATAATAGAGTTTCCAAAATATACGGCGGCACCAATGAAATTATGAAAATTCTTATCGCAAAAAAATTATTAAAAGGACATATATAAAACAATCGTTAAACACTAAACAAATCAGAACATAGAAGTATATAAAGACTATAGAAAAACAAGAGTATAATAAATTCCCCAAGAATTTAATCACATAAAAAGTTCACATAAGAAAAACCTAAAAACTGTATTTCATCTAAAAATATTGAAAAAGAGAAAAACAGTTTATGAAAATAGTACAAAGTTTTTGGTCGAAACCAAGCTTAAAGTTTAAAAATCTAAACGATTTTGATCGCTTTAATGGTGGATGGCTTGACAAGCGATACAACTTTATGAGTTGGACACTAAGTTTTCTGCAACTCAATAAGTTTTACGATCGTGTCGAATTGGTCACAGATGCCGAAGGAAAAGCGTTATTAATTGACAAACTAAACCTTCCGTACAGTGCCGTAAATGTGACACTTGAAAAGGTAAATCACTATCACAATGATTTGTGGGCAATTGGCAAATTGTACACGTACTCGATTCAAGATGAACCGTTTATGCATATTGATGGCGATGTTTTTATCTGGAAAAAGTTTGATGAAAGCATCAACAGCGCACCATTAATTGTTCAAAATTTAGATGCCGACTTGCCATTTTACTACCCAATTCTAAACGAGGTAGAAGAAAACTTAACATACATTCCAACAGTTGTCAAAAAACAACGACAAAAAAACCGAATCGTACACTCATGCAATGCTGGGGTTTTTGGTGGAAATGATATTGCATTCCTAAAAGAATACTGCAAAAAAGCATTTCAATTTGTAGATGAAAATCTGGAAAATTTAGACAGGATAAACGTCGGTTATTTCAATTGCATTTACGAACAATACCTTTTTTACTGTATGTCTGATTATCATAACAAAGACGTACGTTCTGTACTTAATGATCTTGATAAAGGTGTCGAAGGTGTCAAAATTGATTTCAACGGCGTTCCTTCAAAAGTAACCTACGCGCATCCTGCGAACTACGCTAAAAAAAGTGAAACCATTTGCAATCATATTGAACACAGGTTACAAATGGATTATCCTGAACACTATTTCCGCGTGTTAGACCTTTTAGATTCACATAAAATATAACGGCAATGAAAGAAATACATGAAATGATAGAAAATCATGGGTTCACATTCGATACAAAAACGATGTACACAAAAATTACTGACTTCTGTGAGCATCCTGAAAATGAAGAAATTACGCCTCACGGATTGTTGCAAATCATTTTATTTTACATAGATATATATTCAGTTCATGCAGATGCGAATACGTTGAAACAAATCACGTCTTTATTTGATGATTACCATGAATATGTTCAAAAAATTGAAGGCGATTATTCGTTTGGAAAAGGAAAATTAGGCTTTCTCTACGCAGCAACACGATTGTATGAACTTGACAAATCTTCATCCTTTTTAGAAAAAGCTACTGTTTTTTTAGAAGAAAGAATGCTCAATTTTATCAGTTCTCCATACACGAACAATTCAATCTTTACAGGACGTGCAGGAAGTTTGTTGGTGTTAGAATATTACTATGCAGTTACAAATGATTCAAAAGCAAAAGAATGGATTGATACCATCACACAAAAAATAATTTCGGAAGCGCAAGTAACAGACAAAGGTGTTTTTTGGAAAGATCGAGTAGAAAAAATGCACGGTTTGTTAAATTTTGAATTCGGAAACGCAGGAATTGGTTACACATTTCTCCAACTTTCAAAAACATATCAAAACGATGATTTTCAATTACTTGCAAACCTAATATACAAGTATCAATCGCAGTTTTGGGATGCAACAATAGGTTTTAAAGCCACCAAAAAAGGAATTGAAAATAACAATACCTATCAAGCGGCTTTAAAAGCAATTCAACAAGAGGAATCATCCTATTTTGAACCTGTACTTGACATCATTTTTATTCATGTTGGCGTAACGAAATTTACATTGCATTTATGGCAAACAACAGACGACGATTCCATAAAAGAAAACGCACTACAGTACGTAGCATTTTGCAAGCAGTTAATTGAAAAATCCAACACAACACTTTCAACAAAAAAAGCACTATTGCTTGGAACACTTTTCCTTGAGGCCTCTAAAATTTTACAAGAGGAATCGTATAAAACAGTTGCGACAAGTATGGCAGATTTCATTAAAGAACATCATAAAAAAACGGAGAATCCAAGCTTTACGGACTGCGTTTTTGAAATCAAAATTGCACATTTTTATCTATCACTAGAAAATGCTTCCGTTGATAATGCGTTGCTTCCAAAATATTCGGTTCAAGACAGAAAAAACATAGCAACAAGTATTGACGTAAATTGTAAAGAAGGCATTCTTAAAAATACGTTTCCAAGGACTTTTACATATTTACAGTCGCACAATAACGAATTGATTTCTAATTATTTAAAAACTCCATTAGAAGAAAAATCAATGCGCAACTTTATGATGTTTATCAAAAAAAATTTGAATCAATTTCCTTCAATTCAAAAGAAGCAACTCTCCGAAATTTTAAAACTAGAAATTACGATTCAAAACCTCAAAAAAAGCATTAAAAATTATGCACAATTAGAAGCCAAAAATATTCACACGTATCAAACGGTTCAAGCGTTGTTTAATGAACCAACTGAAGTATTGCTTTCCAATGTATTACAACTCAATCCAACTGCAAAAAAACTAACTACAGCTTGGAATTGGGAGCAAAAACAAGGTGTAATTTCCACACAAAAATTACAGCAACCTGAATCTAACATCAATGTATTTTTATTTCCGTATTACACACATATTATAAAAGAATATTGGCAGCATTCACACAATGTTGTGTTGCACTATTTTGAAAATCAGACCCGAATTTCGGATGCCATCGCACAAATAAAACAGTTTTATCTATCCAAAGATGAAATTTTTATAGACAGCTTTTCTCAGTTTGTCATGGCAGAAACGAGCTATGTACTTGAAAATTTAGACACCATCATTTTAAAAATAATTCAAGAATACATGGCAATTGGTCTTTTAGAAATTGTACAAACTTCAAAATCACGCGAAACGTATGAATAGTAAAGAGTTAATAAATGCGTTGAGAAAAGGAGAAATTTCCATAGAAAGCTACAAAGAATTGTTGGCAAATAAAGGAAATGAAACTACTATCGTCAAAGAAGAAAAAAGTCTTTTAGACACGCTGAATGAACAATCAAAACCGTTTACGTCTAAAAAATGTATTCATGAACTATTTGAGGAAATTGCGCAAAAATATCCGCGACACACTGCTGTCATTCATGATAAAGAATTGATTTCCTACGCCGAATTGGACGGCAAAAGTAACAGACTCGCAACAATTATTCAAAAACGCGGCATTCAACCAGACGATATCATCGGAATTTTCATGGATCGTTCTATCGAAACCATCATTTCCATTCTTGGGATTCTAAAAGCTGGCGCGGCGTTTCTTCCGTTAGATGTTAATTATCCTGAAGCCAGAATTTCGTATATCGTCGAAAATAGCAACCTGAAAATTGTAGTTACAAAAACGAAATTTGAAGCACAATTACCAACTATTGAAGCACTAATTTCAGTTGATAATTTGAAACACGAAATACATTCTGAAAATACACAAAAAGTTACACCTGAAAACTTAGCATACATCATCTATACGTCGGGAACGACAGGTTTTCCAAAAGGCGTGATGTTACGACACGATGGTTTTGTACCAATGATTACCGATCAATTGAAACGATTCTTGTGTACGGAAAAAGATGTCTACGCACAATTTGCCTCCATCTCGTTTGATGCTTCGGTTTCGGAAATATTTCTAGCATTATTAAGTGGTGGAACTTTAGTGATGATTCCTGAAACTGTTAAAACGAATGGAAGCTTACTATTAGATTATTTTATTGAAAAAAACATCACGATTGCTACACTGCCGCCAACGTTGGTTGCTACCATTCCGAAAGATAAAAAATTACCGCTAAAAACGTTGATTACGGCTGGAGAAGCCGCACGAATGGATGATGTGCAACATTTTTCCAAATACATCACCTACATAAACGCTTACGGACCAACGGAAAGCACGGTTTGCGCTTCAAGTTACACGGTTGACGGAAATTCAACGTATGATGAGATTCCAATTGGAACGCCAGTTTCTAATATTCAGTTTCACATTTTAGACGAACATCTAAACGCTGTAAAAGTTGGCGAAGCAGGCGAATTATTCCTTTCCGGAAACGGCTTGGCAAGAGGTTATCTCAACAATCCTGAATTAACGGAAGAACGTTTCATCTCCATCAACGGAACTCGTTGTTACAAAACGGGCGATCGTGTCATCTGCAAACCTGACGGACATGTGTACTTTTTGGGAAGAACCGATCATCAACTAAAAATTCGAGGATTTCGTGTAGATCCACAAGAAATAGAAGTCGTTTTACAAACACATGATTTGATTGAAAGTGCAATACTAATTCCTAAAAAAATAAACGAAAATCTAAGTCTCATTGCGTATTTCACAGCTTCCGAACAACTTAAAAATCAAACACTCAAAACATTCTTAGAACAAAAACTTCCATCGTATATGTTGCCGCATTTTTTCTTTCAATTGGAAGAAATGCCGTTAACGATCAACAAAAAAATTAACCGAGAACAATTACTACAAAAAGAACTTCAACTCAATTTGGACAACGAATATGTTGCTGCTCAAAACGATACGGAAAAAGAATTGGTTGCCATTTGGCAGGATATTTTAGGAATTGACGATGTCGGTGTAGAAGATAATTTCTTTGATTTAGGTGGCGATTCTATCAAGAATATTCAAGTGATTAACAAAGCTTCAAAATACGGACTTGATCTGAAAAACGTAGATCTTTTCAAGCATCAAACCATTCAAGAATTGTCTAAAAATGTGTCTATTTCTACAGAAAAAGAAGAAAACACAACTGTTGAAGAAACGCTGAGTGAAGAGGAAATCACGCAATTTTTAGAAGAAAATCAATTACTTCCACAAAAAGAAAACATCGAAGCGGTTTTCAAACTAACGTCTTTACAACTAGGAATTTTATACGAACACCTAAAAGCGACAAATTCAGATTTATACTATTTACAATCTGTAATTACGATTGAAGAAGCCATAAATTATACCGCTTTTGAAGCAACTATCAATGAACTTGCAGAACGTTACGATGCACTCAGAACAGGAGTTTTCTATCAAAATATCGCAAATCCGTTGCAAGTCACTTTTAAAAACTGCAAACCGACAATTGAAATTCTAGATTGGCGAACAGTTCCAAATAAAGATGAAAAACTACAGGAAATCATCAAAAAAAGAAGACGGCAAAATTTTGACTTAACGCAACCACCTTTATTGCGAATTTGTTGTGTGGAATTTGACGATAAGATGGTAAAAATCTTAGTAGAATCGCATCACATTCTCATGGATGGTTGGTCCAACGGAATTCTGCTAAAATACATTTTCAATTCGTATGCAAGTAAAATATACACATCTAATTTTCAACCTTCTACACCAATTCTGTATCGAGATTATGTAGCACAATTACAACGTATTAAAAACGAAGCGAAGGAAAAAATATTCTGGGAAAATCATCTAAAAGGTTTCGAAGAAATCACTCCATTACCGTTGGAAAATCTGGAAAATAAACCTTTGACACAACAGACGGAAATACGAAAAGAAACAAAAATCTATACCAATCTAACGGACGCAACAACATTTAAAGCATTTGTACAATCCAAACGAATAACGCCCAATACAATTACGCTTGCGGCACTTTTTATCGTACTAAAAAAGCTTACAACTAAAAATGATATATTAATTGGTGGCATCAGTTCTGGAAGATCATTGCGCGGAATTGACACAAAAGATTCTGTTGGTTTGCATGTAAATACTACACCATTTCGCATGTGCATGGAAGATGAAACATCTATTCATGAGTTCCTGAAAACCATTCAAGAAACGAGTTTGCAACGTTTGGAATATGAACACACAGCCATGGCAGACATATATTCGTATGCCGATTATAGTTCGCCAGAAGGATTGTTTCAAATTCTATACGGTTTTCAAAACTTCCCGAAATATCAAGTGGAACAACAAGAAACGCAACTCAAAATTACAAAGTTGGAAACCATTGAACAAGATCATTATCCACTCGGATTTGCATTTTCGTTCAGCGATTCATTGGAAGTTACGCTCAATTTTGACGCCAATCGCTATTCGGAACAAACGATTGACACCTTGGTATATTACTTCAAAAATACAATTGCCAATATGCTGAAAAATGAGGAAAATCAAACGATTGCTTCGTTGCAGCTACTAAAAGAAAAAGATATTCAGCAACTCATTTACGATTGGAATGCAAATGAAACGTCAATTCCAACCGATTGTATTCATGAAGTTGTCGAAAAATTTGCCAAACTCAACCCAACGAAAATTGCATTGCAAGATGAACATCATCAAATTTCTTATGCGGAATTAATCACAAAAAGCAATCAACTAGCAAGCTATCTCCTATCGCAAAATATCACAAAAGGAAATGCAGTTGCCGTTTTTATGGAACGCTCTGCCAATGTTATCATTGCCATGTTAGGCATCATGAAAGCTGGCGCAGTTTATGTTCCTATCGCGATCGCTTCTCCTGAAAAACGCGTTTCGTACATTCTAGAAAATGCAAACGTAAAAGTCATCATCACGCAAGAAAAATTACAAGATCATTTTACAAATGCGAAACAGCAAATCATTCCGATTGACACAGAAGATTTTACTCAAAATGTAGCAAAATCATTTCCAAATGTTGCACCAACTGATGTAGCCTATATTATCTATACGTCAGGTTCTACAGGAGTTCCCAAAGGTGTTCCAATTGTACATCAAGGTTTTGTCAACATGATGACCGACAAAGCGCAACAATTTGAAATTCAACAAGATGACATTTTATCACAAGTTGCTTCATTGTCGTTTGATGCGTCTATTTCTGAAATATTTCTTGCACTATTTTCAGGCGCAAAATTGGTCATCATTCCAGAAGCTATCAAAAAATCTGGAACGGAACTGATTTCATATTTAACCACACACAATATTTCGATAGGCACGTTAACACCTGCGTACATTTCTGTGTTAGATAAAAGTCAAAAACTTCCGCTGCGCACCTTAATTTCTGGTGGCGAAAAAGCAAAAACGGAAGATGTATTTCACTACAGCAATTACCTAACGTACATCAACGCATATGGACCTACGGAAGCGTCTATTTGTGCTTCATTTTACAAAGTAAACGGAACGAAAAAACTGCAAAATATTCCTATTGGAAAACCGTTGGCGAACACAAAATTGTATGTATTAGACAACAACCTAAATCCGCAACCGATTGGCGTTTCAGGCGAATTGTACATTGGTGGCGTTGGTTTGACAAAAGGTTATTTGGGCAACGATGAACTCACGAAAAAAGTATTTCTAAAAAGTCCGTTCAACAATTCAGAAATTATCTACAAAACGGGCGATATGGTCAAACGGTTGCCAGATGGAAACTTAATTTTTGTAGAACGAACCGATTTTCAAGTCAAAATTAGAGGACATCGCATAGAATTGGGCGAAATTGAAAATACGTTACTCAAATTTCCAAACATTAAAGAAAATGCAGTTGTTCATAAAACGACTGATCACGAATCGTTTCTGGTTTGTTTTTTCGCTTCCGCAGAAAATACACAGATAGACGGAATGCTTTTGCGAACATTTTTACAATCGTACTTGCCTGCGTACATGATTCCTTCAAAATTTATACAATTGGAAACCTTGCCAACAACACTAAACGGTAAAGTTGATTTGAAGCAATTGAAAGCGTATGAGATCAGTTTTACAGGCAAAAAAGAAATCATTGAACCAATCAACGAAACGGAAGCCAAACTCTGTGACATATGGAAAGAAACCTTACAACTTGACAAAGTTAGTACGGATGATAATTTCTATGAACTTGGTGGCGATTCCATCAAAATCATGAAAATATTAGGGCAAATTCAACACGAATTTCATCAAAAAGTTGACATTAATGTATTTTCAGACAATCCAACTATTGCAAAACTAGCAAGCGTAGTAGGTTCACAAAAAAGCATTGAAAAACAGCAAATTGAACCAGCTCCTGTTGCTACGTTTTATCCAGTTTCCAACACACAATTACGTTTTTGGATGCAATATCAAATGGGCTTGCAAATTGTTGCCAATAGTATCAGTTTGTACAACTTAAAAGAAGAAATAAACAGTGAAACTTTTGAAAAAGCAATTCAACTTTGCATAGAAAAACATGAAATTCTCAGAACTGCTTTTATCGAAATTGACAAATCGCCACAACAAAAAATACTTTCGCTAAACGAATATCAATTTTCGTTGCAATCCACCGATTTTACGAATACTCCCGATTGGAAAAAAGCAATTGTACAACTCGCAAATGAAGATTACAATACACCTTTCGATCTCACAAACGCACCATTACTCAGAGGGAAATTGATCAAAATTCAAGATGAAAAATATGTCTTTGTCATGACTTTGCATCACAGTATTGTAGATGGTTGGTCGATAAAATTACTGTTTGAAGAAATCATAGAGCATTACACAAAATTAAAACAAGATACAGCTTTCAAACCAACTCCTTTGCGCATTCATTACAAAGATTACAGCGTTTGGTTGCAACAACAATTACATGGCGATTTAGGAAAACGCGCCTTAGATTTTTGGAAAAAACAATATCCAACTGGTGTGCAAGATTTTCACTTTCCAACCGATTTTGAACGTAAAAAAGAAAAAACAACCAATGGAAAACGTGTCACAGTACACATTCAAAAAGCACAATTTTCCAAACTAACAACACTTGCCGAAACTGAAAATGCAAGTTTATATATGGTATTGTTAAGTTTGTTAAATATAAGTTTAGCAGAACATGTAAATAGCAATGAAATTACAGTTCGAACGCCTGTTCACGGACGTTTTCACGTAGACTTGCATCAGCAAATTGGTCCATATATTAACAGTATTCCTGTGCGTACCAAACTGGAAGATTCCCAAACGTTTCAGGAACTACTCAAAACGATCAAGGACTTTATGTTGGGCGCATTCAACCATCAATTTTACCCAATTGATAAGCTTGCGAGCGATTTACATGTAAAACGTTACTACGATCGCATGCCGTTTTCAGATGTGGTCGTTGTGATGCAAAACAAAGAAATGGCAGAAGCCGCTTTAGACGAAAAAGAGGACATTTCTACGGCTGATTTGAGCGATTCTGGAATTATCAGCATGGTAGATTTACGCATAGAACTCAATGAATTAGAAGATTCATTACAAATTGCGCTCGATTACAATACCGATTTATTTAAAGAAAGTACCATTCAACAACTTGCGGATACGATTGTTTCAATTACCGAAAAAGTCATTGAAAATCCGAAAATGCAACTTGAAGAACTAAAAGAAGATACCAGCAATCAAGAAATAAAACAATCATTTGATTTCGATTTCTTTTTTGACAATTAAAAAAAAGCAATGTTATGATACCAAAGAAAAACAAGTATGATGTAATTATTTGTGGTGGCGGCTTGGCTGGACTCACATTAGCAAGACAACTCAACGTAGAATTTCCCGAATTGGAAACCTTAGTCATTGAAAAACGAACGTTTCCAAAACCCATTGCAACGTATAAAGTTGGCGAATCGACCACAGAAATTGCTTCGTTTTACTTTAAAGAAGATTTACAATTAGAATCGTATTTCAAAAATGCACATTACAAAAAATTAGGCTTCCGTTTCATTTTGGGCGATGGAAAAGAAGAATGGACAACACGTCCAGAAATTGGGCTAGCAAGCTATCCGCCATACGATTCGCTTCAAATGGATAGAGGCGTTTTGGAAAATGATTTATATGAAATCAACAAAACAAACGGCGTTGAAATTCTTGATGATACCGCAATTACTGACATTGAAATCAATGAAAATTCACAAGATAATTTCGTACGTATAAAAACAGATAATCAAGCGTTTGATTTGCAGTGCAGATGGACAATTGACGCCATGGGAAGACGCATGTTTTTTCACAATAAATTCAATCTGACCAAAAAAATGGACACGCCACACAATGCCGCTTGGTTTCGTGTAAAAGGTCGTTTTGATGTGGAAGATATGGTGAGTAAAGACAATGTGAAATATCGCAATCATGTGCCACACAAAAACCGATATTATTCTACGTTTCACATAATGGGACAAGGCTATTGGGTTTGGCTCATTCCACTAAATTCAGGACATACAAGTATCGGAATTGTCACTTCGGAAGCGTTTCATGATTTTAGTACCTACAACACCAAAGCAAAAGCGAGAACTTGGTTAGAAACACACGAACCTGCCATTGCAAAACATCTGGAAAACTTTAAAATGGAAGATTTTCTCCGCAATAAAAACTACAGTCATTCGGCTACGCAAGTCTGTTCTATCGATCGTTGGGCATGCACAGGAGAAGCCGCCGTATTTGCCGATCCGTTGTATTCTCCAGGTTCCAACATGATTGGTTACGAAAATAATTGTATTGTTGATTTAATTCGAAAAGACTTGAATAATGATTTAAGCGAACAACATGTCAATCGTTTGAGTCAATTTATCATTTCGCAAAACGAGTGGTTAATTGATCACATTCAAGGTTCGTATCCATATTTTGGACATCAACAAGTATATACGATGGCGTATTTGTGGAGTGTTGTCATCGGTTGGTCGTTAGATTGTCCGCAGATGTTCAACAAAACGTTTTTAGACCTGAATGTAAAGACACAATTAGACAAAGAAAATGCTAATATTATTTTCGCGCTGGGCAGAATGAAGCAACTCTTTCTCGATTGGCACAAAGTGGCAAACAACACCTTTACATTTGACTTTATCGACTATTTAGGCATTCCGTTTATCTTGGATATTTTCAAGCGAAATCTGGAACCAAACAAATCTTTAGAAACTTTACTTGAAGACCGAATTCACACGGTAGAACGTTTGGAAGAATTTGCACAAGTCATCTTTTTAATTGTCATAAAAGATGTATTTCCAGAAAAATTAACGCTGTTTCAAGAACCGATTTGGCTCAACGTAAACGCGATCAGTTTACATCCTGAAAAGTGGGAAGCAGATGGTTTATTTGAACCAAAAACAACACCAAGAAGCTTAAAAAATATTGAAAATCAGATTCTTGACATTATTCAATTTAAAAGCGAAGCCAAAGAAAAAATAGATTTAGACATCTCCATATTTTAAAATAAAAAGCCACCATACGTATGAACACACAAAGTATCTCAGCAACACAAAATACCTCATGGACTGCCGAAGAAGGAGCTCATTTTTCGTTCAAGCAAAAAAACAAAGCTGCACAACAAGAAAAAGCTTCCTTTCAGTTTGAAATTGATACCAATTCGCATTCAAAATTTTTCGAATTGGCAAAAACGAACAATACCATTTCCCTTGTCGTACTTTTTTCGGCTTTTTCAGTATTGATTCGCAAATATTCGTTCCAAGAAGAAATCATTATCAATACGCCGCATTTGCAAAATGTAGAAGCCGATGCCATTCATGTGCCAATTTCTTTGCATGTGGATACAAAACGAAGTTTTAAGGAACACTTAAAAATGTGTCAAGAAACCTTGAAAGTACAATACAGCAAGCAAAAAAGCGACATTCTGAAGCAACATACGAAGAGTAATGTATTATTTATCTATGAAAATGCACATGACAAACCGCTTGAAAATGATGTTGATTTTGTGTTTACATGTGTAAAAGAAGGCGATAAAATGATGATTACAATTTCGTATGATATTGCGTGTTTTGAATCGTATTTCATTGAAAACATACAGGCACATTTTGATGTGTGTTTATCTTTATTCCAACAACCTGAAACGCTGCTAAAAGACATAGATATTGTTTCTGAAGAAGAAAAAAATACAATTCTTACTATTTTCAATAATACAGCGAAAACATACGATTCCGATAAAACTTTAGTTGAATTATTTGAAGAACAAGTGGCGATACATCCTGAAAAAAATGCTGTCATTTATACTGGAGAAAAGTTGAGTTATCAAGAATTCAACAATCGGATCAACATATTGGCAGATTATTTAGTAAACGAATACGACGTGCAAGTGGGCGATTGTGTTGGCGTCATGTTGGAGCGTTCCAATTCATGGTTAATCGCACTCATGGCAATTTGGAAATGTGGCGGAATTTACGTGCCATTAGACTTAAAATTACCTGTAGAACGCAGAGATACTATTTTAATAAAAACCAACGCAAACGTACTCATCACAGTCAGCGATTTGATGTTTGACTTGCAAGAATACACAGGAAACTTGCTCGCACTCGATTTGGAAATTGATTTTGATAGTTCGGAAGCAACTTCGTTTCAAAACAAGTCTAGTAAAGAACAAACGGCGTATATCATTCACACGTCAGGTTCTACAGGCGAACCAAAAGCGATTCCGATAAAACACAAAAGTATTTCAGATAGAACGCTGTATCACAACGAATATTTAGAAATTACACAGCAAAACTTTCTACAATTTGCTTCCATATCTTTTGATGCTTCTTTAGTGGAAATTTTTATGCCGCTTGTTGGAGGAAACACACTTATTATAGCTTCAGAGCGCGAAAAAAATGACACCAATGTGTTGACCGAATTGTTAGAAACGTACAATGTCAATGTTGCTATATTTCCGCCTTCATATCTTAAAATTCTAAACAAACGTGAACTGCCAAGCATGCAGAAAATCATCACGACAGGCGAAAAAGCATCCATTCCAGATTGTATTCATTACGCACAAACCAAAGATGTTTACAACGGTTACGGACCAACGGAAACCTGCATTGGCGCTTCTTTTTACAAGATTGATTATGCTAAAAAAGAATTCTACGCAGAAAATAGTGTTCCGATTGGAGAAGCGTTTGCCAACACGAAAATTTTATTGTTAGATGACGACATGAAACTTGTGCCAATAGGAATTCAAGGCGAAATTTGTGTGTCTGGTTTGGGACTTTCGGATGGTTATCTAAACAACGATACACTGACCGCAGAAAAATTCACAACAACTCCATATGTAAACGGGGAACGCATTTATAAAACAGGCGATTATGCTACGTTTACCAAAGATGGTTCGCTCATGTTTCACGGTCGCATGGATTCGCAAGTGCAACTGAACGGAATTCGCGTAGAATTGCACGAAATTGAAGAAGCCATTACAAGTTATGAAGCTGTAAAAAATACCGTTGTTATTGTGGATGAAGCCAAGCACGGAAAGCATTTGGCAGCGTTTGTGGAAACAGAAGCTGAAATTGATACTGAGCAATTGAAATCGTATCTATCCGAAATTATTCCGCCATATATGTTGCCAAATGTGTTTGCATATGTTCCAACATTTCCATTGAATGCTGCTGGAAAAGTAGACACTAAAATCTTAAAAAAGCACATTCAAGCTGATGCAGAAACTGCAAAAGAAAAAGAGATCGTTGCACCAACTACAGAATACGAACAGCATATTTTAACGATTTTTGAAGAAGTATTATTACACAAACCGTTGAGCATAACAGACAGCTTTTTTGAATATGGAGGAAACTCTTTAAAGGCTATTCAAGTGGTTTCTGAAGTCTATAAAGTTACAGGAATTACCATTGATGTTCGCGATGTTTTTGACCATTCTACACCGCAAAAACTTGCCAAACACACGGAAAATTACACTAAAAAAGAACAAGTGATTCCTGTGGTTTCCAACGAAAGTGGCATTTATGATATTTCATTCAATCAAAAGCGTTTTTTAGGTTTTGAAAAAGCATTTCGCATGATGAGCGAAGATCAAAAACCAAACAATGCCTTTCCAGGTATGTTTTCGATTATTGGAAATTTAAATGTGGAAGCATTTGAAAAAGCATTGTATCGTATTGTGCAACGACATGAAAGTTTACGCACCTTATTTATAGAAATTGATGGCGAACTGAAACAACAAATCTTTGAAACTGCCGATCGTACATTTAGTCTTACGTATCACGATGTTTCAAAAGCAGAATATCCACAAGAAAAAGCAGATGAATTGTTAGAAATTGAAGACAAAACTTCCATCGATTTGTTTGAAGGTCCATTGCTGCGCATGCGATTGATCAAAAAAAGCGAGACGGAACATTTGCTCATTATGGTGATTCATCACATTGTTTCCGATGGTTGGTCTATGAATGTACTATTCGACGAATTGCACGAACTCTACAATAATTTCAATAAAAATAAAGCTGTTACACTAGAACCATTAAAAATTCATTACAAAGAATTCGCGTATTGGAAAAACGATAAAATTCATCAAGGGGAATTGGATGAATCGAAAGATTTTTGGTTTTCCTATTTAAAAGATTTAACACAAGCAATCGATTTTCCACATACAGTTGAACAAAAAGAATTCAACATTTACAATGGTTTCGGACATGAAATTATATTTGATGAACAGCTCACGAAAACACTTCGCGATCAAGCAAAAAAATACAATACGACTATTTTTACATTTTTAGTTGGTAGCTTAAAATTATTGATTCATGCAGCAACCGATCAAAAAGATGTTGCCATTGCCAGCGTAAATGCAGGACGCGAACACAAAGACCTCAACAATCAAATTGGCTATTACGCCAACGATACCATTTTTAGAACGGAAATTGATGCTTCGGAAACTGTGGAAACTTATGTAAAAAAGATTAAGAAAAATTTACTCGATGTTTTTTCACATCAAAACTATCCGTACAGTTTGTTGGTAGAACAACTCAAATTTGCAGAATGTCCTATCGGAATCGGAATTGAAAACTTTACGAAAGTGAATAACGACACCAAGATGGAAGGCGTTTCGTTTAGCACAGAAAGTTCATCGGTTCACAAATGGTTTGGACGCAGTTTTTCGTTCAATTTTACGGAACATGAACACACTATTGCGATGAATGTCATATACAATTCCAACCGATTTACGGAAGCAGACGCCAAAAACAGAGCGAATCAATATGCAGCTGTTTTGCAATTTATTTTAGAAAATGAACAGCAAAATCTACACGAAATCATCAACATCATAAACACAACATCATGAGCGATCACGTATATTTAAAGCCAAATGTAGTTATTGAACCGTTGCTAAATCGTTGGTATTGTTGGTCACATTTAATTTCTCCAGCAACAGCGGCAAAGATTGTAAAAGAGCGAAATTTGAAAATTATAAACTCGTACATTCAAGCACCAAAAGCACACAAAGCCGCAACGAAAAATCCGAAATTGTTGGGCGGTCCGTTTATGGATTTTGAAACTGAACGCAAAGAAGATGTCATTGCATTAAAAGAAAAAACGGAGACGAAACAAGGACAATTGCTGCGATTGGCAGACGCGATTTCGGAACTGGAATTGATGCTCAAAAACGAAGCAAAAGGACAATCGTTGGATGATTTGTATGCAAAAATTCCGCAAGCGTTGAAAGGTTATGTAGAATTGGTGTATGATTTAAACAACAATCCGTCATATAATTTATTTGAAAGTTTGCTGTACAAAAGCGAATATTACGATGAAAGTATGCAAAGTATTGCACTTTGGCTGACCGATAATGACGACAGACCTTTTGTCCTAAGCACGCCACGATTGGACGAAAAACACATCAAACATATTGACATTCCGTTTGCAAATAAAGCGATTGACAAACTTAGTCGTATGAAAAAGGAAGCAGGTTCGTTTACGGAAATTGCCAAATTGCTACACTGTGAAAATGATCCGTTGTTTGAGTCGTTCTTTACAGAAGAAAAACCGCCGAAATATCAAAAATACGAAGGCGATCACATTCGTATGCGCTACTTTGGACACGCGTGCATTTTGGTCGAAACGAAAGACGTAAGCATTTTGGTAGATCCGTTGATTAGTTATTATGGCTATGTTTCTGAAGTAGATCATTTTTCGGATGTTGATTTGCCCGATATAATAGATTATGTGCTAATTACGCACAATCATCAAGATCATGTCATGTTTGAAACGTTGTTACCATTGCGTCATAAAATCAAAAATATCATCATTCCGCGTGGTGGAAACGGAAAATTACAAGATCCAAGTTTAAAAATGATGTTTCAAAATATTGGTTTCCATAATGTTACCGAATTGGATATCATGGAAAATTTCACTTCCGTAGATTGCTGCATTACTGGCGTTCCGTTTTTAGGCGAACATTGCGACTTAAACATTCCTACGAAACTGTGCTTTCATGTAAAAATTGCTTCATTCTCGATGCTTTTTGTAGCAGATTCGTGCAATGTAGAAAATGAAATCTATAAAAAAGTACATGAAATTATTGGCAATGCAGATGTAATCTTTTTAGGAATGGAATGCGAAGGCGCACCTTTGTCGTGGATTTACGGACCGTATTTAACAGACAAAATTCCGAAAGAAATGGACGAATCTAGAAGATTGGCAGGTTCCAATTCTGAACGCGGTATGAACTTGGTCAATACGTTTAACGCGTCGGAAGTTTATGTGTACGCCATGGGAATGGAACCTTGGTTGAAATATATTAGTAGCATCAAATATACGGACGAATCGATTCCAATTATAGAATCAAACGCGTTGATAAAAGCCTGTGAAGCCAAAGGAATCATTTCAGAACGCTTGTTTGGAGAAAAAGAAATATTATATCAACGCCAAGAAGTTTCAAATCCTTAAATTACAAATGAAATACATTACACACAAAAAGTGAGATTCTGAATCAAGTTCAGCATGACATATTTTTAACCTTGTAAATTATTGTTACACAATAAAAACAACATGAACGATAAAAAATCAACTAAAAAATTACCAAAAGAAAAGAATACTGCGGCGCGCAAACAATTGATTCAATTTATAAAACCGTATCGTATTATATTTTCGTTTGGAATGCTCTTTTTATTGCTTTCGAGCATAACAATGATGCTTTTCCCCTATTTAATTGGTCAATTATTAGGACAAGATACTACGAATCCGATGGACACTACAGAAGCGTTTTTAAATTTGGATGACACCAATACGCTGGTAAAAGTTTTGTTTATTGTATTCGGGATTCAAGCCATGTTTTCATTCTTTAAAACCTACTTGTTTGGCTATTTTACCGCCAATACGATGAAAGATATTAGGGTAAAATCGTTTAAAAAAATGGTCACATCTCCGTTACAGTTTTTCAATGAAAATAAAGTTGGAGAACTTACGAGTAGAGTTGCCACCGATATTGAATTGCTACGCGATACGTTTAACACCACATTGCCTAGTTTTATTGGTCAAATTATAACGGTTGTCATTTGTTTGACGGCGTTGTTTATCATGTCGCCAAAACTCTGTTTAATAACCTTAGCCGTTGTTCCTGTAGTGGCTTTGATTGGAATGTTCTTTGGGAATTTCATCAAAAAAGTATCAAAAGAAACTCAAGAACACGCTGCAAAATCGAACGCCATTTTAGAAGAAAGTTTGGTCGGAATTGCCAATGTAAAAGCGTTTATCAATGAATTTTTTGAAATAGAACGTTATACTAAAACTGTATTAAAAGTTCGTGATAAAACCATGAAAATTGTCAAATGGCAAGGCTTTTTTGGCACTTTGATCATCTTTTGTATGTTCGGTTCGATTGTATTTGTCATTTGGCAAGGAAAACTCATGGTAGAAGCGGGACAAATTAGCGGAAAACATTTCATCAGTTTCATCCTGTATACCATTTTTATTGGTGGTTCTATTGGCGGTTTGCCCGATTTATATGCGAAAATTCAAAAAGCACTTGGTGCAACGGAAAGTTTAATGAAAATTTTAGACGGAAAAACAGAAGATTTAATCTTAGCACCTGTAAAAGAACCGCTGAATTTAAACGGAACGGTAACGCTCAAAAATGTAGATTTCGCCTACGATTCTCGATTGGATATTGAAGTGTTAAAAAATATTTCATTACATGTAGAAGCAGGAAAACAGATTGCGTTAGTAGGTCCGTCAGGTTCTGGAAAATCTACCTTATCGGCGTTGTTATTACAATTATACAAACCAAGTTCAGGAACAATTTTATTTGATGGAAAACCCGCAGAAGAATTTGAATTGAGCAAACTCCGAAACGAAATGGCATTGGTACCACAAGAAGTGATTTTGTTTGGTGGAACGATTAGAGAAAACATCATTTACGGAGATTTGAATGCTACCGAAGAAGAAATCATTGCAGCTGCCAAAGATGCCAATGCGCACGAATTTATCATGAGTTTCCCCGAAGGTTATGAAACCTTTGTGGGCGATAGAGGAATTCAACTTTCGGGTGGACAAAAACAACGTGTTGCGATTGCGAGAGCGATTTTGAAAAATCCTTCTATTTTAATTTTAGATGAAGCCACAAGTTCATTAGATTCTGAATCTGAAGTGTTAATCCAAGAAGCGTTGGACAGATTGATGCAAGGACGAACGTCGTTTATCATTGCGCATCGTTTGTCTACCATTAAAAATTGCGATACGATTTTAGTATTAAAACACGGAAAAATTCACGAAACTGGCACACACGACGAACTCATTTTATTAGAAGATGGTGTATATAAAGGTTTGAGTGAGTTGCAATATCAGGCGTAGAATTTTATATATAATTTTGAATTCACATGTTATTAATCTAATATTAGATATGAATATAAAAGATGAAGAATATATTTCTAATCTAAAGAAGTATATTGAAAAGACAGAAGAAAGTGTGAAACATTCGTTAGGTAAATTTGATGTTTTGATAATTTCTTTATCAAGTGGAAGTTTAATTTTGACTATAAGTTTATTCAAAACTTATTTTAGTAGAGAATTTAATAAAGAGTTGTTAGTCACAAGCTTGATTCTATTTTCTGTTGCTTTAATTGCAAATCTATTATCATTAGTAATTGGCTTTATAACCAACAAATATGATATTAAGGTAACTAAAATTATAATTAAAGAAATTGAGCAGAAAGAAACTATTGATAAAAAAGAAAAGTTACAAGGGCGTCAAAATGATTTTAATTTTCTCGCTAAATTACTTAAAGCAATCTCTCTTATAGGTTTAATTGCAGGAATAATCGCTTTAATAACCTTTATAATTTCGACAATAGAAACTTATTAATGATATATTCATTCCGAAACACTATAAAAAACACTCATACTAAAATACTTTATGTGATATAATTAATGTCAAATCGAGTGCAGTCGAGATTTAATAGAAACGATTACGTTCATATGTTTCTCGACTGCGCTCGAAATTACAGGTAGGTATTCTAAGTATTCTACTTTTGATAGTAAGATTTTAAGATTGAAATCCGTTAAATAGTTACTGCGTCACCCTGAATTTATTTCAGGGTCTCACATATAGCTTAATTCATAACAGTATGAGATTCTGAATCAAGTTCAGAATGACGTACTTTATAGCTTTCTGACATTTCACGGACATTCAATAATTATTTTCTAACTCATCGGAACTTCTACAACCAGTATTTTTGAATCTGAATTTGTAGAAATTTGAACGTTTTCCGTATCCCAAATTCCGATTGCATCTTTGGTAGAAAGTGTGTCCTCGCCTATTGTAATTTCGCCTTCTAATAAGAAAACGTAAATTCCGTGTGACGCGTCGTGAAGTTTGAAATCGATGGCTTTTCCCGAATCAAAATTTCCAATAGAAATGTACGCATCTTGATGAATCCAAAGTGCATCGTCAACAATATTGTCTTTTGGAGCAACGACCGTTTGAAATTGATTTTCACGCTTGGTTTGATCAAATTCTTTTTGCTCGTAACGGGGCGTCACACCTAATTCTTGCGGCTGAATCCACAGTTGTAAAAAATTAACCTCATCGGTTCTGCTATCGTTAAATTCTGAATGTTGCAATCCTGTTCCAGCAGACATTACTTGTACTTCTCCTACTGTAATTGCACGTTTGTTGTCCATACTGTCTTTGTGTGACAATGCGCCACTTAACGGAATCGAAATGATTTCCATATTCTGATGTGGATGTGTTCCGAATCCCATTTTTGGTTGCACGATATCGTCGTTTAACACTCTAAGTTGTCCAAATCCCATTCGCTCAGGATTGTGGTAACTTGCAAAACTAAAGCTGTGATGACTTTTTAACCATCCGTGATCTGCTTTTCCTCTTGTATTTCCTCTGTGAAGTATTGTTTTCATTTTAAATTTGTTGTTTGTTGTTTGTTGTTTGTTGTTTGTTGTTTGTTGTTTGTTGTTTGTTTTTTGGGTGTTGGGTGTTGGGTGTTGGGTTTTGGGTTTTGGGTTTTGGGTGTTGGATCTTAAAAAAATCTTTTTTTATTAAAATTTTAATTAATTATTTCTCAATACTCAATAGCAAACCCTTAGTACTTATAGATTCCTGCCTCCGCAGGAATGACAAATTTCTTAATATAAGTGTCCCATTTTGCCTTGTTGATAATCGCGTAAAGCTTCCATAATTTCAGTTTGAGAATTCATAACATATGGTCCCCAAGAGGTTACTTTTTCTGCAATCGGTTCGCCCGAAAGTATGAGTAACGTACTATTTTTATTAGCTTCCAGTGCAATGGTTTCACCATCTTTATGAAACGTGAGTAGTTGTAATTTCCCAAGTTTTAGTGTTTGATCGTCGTTTACACGAGTTTCGCCTTCTAATAAATATACCAATAATTCGTGCTGTGTTGGAACTGAAATGGTTGTTTTGTCGCCAGCTTCAAGATTCGCAATAAACGCATTGATTTCTGTAAATGTGCTCGTAGGACCTTTTTGTCCATTGAACTCACCAGCAACTACTTTGATGTTTCCTTTTCCGTTTTCGACAGGAATTAACGGCATGTGTTCCGCTTTTACATCTTGGTATTTTGGCGTGGTCATTTTGTACTTTTTGGGAAGATTTACCCAAAGTTGAATTCCTTCCATAGTTCCCACAAAATCTTTGCTTGGACCTTCATCGTGAATGACGCCGCTTCCCGCAGTCATCCATTGTACATCGCCAGCATTTAAAACGCCTTCGTTTCCGAGTGAATCTCTGTGTAATTGTTCTCCTTTGAAGAGAAATGTGACAGGTTCAAATCCACGATGCGGATGTGGCGCCAATGATAATCCTGGACTGTAGGGTCCGACATCGTACTTATAATGATGCAACAGTAAGAATGGATCAACTTGATCGAGTTCTTGTGTTGGTAATGGTTGACGGATTAAATTTCCGCCCATATTTACATAGTCGCTTGTTCCTTTGTACGCTATGCTTCGTAGTGTTTTCATGTGTTCTACTCTTTCTTTTTTAGTTGTGTTTGAAATATTTTCCATGGAAAATATTTGGTCAAATTTTTACCGGACTTTATCCAATAAGTTGCTTAATTGTGTTGCTTCTTCGTCTGTGAGATTTCCTAACCAATCATTTTTTGGCATGCTATCTCCTATTTGTTTTAAGAGTTTGAGTCCATTGTCTTTGATGGCAATATGAACGACTCTTCGATCATCAGGACATGGAATGCGTTCTATTAAATCTTTTGCGCAAAGTTTGTCCATCAATCGGGTAGCATTGGGCGCTCTTTCGATCATTCGATCTTTAATTTCTTGCACTTTGATCGCCTTTCCTGCGCCTCTCAAAATTCTTAGAATATTGAATTGTTGTGGCGAAATTCCAAATGGTTTGAAAAATTCATTTTCCTTACTATTGATCCAATTCGCCGTAAATTTGATGTTGATAAACGCTTTCACTCTATCAGATGGAAATGATGATTGTATGTCTTTAGAGATATCTCCCATAAATGTTTTTTATGCTTTACGTTGTATTATCCTTTGAAACCAGCTTCTGTATGCGCGCCATCACAATATGGTTTGTTTTGAGAAGCGCCACATCTACAAAATGCTGTGGTTTTGTTTCGCTTTTCTTTGGTGCCGTCCGAATTGGTAATATGCAACGTTCCATATACTAATAAAGGACCATTTTCTAAAGCTTCAACTTTTGTTTCTAAATGCTGTGCTTCTTCATCGCCTGCCTTGTTACTTTTATATGACAAAGCTCCTGATGGACACGCTGCAATTTGTTTTTTGATGCGTTCTGTACTCGCACCGTCCATGTGTATCCAAGGTCTGTTTTGTGGATTGAATACTTGTAATAATCCTTTCCAACAGTTTTTGGAATGTGTACACGTTTTAGGTTTCCAAACAACTGTAATATCTTCATTACTATATTCTTTAATGATCTCTTTTTCTTCCATAATGTATGATTTTACAGTGTTTATAATTTTAGTTTCTCCTTTAAAGATACGAATGTTGTTATTCAAAAACAGCTTTTGAAAGCATAAAAACAGCTTCTTCTAATTTTTGTGCTAATGCGTTATCTTTGATTCCATCCTTAGAAAAATTATCGCCAAAAGATGGTAATGAAAAATCTGCCACGATATTTCCGCCCATGTGTGGGAATCTTCCTTTTGCAATATCTAAAACGGTTTGTCCGCCACGAGCACCTGGTGAAGTTGCCATTAAAAGCATTGGTTTGTCTGACCATAATTTTCCATCAATTCGAGACATCCAATCAAAAATATTTTTAAATACTGTTGCATATGCTCCATTATGCTCCGCTAAAGACAAAACAATTCCGTCTGCTTCTTTGATTTCTTTTAGAAAAGCGTGTGCATTTTCTGGAATTCCAATTTTATTTTCTAGGTCAATTCCGTATAACGGCAATTCATAATCGTTTAAATCTAATACTTTTACGCTTGCATCTTCAACCAAATTTGCTGCATATGTTGCTAATTGTTTGTTGATTGATGTTTTACTGTCGCTTCCTGCAAAGGCTATTATTGTTTTCATTTGAAATATGTTTTTAGTTGTTTGTAATTTTTTTTCCGAAATAGTATGACAATGCTAAAAGAACGAACGCTATAATTGCGCCTCCTTGTTCTCCGTCTCCAATCATATAATGTGCAAAAAATGCAAGAATAATATTAAAAAAGAATCCTGCGTATGCCCATTCTTTAAGTGTTTTATTTTTTATAAGCCAAATAGCGATTAAACCTAAAATCTTAGCTACCGCCAACGGATAAATAATGTAAGTAGGATAACCAAATTTAGTAAATCCCTGAACCATATCAGCATATTTAAGGAAATACATACTTACTGAGAAAAGCATTAATGCCGTAAATAATCCTGTAACTACATAGTAAATTATTTTTTGAGTTTTCATAGTTGTTAGTTTTTAATTTCTGTACAAAGCTACAAATAATATTTTTATTTTCCAAGGAAACTAATTCCATGTAATTTATTTGAGGGGTTTTTTAAGAAAACTTTCAAACTTCCTTCCTTTCAATAGCCGTAATTGTTTCGTATTTTAGCACAGGAAAATTTTATAACCATGGACATCAACTTCAACAAAAACGAAGATCACAATAAACTTTTAGTATCAGAATTACGTCATCGCTTGGCCAAAGTGAGTTTAGGTGGCGGACAAAAACGCATTGACAAATTGCATAGCAAAGGCAAAATGACAGCACGCGAACGTATTGATTTTCTGTTAGATGACAAGAAACCCGCTATTGAAATTGGTGCTTTTGTTGGCGATGAAATGTATGAAGAACACGGCGGTTGTCCTTCTGGTGGTGTTGTAGTAAAAATTGGCTACGTACAAGGAAAACAATGTATTGTTGTTGCCAATGACGCAACTGTAAAAGCTGGTGCTTGGTTTCCTATTACCGCTAAAAAGAACTTACGTGCACAAGAAATTTCTATCGAAAATCGCTTGCCAATCATTTATTTGGTAGATAGCGCAGGAGTTTATTTGCCAATGCAGGATGAAATTTTCCCAGATAAAGAACATTTTGGACGAATTTTCAGAAATAACGCCGTCATGAGCAGTATGGGAATTACCCAAATTGCTGCTGTTATGGGAAGCTGTGTGGCTGGTGGCGCCTATTTACCTATTATGAGTGATGAAGCTTTAATTGTAGATAAAACAGGAAGTATTTTCCTTGCGGGAAGTTACTTAGTGAAAGCTGCAATTGGCGAAAGTATTGATAATGAAACGCTTGGTGGAGCAACGACGCATTGTGAAATTTCAGGGGTTACGGATTACAAATCGAAAGATGATAAAGATGCCTTGACGACAATTAAAAATATTGTTGGAAAAATTGGCGATTATACACCTACAGGTTACAACAGAGTGAAAGCTGTAAAACCAGCAGAAAATCCTGAAGATATTTTCGGAATTCTGCCAAAAGCACGTCATGAACAGTATGATATGAAAGAAATTATCAAACGAATTGTTGATAATTCTGAATTTGATGAATATAAAGCTGGTTACGGACAAAGTATTATTACAGCATATGCCAGAATTGATGGTTGGGCAGTTGGAATTGTTGCCAATCAACGAAAATTGGTAAAGAATAAAAAAGGAGAAATGCAGTTTGGTGGTGTTATTTATTCAGATTCTGCTGATAAAGCCACACGATTTATTGCGAATTGCAACCAAAAGAAAATTCCGTTGGTATTTTTACAAGATGTAACTGGATTTATGGTTGGAAGCAAATCGGAACACGGAGGCATTATTAAAGATGGCGCCAAAATGGTAAATGCCGTAAGTAATAGTGTCGTGCCAAAATTTACAATTGTCATTGGAAATTCATACGGAGCTGGAAATTATGCCATGTGTGGAAAAGCCTATGATCCACGATTGATTGCCGCTTGGCCAAGTGCTGAATTGGCGGTAATGAGTGGAAATTCTGCAGCGAAAGTGTTACTACAAATTGAAACGGCTTCGTTGAAGAAACAAGGAGAAGAAATTACAAAAGAGAAAGAAGAAGAATTATTCAATAAGATAAAATCGCGTTACGACAAGCAAATTTCTCCATATTATGCAGCCGCGCGTTTGTGGACAGATGCAATTATTGATCCATTAGATACGCGAACTTGGATTTCGATGGGAATTGAAGCCGCAAATCAAGCACCAATTGAAAAACCTTTTAATTTGGGTGTGATTCAGGTGTAGTTTGGTCTTGGGTTTTGGGTCTTGGGTCTTGGGT
>NZ_LBMG01000035.1 GCF_001005315.1 Kordia jejudonensis
ACGAAATTTGAAAAGTTTACAATTAAACAAAATTGCAATCTCAAGTTTAAAAGGTGGAGAAAGTGTAGACGAAACAGCAAACTGTTATGAAACGTATTCTTGTGAAGAAAATGTTACTGCAAAATTCTGTCAAAAAACATTGAATTATAATGACATTGATTGTCCTTCTATCGCTGCTCCATATACAGGCGGACTTGGATGTGTTCCACACGGACCTTCTGTTGCTGGTGATTGTTAGTACGCACATTATGTACCAATAAGTATTACTTAAAGTGAGTTAAATGAAAGCTCACTTTAAGTTTTACAAAGAAAAAATTTCTAGTATCTGGTATTTTTTTATTGTGTTTTCATAAATCGTCAATGCGATTTGTTGATGATTTATGAATGCGCAACAGTGTTTCTTTTTTCAAGACAAAATTATTTCTTCTTTTGAATCATTATTAATTTCAAAACTATAATTATAATGAAAAAACGAAATTTAAAAAGTTTAGCATTGAACAAGGCATCAGTATCAAATTTAACTGGTGGTTTGAGTGATATAGATACTGGAACATTTACAGGTCCTAGCATTACGATCTTAAACTCTGATTTTATTGGCTGCTGGTCAGATGGAAATTCTTGTCCAAGTGAATATCGTACAGCTTGTGAACAAACGATGGACGAAACTTGTGGATGGCATTGTGAAAGCATTCATGTTCCGTCTAATATTCAATTTCCAGGCCAAGAATAAATTTAAAATATAAATTATGAAAAAACGAAATTTAAAAAATTTGACATTACGCAAAAAGTCTATTTCTAACCTTTTTAGCAAAGGAGGATTTAATACAGGAAATCCTTCTGGTGGAAGCGAACACAATCCAAATTCAATGGATATTTTAAAATGCTCTCCAGCTTCTGTAATTCCAAATACGGATTGCGGTTGTGCCTAACTTTTGATAAAAAATGTTACCATTAAAAAAGGCTGTCGGAAAAGCTAAATTTTCGTCAAACCAAACTTGATTCGGTTTCTCATAACCATTGAAAATCAATGCAATGAGATTCTGGATTGAATTCAGAATGACGCTTTTTTATCCTTTTAGACAGCCTTTTTATGCTTTCTACTTATTATTTTTAACCATTCACGATTTTCTCCTGATGGTTTATTGATTCTTGGTGAATAGCTTTGAAGATACGCAATACAAATTCTTCACTCAACTGATTTTGTTCGCCTTCTAAAATCATTTTTCCTAAGATTTCATTCCAACGTCTTGTTTGTAAGATGGCTACGTTTTTGTCTTTTTTCAACGCACCAATTTTGTCAGCAACTTTCATACGCTTTCCTAACATTTCAATCAATTGATGATCAATAACATCAATTTGTGTACGCAATGTGTTTAATGCATTTCTATATTCTGCTTCCGTATCTGTAGATTTTCTAATTTTCAAATCTTCCATAACTTCCACAAGTCTTGCTGGTGTTATTTGCTGTTTGGCATCACTCCAAGCATTGTCGGGATCGTAATGTGTTTCTATCATCAATCCATCATAATTCAGGTCTAAACCTGTTTGGCAAATATCAAAAATGATATCTCTTCGTCCAGCAATATGTGATGGATCTAAAATTAATGGCAAGTCTGGAAAACGATTTTGCAATTCAATCGGAATTTGCCATTCTGGATTGTTTCGGTAACGTGTTTTTTCGTAGGTTGAAAATCCTCTGTGAATTACACCTAATTTTTGAATGTTTGCCGAATGTAAACGTTCTACAGCACCTAACCATAATGGTAAATCTGGATTTACAGGGTTTTTGATTAAGACAATTTTATCCGTTCCGTTTAATGCATCTGCAATTTCTTGAACGATAAATGGACTTACCGTTGAACGCGCACCAATCCACAATACATCAATGTCGTGCTCGAGTGCTAAACGAACGTGTGTTGCGTTGGCAACTTCTGTAGCCGTTAGCATTCCTGTTTCTTCTTTTGCTTTTTGCAACCATTTGAGTCCAAGTGCGCCCACACCTTCAAAGTTTCCAGGTCGCGTACGCGGTTTCCAAATTCCTGCACGCAATACTGTTGCATCGGTATCTTTGAGTTCGTGCGCTATTTTTAGTACTTGTGCTTCTGTTTCTGCACTACAAGGTCCTGCAATTACTAATGGATGTTCTAATCCGAAGGCATTGAGCCAGTTTCTAAGTTCTTTTTTATTTTCCATGATTATTTTTTTCTCTATTGGTTATTCGTTTTTTATTTTTTTGTCTTTTTGTTACTCTGTGTTGGTTCTTGTGTAAGTTCCTATGGTCATCGAAAGTTCCGCGTTAGGGATTGAGGCCTTTGACTGCGCTCAGCGCAGGCTTTGTTGGAGCTCTTTTGCAAAATGGATTCCTGCCTGCGCAGGAATGACAGTTTGTAAAAAGCGACTGCCGAAAGCCCGACCCTTGGGGAACGCCCAAATACGGTTAAATAATTCCGTTTAATATTTTTTTAATGTGATTTGTGTTTTCCATTTCTTTATATATTCCTTCAAAATTGTCTTGCAACATGAGTTGTTTGAACTCCTCTAAGTTGGCAATGTATTCTTGCAACGTTTCGATGACGTTTGCTTTGTTTTGTTCAAAAATTGGTGTCCACATGGCTGGCGAACTTTTTGCCAAACGCACCGTTGAAGCAAATCCGCTACCTGCCAAGTCAAAGATATCACGTTCATTTTTTTCTTTTTCAATAACCGTTTTTCCCAACATAAACGAACTGATATGTGACAAATGTGACACGTATGCAATGTGTTTGTCGTGCGATTTTGGATCCATGTACCGAATGCGCATGCCTAAGTTTTTGAACAACTCTAGTGCTTTTTCCTGCAAGATGAATGCCGTTTTTTCCACTTCGCAAATAATATTGGTTTTCCCGTCAAAAAGTCCTTTTATGGCGGCTTTTGGTCCAGAAAACTCCGTTCCTGCAATTGGATGCGCTGCCAAAAAGTTTCTTCGTTTTTCATGATTGGCAATACTTTGACAAATTTTTTCTTTTGTAGAACCTGCATCAATGACCAATGTTTGGTCATTAATAGTGTTTAAAACTTCCGTGATGATGTCAATAGAAACATGTACGGGAATTGTAACAATGACAAGGTCTGCATTTTTTACGTTTTGAAGCGTTGCTTTTTTATGAATTAACTGTAGTTGCAGCGCTTCTTCTAGGTGTGCATCATTAGCATCAATGCCATAGATGACAGCTTCAGGATAGTGTTCCTGAATGTCTAGCGACATGCTTCCGCCAATGAGTCCGATTCCTATGATGTATACATTCATGCTGCTGTGATTCTTTTGATGACTTCTTTTATTTTTTCTTCCGAAACGCACAATGAAAACCGAATGTAGCCTTCTCCTTGTGTTCCAAATATGCTTCCTGGTGTGATGAAAACGTCTTTTTCATAGAGCAATTTGTCAATGAATGCTTCTGATGTTAAGGTATTTGTTGCTGGTAATTTTGCCCATACAAACATTCCTGAAGTTTCCGTATCAAATGTACAGTGCAGTTTTTCTGCGATTTCCCAAACGAGTTCGCGTCGTTTTTTATAGATATTGTTGAGTTCAGTAAACCACGTTGTAGAACTCTCCAACGCTTTGATTGCGCCTTTTTGAATTCCGTAGAACATGCCTGAATCCATGTTGCTTTTTACTTTTAACACATGTTGGATGTGTTCCGCTTTTCCCATGACCATTCCCGTGCGCCAACCAGCCATGTTGAACGATTTGCTAAGCGAATTAAGCTCTAAAGCAACTTCTTTTGCACCTTTGAGTGCTAGAATACTCAACGGTTCATCATTGAGAATGAAACTGTACGGATTGTCATTAATGATGAGTATTTGATGTTTTTTTGCGAAAATTATTAATTTTTCAAAGAAACTTTTAGAAGCTTTTGCGCCTGTTGGCATGTGTGGATAGTTGACCCACATGAGTTTTACTTTGCTCAAATCGTGCTGTTCAAGAGCTTCTAAATTTGGCAACCAATCGTTGGAAGCCTCTAAATTATAGTATTTTGGAACTGCGCCTAATAGTTTGGTCACAGATGTATAAGTTGGGTAACTCGGATTTGCAATTAAAACCTCATCGCCTTCGTCTAAATACGCCATTGAAATGTGCATGATGCCTTCTTTACTTCCCATGAGTGGCAAGACTTCTTCATTTGCGTTTAGCGAAACGTTGTAATTTTTCAGGTAGAAATCGGCAATAGCGTTTCTGAGTTCAGGAATTCCTTGATAGCTTTGGTATTTGTGCGCTGTTTCGTCGTGCAAACTTGCTTCAAGCGCATCAACAACAACGCTTGGCGGTTGCAAATCTGGGCTTCCGATTCCTAGATTTATGATCGATTTTCCAGCCGCCACAAGTCCGCGTACTTCTCGTAATTTTTTGGAAAAGTAGTATTCTTCAACAGTATGTATTCGTTTTGCAGGAATCATGAGTTGCGTTGGTTTTTGTAGGTTCCTAGTACTTTTAAGCTTGTGGTCATAATTTCTAAAATAGAAATAGCTTTTGCATAATTTTCATAGTTTTCAAAGGTTACATCTACGAAAAAAGCATATTTCCAAAGTGTTTCAATAATGGGTAATGATTGTATTTTTGTGAGATTGAGTTTGCAATCGCTCATGACATTTAAAACGGTTGCCAGACTTCCTCTTTTGTGATCGAGTTCAAAACGAATGGATGCTTTGTCTATTTGATCAATGCCATTTGTAGGTTTTTCTTTTTGAAGAATTACAAAACGGGTTGCATTGGTTTTTATGGTTTGAATTTCTTCCGATAATACTTCCAATTGAAATAAATCAGCTGCCATTTTGGTAGCAATTGCGGCAATTCCTGAGCTTTGTTTTGCTTGAATGCGCTGAGCTACGGCGGCAGTATCTACATCTTCTACTAATTTGATATGTGGATATTGCTTGAAGAATTCTTTACATTGTAATAACGCCATCGGATGCGAACAAACTTCTGTAATGTCTTCCAACGTTTGATTGGGCAACGCCATTAAATGATGATGAATGTTTAGGTAATATTCGCCATTGATATGAATATTATTGGCATCAATTAATGCGTAGTTTGGAATAATAGAACCTGCAATGGTATTTTCGAGTGCCATGATGGCATACGTACTTTTTCCGTGTAATAAACTCTGCACCAATGCATCAAAAGATAAGCATTCGTCCAATTGTACATCGTTTCCGAAGTACGCTTGTGCTACTTTGTGATGATTGGAACCTTGAATTCCTTGTATGGCGATTGTTTGTTTCATATGAGTCCAAAAAAAAAGTTCCGATATATTTCGGAACTTTCTTTTTCTATATATTGTTTATTTACATAAAACTATACAACAAGGAGTTCCTGCTTCTTTTCGTAAAAGAAGTAAAAATAACCTTGCCAGAAATAATTTGCTGTAAACATGTTGTTTTCGTTTATGTTAGCTAAAGTATTGATTAATTTTAAAATTCAAAATCGTTTTCCAATATTTTTTAAAGAAAAACGTTTTTAGCAATAATCTGCGCTATTTTTTGTTTTTATTTAATTGAAAGGTAAGAAATACTGATAAAAATTTATGTAGTTTTGAACTTCTAATTCTAGCATATGTCTATAGTTGTAGAAAATATCACAAAAATTTACGGGAAACAGAAAGCATTAGATAATGTGTCATTTACGGTAAAGAAAGGCGAAATTGTTGGCTTTTTAGGTCCAAATGGCGCTGGAAAATCTACTATGATGAAAATTTTGACTACGTATTTGAAAGCAACAACAGGAAAAGCTTCTGTAAATACCTTTGATACGAATTCAAATGCTAGAGACGTACAAAAAAGTGTTGGATATTTACCAGAACACAATCCGTTGTATTTAGATATGCACGTTCGTGAGTATTTAGCATTTAATGCGAATGTGTATAAATCGCCAAAATCACGTATTGAAGAAGTGATTGAAATGACAGGTTTGATTCCTGAAGCGAGTAAAAAGATTGGCGAATTGTCAAAAGGGTATCGACAGCGTGTTGGATTGGCAAATGCATTGTTGCACGATCCTGAAGTATTAATTTTAGATGAACCGACAACTGGTTTGGATCCGAATCAATTAACAGAAATTCGAAATTTGATTACGTCTATCGGGAAAGAGAAAACTATTTTCTTATCGACACATATTATGCAAGAAGTAGAAGCTATTTGCGATCGTGTGATTATTATTAATAAAGGCGAAATTGTTGCTGACACTACGTTAGCCAAACTTCAAAAAGATCAACAACAAGTGATTGAAGTTGAGTTTGATTATCGCATTGAAGATGTATTGATTGAAAAACTTCCACATGTAGTACAAGTCATCAACACCCGCGGATTGGTATACGAAATTACATTTGATACTTCTAAAGATATGCGATCTACCGTATTTGATTTTGCACATGATAATGATTTGAAAGCCTTACAAATTAATCAGAAGAATAAGAACTTAGAGAGTTTGTTTAGAGAGTTGACTGCTTAACACATTAGACTGTTTGTCTCTTAAGTTTTCAATGAAATTGTACAAGTTGAATTAACAATCGACAGCTATTTTTCAGCAATCAAAAACACGATTTCAGAAATTTTTATCACTTTTAAAGCATGCATTCATACTATTTAAGCATGTTTTCTCGTTAAAAAAGTGATGAAAACAACCACCACTTTTTTAGTACTGTTCATTTTTCTTATCCATGTACAAGCTCAAAATAAGCATTTTGACATCACATGGAAGGAAACAACAACCGATATTTCTACAGGAAATGGCACTACCGTAATTACGTTACCAACATTTAACGACGAATATTTTGTGTATAATGATGATAGAACGATCAGTTTTGTGACACAATGGGAAGATAACCGTAACGCAAATACTTCTTCTTTACGGATTGACAATGTTAGCTATGGAACTTTGAATCCGAACGCTTTGGGCGGAATTGACAAAACAAAATTACCAACCACGATTGAAGCGACTATTCATAATACAAAGGCAAGAGCTATTCGTAAACATATGCTAATTGTTTCTCCATTGATCAACGAAAATGGTATCGTAAAAAAAGTACTTAGTTTTGATATAAGTTATACGACAACTTTTCAAAATGCTACTAATTTCAATACTACTGAAACGATTGAAAATTCCATATTAGCTTCAGGAAACTTCTATAAATTTTCGGTAACGAAATCAGGAATTTACAGGATTGATGCCAATTTCTTAAACCAATTAGGATTTAACACCGAAAACATCAATCCGAGAAAACTTAAAATCTATGGAAATGGCGGACGCATGTTGCCGTTGCGAAATTCGGAAAATCAACATTATGGAATTCCAGAAAATGCAATTACCGTTATTGGAGAAAATGACAATGTATTTAATGCCGAAGATTATATCTTATTTTATGCAGAAGGTCCAGACCGATGGAATGATGATAGCCAAACTCATGTAAATGCCTTTACAGACAAAACCTATTATTATATTACCACAGAAGGTGTCGACGATGGAAAAAGAATTCCTGAAACCGTACAACCGTCAGGAACCGCAAATACTTCGATTACTACATTTGACGATTATCAATTTCATGAAGTAGACAACGTAAATTTAATCCGTTTGGGAAGAAGATGGTTTGGAGAAGTTTTTAATATTGAAGCCGAACAAACATTTAATTTTAATGTTCCAAATATTGTCACTTCAGCACCTGTAACTATTGGTATAAAACCTGCCGCAATTTCTAATGTGGACACATTTATGTCTGTATTGATTAATGGAGAAACGGCACAAAACACAAATGGACAACCAATTTTTAATTTTACTTTTTCTGCAATAGCTGGAAATAGTTATGCAAGTCAAAATACTGCTGGATTTGGACTCAGAACTGGCTTGTTGGAAGAAGAAGTTACAGTAAATTCGGAAGACATTAGCATTGCATTAAACTATGATAATAGTGGCGTTGCAGGATCCATAGGATACTTGGATTATATCACGGTAGAAGCCAAAAGAAATTTATTGGGTACTGACAAACAATTCTTTTTTAGGTATAAAGATGCTGCATCAACTACTGGAATTGGCGAATATACCATCGGAAATGCTACAAACATTTCGCAAGTTTGGGATGTTTCAAATATTTGGAACGTAACTAAAATTACAAACGAATCGAATGCTGCTAATTTTTCGTTCAAAGCGCCAATGGGAGAAATTCGAGAATATATTACTTTAGACAATTCCGAACTGCTAGTACCGACACTTGAACCAAATAGTTTACTTACCAATCAAAACCTTAAAGGAACGATATTTTCTACTGGCGATGTTGATTATATAATAATTACGCCACAAGCATTTGCTTCACAAGCGGAACGATTGGCCGATTTTCATAGAACGCATTCAGGTTTAAATGTACAAGTAGTTCCATTGCAAAAAATTTACAACGAATTTAATACAGGAAATCCAGATGTTGCCGCCATTCGTAATTTTATAAAATATGTATACGATAATGCACTTTCTGATCAAAACAAGCTAAAATACATTTGTATGTTTGGTGATGCTTCCTTTGATTATAAAAACCGAATTGAAGGAAATACAAACTTTGTCCCAGTGTTTCATGTGTATGAAAGTTTTAATCTTGCTGGAGGTTATATGACAGATGATTTTTACGGAATGATGGACGATCACGAAGGAAATCTTGATATTTTACCCAGACAACAATTTCTAGACATTGCTATCGGTAGAATGTTAATCAACTCTCCAAGTCAGGCAAAAACATTGGTTGACAAAACGCTGTCTTATTACGCCGAAGGAGCATATGGACGATGGCGAAACAATATCACGATTATATCAGACGATGCAGATAATGAAAGTGATTCTACATTACAGAATGATTTGGATGCGTTGGGAAATCTGATCGCCAACAACAAATCGTTTATCAATGTTGTTAAAATACATTCTGATTCATACATCCAAGAATCGTCTTCTGGTGGAGCTCGTTATCCTGAAGTAAATAAAACAATTACAGACAATCTTGCTTTGGGTTCTTTGGTTGTCAACTATTTTGGTCACGGTGGCGAAGACGGATTGGCTGGCGAACGCATTTTTGAAAAAACAGAATCGCAAGAACTTACGAACGAATGTCGATTGCCACTATTTATTACTATTACTTGTGAATATACTCGATTTGACAATCCGTTGCGACAAACTGCTGGCGAATTTATGTTTTGGAACGAAAAAGGTGGCGCAGTTGCCTTAGTTTCCACAACGCGACTTATTTATAAAAATATTGGACTCAATTTGAATCAGGAATTATCAAAATTTCTATTTTCTTACGGATCAGATACATACATGCCCGTTTCAGAAGCGTTTCGATTGGCTAAAAATGAAGAAACAAATCCTAATAAACGTGTTGCGTTCTATATTGGCGATCCTGCGCTCAAAATTGCAATTCCGAAACCGAGAGTAAATTTAACAGCAATCAACGATGTGCCAATTTCGCAAGCAACTGACACGCTAAAAGCATTGAGTAGAGTGAAAATTTCTGGAAATATTACCAACAACGCTGGCAATTTACTTTCAGACTACAACGGAACGGTGTTTTCTACTATTTATGACAAACAGATTCAGCGACAAACACTTGCGAATGATCCTGATTATCAAATCACAATGGATTTTGTTACTTTGGGCGAAATTATTTTTAGAGGAAAGGCCTCTGTAACCAACGGAATATTTTCTTTTGAATTTATTGTTCCGCGTGATATTGTAATTCCTGTTGGAAACGGTCGTATTAGTTTTTATGCGAAGCGAGATGGCGTTTTAGAAGATCATACAGGTGCCAGCGAAAATTTGAAAATTGGCGAACTCAACGAAGATGCTCCGCTAGACAATGAACCGCCAATTGTAAATTTGTACATGAATGACGAAAGTTTTATTTCTGGTGGTATTACGAACGAATCGCCTTTTTTACTTGCAAAACTATCTGATGAAAACGGCATTAATACCGCAAGTGGAATTGGACATGATATTGTCGGAATACTTGATGGCGACGAATCTAATCCGATCATTTTAAATGATTATTACGAAACAGCATTAGACGATTATACCAACGGAATTGTAAAATTTCCTTTCCGAGATCTTTCTGAAGGAACACATACACTTTTGCTAAAAGCTTGGGATGTGTACAACAATTCATCGACTGCTGAAATACAATTTACAGTCTTCAATGAAAATAATTCGTTAACCATTACCAACGTGTTAAACTATCCAAATCCGTTTGTAAGTCATACCGAATTTTGGTTCAATCACAACAGTTCAAGCGAATTAGACATTACCGTACAGGTTTTTACAATCTCTGGAAAAGTAGTGCGTACCCTTGTTGGAAAAGCAAATACAGGATCGAGTAGTAAAGATTTTAGTTCGCTTTCGCGAGATATTACTTGGGACGGACGTGATGATTTTGGAGATAAACTTGGGAAAGGTGTGTATGTTTATAAACTCATTGTAAAATCGGCAGCGACCAATCAGAAAGTTGAAAAGTATGAAAAAATTGTGCTGTTGTAAGCGAGATCAGTTAAAAAGTAAGCTTCCCGTGTAGTGCGCTATTAGTGTTATAATTGACGGTTTCGTATACGCAATTACATCTCCTGTTCCGTAAATATCGCCTCGAAGTTCCTGTTTTGGATTGATTAAAATATCATTGCTTCCGCGTGACGAAATAATCACTGTATCAGCTAAAAGATTTTCTGCTTCTATTCTCGGATTTCCACCTGGAATACTAATTGTAAAAAGTGTCGTTGTTCCTGAAATAAACAGATTTGATAAATTATTGAACGTAATGCTCAATTCTTCATTTTCTATCTGCAAGTTAAAATTTCCAGATGCTGGATTGTTGTTGGTAAAGTTTTCTGAAATCAACGTTATACTAGGAAAAGTAAGAATTCCATCAGAACGTACTTCAAACTGAGTTTTACTATTGATTTCCGTGAGGTTTGGAACAGTTACATATATTGTAGTAATTCCGTAATCACGCACGTAATTACAATCGTTATTGTCTGATAAAAACAACGTTTCGCCTACTACTTTTGCTTCTACGTCATTGATTAAATTAGCACCAGTTGCGATCAATACTTCCTGATTTTCGCCTTCTTTTATGACCAAATTGACACCTTCGTTGACTTCAATTTTCGTAAATGCTTCTACTAGAACTTCTTCTGTAATCATGGTTCCAGAAGTTTGAAAACAATCGTTCGCGTCTTCTTTATCACAAGAAATAAATATTGTTAGTATAAGTATAAAATAGTATTTTTTCAACATTCAGTGTTCAGTGTTCAGTATTCAGTGTTCAGTGTTCAGTTTTCAAAACTAACTTATTATTTTCAATTTAAAACTATGTATTACCATTTTGCTTTTTTATTTAGATTTATAAAGTAAGTAACGGAAAACATATGCTTGCTAATGTTCGACATATTTTTATTGGTTATCGCCATATTGAATCCGTATGTATATGTAAATCTTCCCCAAGCAATTCCGACTTCGGGTCGAACTCGGAAACTGTTATTTTTTTCTAAGTCAACATACCATAATGAAGCGATTCCCATGTGAAATCCCCAAAGACTTCGTCAAATGGCCAATTTTGGTGCTACGATATAGTTGTCATTGATGTAATGCTCTGTTGAGATGGAATAACCGCTTCCTTGATCGTTTTTCCCTCTATTTTCGATAAGCTTGTAATTGAAATAACCAATTTCAAACATTGTTTCTCTAGCACCATGAACACCTAAAAGTAATCCTTTTAAATGCGGTTCTTTTTCAGAAGTATTCGTTGCCTTTGTTTCTTTATTCTCTTCTGGAGCTACTTGCGCTGTACCTGATTGAACGACTAATAAGAATAGTAATACATACCTTTTGGCGATTCTTTTTTCAAAAATATCTTTTCTCCACATAATTACCATTTTTGTTTTTCCTTGCCTGCTTCTTTATTAAAGTTTAAAAAGTAAATTGCAGATACCATATGTTTGCTAATGTAGCGCATATCTTTGTTTGTAACTGCCATATTTACAGCATATGTCAATTTAAAATCTCCCGAACCAATTCCGATTTCGGGACGAATTTTTAGACTATTATTTTTTTCCATATCAAAATACCAAGGAAAGCTCATTCCCACATTTATATACCAAACATTTGCCCAAATAGCCGCTTTTGGTGCAATGATATAATTATGATTTATATAATGTTCTGTTGAGATTGAATATCCTAATCCGCCAATAGCAGGAATTTTAGTGTCTAGATATTCTACCCAATCATAATTGAAATATCCAACTTCAAACATGGTTTCTCTAGCACCATGAACACCTAAAATAATACCGCGTAATGCAGGATTTCTTTCATCGACAGTTGTTTCTTTGCTAGTAATGGTTTCCTCAGGAGCTAGTTGTGCTATTCCAAATTGAAGACCGAATAGTACGATGCAGATGCACATTTTTTTCTTCATGACGCTTTTTTTGATTGTTATGGTAAAGAGCGCTTGAAAAAGAAAATGTTACAGTTTTATGTTTTTTACAATCGGATTCCTACGCCAAGTTCTACGGCTTCCGCTTTGGCTCCGTGCGATTTGAGCGTTAATGCCGCAAACATTTTTTTGCCAAAATATCGTTTCATTCCGATACGTACATACGTGCGTCCTTCAAAGTCAACAGGATAGTAGACATAGTATCCCAATTGCGTAATCACAGAAAGTTTATTGATAAATAATTCATGTCCCGCAAAGATACCGACACGTTTGTAATCTTCATCGCCTTTGACGTTTCCTTCGGGAAATGCAATTGATCGGTATCGAATCCATTCTTCTAAGAAATTAGACACAAATACTTCTGTTCCTAACTGAATGGCACTTTTGCGTCCTATACGTTTGTCAGCATAAGCAGAAAGTATGTAAAAACCATATTGTCCACTTCCGATGGCATCACTTTCATTGATTCCTGCGCGTAATACGAAGTTGAACTTTATAGGTTCTGCAAAATTTTGTGTTACTTCATTTTTTTGAAATTCTATCAGCGAAGTATCGTCTAAATTGTAGTTGACACCAACATTAAACGCTAATGTATTGATACTCGTATTTGGTGCTTTTACATTGGCATTAGAATAGTGAATGAAGGACAAACCGGCTTGTACGCCAAAACGCTTGAAGATATTTTCCTTTTTATAATTGAACATTAAATACGTACTACTCATCAATCGAGAACCAAACGCAATGTTTCTAAAATTTTCTGTTTTGTCGTACGGATTGCTTGTATAAGCCAAACCTTGCCCGATACGAAGCATTAAATTTCGTTTGAGAAAGTAAAAATTGTAATGTGCATATACGGCAACATTTTCGCCTAAGAATTCATTTTTTAAATTCTGATAGCTTAGCGAAAAACCATAATCGGGATAGTTGTAAAATTGTGACCAATCATCATCACCAAATGTCTTTTGGTTGTAGCTAATAATAACACCTTCTGGATGTCCTGTAATTAGATGTAGAATATCGTCATTATGACGCACAATATTTCCAGTAAAATAATTGACATCAAGTGTTGTTGCTTTGGTTTTTGCTTCTTGCGCAAAGCTAATTATTGTAAAAAGAAATAAGATAAAAACTACATTTTTCATAGGGAAGACAAATGTAGTTTTTTTAAGTGATATTTTTTACAATCATGAAAAGTTCTAAAGTTTTATTAAAATTTTTTCAAAAATTGTTAAAAAGAGTTAACTACAGTTAAAACCTACAAAAGGTACTGTAAACCCTCGGAAATACAGCACTTCATTGCTTATCTTTGTAATGAACTAAAAATTTTATACCATGAAGAAGAAATCAATGAACACGTTAAAATTAAAAAAATCATCAATTGCTATGTTAAGCGCGAAAAGTGTTACTGGAGGAAATGAATCTAGCAATGTTGATGTGTATTGTGTATCCGTAAACTTTTGCGAAACTAAAGATTTTTCTAGATGTTTTGGAGAAGCACAATGTCAAATTTACAATCCTCACACAAGTTAAACTTATGTAGCTAGTTTTTAGTAGTTTTTATTGTTAAAAGCTACCAGAAATAGCTACCATTTTGTAGAAAGCAAATAGCGCATCAGACGAAGTTTTTAAGAAAGTATAGATTATTTGTAAAAACCTCTGCACGAGCGAGATAAACGCTTCAAAAAAAGACAGTATGTAATTCATACTGTCTTTTTTTTGTGAGTTTTTTTCTTATACATTTTATCAAATAACTACAGCATACACGTACTAGTAGTAATGTAAAACCGCTACGATCAACTATTTCATTTTTATATATTTAGCATGAATCAAAAGAAACTTAGATCATGAAAAAAAAGTCTATTAAAAAATTGAAACTGAAGAAAGCTTCTATTTCTACGTTGAATGCGAATTCATTGACGGGAGGAACTATTGGCGGCACAGTATTTTGTCAGTCTGTGAATATTTGTGAAACGATTGATTATACAAGATGTAATGGTGAGTTTTATTGTCAATTATACGATAGAAACGAACGTTAATATCACAAGTTAATTTTTAATCTAAAAAAGTAAATCATGAAAAAAAGATCAATTCAAAAATTGAAATTAAATAAAAAAGCGGTTTCATCATTAACTGCAAATGCACTTGCTGGTGGAACGTTGGTACCTACACAAATATGTCTTTCGTTCAACTTTTGTGAAACTCTTGATTATACTGCGTGTAACGGAGAGTTTTTCTGTCAAATTTACGATTCGCCACAGCGATAATTATAATAATCTTTTAAATACCTACTTATGAAAAAAAAATCTATCCAAAAATTGAGCTTGAATAAAGCTTCTGTTTCCAAACTAAATGCACATGCAGTAAAAGGTGGAAACACATCATTATCTGATATTGTTTGTGAATCAAGAGATTTCTGTGAAACTATTGATTACACAAGATGTAGATTTGAAAACAGATGCCAAATTTATCAGTTTCCAACTGATCAAGGCTTTTAAAAGTAAACGTTAATTTTTACACAATCAAACCTTTATAAATCATGAAAAAAAGATCAATTCAAAAATTGAAATTAAACAAAAAAGCGGTTTCCAAATTGACAACAGATGTGTTATCAGGAGGAATCAACACAAATACATTGTTTTGCCAATCGAATAATTTCTGTGAAACAATAGATTATACCGCTTGTAATGGAGAATTTTATTGCCAAATTTATCCATATCCACAGCGTTAATTTCATAATCTAATCTGTTTAATAATGAAAAAAAAGTCAATTCTTAAGTTAAAATTAAAGAAAGCTTCTGTATCTAATTTAAATGAAAATTCAGTTAAAGGAGGATTTGGAGATTCATTTTATATCTGTGAATCCGTAAATAACTTCTGTCAAACTATAAATGTAACAAGATGTTATGGAAATTTAAATTGCGGATTGTTTGATCCAAATACAGTAGACTGTTAGTCTTAACAGTTTAAAACTTCAAAAAGCGGAAGAATGTAGGGTATTCTTCCGCTTCTATAATGTATTATTAAGATTTAAAAATATGTAATCATGAAAAAAAAGTCAATTCAAAAATTAAGATTAAAAAAAGCATCCATCTCTACTTTAAATACGAAAGCTATTAAAGGTGGATTTGGAGATTCAGTTTATATCTGTGAATCTAGAGACCTTTGCTTAACTGTAGATGTCACTATGTGCTACGGAAATTACTACTGCGGATTATTCGATCCGACAAACAATCTTTAAAATAGTAAATTTAATTTGTAGTTTAGTGAAAGTGGAAGAATGTAGGGTATTCTTCCACTTTTTTTGTTCGTATCTTAAAATACAGCTTTGGCAATTGCTTCAATATTGCTCGATCTTCCCATAGAATAATAGTGCAAAATCGGCACGCCAGCTTCAATCAATTCTTTACTCTGTTGCGTACACCATTCAATTCCTACTTGGCGTATTGCTTTGTTATCTTTGCAACGTACAATATTCATAATCAAATCGTCAGGTAAATCTACGTGAAAACGATGAGGAATCATATTCAACTGTTTTCGTGTTGCAATTGGTTTTAAACCTGGAATAATTGGCACGGTAATTCCCGCTTTTCTACATTTTTCTTCAAACTTAAAAAACTTCTGATTGTCAAAAAACATCTGCGTCACAATATATTCCGCGCCCGCTTTGATCTTTTTCTTCAAAAAGTGAATGTCCGAATCTAAACTCGGCGCTTCCATGTGCTTTTCAGGGTATCCTGCTACGCCAATACAAAAATTAGTTTGTGAAGAGTTTTGCAATTCTTCGTCTAAATACTTCCCGTTATTCAAATCTTGTATCTGACTTACCAATTCGGATGCATACATATGTCCTTCTGTTTCTGGCTTAAAATACGTTTCACTTTTTACCGCATCGCCACGCAGCGCTACTACATTGTCAATTCCTAAAAAATCCAAATCTATCAGGAAGTTTTCCGTATCTTCTTTCGTAAAACCACCACACAAAATATGCGGAATGGCATCTACTTGGTATTTATTCTGAATTGCGGCACAAATTCCAACCGTTCCAGGGCGTTTTTTCACCACTTGCTTTTTTAGCAATCCATTTCCAAGTTCTTTAAACGTGTATTCTTCTCTGTGATACGTAACGTCAATAAACGGCGGTTTGTATTCCATTAACGGATCAATATTGTCAAAGATCGATTTAATATCTTGTCCTTTTAACGGCGGTAAAATTTCAAAAGTAAATAACGTTTCTCCGTTGGCTTGTTCTATATGTTCTGTTACTTTCATTGAATCCTTTTGGTTTCATTCCCATAAAACGGGAATCTTTGTTCTTATCTCTTTTTTATGTTGATTTGTTGTTTGTTAAGTTGTTTATAACTCTTGATTTCCATTCAACATTTAACATTCGTTGTTCGTTGTTCGTTATTCGTCATTTGTCAAGTTGTTCCTTATTCTTCACAGATCACTTTTAACTTCATTATTCTTTGTTCGTTATTCGTTATTTGTTGTTTGTTGTTTGTTGTTTGTTGTTTGTCAAGTTGTTTATAACTTTTGATTTTAATTCATCATTCAACATTTAAAATTCATAACTCAACATTCATAATTTAAATCTGGGCGTTCCTTCGGGCGTGCTATCCGCTATATCTCCCGAGAAAATCGGGAGGATGTCGCTCTTATCACTAACGCGCGTTACTCTGCCAACGTTGGGTGCAACCATTTTTGTGCTTTTTCTATGGAAATGCCTTTTCTATTGGCAAAATCTTCCACTTGATCTTGGGTAATTTTCCCCAAACCAAAATACTTTGCTTCTTCATTGCCAAAATAGTATCCTGAAACGGCTGCGGCTGGCCACATGGCTAAACTTTCCGTTAGTGTCACTCCTATCACTTTTTCAACATCGAGCAATTCCCAAATGGTTTCTTTTTCCAAATGATCTGGACATGCTGGATAGCCTGGTGCTGGACGAATTCCTTTGTAACTTTCTTTGATTAAATCTTCATTTGTCAAATCTTCATTAGCGGCATAACCCCAATGTTTTGTTCGTACTTGTTTGTGCAAATATTCTGCGAAAGCTTCTGCAAATCTGTCTGCAATTGCTTGCGCCATTATTGCATTGTAATCGTCTTGTTTTTCTTTGTAACGCGTTGCCAATTCGTCTGCTCCAAAAATGGCAGTGCAAAACGTGCCCATATAATCGGTTTTGCCTGTTTCTTTTGGTGCTATAAAATCTGCTAAGGCGATATTTGGAACTTCTGCACGCTTTTCCAACTGTTGACGAAGCGTTCTAAAAACGCCAATTTCTTTTCCCTTTTTCTGAATAGAAATATCATCATCATTGATGGTATTTGCTTCAAACAAACCAAAAATTGCTTTTGCTTTTAGCGATTGTTTTGTAATGATTTCTGTGATCATTTCTTGCGCATCTGCGTATAATTGTGTCGCTTGTTCTCCTACAATTTCATCGGTTAGAATGTCTGGAAAACGTCCGTGTAAGTCCCACGAACGGAAAAATGGACTCCAATCTATAAACGGAACTAGTTCTTTTAAACTCAATTGTGTTAACTTCTGAATTCCAAGTTCTTTTGGTTTTACAATAGTGCTGGTTTCCCAATCGATTTTATATTTTTTCTTTCTCGCGTCAGCTAATGAAATGTATGATTTTGCTTTTCTACGTTTTAAGAACTTTTCACGAAATTCATCGTAATCTTGCTTTAGTTTATCACGATAATCTTTTGATTTTTTCTTGTTTAGTAAATCGCCCACAACCGTTACTGCCCTTGAAGCATCATTGACATGTACCACGGCATTTTTGTATTCCGGATCAATTTTTACAGCCGTATGCGCTTTGGAAGTTGTAGCGCCACCAATTAGCAATGGAATTTCTAGGTTTTGACGTTCCATTTCTTTTGCCAAATACACCATTTCGTCTAACGAAGGCGTTATTAGACCCGATAATCCAATGATATCTACGTTTTCTGCTTTGGCAGTTTCTATGATTTTTTCTGGCGGAACCATCACGCCTAAGTCAACTATTTCGTAGTTGTTACAACCAAGCACAACACTTACAATATTTTTCCCAATATCGTGTACATCGCCTTTTACCGTTGCCATTAATACTTTTCCAATGGCTTGTTGTTGCTCGCCTTTTTCTGCTTCTATAAACGGATTTAGATAGGCAACTGCTTTTTTCATTACACGTGCCGATTTTACAACTTGTGGCAAAAACATTTTCCCTGAACCAAATAAATCGCCCACGACATTCATTCCAATCATTAAGTTTCCTTCAATGACTTCAATGGGTTTTTCTGCTTTTTGGCGTGCTTCTTCTACATCTTCTACAATGTATTTGTCTATTCCTTTTACTAATGAATGTGTGATTCGATCTTGCAACTCGTAACTACGCCATTCTTGTATTTTTTCTTCGTCTACTTTTTTAGTTCCTTTGAAGGCTTCCGCCAAATCGAGCAAGCGTTCGGTAGCATCATCTCTCCTATCCAAAATAACATCTTCTACATGTTCTAACAAATCTTTTGGAATGTCGTCATAGACTTCCAACATGGTGGGATTTACGATTCCGATGTTCATTCCAGCTTGAATGGCATGGTATAGAAATACAGAGTGCATGGCTTCACGAACCACATTGTTTCCTCTGAACGAAAACGACACATTACTCACACCACCACTGACACTTACATTTGGATAGGTTTCGCGTGTCCAACGTGTAGCTTCTATGAAATCGATGGCATTTTTGCGGTGTTCTTCCATTCCTGTTGCCACAGGAAATATGTTGAGATCAAAGATGATGTCTTCTTCAGGAAAACCAACTTTGTGTACTAATACATCGTAGGATCGTGCTACAATTTCTAAACGTCGTTCGTAGTTGTCTGCTTGTCCAACCTCATCGAATGCCATGACAATTACCGCAGCTCCGTAGCGTTTGATTTGTGTAGCTTCCCAAATGAATTTTTCTTCGCCTTCTTTGAGCGAGATAGAGTTTACCACACATTTTCCTTGTACTACTTGCAAACCTGCTTCTATGATTTCCCACTTGGAACTATCGATCATGATTGGTACACGGCAAATGTCTGGTTCGGCGGCAATAAGATTTAGAAACTTTACCATAGCTTCTTTTCCATCAATTAAACCGTCGTCCATATTGATGTCAATGATTTGCGCGCCACCATCTACTTGATGTCTGGCAATTGCCAGCGCTTCATCAAATTTTTCTTCTTTGATGAGTCGTAAAAATTTACGTGAACCTGCTACATTGGTACGCTCTCCAACGTTTATAAAGTTGCTATTTTCGTTTAGAACTAGTGGTTCTAAACCTGAAAGTCGCATGAATTTTGTTTGTTTAGTCTTCACTTGGTTGTTCGTTGTTGGTTGCTCGTTGTTGGTTTCTTCTTCAGTATTCCTCATCTTTTTTTATAATAGTTTATAAACCCATTTAACAACTTTTTACAAGCAATAACTTGACTTTGGATTTCATTTAATTCTTCTTCTGTTATATATTCTTGATCATTTGATAGGTATAATTGTGTCTCTAATTCATAAAGAGAACCTCTAGCAATGAACAAAAAATGTATGGTTTCTTTTGTACTGCTTCTTCCACATCCTTCTGCAATGTTAGAAGGAACCGAGATCGCACTTCTTCGTATTTGACTGGTAATTCCAAAGACTTCTTCTTTTGGGAATTTTTTAGTTAATTCATATACTAAATTTACAAGTTCTCTTGCTTTTATCCATACTTCTAATTCTGTATAAGATTTCATAGGACTCTCATTTTAATTTCTAACAACTAACTACTACCTGACGTGGTTTGTATTTTGCTGCTACATTAGCAATGGCGGTAATGTGTGCTGGTGTGGTACCACAGCAACCACCAATGATGTTGATGAGATTCTTTTTGAGATATTCTTCTATTTGGGCAGCCATTTCTGCTGGCGATTCGTCGTATTCTCCAAAGGCGTTTGGTAATCCTGCATTTGGATGCGCCGATATGGCAAAGTCAGTTTTGTTGGCAATGGCTTCTAAGTGTGGTTGTAATAGATTTGCTCCTAAAGCACAGTTGAACCCAACTGAGAGTAACGGAATGTGCGACACTGATATTAGAAATGCTTCTGCCGTTTGTCCAGATAGTGTGCGCCCGCTAGCGTCTGTAATGGTTCCGCTGAGCATTATTGGCACATTGATGTTTCGTTCGGCTTTTACTTCTTCGATGGCAAATAGTGCCGCTTTTGCATTTAGCGTGTCAAAAACAGTTTCTACTAGGAGTATGTCTACACCGCCATCGAGCAAGGCTTCTACTTGTTGTTTGTACGCTATTCGCAATTCGTCAAAGGTTACAGCTCGGTATCCTGGATCGTTTACATCTGGCGACATGCTTGCTGTGCGGTTTGTTGGCCCGATGGAACCTGCTACAAATCGTGGTTTGTGCGGTTCTTTTGCGGTAAACTCGTCTGCGACTTCTTTGGCAATTTTTGCCGATTGGTAGTTGAGTTCGTATACTAAGTCTTCCATTTCATAGTCAGCCATGGCAATGGTTGTACCTGAGAAAGTGTTAGTTTCTACGATGTCTGCACCAGCTTCAAAGTATTTTGCATGTACTTCTTTGATAGCATGTGGTTGTGTGATGGAAAGTAAGTCGTTATTACCTTGCAATGGAGTTTTGTAGTTTTTGAAACGTTCGCCACGAAAGTCTTCTTCTGTAAATTTATACGCTTGTAACATGGTTCCCATAGCGCCATCGAGGACTAGGATTCGTTTTTCTATTTCGTTCCAGATATTTTTCATTGTCTCTTTTTCTTTTCTTTTCATCTCGACTTCGCTCAATGAACTTCGTCTTGTTTTTTATATACTTCTTTTATTTTTTTCTTGTTTGTTACAAGTTCCTCATTTTCATGAGATTCTCACTTATGTGAGGACTTCGGCGTTAAGGATAGTAGCATTGTTGAAGCTCTTTGTGTGGTGAGATTCCTGCCTACGCAGGAATGACAGCACGCAAAAGCGACTGCGAATAGCCTGACCCTTTGGGTAACGCCCAAGGTATTGTTATCAAAAAAAGTGTAAGGAAATGATGAGAATTTCTCTTTGTTATCTATCCGCTTTCGCAGTAGAATGTAGCACCTTCTTTATGAGTAAAGGGTTGCTAAGGCTTCATCGGGTCTATTCCCTCTGCCTTTCTTGATAACGTCAATATAGGTATGAACTGTTTGTTGACACAAAGAAACGGTTTGCGATAGAAAGATGCAAGTATTTTTTTGTGATTTTTGGGCTATAACGTTTTCGTTGAAGAATTTAGAATGTTAAATGGTGGATTTTAAATTTTAAATGCTAAATATTGAATGGTGGATTTTGTCGTTTGAACTTTTAAACTTTAGTTTTTGATTGTTCTCGATACAACAAATCGGAGATTTGCCACTCGAAATGACGATGGTTGTGGAATGTTAGATTTTAAATGTTGAATGTTGGATTGTTTTGCTTTAAACTTTTATACTTGATTGTTCTCGATACAACAAATCAGAGATTTGCCACTCGAAATGACGGTGGTTGAGGAATGTTAGATGTTAAATGTTGAATGTTAAATGTTGTGCTTGTAAACTTTTCAATTTATAAACGTGTAAACTTAAAACTTTTGTACTTGGTTATTCTTAATACAACAAATCAGAGATTTGCCACTCGAAATGACGGTGTTTATGAAATGTTAGATTTTAAATGTTGAATGTTGGATTGTTTTGTTTGTGAACTTATAAATTTTAGAAGTTTAGTTTTTCAATTTGAGCTCTACCGATGGTTTGAGTTGATAGAAGAAGGTTACATTTGGCGCATCGAGCGGATATACGATTTCCATTTCGAGAGGAATGCTTAGTGACGATTCATTTCTGTACAACCAAATGTCGTTGTGTATGTGTACTTTGGTGTCTACAATCATGGTACTGTATTTTTCGTCTCCCGCGAGATTGATGGTAATTGGGTCGAATGCGTTTGGTAATGTTTTGCTTCCGTTATTGATTTTTACCGCTTCGCGAACGTTGAGTATTACGGCTGCTTCTTTTTCTTTACGCACGTCTTCTCCTTCTTTTTGGGGAAATGTCATGCTTGCTTGCACAATGACATTGTTTGGAATGACCGCGCAGTTTTCATTGAGTTGCGGCAACATGTTCCAAAGAATTGGCACATAGGATTCTCTGTAAAGTAATGCATCGAGGGTTTCGCTGAATAGGATGTGGTATTTTTTTGCATCAGGGATTTGGAAGGTAACAGCATCTGCCGTATGATATTCCGTAACGTAATCAGTTAGTTGTAGTTTATCAATGAGTTTTTCTGCCATTTGCAAAGACGCTGCATTGATTTCAAGGATTGCGAATTGTACTTCTGAAGCTTTGAATAGTGGAGCAACTAAGGTTATAAACGGTGCATACGGACCACAACCTGCATAGAATATGTTGATGGTTTCGTTTGGATGTTGTTGTTGCTTTTCGCGAATAAGAGATACCATGGCTTGCAAGAATTTTGCGGTTCTGCGATAATCGAGTAAGCAAGCTGCAGCATGATTGAGCGAAAGTGCCATTCCACTTGCGGTTGGTACAGCCGCTAAGTTTTGCATGGAATTCCCCAAGTCGCCAATGTTTGTGGTTTCTAGGTAGTGCGTATGAATTTCGTCAATTGTATTTTTTATAGTGTCAAAATCTGATTGATTGTTGAGTATCGTTGTTGAGAGTTCTTTGATGGTATTTTTTAACATGCTGGTTTTGATTTGCCATAAAAGTAAGTGAACCTTTTGTATTTAGCAACCCGTATTTCTATGTGTTTTATCTTGTAGTTTTTACTGACAAGCCTATTTTTTACCTTAAGAAATTTATGAATGTAATTATTTTGGGAGAGGTTTTATATTAAATTGAATTGATATAGATATAGATATCGTATGTAATGTTTGAAAGTCTGTTTTAGGAAGATTTTAAACGCATCAGAAAACTACTCGCATTGCTACGAGAAGCTTTCGTTTGCATTTTTCATACTTAGTAAAAGTATCTACGGAAGTCACTTATGGCACAATTCCATATTTTTTGCCTTAATCTACTCATTGCTAATAAATGACTTTCTGTATTTTTTGTTTCCCGTTTTCAAGTGTTACTTTTATGATAAGTGCACTGTTTGTTGATTTTAAGTTGGTAATATTGAATGTGTCTTGATTGATATTATTGCGATCGATTAAACGTTTTCCAAGAATATCGTATACTGTTATTTCATCTATTTGACTTTGATATGCTCGCACTTTTATTTGATGTATATCTGTAGTGATGATTACTCCTGTATTTGCGTTGAACTCTTCAACATCTAGTGTGCTATTGTCTACAAATCGTAGTACGAAACGATCTTCAAAAGTTCCTGAATCTGTAGTGAAACTGTAAGGCATACTACGCAAATTGTGTACTATACCTGAGTAGATATCTTCTAAATAGATGTCTTGATTTGTGTTTTCAAATAACCCGTCAACAGCATTGATAGCTATAGTGAACGTTCCACTTGTTCCTGTTTTGATTCCTAATGGTATGATATCTGAATCTTGAAAAGGTACAGCTCTTCCTTGAATGGACATTTTTTCATCATTAATCATAGAATAGATTTGCATACTAGCACTACTTAGATTGTCTCCGTCGAAAAGTCCATCTCTATCGTTGGAAGCTCCTGTAATATATCCTATTAGGGTTGATGCTGCAGTATTGTTGGATGCTATAATATCTAACCAAATTCTGTGTTTTTCAATTGGTGTATTTTCTATTTGTCCCGTTGTTGCATCATCATTAGATCTGTAAAATTGATCATTTGTGTGAGCAGCTCCACGCATTGAATTGTTGAATTCGATCGTTGTCGTCGCTGGTGCCGCGTCATCCATTAGTACAAAGAATGCTTGCCCTGAGGCAATGTTTCCATTGAACCCAACTGGATTTGAACCAGTACCGTTGTATTGAATGTAATCGTCTTCATTGTAATTGTACGCATAGTTGCTGTAAAAAGGATCTACATATGCGTCACTTGGTGTGCTTAAGTGTCTCCATAGATATACTGTTCCTGTTATAGTTCCAGGATTTGTATCATCTGTAATTACAGAAGCATTTGCTGCTATGAAAGCATCTGCGGATATTGCTGATGGATATGGATTTCCAATTAAGTTCCAATTATCATCTAAAGCAGTTGCGTTGGTTCCGCCAGCACCTGGATAGTCAACACCTGTATACGAACCTCTAGTTACCATTGTGTTAATGATGCCATTGTTTGGACGACCTACAAATTCGGCAGTATCAGCTACCGTAGTTCCAGATACTCCACGAATGATGTATCCGCTTCCTACTGCCATAGTTCCCGAAGCACTTTGCCATTCTCCATAGTTTCCTGCTCCATTACCTGATACTGTTGGTTCCCAGCGGTAAATGAACCATGGTTGCGTTCCTGGAGAAACATTGGCAACATCAAATCCTTCTACCGCAGATGACCAGAATATATAGTCAGAACTGTGGAGACCTGTTACGGTACGATCCATGTTAATGTTCCCCGTATTGTTGTTGGTTACGACATCAGTTACTTGAATTAGATTGGCTCCATCACCGACATGAATGGTTCCGCCTGGCTCAACTGTAATCCAGTCTGTTACCGTTAAGGAAGAACCTGAATCCATTTCAAGATATGCACCATTTTTTACGGTAATATTTTTGGCCAAACCAATACCTGATGTTCTGGTATCTATTGGCATTCCATTGTCTTTTATGATGACACAATCATCAGCTGTTGGAACGATACCTTGTGACCAGTTTCCTGCGGTTCCCCAACCATCAATTGTACTATCAAACACTCTTGTGTTGTTGGTTACATTAAAGTTAGAACTTACTGCGCCACAACCATTGGCTAGATTGGCATCGATGGTAAATGAATAATTTGCTTCTTCTAATTGTGCTAGTGTTGGCATTGCATATACCGTTTCATAACTACCAGAAACATACGGTGTGTCACCAATGTTATCATTGTCGGTATCGACATATAAATCAATGATTCCTGAAGGAGTTGTCGTCCAATCTACAGCTGTTACATCTTTATCGCCGAATAATTGTATGTTGTCTACCGCTATACCATCTGCCCAAACCGCATAGAAACGGATACGCACACTTAGTGTTGTTTCGTTAGTATATGTTGATAAATCATAGGTTAGAGTTTCAAATTTGGTTCCGATTCCAACATCTGCAACTACATTTGAAGTAACGGCTGTCCAGTTGGTTCCATCGGTAGATACTTCTACAGTAAAGTAATCGTCAGTCGCGCCATTTCCATCTTCTAAATAGTGAGAGTAGTAACAGTCAAAGTTTAATGATAGATTTACAAAACCTGTTGTATCGTATGAACTTGCAGATTGTAATGCATTGTGTGTGATGTAAGAAGTTCCAGATCCGTCTGCTCCAACATCAGAGTTGCATATTACAAATTGATCATTACCAAATCCAGATGAGATTGCTGGAAACCAAACTTCTTCCGCTGGCACAAAGGTACTTGTTTGATTTTGCCATGCAGAACGTGCATTAATGGTTGCGCCATTGTCTATGATAACTACGTTTGTAAAACTTCCCAAACCTCCCGATTCAAAGTCTTCATTGATTAAGAAAACATCTTCTACATCTCCTGAAACTGAGATTTCTAACATGTCGTTTTCTCCACATACAACTCTGTTACTGATATCTGGTGTAATATTTACGGTTGGTATTGGATTAAATTTTGCTATTACTGGTTCACGAACCCAAGATTCGCAAAGTCCGTTAAACGCAGTTACATAATAGGTTGTCGTGGTAGAGATTGAAGGAGTTGTCCAGTTTCCTGTGAGTGTTGTAGCCAGTAGGTTTCCTCCTGTTTCCGCATCATACCATCTGTATTCTGTAATTGCTGGTGTTCCAGTTGCTGTTACTGATAAGTCAACTGTTCCATCTCCGCAGGTTTCGCCTTCTGTAATGGTGTCAATAAGTGCATCACAAAAAGGTTCTACCGTGAATAAGTAATCTTCTGCTTCTCCTAGTTCATCAATAGTTGTTCCTGTATCATTAAAATTTTCACAAGGATTAAAATCGTAAGAGTTGTTATAGTCTGCTATGGAATAATCGTATCCTGTATAGTTTCGTACTCGTATTTTATAATTCCCAGCGGTTGTTCCTAATGGAATGACAAAACCAAAAGTAGTTGTTGTTGTTGAGATGAAGTTTGAATTGTATACTTCTTCTGTAGCTTCATCAAATATATCATCTTGATTCCAATCTACCCATGCTTTCCATGTACATCTAAACGGAGCTTGTACAAAAAGGTTGATTCCTTCTCCTTCTACTTGTCTTGCTAATGTAGGAAGTCCTGTAAAATCTTGATATCCTGTACTGAAGCCAGAACCTGTATTTGTGACATCTTCTAAGGTTCCTAAAAAAGCTACTTCTTCAATGTACATGGTACCAGGCGTATCTGTTGTTGGCTGACAACTGATTAATGACGGTGTAGTTATACAAATAGAAAACGTTCCTTGACCAGTTCCGCCATAGCTATACACACGAACATAATATGTGGTTCCGATGGACAATCCTGTAGCATTTATAACTTCTGTACCTGATCCTGTTGTGTTATCTGCACAGTTTATGTTGGTTCCTGTACAACTTCCTGATCGTAAATCTACTACCGCATCTGTTAGTGTTCCTGCGGTTACTGTAATATCGTGACTTGCTGCTGTTGCGACAAAGCTATACCAAACATCATCATCTGCATTTCCTGTAAAGCCATTACAACTTACAGCAGCGATAGTTTGTGATGCGTTTATGGTTGTTCCCGCAGTATTTGTTACACAAGTTGATGTCGGACTTATTGCTAATGAGGTTGCACTAGTACAATCGTCGTTGCTAGGCGGAATTATTGGCGAAGTAACGCAAATGTCAAACGTTCCTGAATTTCCAGCACTTGCAAAACTGTACACACGAATGTAATAGGTGTTTCCTGCTATTAAACCTGTAGCATTTATGACTTCATTATTAGTTCCTGTTGTAGCGTCGGCACAATCAACATTGGTACCATTACAAGCTCCTGATAATAATTCTATTACTGCATTTGATAGTGTTCCTGGCGTTACTGTAATATCGTGTTCAGCTTGTGTTGCTGTAAAACTATACCAAACATCATCACTTGCATCTCCCGTAGATCCATTACAACTTATGGCAGCTATGCTTTGTGTTGCGTTTTCTGTAGTTCCTGAAACGCTGGTTGTACAAGTAGCACCACTAACAGTTAGCGCTATTGCGTTTGTACAATCATCATTTGTTGGTGGTTGTGGTGGCGTTGTAACACAGATGTCAAAAGTTCCTGCTCTTGTTGCATTTCCACTACTGTACACACGTACATAGTATGTTGCTCCCAAGGTTAATCCTGTAGCATTGACTACTTCTACATTTGCACCTCCAGTATTATCTGCACAGTCTATATTTGTTCCGTTACATGCGCCTGAACGCAAATCGATTACCACATTTCTTATGGTTCCTGGTGTTACTGTAATATCATGTTCAAAAGCCGTTGCTACAAAACTGTACCAAACATCATCATCAGCATTACCTGTATTTCCGTTACACGAAATTGCTGCAATACTTTGCGTTGCATTTTCTGTAGTTCCTGTTGTACCTGTTGAGCAAATACTTGTTGAACTCACACCTAAACTAATTGCATTAGCGCAATCATCGTTTGACGGAATTGTTACGGGCGTTGTGACACAGATATCAAAAGTTCCTTCATTTGTAGCATTTCCATAACTGTATACACGGACATAATATGTGTTTCCTACTGTTAATCCTGTTGCGTTTATCACTTCATCGTTTCCTCCTGTTGTTGCATCTGCGCAATTTATAGTAGTACCATTACACGAACCTGAACGTAGATCTACTACTAAATCATTTATTGTTCCTGGACTTACTGTAATATCATGACTAGTTCCCAATGCGACAAAGCTATACCAAACATCATCATCAGCATTTCCTGTAAAGCCATTACAGTTTATTGCTCCTATGGTTTGTGTTCCGTTTGTGGAGTCTCCGCTAGTAAGTGTTACACAAGTACTTGTTGGGCTTACACTTAATGAAGTAGCACTTGTACAATCATCATTTAACGGACCTGTTGGAGCTGCTGTAATAAGTGTTACGACAATGTCACCATTTAATACGTTTGATGCTGTAGAACAGTTGTATCTATTCAGATGAATTCTATAATCGCCTGTAGTTGTTGGTGTAAAATCGATTGATGCGGCTGTTCCTGTACATGCTGGTCCATTATCATCATTAAAACCAACAAAATTCCCTGCGGCATCTCTGATTGTCATTTGTGTATCAAATCCAGAACCACAGTTTGAAGCTCTGTAGGTTGCACCTGCAATCATGTTGGTGACTAAAAAATTTCTCCTTCCTCTTTGATTTGCTGGCGGTGTACATGTAATGCTATTTCCGATAATTGTAGGTGCTGCTGTAGAACAAGCATTATTGGCTATTCCATTACATTGGGCATAAAATTCTGCACAACAGAAAAACATGAAGATAAGAGTAAATGGTAGTTTTCCTCTCATTGTATAGTGATTTGGGGGTTTCGAAGTTATTGTTTAAAATTAGCTAAATACCTCTTGACGACCATCTGTAGAAAATTGCATTTCATCGTCGCAAACGAACATTTCGTCGGATTTATAATTTTTTTTCTTCTAGTTTTCAAATGTATAGCTATCTAATCTTTAACAAATTACATTCTTATAATGCCTATATCACTACAATACCAACGACTTGAGTTATTTTCGCTCTTAATTCACTGTTTACGGTACTTTCCACACTATTAATGCTTTTTTTATGAATTACAACCTATTGTATTCATACTGTGATTTTTATATTTTTTCGCATAAAAAAACTGTCTCAGTTGTATGTTTTATATTTTTTGAGACAGTTTCGGGTTAAAACGTATTATTTTCTACTATTCACAATCTCTACAGGTAAGAAATTCTGTTTGTGTTATACATGTGATTAGAATACTTGGGCAACCTGTTTGCGTTTGAAGACATTCAGCTGACTGCAAACAAGTATTTACGCCATTTGGATTAGGTAATGTAAACACACATAAAAATGTTCGAGCAGCTCCGCCCGTATTTTTACTAGCGTCCAAATTTGAGATGGTTTTTCTGTTCAATGCTAAACTTTTTAGATTCTTTTTTTTCATGATTTCTTATGTTTTAAGATTATTAATGAATAAGTTATCGATTATTTTACCATATAGTTTACGGGAAAACCATACTTAACATGAATTCAAAGTGGTATCAACTAAAAAGCAGCTGGAAGCTTTTATGTTTATGATTAATTACTAAAAATAATCATCAAAAAAACAAGGTTTCAACATTGTCTATACGATTTTGTTGAAACCCATGATATATAAAGTGAAAAAAAAGAAACGCTTGTATTTTTTAAGATTATAGTTTTTCTGTCAACCGCAATATATCGCCAAAAACACCTCTGGCGGTTACAGCCGCACCAGCTCCAGCACCTTGTATGACTAACGGTTGTGTTGCGTAAGCTTCTGTGTAGATTTCAAAGATAGAATCTGAACCTTTTATCTGCCCCAAAGCACTGTTTTGAGGAACTGAAATTAGCTTTACTTCTAAGATTCCTGTTTCTGTAGATAAATCGCCAACATACCGCAAAACATGATTTTTTTGCTGATTTGCTTTGATGAGTTGATAGGTTTTATCCAATTCGGTGACTTTCTTTTTGAAAGCCTCTAGTGAAATATGTTGCAAGTCGTTTGGCAATAAGTTTTGAATGGATATGTCTGACAATTCATGTTTTAAATCGAGTTCTCTCGCAAGAATTAAAAGTTTCCGCGCTACATCATTTCCAGATAAATCTTCGCGTGCATCCGGCTCCGTAAATCCTTTGTTTTCTGCTTGTTGCAATACAGTACTAAACGGAATTTCTTCCACCGAAAATGTATTGAATAGATAACTTAATGAACCCGAAAATACACCGCGAATTTTCTTGATTTTCTCGCCTGATTTGTGCAATAGTTTTATTGTATCAATAAGTGGTAAACCTGCTCCAACATTGGTTTCATACAGATAACTTTTTTGATGTTTTTTTAGTTGTGTCCGCAATTCTTCATAGAATGTATAGTCAACTGTATTTGCAATTTTATTTGCCGAAACCAAATCAAAACCATTTGTAACTAAATGTATATAATTATGTACAAATTCTTTACTCGCTGTCGTATCAACTGCTAATAGGTTTTCTAAATGATTTGCTTTTGCATAATCAATGATTTGTGCTAACGTGTATGCCGTTTTTTCAGTTTGAAATCCAGTTTTCCAATCGTCAGTGATTCCGTTTTTATCTAAATAAACGTGTTTTGAATCCGCCACAGCGAATACATTTAATTTGATATTATTTTTGTCTAAAATGTCTTTTTTACTGTGTATGATTTGATTTAATAAGGTACCACCAACCAAACCTTTTCCAAAAACGGCAATGTTGATTTTTTTAGAAATGCCAAATATTTGACCGTGAATGACATTAACCGCTTTGTGCAATTGTGTTTTCTTCACCACCAAACTCACATTTTTTCCAGAAACCGTATTGTTGAATAATACAGGAACGATTTGATTTTTAATCAACGCCGTATACGGTTTATGAAATTCGCTTAAATCTTGCCCAACAATCGAAATGACACTTACGTTTTCTTCCACAGCAATTTTACTAACATCTTTCGTGTAAAAATCATGTTCAAATTCACGTTCTAAAGCAATGACCGCTTTTGTAGCTTGATTTCTGTCGATAACCAAACCGATACCGCGTTCGGATGAACCTTGCGAAATGACATTTACATTGATATCATGTTCGCTTAGCGTTTTAAAAATTCGTGCATCCACACCAATTTTCCCCAACAAACCTCTTCCTTCTAAGTTGATTAGCGCCACATTATCGAGCACAGAAATTGATTTGATTCCTTTTTCGGCGGCGTTTTCAGCAATGATTGTTCCTTTATCTTCCTTGTTAAAAGTATTCAGAATTCGCAACGGAATATTTTTTTCAATTAAAGGAACAATCGTCTTTGCATGTAATATGTTTGCGCCAAAAGTTGCAAGTTCATTGGCTTCGTTGAATGAAAGTGCTGCTATTTTTTTAGCATCTGAGACCAATTCTGGATTCGCCGTAAAAATTCCGTCTACATGTGTGTAATTTTGCAACTCTTCCGCATCTAAAAAATTTGCCAATAAAGCAGCAGTATAGTTGCTTCCATTTCTTCCTAATGTGGTCGTTTCATTTTTTTGGTTAGAAGCTATAAATCCTGTGACAATATTGACCGTATTGCCATTATGTGATTTGAAATGATTGATGATATTTTTTCTCGAAATTGCTTCTATAGGTCGCGCATTACCAAATACATCATCAGTTTTTATCAACTTACGCGTATCTGTAAAATGTGCGTTTACACCTTTGTCTTTGAGTAACTTTGTGACCAATTTCGCTGCGATAATTTCTCCTTGCGAAACGACTTTATCTTGTATTTTTTCTGAATAATCTGCCAATAAGGAAACACCTTGAAAAATGGTTTCTAAGGTTTGAAATTCCTCAGACAAATCTACGGAAGTATCGCGTTGATTTTGATAATTTTTAAACGATTCTAACTGCGTTTTATACGCTTCTTGATTTGCCGCTTTTTCTAAAATTTCTAACAATTCATCTGTCGCATTTCCGCGCGCAGACAGTACAACAGCAATTTGCTCATTCTTTTCAGCTTTGTCTGTTATAATTTGAATTGCCGTATCAATTCCTTTTCCATTTGCAAGCGATTTTCCGCCAAATTTTAAAACCTTCATGTTTTTTCTTTCTTTTTCTTTTACACTTTTGATGTTGATGGCACTCTGAAAATATTTCTGAGTAATAGACTCAATTGTTCATATTCTATTAAAAAAGCATCGTGTCCGTGAATGGAATCAATATGATCGTAGTATATGTTCGATTTGATATGTTTTAAGCGTTCAAAAGTTTCTTTGTTTTCTGCCGCTGTGAAAAATACGTCTGTGTTAATACTTATCATATGAATTGTGGAATTGATGTTTGCCACAACTTTTTCCAACGGTTCGCGACCTCTAGTAATATCAATGGTTTTTAGCAATTGATTCATGAGTTTGTATGCAGCTAGCTGAAACCGTTCCTGCAATTTTTCGCCATGATGGAGCAACCAACTTTCGGTATTGAATAAATCTTTTTCTTTGTGTCGCGTTCGCTGAAATTTTGCCTTTAAGGAAAAAGGAGAACGATAACACAACATGGCATGAATACGCGCATCTTGAATCGGTTGATTGGAATTTTCTAAAATTCGTTCTTGCAGGAAGCAATTCGCAATTAACCAATCGGATGATTTCCAATCAGAAGCTATCGGAATTAAATGTTGAATCATATTGGGTTCTAAAGCGGCAATTTCCCACGCAATTCCTCCGCCTAACGATCCGCCAATGGCAGCAAAAAGGTTTTGAATTTTCAAATGTTCTAAACCTCTAATGAAAATTTTTGCCATGTCTCTAGCAACAAAATCTTTGTACTGTTTGATGAGTCCGGCTTCTTCCGTATGTCCGTTTCCAGGAATATTGAAGCTTAATATGCGGTAATGATTGGTATCGATACATTTTTCTGGACCAACTAATGTTTTCCACCAACCATTTTCGCCTGTGACTTCTGAGTTTCCTGTTAATGCATGATTTACCAATACAATTGGCGCGTCTGCACGATCTGGTCCAAAAAATTGATAGCTCAACTTTATCGTTGGATAGTACGCGCCACTTTCTGTAAAAAAGTCTGTAATGGTAATATGTGCAATACGTTTTCCCATGGTGTACTTTTTAGGATGCTGGAATTCCTGCAACAATATTTTCAAATACGGCTTGTAAGTCAGCTTTTAAATCTTCTACATCTTCCAATCCGACTGATAAACGAATTAAATCTTGTGTCACACCTGTAGACGTTTGTTGCGCTTCATTGAGTTGTTGATGTGTTGTACTTGCTGGATGAATGATGAGCGATTTTGTATCTCCAATATTGGCTAAGAGTGAAAATACTTTCGTTTCGTCAGCGATACGTTTTGCCGCTTCAAATCCTGCTTTGATTCCAAATGTTACAATTCCACTTTGTCCTTTTGGTAAGTATTTTTCGGCCAATGCTTTGTAATTACTGGTTTCTAATCCTGGATAATTTACCCAAGCTACGGCATCTTGTGTTTGTAACCATTTTGCCAATTCTAAAGCGTTTTCACTGTGTTTTTGAATACGAATTGGTAAAGTTTCTAGTCCTTGAATAATTTGAAATGCATTGAATGGACTTAACGCCGAACCAAAATCACGTAAACCTTCAATACGAACTTTCGCTATAAAAGCGGCTTCTTTTAGGACTTCACTGTAGACTAAACCGTGATATCCTGCGGATGGTTCCGTAAATTCTGGGAATTTCCCGTTTGTCCAGTCAAAAGTTCCAGCGTCAATAATAGCGCCTCCTAAAGCGGTTCCGTTTCCGTTGATGTATTTTGTAAGTGAATGAATGACAATATTTGCACCGTGTTTGATAGGATTCAATAAGTAAGGTGTTGCAATTGTATTGTCGACAATTAGTGGAAGTTTGTTGGCTTTGGCTTGTTCCGAAATGGCTTCAATATCTAAGACATCTAGTTTCGGATTTCCAAGTGATTCTATAAAAACAACTCGTGTGTTTTCTTGTACCGCATCACTAAAGCTATTTGGTTCGTTTGGATCTACAAATGTTGTAGTGATTCCGAGTCTTGGCAATGTTACATTGAGTAAGTTATATGTTCCGCCATATAAACTGTTAGATGCAACAATATGATCGCCTGCTCTTAATAATGTAAGGAACGTTGTTGCAATTGCGGCTGTTCCTGAAGCGGTTACTACTGCGGCAATTCCGCCTTCAAGTGACGCCAAGCGTTGCTCTAAAATATCATTTGTGGGATTGTTGATTCGTGTGTAAATATTTCCAGGTTCTGCTAATGAAAATAAGTTGGATGCATGATCTGAGTTGTTGAATACGTATGCAGTTGATTGATAAATTGGGACAGCTCGTGTTCCGCCGTTTTGCGTCGTATCGTGTCCTGAATGTAATGCTTTTGTTGCGAATTTCTGTGTGCTCATGTGTTCTTGTTTTTGAGTATTAGAGTATTTGTGTGTTTTTGATTTGTTTATTTGTCTATTTGTTAATCTGTTGATTTGTTGATTTGTTGATTTGTTGAGTAGGACGTTACTTTGTTTTTCAACCAAACAAAAAGGTCCTTTTGGATGTGTATTACCAAAAGGACCTTTTCTATGAATAGAATAAACTAACTATAGTTTATCTGGAACTTTTCGATAATAGCGAAGTTGGCTACAGCATAGCATGCACATAACCATCATACAACAACACATAGTCATTGTCATTTTGAATTCCGCTATTTGAAAAATTGTGTTCATTTGGTTTTTTGAAAAAAAATTAACTTAAAATATAATCATGAAAAAAGCCTCTGCAATTGCAGAGGCTTAAATTTATTGATAGATGCTTTTTTTAAAGTTAGCGTAATACAATAGTGTCCTCTGCGGCATTTCTGCTACACATCATACAACACATATTACAAACTTTTTTAAACATTTTTCGTCTTTGTTTGTTACAAAGGTAAAGTTATATTTATTTAATATCCAAATGTTTCTTTGAAAAATATTTCATTTTAACAGTTTTACAAGCAAATGTTAAATTCTATTTTTTTGTTGTTTGTTTGTAAGTAGATTTTCATACATTTGCATCTGATTTTTGAGGAAAAATTTGAACTGATTGCAACCTCAAGTACTGAATTTACTTCGGTACCTAGTGTATATAATATAGACTAGATTCTGAATTAAATTCAGGATATTAAAAAATGCTAAAGCAGTAATTTTATACTCCTTTAGCCGACCAAGCAATCATTTTTTTTTATTCCTCATTTTTATAATTTTTTAAAAAGAAGATTTATTATGTCATATTTTTTTACCTCTGAATCGGTTTCAGAAGGACATCCAGACAAAGTAGCAGATCAGATTTCTGATGCTTTAATTGATAATTTTTTAGCATTTGATCCTGAGTCAAAAGTAGCTTGTGAAACCTTAGTTACTACAGGGCAAGTTATCTTAGCAGGAGAAGTAAAATCGAACACCTATTTAGACGTGCAAAAGATTGCTAGAGAAGTCGTTAACAAAATTGGATACACCAAAAGTGAGTACATGTTTGACGGAAATTCTTGTGGCGTTTTATCGGCTATTCACGAGCAGTCTGAAGACATCAATAGAGGTGTTGACAGAGCTACAAAAGAAGAGCAAGGTGCTGGTGACCAAGGAATGATGTTTGGGTATGCAACAAAAGAAACTGAAAACTTGATGCCGTTGGCGTTAGATTTATCACATTTAATGTTGATTGAATTGGCAGCGTTGCGCAGAGAAAATGATGCAATTACCTATTTACGTCCAGATGCGAAAAGTCAGGTAACTATTGAGTATGATGACAATAATGTTCCTTCACGAGTGGAAGCTATTGTAATTTCGACACAACATGATGATTTTGATGCAAATGATGAAGTAATGTTGGCAAAAATCCGAAAGGATATTGTTGAAATTTTAATTCCACGTGTGAAGTCAAAATTAAAGCCAGAAATTCAAGCATTATTTGGTGATGATATTAAGTATCACATTAACCCAACTGGAAAGTTTGTAATTGGTGGACCACACGGAGATACAGGATTGACAGGAAGAAAAATCATCGTTGATACGTATGGAGGAAAAGGTGCTCACGGTGGTGGAGCATTTTCAGGGAAAGATCCAAGTAAGGTAGATAGAAGTGCGGCATATGCAACACGTCACGTAGCAAAAAATTTAGTTGCGGCTGGCGTTGCTGACGAAATTTTAGTACAAGTTTCCTATGCAATTGGAGTTGTAGAGCCTATGGGAATCTTTGTAGATACCTACGGAACTGCAAAAGTTGATTTATCAGACGGAGAAATTGCTGAAAAAGTAAAAGAAGTATTTGATATGCGTCCTGCGGCGATTGAAAGTCGTTTAAAATTACGCACGCCAATGTATAGCGAAACGGCAGCTTACGGACATATGGGACGTAAAAACGAAATAGTTTCTAAAACATTTGTAACACCAAATGGAGAAAGCAAAACCTTAGACGTTGAATTGTTTACTTGGGAAAAATTAGATTATGTAGACAACGTAAAATCAGCTTTCGGATTGTAAAATTCAGAGCTTAGTTATATATTTTAGAAAACCGCTTTTGTTATCACAGAAGCGGTTTTTTTGTGTCAAAAATCTATATTATTTTGATCATGAATTAAGATGTATTCTATTTTTATCTTCATATGCATCATCATTTCAATTAAAAAACTATCTTTGAAATAGCTACATTCATTAAATTATCAAATAATTTAAATCAAGGTTGATTTCATTCTGAAATGCAACCCTTATTATCTTTTACTTACATCATGAAACATTTTACAGTACTGCTGTTGCTTTTACTAAGCGCGTATTCAGCAAATGCTCAATTTGGAGAAAATCATGCTATTTATGCATCTAGTGGTTTACACGCTGGAAATTATTTTGGGTTGAATTCTAATATCGATTATGTGTATAAAGAAAAGTATTCCTTTCGAATTGGATATAGTATTTATATAAGAGAACCAGATTCAAAACCTGATGATTTTTCTTTAGGGCTATTTGATGCTCTTTCACTATTTAATCACTTTGATCAATTAGAAACGTATCAAATTATGGTCGGAAGAGTGTATAAGTTTAATAAAAGAGGAACAATCCGTCTGAATTTGTCAATTGGACTCGGTTTAACAAATAGTAGAGAACCCGAAAATTGGCAACGTACTAACTCTTTTTTATTTTCACGAAATTACAACTGGGATTATAATGAATTTCAGAATATAAGTTTTATCATTAATCCAAAAATAGAATTTCCATTGACACGATATGCTGGACTTGCTATTTCTCCAATTTTTCAAATTAACAAAGATCGCACCTATTTTGGTATTGGTCTGGAATCGATGCTTGGACTTTTGCGAAAGCGAAATAAACTTTAAAAATTATAAAAAAGTAGCTTTCGGATTGTAAAATTCTGAGCCTTGTTATACATTTTAGAAAACTGCTTTTGTTATAACAGAAGCGGTTTTTTAGTTACAATTCGTATTATAAAACGTCAGCATTGTTGTCAAACTACTTTTTTGCTGCTCTTTTTTATCAAACTTCTTCTGAAAAGGAACACATGTATTTAATTGTAGTAACAGTTTATCAACATCGCTTCGGGTTCGTACATATCCATGAAAAAAATTGCTCACCACAAAAGGTGTGTTTCCCCAATTGGTCGGATTGTGTTTGTATAGTTTTACACTTCCTTTGTTAATCAAAACGTCCATTAATGTCAATGAAACAGTATCATTTGGCGCAAGCATGACCATTTCTTCTACATAATAATTTCCATCTTTTCGATATTGATGTATTTGATATATTTCATCATAACCATATACCATCTTTTCTTTATTTCCCTTTATGATTTTTACCTTACCTATTTGATTAAATTTTCTTGAAAATCGAATCTTTTCAGCATAAATTGTGTCTTTAGTTTGTAGGACGATGAAACTTTTCTCCGCGGTTTGTTCATTCTTTATCTGTGAAGTCGTGCCACATGCATGTATCAAAAATTGCAGGCTTATGATGCATAGTATTTGAAGACTGATTGTGTAATTTTTACCATGATTTTTCATTTTATCAATCACAATTAGCATTATAAAATTCAATTAATTGAGCTAAATATTTTCGTCGTCGTTGTTCCTTTTCGGTAAATTTTTCACGAAACGCTTCACATTTATCGAGTTGTTTCAAAAATTGTTTGTATCCGCTTTTGTATGCATATCCATAAAAAATATCACTTACAACAAAAGGTCTGTCTGCCCATTGTCCAGGATCGTGTTTGTATAATTTTACCTTTCCTTCATTGATTACAACGTCCATCTCCATGTGCGTATTTTTGTATTCAGGATTTTCTTCAACGATTTCCTGCACCGTTTTTCTGTTTTTCCGATCATAATAGTGTATCTGATATATTTCATCATACGGATATACTTTTTTAACTTCATTTTCGCCTGTACCATTTATAACTGTCACGCGACCAAGTTTGTTGAACCATTTTACACCTCGAACTTTATCACCATATATCGTGTCTTTATTTTTTAGAATGATAAACTCTTGTTTTCGTTCTGAAATTGGCAAGGAAGCGCACGAAATACAGAATACGGATATCAAAACACCATACGTAATCAATTTTAAACTATTTTTCATTGAGAAGCTATTTTAGTTTTAAAATTAGAAAAACTAATAACTCAAAAACATACGATGATTTGCGTAGATTTTCATGAAGTTTCATGAATGTGAGAACAAAAATGTCGTATTTTCTTTCGTAACTTATTTTATTATTGTTTTATTTAACAAATTATCCTTAGTTTTAAACAGCGAAAAAACTTACCCAAATATTAATTAAATCCAAAAAATTTGACTAAAAATATTTTACCCTCATGGAGAGCATCGGAATCCCGAAAAAACATCATTGATTTTGTCACAAAAGTTACAAAAGAAAACGGCAAAGATTATGTAGAACCCAAACTAAGAATTGCAACTTTTGATAATGATGGGACACTTTGGTGCGAAAAACCAACCATCCAAATAGAATTTTTAAAATATCAGCTTTTTAAAAACATCCATAACAATACCAAAAACATCCATACCAATACCGATAAAAAAATTAGTCAATTAGTAAATGATTTTCTCCATGGTGAAGTCAAAATGAATACAACACTTAAAAAAATATTGTTTGAACAAATTGAAGGCAATATTTCGCTTAGTGAGTTTAAAGAAAACGTCGAAGGATTCTTGGCACAATGGAAACACGACGGAACTGGAAATGAAAAATTAACAGGACGCACCTACAAAGAGTTGACATATGAGCCTATGTCAGAGTTATTGGATTATCTCCGAGCCAATGATTTTAAAATATTTCTTTGTTCTGGTGGCAGTAATGATTTTATGCGTGTTTTTGCTGAAGAATTATACGAAATTCCACATGAAAATGTAATTGGTTCTTTTGCTGTTAACCGATATGTTTTTGGTGCAGGCATTGAACCTGAAGACACATTTTTTTACAAACAAATAGCAAATTTCCACAACACATCGCACGGTGGAAAACCCGAAGCCATTAATGCACACACAGGTAGAATTCCAATTTTTTCTGCTGGGAATGTTTTGAATGGTGGCGATATAGCACATTTAACTTTTTGCAAATCCAATCCGCTTCAAAGTTTCCAATTGTTAATTAATCATGATGATGCGGAACGAGAAGTTGCTTATGCAGAAAAAAATGATCCTTCAATAAAAGCGGGAAAAGCTCAAGGCTGGAGTATAGTAAGCATGAAAAATGATTGGAAAAAGGTTTTCCGTAATCCAGAGGTTGTATAATCCTTAGACTAAAACAGATAGACTATACCTAGTCTTCAAAAAACAATTTCCGTATTTTTAGCATGTCAACTAAAAAATATGTCAAAAAAAATACATTGGGGAATTATCGGTTTGGGAAGTATTGCGCATAAATTTGCTGCTGATTTACAGCGTTCAGACTCAGCAATTTTACACGGAGTTGCTTCACGAAGTATGGAAAAAGCAACTGAATTTGCATCAAGATACAATGCAAAAAAAGCGTATGATTCGTATGAAAAACTCGTAAATGATCCTGAAATTGACGTCGTTTATATTGCAACGCCACATGTGTTTCATTTTGAAAATACAATGATGTGTCTTCAAAAAGGCAAATCGGTTTTATGCGAGAAACCTATGGGAATTGATACGCAACAAACCCAAACCATGATCGCCGAAGCGAAAGCTAGAAACTTGTTTTTAATGGAAGCCATTTGGACACGATTTATGCCTTCTATTGAAAAAATGCTGCAACTTCTGAATGAGAAAGTGATTGGAGATATTAGTAGTGTACATGCCGATTTTGGTTTTCGGACTGAATTTGATCCAGAAAGTCGCTTGTTTAATAAAAAATTAGCTGGCGGTTCACTATTAGATATTGGTATCTATCCTATTTTTTTAAGTCTTTTGGTTTTAGGAATTCCTTCGGATATTCATGCTGTGGCGCGAATGACTCCAACAGAAATTGATAGTTTTTGCGCCATGTTGTTTCATTATTCAACCAATGAAAAAGCTGTGTTAACATCTACTTTTGAAGCCAATACACCAACCGAAGCTTTTATTCATGGAACAAAAGGAAGTATAAAATTGCATCGTAGTTTTCATGAAGCAAATACAATTTCACTTGATATAGATGGAGAAATTACCGTTTTTGATCTTCCGCATACGGGAAACGGATATGTACACGAAATTGAAGAAGTAAACCGTTGTATCCGCGATGGTAAAACGGAAAGTGCTACATTGCCATTAGCATTTAGCGAACAATTGATCAAAATTATCGATCGCGTGAAAGCGGAAATTGGATTGAAATATAGTTAAAAGCAACTTGATTTTCTGAAACAAAATAGCCATTCATTCGTCTACAATAATGTACACCAAACCAATTCAAGTGTCTAAAAATCACATCTTAAATAGTATATTAGTTTTGTTGCTTATCGCGATAAGTTTTGCGACGTTTTTTAGTTATACGTTTGAAACTGAAAAACGAACGTTAACCGCTGATAAAATTGAACTTTCAGACATTAAATACGGCATGTTTAATATTGATGCTTGGGAAGAACAGTTTGCTGAAATTATCACGAAAAAACTGAAAGAACTCAAACTTACTGGCGACGACCGAAAAGAAGCGCGTGTTAAAATTCGTGCCTTTTTGTATGAAGCGATTGAAAAGTTTGAAACGACTTATAAATCTAAAAATGATCAAAAAGCTAGTTTTAGTTCTTTATTGCGAAATGCTGGTGCTGATTTTTTTGAAATTTTTGGCGAATTGAAACAACATGTCCCTGTGATTACTGAAGATATTCTCGATTTTTTAGAGAATGATGAAAATCGTGACAATATTAAAAAGTACATTCTTGAACAAATTAATACGTATACCGACGGAACTTTTCAAAAGATCGATTATACTACATATAACAACATTCTTAGCAAATATAATGCGGCATCAGCAACAGATTGCAACACAAGTATTGCTAAAAAACTGGAAATTACCAATGGAAAACAAAACCTTGTACATTCAATATTAATTATTGCTTTTCTGTGTATTTTGGCAATGATGCTCTTCCTGAAAAACCAAACAAATTTTAAAATTACAGTGTACGTTTTAGCCGCTTTTCACTTGTTGATTTTAGGTGTATTTCTTCCGATGATTGCTATTGATGCACGTATTTCTTCCATGGAATTACAATTGATGGGCGAACCGATTTCGTTTACAAATCAAGTGTTATATTACAAGAGTAAAAGTATTATGGAAGTCGCAAAAGTGATGCTTTTGCAAGGAGAATTGAAAGTACTTTTGGTTGGTGTTTTAGTACTATTGTTTAGTGTCATTTTTCCCGTTTCAAAACTTGTTGCAAGCCTATTACTTGTTTTTAAACGTTCATTTCAACAGAATAAAATCATTCGTTTTTTAGTGTTTAAAAGTGGAAAATGGTCTATGGCTGATGTATTGGTTGTAGCAATTTTTATGGCGTATATTGGATTTACAGGCATCATTTCAAGTCAGCTTGGGCAATTGGAAAACGGCATTGAAAGTTTAGAAATCTTAACAACGAATCAGTCAGAACTTCAAAACGGTTTCTTCTTCTTTATGGGATTTGTAATTTTTAGTATTTTTATTTCGCAAATGATTCAGAAACTGTTAGACAAAAGTAACACGGCAATTAAATCACAATAAGTTTTTCTTTAATCGCTTTTATCAACAAACCAGCCGTATTTTTTACACCAAGTTTACTAATCAAATTTTTACGATGTCCTTCAATTGTTCGTACGCTTAAGAATAGTTTTTCGGCAATTTCGGCGGTTGTACATTCTTGTGCTATTAATTCTAACACTTCAAATTCACGTGCAGTTAAGTGATAATCTTTCCCGATTTTTAACGGTTTTCCCGATTTATTTTTTAATCCTTTCAACAACGCTTGTGAGACAAATTCATTGAAATAAAATCCTTTTCGAACTACTGTTTTTATGGCTTCTTCCAACTCTTCTCCTGTTGTATCTTTTAGTAAATATCCGTTGGCGCCAATTTCCATTAGGTATGAAATCATACGTTCTTCTTTGTGCATGGTTAGAATCAAAATTTTTACTTCAGGATATTCAGCTTGAAGCTTCAACGTAGCATCTACACCATTCATTTCCTCCATTTCTAAGTCTAGCAAAATCATATCAGGAACATCATTTTTCAACTTCGTAAACATGTCTTTTCCATTGACAGCTTCTAACACAAGTTGTACTTCTAGAATTTTATCGAGCAACGATTTTATACCTTCTCTAAATAAGTTATGATCGTCTACTAAACCTAATGTTATTGTTTTTTCACTCATGATTATGAAGGGATTTTTAATGTGGCTTTCATGCCCATTTTTTGTGCATTGAAATGTATGGTGCCTTTTAATACAGACAATCTACTTTCTATATTTCTGAGTCCAATTCCTTTTTGATTTAAGTATTCTTGCTGCAGCCCAATTCCATCGTCTTCATATACAATTTTCAACATATCGCCTTCGTGTCCAATAGTCACAGAAAGGTTGGATGCCATAGCGTGTTTTAAGGTATTATTGATCAATTCTTGAATGATTCTATAGGTATTTAATTCGTTTGCTTTCGCGATTGGACTCGTTGTAACATCGACGAAAGTAGCTTCTAACTTTCCAGCATTATTGACCGTTTGCACCAAATTATCAACAGCTTCTAACAGTCCTAATTTTTCCAGAATGACAGGACGTAAATCTTGTGAAATGTTTCGAACACCTTGAATCATATTATCAAATAGTGATTTCATTTTATCTGTAGTCGTCGTTAATTCTTCTGGCGAAAGTTTCGAAGAAATTTGACCCAAATACAATTTTGTCGTTGTTAGTAACGCGCCAACATCATCGTGTAATTCTTTGCCAATTCGAGTACGTTCTTTTTCTTCACTTTCAATAGCTACAGCTAACAATTCTCGTTGGTAATCGGCTTCAATTTTTTGATGATTTTTTTGTTGTGCAAGCAACCGTTTTTGATACACGATAAAAAATAAAATGACCGCTAATGCAAGTACAAAAAGCATGATCATTCCAATGATGATGACTTGTAACGTTAGTGTTGATTCGGATTGACCCATATAGCTATTATGAAAAAAATGACTAATACAATATTAACAACAGCATGCAATCCCCAAACGAGGTAATTAACCTCAGCAGCTTCGGTAGACAAACTATTACTGATGTAGAATAAGAGCAAGTTACTTGAAAAATAGATCAAAAAGCCTGCATTTAACCAAAACATTGGATTGCGCTCTAGCGAAGTATATTTAATTTCTTTGAGTAAAGTGTAAAAATAACTGATGGATAAAAAGATGACCAAAACACCTAAGGTTGTGGTTGCGTTTGAGTTGAAGACATATATACTTTGAAAAAACAGCATATTTACAATGCAAAATACCGTAAATATTCCTGCAATTAGGATGCATATACGTTCGGGAAATAGTTTATATAAAACATCTTTGTAAATATAAATAATACACAGAAATTCAAGTATTGTATAAAAGTGATATACAGGTAAGTTGTTGAGTTTTTGATACCATAAAATGTTTGCAATGAGTTCCGTAATGGAAAACAATACGATTAAATAGAATAGTTTTCGTTGCATCGTTGACAAACGAAAGTACTTCCAAATGCCGATTAGCAACGGAAGTACTATTGTAAGTGACGATAGTAATCGAAGATTTCCAAAAAATTCTTTACTCATTGCATAATTTTTAACATGTTGGTGGACACGGACTTGTATATTCTACAAAAACTTCTCCTTTTGAAAATTCTAACACACTTTGGAATCCAAGTGTAAAATTCTCCGAAGTTGCTTGATCGTGTTTAAAACCCAAAACTGGTGTAAAAGATATTTGATATTTATCTGAAAATTTATTCATATCAATTCCTGAATAGAATGTTATTCCGTTGATTGTTGGTAATTTTTGCAACACCACGATAATTTCATCACAGATTTTATAATGTTCTACACGTACCGTAACTTCTGGAGCATTTTCCTTTTTTTGGCGTGCTGTAAATAAGTCATCAATTAAATGAAAATCAATTTCACTCCAATTTTTAGCAATCATATTTTTAAATATTTCAGGCACAAATTCTGCTTCTCCATGACTTGATTCCGATGCTTTATCATACATCTTAAAATGATATTTGTTGCCATCATGATCATCTATATAAAGTATTGGAAAAAAGGTAAATTTCTCTTTCTCTTTTGCGTCCAATGCCAAATATATTTTCATCGTTTTTATATGTTCTTTTACAGTTTCAAAAAGTGCCACATCATCGTCTTGCATTGCAAATTCGTTCGATCGTTCAAATTGATTTTCTTTCAATCTATGGAAATGATTTGCCAGTTGTAATACATCTTCATGTTTCCAGCGTTCCATTTCTTTTGAATATTCTTTTGTGTGTGTATTTGGTTTTTTCATGGTCATTTAGTTTTGTGACTGATTACGTTGTTTTCTTTTTTCAATTGCTGTTAAAACTAAACAAAAAACGGCGTGGTTGCTAAGAACTAACGGATAAATACGTATAAACCACCATTCATTGCGGGAATCTACGGAAGTGAAGTTTCCGTACTTACAGGCTATTATTTTTCCTGTGATATGACCAATTTTGAAACATCAAACAACCAAACAGGAAGAAGCCGAAAATCCTTTTCAGAGTAGGCAAATATTTAAAATAGTGTATTATGGAAGAAGCAACAAGAAAGCAAACAGCAAAAAAAACCTATTCTTGGGAATTGGTAACGTATGAAAAACAAGGAAAATTGTTTGTAGAATGGAGAACAAACGCACCATTTAGAGCACAAAAAGATAGAATTGTAGTTTTTGAAAAAGGATTTCCTAGAGATGCTGGTGGCCATTCAAAAGCTTGGACTTGGGCGGATGCTAATAAAAGTCCTTGGAATACTGATTTGCCTTTTGGAGCCGAATGGTATGTTGCTCGAATTGCAGAAGCAGCGCCAGACGGACCGTATGTATATGTAGAACAAATTATTACAAAAGGATAAGAACAATTTTTCAGTTTAGTATTATTAACAAAAGCCTTTCTGTGATGGAAAGGCTTTTGCTTTTTTGCTATTCATCGTGAATTCAATATAAGTTTTAGTTAAATAAAATTTAGTTAACTTTTTATTATTCGACATTTAAAATAATGAAAATATATATTCATTTTCATTTTCTTTGCTTTCCCAAAGAAAAGAAACAAAAGAAAGGGAACTTTTCCAGAGGTATTTTTAGTTTTTCTTTTTGGGAAAAACTAAAACCGCATGAATTTTCCTAAATTTTTTCCAAGGCTTCAAAAATTTTTAACGAAAAATTCCTGCTATACTTCGGAAAAGAAAAAAATCGTTATTTATTTTTATATCGAACTAGCTTTGTGCAAAGAAATTACAAATTATACTTTACACTTAAAATGATGTATCGCGGCTGAATGAAATATTCACTTGTGCTTGTTGAAAAATTACTCGAATTATCTTGGTTTAACGATTTCGTATTTAGCAAGTTAGTTCCACTAAGCGTGTATTCCCATTTGCTATCTTTTTTCTGATATGCCAAATCTGCTTTTAGGAAACTGTAACTGTTAATGGTACGTTCTTCATTTTTGTAATTGAAGTATGAATAGTCTGCCGTAAATATGAAGCTTTTTAAGAAATACGCATCCACATTTACAAACGGACTATTGGTGGTAAATGTATTTGTAATGTTTCCTTGATCGTATTTATTGATTGATAAATTGTATCCAACTTCAATGTTTGGTGCATTTCTAAAGTTTGTACTGAATCGTGTTTGATAGGATTGTGTAAACGATTCATTAACGTTTCTGTTTCCGTTAATTTCTTGGGTAAATTTAGACAGGGAAAGTGTTCCGCCAACCGATGCTTTTAATTTTCCGAATGTACGTTCAAATCGTCCGTTTGCACTAACTGTTTCGTCGGCAAAGTTAGAGTTGAAAGGCGATGAAACACTATTGGTACTCAACACGTCAGGATCGCCAGGATTTGTCCCAGGAATTGTTAGAAACTGCGAACGATTTCTGATTGGATCTACGCGTTTGTTGTAGTTTACAAAAGCAAATATGTTGGTATAATTGAACATATTGAAACTGAAATAACTTAAGTTCAAGTTGTGCGACAGTGCATTTTCCAAGGTTCTATTTCCTTGAAATAATGAGTTGTAGTTATTAAATACTAATCCTTCTGCCAATTGATTTACATCTGTAAAATCGGTTTGCATTTGATATCTGAAATTTAGGTTTTCAGAACTTTTTAATTGCAATCGTACGTCTAAATCTGGTAGAAATCGTGTAAAGTTATCTTTAAACTCAGTATTTAACTGTGTATTTTTAATTCCGTACGCATGCGCTGTAATTCCTGGCGTAAATGTAAATTTTCCAGCTTTGATTTTGTAATGCAATCCTAAGTACAAATCACTAAAATTATACACAACATCATTGGTTACGTTTTCTAAAGCGTTCGTTAACGGAGATACAGTTCCATTGTCTAAGAGCTGAAAAATTTCGGAGTTAAAATCTTGCCTACTTAACGTTGTTCCAGCTGTAATGTTGATGTTACTTTTGTTATTTAGCACGTACCAATAATCCATTCGTGCGTCTAGTTTATTTGTTTTCACACGTTTATCTTGTCCTATGTTTAATGCAGATTGCGCAGTATTTAATCCTAACAAATCTGTAAAACGAAATTGTTCACTTTGCGCCAATCGTGCATTGTAAAAAGGATCTTCATCTTGGAGTAAATGTTGTGCTTCAAACGCGAAGATATTTTTTTCATCAAGCGTGTAATAATAGTTTACATTTTGGTTGATGCTAAACGGATTTTGCGCCTGATTTTCATCAATATTACCTAATAACGAAGAAAAGAAATCTGTGCGTTCTCCCTGATTGGATATTTTCGCGAAAGCGTCATAATCTAATTGATTGTTACTATTTGGCTTGTAGGTTGTACTTATTTTAAATAATCCTAAATCACTTTGTTGACGTGTATTGGTCGTTGTTGTCTCATCAGGAATGTTTTCATCTAAATAATCGTTGAGACTGTTTTCACTAATTTCCGTTCGCGAACCCGAATAGATAGCAAAACCACTAATATCCCACGTTTTTTTTACGTTGTAACTGAAGTTTGCCGCACCAAATTTTGAGTCAATTGCTTGCGCTCTATTGTTCCGTAAGGTTAAGAATCCGATATCACTTGTAGCTACATTGAAGTTGGTTCCTGTGTTACGTGCCGCATTTCTAAATCCGCCAGTAAAGTTGAAATAATCTCTTCGTGTAAACGGAATGGAACCGATATTATTAAAGTCTGTAATGATGTTTATGCTATATTTTGGACTGTAATAAAATAGTCTTGGATTGGCGACGTAACGTTCGTCTGGACCTGCTCCAGCAGTGATTTCTCCAAACCAAAAATTCTTTTTCCCTTCTTTTAGTTTTATGTTTATTGCTATGTTATCCTGATCGTTTCCAAGTCCACGCATTTGTGAAACATCGTTGTGATTTTTCAATACTTCAACTTTGTCAATTGCGTCAGCAGGAATATTTTTGGTGGCTAGTTTGCTATCGCCATCAAAGAAATCTTTCCCTTCTACCATAACTTTTGAAACTGTTTTTCCTTCTACTTCAATTTCTCCATCATCTGTCACTTCAACTCCAGGCAATTTTTTTAAGACATCTTCAAGTTTTTTCTCAGAACCATTTTTAAAGGAATCTGCATTGTATACAATGGTATCTCCTTTGATGGTAACAGGCATTTCATAGGTCAATTCTACTGCTTGTAGGTTATTATCTGCTTTCATAACGAAGTCTTTTTTAAGATCGACTTCTTTTGTGGTAAGCGAATCGTTTATGGTGGCAAGTCCTATGAAACTTACTTTAATAGTGTAGTTTGTATTCTTTTTTAAGGAAAGTCGAAACCGTCCTTCATCATTGGTAATTCCGTACGAATCTAGCGCGTTTGTTTTTTTGTTTAACGCAATAACGTTGGCTAGTTCGAGTGGTTTTCCTAGTGTATCTTTTACCACACCTTCAAATGCAATTTGGGCATAGGAAGCCTGTGCCATGCAGATGCATAGCAAGATAAATGCTATTTTTTTCATTGATTTTGTTTCTGTTGGTTAGTTGCCGTTCGGCTAGGATTTTTGGTTATCCTCTTCCGCCTCTGCCGCCTCTGCCGCCACGACCGCGATACATGTTTCGCATTTCTTCCATTTTGTTCTTTACGATGTCATTGTATTCTTGACGTGTTACTTCTTTTCCTTTTGTTGGTTCTTCAATAGGATCTTTTTCATCAGGATTCATGATAATTTTAGAGCATAAGATGGTCGTTTTGTATGCGCTTACTTCTAAGATTAATCCTGGCAATCCCCAATATTCTCCAGGACCTTGATTTACAGGAATGTCTAACGTATACCAAGCGGTCACTAATACTTGTTTTGGCACTTCTATTTGACTCATTGGATCGTCTGCTGCTTTTATGGAGTCTTGTTTTTTCTGTTCAGCTGTTTTATCATCATTATTATCACGTCTTCTACGCATACTTCTGAAGTCGAATTCATCAACTGTTTTTAATGCTGTTGCTTTGAAACATAGATATTTTCCAATTTGTTTGGTTTCGCCTTCCATTTTCCATTCCAATTTCGGCAAACTATCTTTGATTAAGAACTCTTTTCCGAAGAATTCTTTCGATTCCATCATTACACCATCTTTTACATTTTTATATTGTTTCCCTGGAGAGAAACTTCCCATCATCATACGTCCAAATCCTCTTCCACCACCTTGTCCTGGCGCTTCAATTTTTTCTTCTTCTTTGTATGTAGATGCCGTTTGACTAAAATCTAAAATGTATACTTTTTCTAAAAAGCCTTTCATACGTTCGGCAATTCGTTTTTTTTGTTCTTCCGACATTTGTCTTCCGCCAAAATCCATATCCATTGTCGTTTTAGACTGATAATATGCTTTCCCTTGAAAACCTTGAGCAAACGTGCTTACTGTACATAAAAGTAAGCTCCAAATTAAAATACGTTTCATTGTTATTAGGTGTTTTTTATAGTTTTAGTGTTAGTACACAAGTTTGTGAAAAGTTACACTTTTAACACCATTAAGACCTAATATTTCCGCATGAGTTTAATCATCTTTTGTTAAAATTATCTTAATTCCTGATTATTAATGACTTAAATGAGCCGTTTTAAGGTAATGATAACCGTTTTCGCAATTCCTTTTTTATCTTTTAGAACGATTTGTACTTTTTTATTTTCTTGTTTTAAAAGTTCTCGGTATACTTTTACACTTGTCAATTTTTTACCATTTATAGACACTACTTCATCGCCTTCCCGAATGCCTTTTGCAAATGCTTCTGAATCTTTTATTACATTGGAAATTTGAATCTTTTCTGCTTCTTTTTCAAGAGAAATACCACTTAAAGGAAACTCAAACTTGTTGTTGTATGTAGCATTCGGTTTCAGATAGATTTTCTTATTGCTGTAATCTAAAATTGTATTGAAACGATTGATGATTTTGATTCCTAAAATTCCAGCGTAGACTTCCGAAGCCATGACTCCATGTTCGCTATGAGAAATATCCATTGGCATTTCACCAAATTCAAAATCGGCTAGTTTTACTTTGGCAACTTTCCCTATTTTAAATGTGGAAGATGTTGTTAAACTTTCCGCTTTGTTTTCAATCGTTTTTCCGATGACATTTTCAATTTTCTGTTTTTGTGCGAATGGTGTATTGAGTAAGAAAGTCATATTTGCACCTGAATCGAATAGAAAATCACCATTAAATTTTTGATCGTTTTCTAGTGTAAATTCTAGTGCTATTTGTGGAATATTTGCAAAATCTAACGAAGCGTTTACAACTTTGTAGGTTTCTACATTTTTGACTTCTTCGATATTTTTGTACAATTCAATAACGCTGTCATCAAAATTGAGTCGTGTGACAAATGCTTTCATGATGTCTGCGCCGATGATTCCGTCAATTTTTTGATTTCCTTTTTTAGACAAGCGAGCCAAATCGACTAAAACCATATGAGAAGTTAAGGTAATATCCTGAATATGCAATTGTTGCGATAAAGCAATGTTGTACATTTCGGTGCCTGCCGCGCCTTCTGTCGGTTGTTGATAGTCTGCTTTTACGCCAAGTTTTTTAGCAACCGTTTCGTCTAACACCATTGTGGACGCGCCCGTATCAAATACAAAGTTTAGTGGTGTTGTATGCGCATTCACTTTTACTTTGATGAACATTAAGTTGTCATTTTCAAAGGGAATTTTCGCAACTTGAGCCTGTGCAATTGTTGCAATACAGATACAAAAGAGTATGTATACGCTGAATTTTTTTTGATTGATTTTCATGATTTCACTTGTTTTTATCCTCCAATTTGAATTGTCATACTTTCTCCTTTTCTACCGTTTCCTCTGTAACGTTCTGTCATTTCTTTTGTTTTTTTACGTATGATTGCTTCAAACTTTTCTTGGTTTACTTTTTTACCTTTTGTTGGTTCTTTAATGACAATTTTATCTTTTGGATTTATTACAATTTTACTACAAATGATCGTTTCCGAACCATCATTGACTTCCAGTATCAATCCTGGCAATCCCCAATAGGTTGCTGGACCTGCATTTACTGGAATTTCTGGTGTGTACCAAGCGGTTATTGTTACTTTTTCTTTGGTTACTTTTGGTTCTTCTTCACTTTCATTTAACCCGATAGTTACAATTTTTTCCCTTTCAATAGTGCGCGTTGCTTTGAAACATTGGTATTGTCCAATAAATTTTGTTTCAGTGCCCAATTTCCATTCCTTATTTTCTAGCGAGTCTTGGATGAGAAATACTTTCCCAAAGATATCTTCTTGATTCGTATAGCGTTTCTCTTTCATGTTTTTGTATAGAATATTTGATTCGCTACTTCCCATAACCATAATTTGCATTCCGCCAGCTTGTGGTTGTGGAGCTGCTAGTTTTCCTTCTTCTTTATAGATAGATTCGGAGGTGTTGAAGGTAAGTTTGTATTCTTTTTGAAATTGTTTTTGCAGCATTTCATTTAGTTTTTTCTGCATGTCTTCGTCAATTCCTTGATTTTTTCCTTCTTCATCAAGTTTGAAATCCATTTTACGGCTTGTTTTATAGGTAGCTTCTCCTTGGAATTCCTGCCCGCTTGCAATTGTGCTTATTAAGATAAAGACAAATACAATGATTGATTGTGCGTAGTTTTTCATTTGTAGTGAATGTTTTGTAGTTTTTTGATGTAACAAATATGAAATAGAAAAGTATTTTATTTGGTTAACGAATGTTAACGAGTGTTAAGCACAAAAAAAGTCTCTATATTTTTCGTGTAGAAACTTTAGTTCTGTATGTATTTTGAATGTTATTCTAACCTATAGAGCATTTGAATTCAAAAAATATCATGAAACGTCGGTTCGAGTGATTTTGAGGTACGAAGAATAGTATCGAGAACATTTTTACTATGAAAAAATCTATTCTCGATACAAATTTCACTCATTTTCAATCGTAAAATTCACTCGAATTAACGATTTTTATCAAAATGCAAAATAGATTTATTCTAGTATATTTTTTATCACATTTCGTGTATTAGTTAACACAATTTTTCGATCAGTTTCCATGTCGCCCAAATACTTAATAGTATCATTTTTCACAATTAGTAAATGTGGAAATCCGTTGATTCCTAGACTATCACGAATCATTTCAAATTTTTCTGCAAATACCGTTTCGTAATCATAGTTCAATTCTTTGATGATAGTCAGCGTTTTTTCGCGTGTATCACGACGTAAAGGAACATTGGCACTGTAAAACTTAATCTTTGCGTTTCCTTCAAATTCTTGCCTGAGCTTTTCATATATGGGAAATTCTTCAAAACAGACACCACAGGT
>NZ_LBMG01000036.1 GCF_001005315.1 Kordia jejudonensis
AACGCCACAACTTGTTGACCATAAATCTATAACTGTGACTTCTGTATCAAAGTTTATTTTTTCTTGGTTTAATGATTGAAAAGCAATGTTAGGAAGTTTTTTATTTTGAAAGGCATCTGTGTTTCTGAAGTAGTGAATTGCGTTTGGTCTTACCATAATACAGACAAACAGTAACAATACTGGAAAGTATGCAAATTGAAGTTTACTTTTCCGTGCCCAACTCCCCATCAACTCACTAATTGGCATCATAATTATATAAATCACTTGTCCAGCTACTGTCAATAAATTATCAGATATAAAAAGCATGACTAAAGCTATAAAAGACATCAAGAATGAAATACTAATATCTTTTACTTTTGATAACCTTTTATACGTCATCCAATAACTAACCAAAAAAAAAGTAATACAGGTCGCTGGAAATATTTTGGGATGATTTCCAAAAAAAATGAATCCATAAAACAAGTAAATACACATTCCTAAGAAGGAATTTAAGATATATTTCAGATATTTTTTTCTAGTTTCTCTTTTCATATATAATGTAAGCAAAATATAAACCTTACTATGTTTACTCTAACATATCTTTTATCACATTTCTTGTGTTAGTTAACACAATTTTTCGATCGGTTTCCATGTCGCCCAAATACTTAATCGTGTCATTTTTCACAATGAGCAAATGGGGAAATCCGTTGATTCCTAGACTATCACGAATCATTTCAAATTTTTCTGCAAATACCGTTTCGTAATCATAGTTCAATTCTTTGATGATAGTCAGCGTTTTTTCGCGTGTATCACGACGTAAAGGAACATTGGCACTGTAAAACTTAATCTTTGCGTTTCCTTCAAATTCTTGCCTGAGCTTTTCATATATGGGAAATTCTTCAAAACAGACACCACAGGTTGTTGACCATAAATCTATAACTGTGACTTCTGTATCAAAGTTTATTTTTTCTTGGTTTAATGATTGAAAAGCAATGTTAGGAAGTTTTTTATTTTGAAAGGCATCTGTGTTTCTGAAGTAGTGAATTGCGTTTGGTCTTACCATAATACAGACAAACAGTAACAATACTGGAAAGTATGCAAATTGAAGTTTACTTTTCCGTGCCCAACTCCCCATCAACTCACTAATTGGCATCATAATTATATAAATCATAGTTCCAGCAACTGTTGCTAATCGCATCGGTAAAATGATTAAAGTGATAAAAATTAGCGTATTTAAAAACGAAATACTGATATCTTTGGATTTTGATGGTCGCTTGCTTGTCATCCACAATGAAAGTAAAAAATATGTAATACAGGTAGCAGGAAACATTTTTGAATTGTTTCCATTGAAAATAAATCCATAAAATAAGTAGACACACATTCCTAAAAAGGAATTTAGTACATACTTAAAGTACTTTTTTTTCGTTTCTTTTTTCATAAATTATCCTAAATCTGGTCTACATAATCCCACGCAAGGTTCTCTAAAAAACCAACCACAATTATCTAATGTTACATCACAAGCGTCTTTTCTTTTATCACAAGGTCCATCTAAACAACCAAATCCCCAATCGCAGTCACATTTTGGTGTTCCTGGGTCAAATGCATTTTCAGCTGTGTTAGTACCTTGTGTAACGATTCCGTTTCTATCAACATTTTCTAAGTAACCGAACGCGCTGACTACAAACCGTTGCGACCAATTGAATCGCTGCATGCCTTCTTCGCGTAAGCTGTTTAAATAGTCTTTTCCTTTTTGTGTTAGTAACGAAGAAAAATCACTTTGATTAACAAATTCTTCAAACTTTTGCATAAGTTCGCGTTCACCCGAACTCAAATCTAAGGAATTTATTTGTGCGAATTTATCTTTCCAAATTTCTTTTTTTCTGTCAGGCGATAAAGCTCTGTACATAGCGCGTTGTTGCTCATTGGAATAAGTTATAATTTCTGAACGATCCATTTGCTGAATGGCTTTTAAATTTTCTTTTACAAAAGCATCAACACGTTCATCGCAACTATAACACGCTTCTTCTTGTGTACATCCCACAAAAAGAAATTGTAATACCAACAGATATAAAAATGATTTTCTCATAACTAAAATTGTCTTAAAGGTTAAAAATTAGTCTAAGATAAATTATTTTTTAATATACTTTACCTACAATTATATTTATTTTTTCTGTCAATAAATCGTCATTTCTGAAAAGTTATTTTTTGTTAACGAGTGTTAAGCAATCACTTGTTATCGCATCGTTCTTCTTACATTTGAATCATAAATGTTATAAAAATGAAGTCACAGCGCTTTTCTTGGATTTTATATTTCATTATTGCAACAATTGTTACTACAGTAGCCGTGCAAGTGTATTGGAATTATAAAAACTATCAAACTAACAAGAAGCAATTTATCAATCAAGTGCAGATTAGTTTGGATAATGCGGTAGAAGCTTATTATGCAGACATTGCAAAGCAGGACAAGTTGATGTTTGTATCCATGGATGCTAGCAATCTTGGGAATTTACCGAAAATTCAAAACGTGAATGTTGATTCTATTTTACGACATCTTGATCATCAAAATTTCAATCATTCTGATACGATTATTATTGATACGCGCGTAAAGGAAGGCAAGAAATTTCCTCAAAAAACTATCGATTCTTTATTGGTTTCCGCAGAATCAACGGTTAGAGCAAAATTTTCCCGTTTTAATGATAATCTTCAAAAGTATAAAGATAGTGTTCAGCTATTTAGAGAAGTTTCATCGTTGTATATTTCTATTTCTGAAGATTCCCTTAATTTTAAAAAGTTGCAATCGTTTTTAGATATCGAATTTAAGAGAAAACAAATTGCACTTCCCTATCAATTAAAACGCTATTATGCTAAAGAGCTTGTTGCGGAGTTAAATGTAGATTCGCTTCCTTCATCATTTTTAAAAACGTATGCAAAATCGACCTATTCACGTCCTTTTGAAAAATTAGAGTTGCGCTATGCCAATATTTCAAAAGCAGTCTTGAAGGAAAGTTCTATGGGAATTTTACTGTCTACTTTATTAACGCTAGCCATTATTAGTTCGTTATTGTATTTGCTGAATGTTATTAATAAACAGAAACAATTGGCAGAAATTAAAAACGACTTGATTAGCAATATTACACACGAATTTAAAACGCCAATTACGACTATTTCTACAGCGTTGGAAGCAATTCAGCATTTCGGTGCAATGAAAAATCCTGAAAAAGCTCAAAAATATTTGTCAATTTCCGAAAAGCAGTTGAAAAAGTTACACCTGATGGTGGAAAAATTGCTAGAAACAGCGACCTTAGATAGCGAAAAATTGTTGCTAAAAAAAGAGCCGTTAGATGTGGTTGATTTTGTTGAAAAAATTACAGAAAAGCAACAAACTTTAACTACTGGCAAAAGTATTATTTTTAGTAGCAATACTGAATATGTACAGATCGATTTAGATTCGTTTCATTTTGAAAATGCTATTACGAATTTAATTGACAATGCTTTGAAATATGGTGGCGACACTATTGAAGTTACTATTAGCAAAGTGCTAGAAACGGTTGAAATTAAAGTGATTGACGATGGAAATACGATTGAAAAATCGCAACGTGAAAAGATTTTTGACAAGTTTTACCGCATCCCGAAAGGAAATACACATGATGTTAAAGGTTTCGGAATTGGCTTGTATTACACCAAAAAAATCATTGAAAAACACAACGGAACCATTCAGTTAGTTCCTGATGCAAAACATACCATTTTTAAAATAACTCTGCCCAAATGAAGAAAAAATTCATAAAATTAGTACTTGCTGAAGATGAACCTGCCTTGGGACAAATTGTAAAAGAAAGCTTAGAATCACGAAATTTTGAAGTGTTTTTATGCGAAAATGGTGTAAAAGCATACGAAACGTATCAAAAAGAACAGCCCGAAATTTTAGTGTTAGATGTCATGATGCCTAAAAAAGATGGCTTTACGTTGGCAAAAGAAATTCGCCAAGAAAATCCAAATATTCCTATCATTTTTTTAACCGCAAAATCGCAAGTAAAAGATGTTATAGAAGGTTTTCAACATGGTGGAAATGATTATCTAAAAAAACCATTTAGCATGGAAGAACTCATTGTTCGCATTCATGCATTATTAGATCGAGTTCACATTAAACAAGATCATACACAAATTCCGATTGGCACGTATCTATTTAATCATACCAAACAGCAATTGATTCAAAATGAAAAAGTTACCCAACTTACACATCGCGAATCTGAATTGCTTTTTTATTTGTCAGAAAAACGAAATGATGTGCTAGACAGAACTTTTATTTTGAACAAACTTTGGGGCGATGACGACTTTTTTAATGCCAGAAGTATGGACGTTTTTATTACAAAACTTCGCAAAAAGTTAAAGAATGATACTGCGATTCAAATTGTAAACGTCAGAGGTTTTGGCTATAAATTGATATGTTAGATTCGCTTTGCTCAATTTAAAGATTCAAAATTCAATAATTCAAAGATTAAAAAACTAAAATTGCCTCCAAATTTGAAATCGAAAGTTAACAAAAAGGTCAGATAGAGTAAATTTGTATCGAGATCACTTGTTTACCTACATCTTCAAATTAATACATTTTCAAATCTTTAAATTGAAACATTTCTACATTTTCACATTGTTACACCAATAATGGCGCATTTTTTGTAATTTGCCAGTCATGAAATATTTCATCCTTAGTATATTCTTAAGTTGTTCACTAGGTGTGTTCGGACAAAAAACCATTGCTGCAACCTTGCAACAACAAGATAGTTTGGCGGTTGACCGTTTTATAGATGTAGACAGTTTTGGCGCTTTGTATATGATTCAGGACAACATTCTGATTAAAAAGAAAGATGGCAAAAAATGGCAGTATAATAATTTTCAATTAGGAGAAATTACCTCCGTAGATATTCTAAATCCGCTGAAAATCACGCTATTTTACGAAAATTTCAACACTGTTATTGTGTTAGATAATACACTCAACGAAATCAAGCGAACAGATTTTAATGTGATTGAAAATTTTAAAAATTTAGCCGCAGCTACAACCGCAACCGATCGAAATCTGTGGATTTTTGACACCAATACTCAACAATTAGAAGTATTTAATTACGTACAACAGAAAACGACGATTCAAAATTTGCCAATTCCAGAAAAATTTATCGCACAAAAAAGTAATTATAATTTCTGTAGAGTGCTCACAGAAAGCGCATTATACACATACAATATTTATGGAAGTTTGTTGCAAAAACAAGAAATTACTGGTATTACAGATTTTGAAATGACCAATACGGAAGTCATTTTCCTGAAAGATAAGAGACTTTATCACGCCGTGGAAGAGGAAGTTTATCTTATAAATTTACCTTCTGACCAAATTGCTATAAAACAGTTTTCGCTTCACGATGATATCTTGTATATTTACGACGGAATTGTATTGTATCAGTTTCAACTCAAAAAACCAACAAAAGAATAAATAGAACGAATATTTTTAAAATTGATTGTAAAATCCGGCAGTCACATTTTAAAGCAAACACCTAATCACAGAATCACATGCACGTTGCAATTGCAGGAAACATTGGCGCTGGTAAAACAACGTTAACAAAACTATTAGCAAAACATTACAAATGGGAACCTCATTTTGAAGATGTAGTCGACAATCCATATTTAGATGATTTTTACACGCAAATGGAACGCTGGAGTTTTAATCTTCAAATCTATTTCTTAAACAGTCGTTTTAGACAAGTATTACAAATTCGCGAAAGCGGCAAAAAAATCATTCAAGATCGTACTATTTACGAAGATGCACACATTTTTGCACCCAATCTTCATGCGATGGGATTAATGACAAATCGTGATTATGAAAACTACCAATCATTGTTTGAATTGATGCAAAAGCTGGTAGACGCTCCCGATTTATTAATTTATTTACGTGCCGATATTTCTACCTTAGTTGCGCAAATTCACAAACGTGGTCGCGATTATGAAAATTCAATTAGTATTGACTATTTAAGCAGATTAAACGAACGTTATGAAGCTTGGATTACAGGATATGACAAAGGAAAATTGCTCATTATAGATGTAGATAATTTAGATTTTGTAGACAATCCTGAAGATTTAGGAAGCGTTATCAACAAAATTGATGCAGAAATACACGGATTATTTTAGAAAAATAATGTACCAACATACAAAAGCCATTCTTTTACGAATGGCTTTTTTTATACATGCTATTTTTAGTTTAACAACCTGTATGACATGTTCTGCAATGTAACGGATCGGAAAGTGGATGCGCTGCAGTTCTACAATTTCCGCAAGTTATTACACTACAATTGTTAGAATACGTTCCGCCGCTTCCGCCACTTCCAGTTCCATTACAATCAGAATCATCCGTTTCTAAAGGCGGATAATATCCTCCACGTACATTTGATAAGTTAGAAACATCTGTTTTTCCTAATGACAATTTCGTAATTAATTTCTTTTTTTTCATGATTTTAAATTTTAATGGTTATGTACTAAATGTATACGATTTAACGTCCAAACACAATAAAAAGTAGCGCTGTTTTATGAATGGAAGGTATAATTTACAATTGTATTTTACTGATAATGAACAACTAACCGTAGTTTTTGTACGTGTATACATGAAAAATCATAAGTTCTGCCTAAAATTGTTTAATTTTCTATGCTAAAAGTTATTTTCTATACCTATGCTCAACTTTTTTAAAGGTTCAAAAGACAAGAATAAAAAAACAATTGCCAAGCTTTATGTTTCTAGTGATTTCTCAATGTATGATGTAAAAACACTTTTGGCTACTTTTTTTGAAAATTCAGGAACTACAGATGCCACTTTCAAAGAAGTTCACAACGGTTTTATAGTTGATTACGCCAGAGAAACCAATGAAAAGAAAGGTATTATTACCGCATCGAGATTGCAATTATTACAAAACGAATCGGTAGTGTATGTAAGTGCTGAAACCTTAGCAATAAATCCCACAACGTACGAAGAGCAAAAAGAAGCGGCTGATTTTGAATTGGAAACACAAGCGTTTTTTATACAGTTGCAAGAATTTTTGTTGTCCAAACAAAATGATCATTTGTATGCGCTTCACAACACAGAAAATATTTCGTTTGTTGCCTCACTTTCATTGACTACGAAGAATTATATTTTTCACCAATTACAAGCATTTGAATATGTATTGAGCATTTTGGGTGTTAGCGAATTGGCTTTAAACGATACAACGAATACGTATCCAAAAGGTACAACTTGGTATTTTGTCGTCACTTCCGTGAGAATGTATATCGTTGGAAAACTTCCTGATGGCGAAATGAAAACCATAGACATTTCTGGCGAAAGCGTTACGATTGAAGAAAAAACAGGAAAAGATAAAATTAGTACGGATTCGGTAACGTTTTATACAGAATTCATGAACGATGCACTGTATCATGAATTAGTTCCTGTGATGCAAAATACAGGAAATAGAATTGGCATTTTTGGCGATATTTTAGTGAAAAAGTACCACAAAAAAGAGATCCATTTGGCACTCGCTTCACGCTTATTTCAATTGCAAAGTTCTACAGGTGATTTGCTTGGAAACGAATTGAAAAGCGACTTGATTCTTCATCTGAAACGACTCAAAGTTACGGAAGAGCAGCATGAAGCACTTAGGACGATTTTTGAAAAACACATTCCAGTTCATGATAGTTTTGGCGAAAATCTAGTTTCCATTGTAAACGATTGGCAACTTTCATACACGGAACAAAAAAATATATTGCAGCTTTTGCAGCCGTTTCAAAAGAAGGAAACAGCGACACATACAATCAAGTATCACGATCACGTACATCAATTGTTTAGTGCTAAAGAAAAAAAGGAAGAAGTCATTTTTGAATTCAACTTGAATTATGCCAAACATCTCACAAATGCAGTGCGATTTTCAGCAGCAATTTCACTTTACAAAACTATTTACGAAACGCTTCCTGATGATAGTATTACTGATTTGCTTCCGACAAATTCCACAAACTTATTGGAAGGCGAAGGCGGACAACAGTTAAAAATCAACATTCTTGAATCTATATTATTCATTCAAAAACAGCTAGAAGAGGACACTTCTGAAACGATCCATAAACTTGCCGAATTGCAACCGTTAAAACAGTCACGAATTGAAGCATTGCTGTCGCATGAAGTATATCAACAGAAAGCAAAAACGATTCAGGAAGTATTACAAACCAAAGTCTTAACTACTGCAACTGTAGAACATTCTAACGCATATGAACGTTTGGAAAAGAAAGAAGTTTTAAAGCAAGTTGTACCGAGTTGTTTTAAAAATGCAAAAGGCTTTTTTGATTCGTTGAATAATTTTATTGCAGCGTTGAATCCGCCTGATTATGAATCTGTTATTTCTTTTTCAGATCGATTGAACACACACAATTATCCTGAAATTATTGAACGTATTACGGCAATTTGCTATGCGTTACAAATAAACGTTCCAGAATGTTATATTGGGCGTGGAACGTATGCAACTTCAGTGATTGGTGTGGAAGGAAAACCTTCTTTTTTGATGATTGGTGTCGATTTTTTAAACACGGAACACGATCGTTATTTGGAAACAAATGCGCTTACTTTTTTGGTGGCTATCGAATTGGCGCATATGTATTTTGAGCATTCAAAAATTACCTCAACAGATGTTTGGCGTGGAGCCGCTGATAAAGGATTTACCGTTGTAAGTATGTTGCTAACCGTGTTGCCTTTTGTGGGGAATATTGGGAAGATTTTTGGAAATATTGCAAGTGTTGAAAAGTATGGTAAAATTATCAATCGTGTGGAACAAGTTGCCAATGTTGCTGAAAAAGGACAAGGCATTATGGATGTCAGTGAAAAGTTTAACCTGAATCCTTTTAGCAAAGAAAAATCGCAAGCCAATGATTCTCAAAATTTACTGATTACGTCCAGATTGATGGAAATTGTAGCAGATAAAGTAGCGTTGTTATTTTGCAATGATTTGAAAGCCGCTGTGAAAGGTTTGTTAGTTGGCACGAACAGTTTTGAACAAGATCAACATATTATTGAGCAATACGGTGTAGAAGCGTTTTTAGCACGTACTAACGAACAAGGAGAATTTGTGCACCAAGAGCTAATTATTCGCTTAAAAAGTATGTGTGCATTCTATTTGTCTGATACTTTTGAAGACTTACAGCAACAATTACATTCGCTCTAAAACGGTATGAAATCACAAACTATATTCACTGAATCAGGCGAACCTTATGAACTTACCCATCATGAAGTGGTTTTAGAAAAATTACGTCTTCTGAATTTAAAAGATGGCGAAACGCTTCTAGATTTAGGTTGTGGCGATGCTAGAAGTTTACTTGCGGCACGAAAAATTGCGGATGTTACTTGTATTGGTTATGAAATATTACCTGTTGCACTAAAAGCGGCGGCTGAAAATATTAAGAAAGAGAAAGCTTCGGATAAGATACAAATTATCGCAAGCGATTTTTCGGATGTAGATCTATCGAATGCAGATGCGCTTATTTTATACTTAACGAGAAATACCTTAGGACAACTTTCTGAAAAGTTAGAAAACGAATTGCGCGTTGGCGCTAGAATCGTAACACATGATTTTGATATTCCAGCTTGGGAAGCTGACCAAGTCATTGAATTTAAATCGAAAGAAGCTATTTGGTTTACAATTTATGTATACACTAAAAAATAAAAAAGCCACAAACGTTACGAATGTGGCTCTTGTATAGTGTATCAGCATTTTTCTAAATATGCTCTTCTTCTAATGTAATTGCATTGATGGCTACGTTTTCTTTTGTAGTTTCTTCAACATTTACTTGAATTACATTTTTGTTTACTTCTTCTGCCGTTGCAGTATCCTCTGAATGTCCTCCTAAGATTGGTGCAATTACCAATCCAATTAAACAAGTAAGTTTAATTAAGATGTTCATTGATGGTCCAGAAGTATCTTTAAAAGGATCTCCAACTGTATCTCCAGTTACAGCCGCTTTGTGTGCGTCAGAACCTTTGTATGTCATTTCTCCGTTGATTTCAACACCAGCTTCAAAAGATTTTTTAGCGTTATCCCAAGCTCCACCAGCGTTGTTTTGGAAAATTGCCCAAAGTACACCACTTACGGTAACTCCTGCCATGTATCCACCTAACATTTCTGCGATCGCTAAGTTGTCCATTCCAAAAATCATTGGAATAAATGCGATCGCTAATGGGAATCCGATGGTTAACAATCCTGGTAACATCATTTCTCTTAACGATGCTTTTGTAGAAATAGCCACACATTTGTCATATTCAGGTTTTCCTGTACCTTCCATAATTCCTGCAATTTCTTTGAACTGGCGACGTACTTCGTAAACCATTTCCATCGCTGCTTTTCCTACGGCATTCATTGCTAATGCAGAGAATACTACTGGAATCATTCCTCCAACAAATAACATTGCTAATACAGGTGCTTTGAAGATGTTGATTCCTTCAATTCCTGTGAATGTTACGTATGCTGCAAATAATGCTAATGATGTTAAGGCTGCTGAAGCAATAGCAAATCCTTTTCCTGTTGCTGCTGTTGTGTTTCCTACTGAATCTAAGATATCTGTACGCTCACGTACAATTGGGTCTTGTTCGCTCATTTCAGCAATTCCTCCTGCATTATCTGCGATAGGTCCGAAAGCGTCAATGGCTAACTGCATTGCTGTTGTTGCCATCATTGCAGAAGCTGCTAAAGCGACTCCGTAGAATCCTGCTAATGCGTATGATGCCCAAATAGCACCTGCAAATAATAATACTGATGGGAATGTAGAAATCATTCCTGTTGCTAAACCTGCAATTATGTTTGTTCCTGCTCCTGTACTTGATTTTTGTACGATTTCTAAGATTGGTTTTTTACCTAATCCAGTGTAATATTCTGTGATTGAAGAAATAACTCCTCCAACAAATAAACCAACTAACGTAGCATAAAATACACGCATAGCTGATATTTGCACTTTTCCTTCTCCGAAGAATTCCATAGTCATGGTTTCAGGAAGCATGTATACACATAATCCGAAGCAAGCAACTGCTACCAATACTATTGATGTCCAGTTTCCAACATTTAAAGCGCCCATAACTTGCTTTTCTTTCGCTTCGTTACTTTTGATTTTTACCAACATGGTTCCGATGACAGAAATAATAATTCCTGCTCCAGCAATTGCCATTGGTAATAATACTGGTCCGATTCCAGCAAAACCTTCTGCTGTAATATTTCCGCCCATATCTTTAATGATATAGTTTCCTAATACCATTGCTGCTAATACGGTTGCTACGTATGAACCAAATAAATCGGCTCCCATTCCTGCAACATCACCAACATTATCTCCTACGTTATCTGCAATTGTAGCTGGGTTACGAGGATCATCTTCTGGAATTCCTGCTTCTACTTTTCCTACTAAATCGGCTCCTACATCGGCTGCTTTTGTATAGATTCCTCCACCAACACGTGCAAATAATGCAATTGATTCAGCTCCAAGCGAGAATCCAGCTAGCGTTTCTAATACAATGGTCATATCGCCTGTAGAAGTCCAAGCTCCTCCCATAAAGTATTGATAGAATAAGATAAAGAATCCTGTAAGTCCTAAAACTGCTAAACCAGCAACTCCAAGTCCCATAACCGTTCCACCACCAAAAGATATTTTTAAAGCGTTTGGCAAGCTTGTACGTGCGGCTTGTGTTGTTCTAACATTTGTTTTGGTTGCTATTTTCATACCTATGTTTCCTGCGTATGCTGAAAAGAAAGCTCCGAAAATAAAAGCAATTACAATTAGCCAGTGAGTTGTGTCTACAACAATAGAAACAACAAATAATGCAATACTCACTATGACTACAAATACTGCTAGTAAGCGATACTCTGCTTTTAAGAATGCCAAAGCACCTTCGTATATATAATCTGAGATTTCTTTCATTTTACCGTCGCCGGCATCTTGTTTCATTACCCAAGATTTTTTGATAAGCATGTAGATTAAGCCTAGTGCTGCTGCAACTATTGGCATGTAAATCATCATTGATTCCATATTTATTTATTTGATTTGTTATTTAGCGGCGTAAATGTAACAAAATCAAGCATAAAAAAAAACCTTCTAAATCGATTTCGAAGGCTTTTTGTAAATAATTGTAAGGTATTATTTCTTTAGATCGTAAAGTTACCGTTTATTTTGTGCTCACTAGCTTCGTAACGTTCGATACATTTGTCAACAATATCGTAGGCTTCTTCGGCATTTCCCCAACCACCAACATCAACTTTTTTCTTTTCTAAATCTTTGTATACTTGAAAGAAGTGTGTGATTTCTTTTATTCGATGCGGATTTAAATCTTCAATATCGTTGTAACTGTTCCAAATAGGATCACTTACAGGTACACACACTATTTTTTCATCTGGTCCTTTTTCATCTGCCATGTGGAATACTCCAATTGGTTTTACTTCCATTACACACATAGGAAATGTTGGTTCTGTTCCTAAAACTAAAACATCTAACGGATCGCCGTCAAGTGCTAATGTTTCTGGGATAAACCCGTAATCTCCAGGATACATCATTGATGAAAACAACATACGATCGAATCTAATTTTCTTTAAATCAAAATCATATTCATATTTATTTCTACTTCCTTTTGGAATCTCAATTAACGCATCAAATGTTATTTTTTCTTTCGCTGTCATATCTCTTAGTTTTCAGTCGTTTTTCTAAAATCGGGTGCAAAAGTATGGAAAACAGGTATATTCACCAATATAATACCATTAATATTTTATTAGCTTTGTATTAAGTTAATTGTAACATTTACATTTTTCTACTACCTATATTCATGTTGTATTAATTTATATTTATTTCACCATTAATTTCATGTACATTTTTTCTTCCTCTAAATTTTTATCAAAATTTCTTTTTTGTTGTGTTTTATTGTTTTCATTGTTTGGCTTTTCGCAGGAAAAACAAGCCGATTCGTTGGCTGTATATTCGTATGAGGAATTGACTGAGAAGTTTCAAAAGATACGTTTTACAGACACTAAAACTGCCAAAATATACATAACAAAGGTTCTTGAAATTGCTACGACTGAAAAAGATGATGAAAAATTATTCTTCGCGTATAGGAATTTAGCTAAAACTGAAGATTTACTTGGAAATGCAGATGAAGCTATTGCATACATTAATACAGCTATAAATATTGCGAAACACCAATTAGAAGATACGGAAAAGGAAGCTGATTGCGTTTTTACAAAGGCATATATTTCTTATAATAATGGTTTGTATGAAGAAGCTTTTTCTTGTTACACAAAAGCCTACAATTATTATAAAAATACTGATAATAAAGCAAGAACAAATTATATTTCAATCAATATTGCATTATTAAAAAATATTCTTGGAGATCAAGATGGCGCAATCCAACTTTTATTGAAAAACTACAAAACATATTTGAGTTTATCTGAAAAAAACAAGGAAAAACAATATGGCAACGAATCTTATGTTAGCATTTTATTAGCTTTAAGTGACGCGTATGTTCGAAAAGCTATTAAAAATCCTGAAAGAAAAAATAGTTTGCTTGACTCAGCTTCTATATACAACAGAATTGGATTAAAAGAGTCGGAAATCACAAATAATATTGTAGCCAATATTTCTTTCATAGCAGATAAAGGAATTATTTTAGAGGAAAAAGACAGCATTCAACTAGCTTTAGCGTATTTTGATGCTTCTTTAGAAAAAAGTAAAAATTTTCAAAACCCAGGATTATTAACTGCTATATATTATCACAAAGGGATATGTTATAAAAAAATAAATCAGATTGATGATGCTATATTGTATCTTAAAAAAACTGACTCAATAACGGCAAAGACAAGTACAAATTATACTATACTCCAAACTGTATATTATACTTTAGTGAAAATTTATACAGATCGAAAAGATTTTACTAATGTGTCTAAATATCAGAATCTATATATTGAAAATGATCGTATTAACGAACGTTTGACAGGCACTGTTCGGAAAGATATTCATGAGAAATATGATTTAAAAGTTTTAAATTCTGAAATTAAAAATCTGAATGATAAAAGCTCTAAATCAATCATAATTATTGGTATACTAGCCATTGCACTAATTGGTTTTTTTATTTTTTATAGTAGACAAAAGCGAAAAAACAAAATTGCTTTTCAAAAACTAATACGACAACTCAACGAAAAGAAAGAGGAAAAAACTATTGTTCCAAAATCTTTAAAAACGCTTAGTATTGATGATGAAAAAGTGGCACAAGTATTAAAAGCCTTAGACAAGTTTGAAGAAAAAGAATGGTTTCGAAATAAAAATTGTGATTTAGCATTTGTAGCCAAAAAAGCAAAAACCAATAAAACCTATTTATCAAAAATAATTCATACCCATAAACAATTAAAATTTATTGATTATATCCGTAATTTACGAATTGATTATGCCTTAGAACGTTTGAAAGATGATGCTGTATTTCGATCGTATGATATTAAATCTATTGCCGAAGAATCAGGTTTTAAGTCTTCCGACATGTTCTCCAGAGCCTTTGTGAAAAATACAGGAATTTATCCTTCTTATTATATCAAAAACATCAATAAAATCAACACTTAGCATTACTATTTTAGTATCTACAATACGACAATTGTAGTTGTGTTATTTTTGAAACACACGCTTGAATGAGTACTTTTCAATCATAATCTATTAAACTCTATTGCAATGAAGAAAAAACGCAAATTAAATTTAGGAAAAAGAAGCATCGCTACTATTAATAGCTTACATATGATCAAAGGAGGTACTATGATTTCTGATGTTTGCCCTAGTGAAACTATTTATACGTGTTTAACTAATGAAGGTGCTAGCACTTGCCCAACGATACCGACCGTTCCAGTAAGTGCAACCTGTCCTGGCGGCACAATGAATGAATCTGGAACTGACACTCAAACATGTAACTGTAGTGCTAATTTACCAAGCTTAAACTGCTAGTTCTAGTTAGAAATTAAAATGTATTGAAAAGCCTGAATTTTAAATAATTCAGGCTTTTTTTGGCACTAGATTTAATGATTTCAAATTTCTTTTTCTACAGTAATCAGTTTTAAATATTAATAATGAGCAAAATTTCCACTAAACAAAAGAAATCTTAGGATTGAGCAATACTAGATTGTCGTAGCTATCGTTTTAGTAAGATATATGTTAAGTTTGTTCCCAGTCCTTTTAAATATTTTGTTAGATTTGTGACAGACCTTAGCTTTTTTAATTGGTAGTGATATTCGTCGCCGTCAATTGTTTACTCATATTTACATGTTCACTTTTATGCCTGTTACTAATCCCTCGAAACACATACGATTAGTTGTGTTTTTACTATTATTTTTATGCCTACAAAATTCCTTTTCACAAGAGATTGATTCTTTAACAAGGTATTCGTATGAGGAATTAGAAACCTCATATAGAAAATACTTATATTCTGATATTGACAAGGCAAAAGTGTATGCTAGTCAACTTTTTGACATGGCAAAAAAAAGTGGTAATTCTACTGATTTATTCAACGCCAACAAACGATATGGAATCATAGAAAATAATAAAGGAAATCATGAAAAAGCTTTTGAATATATAGATATTTCTAAAAAGATTGCGAGAGAGGATTTAAAGGATAAAAACCTAGAAACACTCAGTATTTTTCTCAAGGGAAAATTCTTTTATGATTACGGAAAATACGAAGAATCTTTTGATAATTATAAAGAAGCATATAATTTTTATAAGGATAATAATAAGCGTATGGCATTATTGACTTCTAATAATATCGCTTTGATTGAGAATATTTTAGATGATCAAAAAGCTGCTTTAAAAATATTATTAGAAAATTATCAAAATATTATAGAGGCGTCCAAAACAAACAAAAATGCATATCATGACATTGATCACATAAATACACTACTTGCCATAAGTGATACTTATATTAAGTATGGAAATAATAATACAGACTTAAAAAATAGCTTATTAGATTCTGCTGAAATTTATAATAATATAGGCTTAGAAAAAATACAAAAAAGTAATGATGAATCAGGACACATCTATTTTTTAGCCGAAAAAGGAATTATTGACTACGCAAGAGGAAACTATTTAGAAGCTATTTCTCAATTAAATCATGTGAAAAATAAGGCTATTAAAGAAAATAACAATACGCTTTTTCAAAGTATATATTATTACTTAGCCGCAAGTTATAAAGAACTAAATGATAGAGAAAATGCAATTACCTATTTTAGAAAAACTGATTCTGTTTCTAAAAAAAATGCTACAAATTATATTCTCTTAAATAAAACATATTATAATTTAATAGATCTTTATAATAAAAAAGGGAATAAAAAAGATGCTTTAAAATACTGGGAATCGTATCAAGAAAATAATAGAATTAATGAGCATATAAGTAATGTTGTAAAAACTTCTATCAAAGATCATAATATTGAGAATTTAGAAGAAGAAATAAAAAAGCTATTACTTACTAAGGAAGAAAAAGAAACTAATTATTCTATTGCACTAATTGTGATAGTCATTCTTATATTTCTTCTTTTAATTTACATCGTTTACAGTAAAAAGAAAACGCGTCTAAATCAAATTAAATTCGACACTCTTTTAAGAGAATTGGAAACAAAAAAGAATGCGGTTCAAGTTAAAAGAGAAAAGAAAATATCTACGTTAACTATTGATGAAGAAAAAGTTCAAAAAATACTTACTGAACTTACAAAGTTTGAACAGAAAAAACAGTTTTTAGATGTGAATTGTGATTTGGCTTTTGTTGCCAAAAAAACAAAAACGAATAAAGCGTATTTATCCAAAGTGATTCATGCAGAAAAACAACAAAAATTCATTCAATACATTACCAATTTACGTATCAATTATGCATTAGAAAAACTAAAAGAAGACAAGCTTTTTCGTTCGTATGATATAAAATCTATTGCATCAGAATTAGGTTTTAAATCTCCTGATTCCTTCTCTAGAGCCTTTAAAAACAAAACGGGCATCTATC